>CAZWQW010000038.1:7759-24864 GCA_964635955.1 uncultured bacterium | reverse complement strand
AAACACGGGCGCGAGTCGGACTTCCTTGGACACGTCGGCGGCGATGATTTCGTGATCGTCGCGGACATCGAACGCGTGTACCCGATCGCCGAAGACGCCGTTCACCTCATCGATGAGCGATTCCCTCTACTCTACGATCTCGACGACCGCACGCGCGGCTTTATCCGCAGCATTGACCGACACGGACAGCCGCAAACGTTTCCCATTGCGACCATTAGCGTCGCGATTGTCCACTCGCAGGCGCATCGGTTCCTCAACGTCCTTCAGGTGGCGGAGGCGGCGAGTGAGGTGAAGAAGCTTGCGAAGGCGCGGAGCGGGTCGAAGATCGTCGTCGACCGACGCGTCCATTAGGTTGTTACTACCGTGTCCGGACGCATGAGTATCGTCGTACCGCCGTGCTCCGCCCACAACCTTTCGAACTCCCCGCGACGGTAGACGACGCCGTTTCCGCGTTCATCGGGGAACGCCGGATCGTTACAAATCACGTCGCCATCAGCCGTTCGACCACGCAGTACGACCAGATGCCCGTTCGTTCGTGGAATCGGTGATCCGGCAAGCTCGCCCTGCTCGTAGGCAATAGAGACAATCGCGCCGAAACCAGCTCGCACCCTGTCCTCGACATCGCTTAGGCGGTGAAACTGCTCTACCCATGCTGCGTACCCGTGCTCTCCAGCGACGGCCGCAAGGTGCGCCCAGTTTCCGTATACATCGTGAACCGCGTCGTACGCATGCGTCGCGATTGTCCGTGTCTCTACCTCGGGTTCACGTGTTGCGAGCAGCATCGCGAGCGAAGTCGGTCCGCATATGCGTGGGGCGATACGCGGATCCTCATCCATCTGTGAGCGGAATGGAACGTTCACATCGAACGGTTCATCAGAAGCGTCAAGAGGGCGCTCGGTATCATCGGATGAAACGGGAACCGTTGCGACAATGACACGATGTAGTGTTGGATTCTCGTCGCGATGGCTCGGTGTGAGCCGCGCTCGCACGCGAATAGCGTCGGCGATACCGCTCCACGTCGCGGTATCCACATCGCGGTGTATGGGGCCGTCTGGATGCCGAATCGGGAAGACTTGTCGCCACTCGCCCATGGGTACCCAGCCGGTCCACACTCCGTCGATTTGCACGGAAATCCGGAAACCGATGCCCGACCAATCGGGCGTATGGGCATTCCACGACAAGATCAGTCCGCGGGAGGGCGGAACGGCAACGATTTCGGATTCCCATAGATCGCCGTCGAACGAAGCTGGTCGCCACTCAGGATCGTAGAGGTGCTTTTGACCAGCTTTGCCGAACACCCAGCCGACGAGATTCCCGCTCACGATGCACCTCCCGGGCTTGCCGGCCGATCGTCAAACCGATCGGGGTACAAGGCGCGATAGACGAGATAGTTTCGAAGTACAAGCTTAACGTATTTTCGCGTTTCGGCGTAGGTAATCAGTTCGCGATACAGATCGTAATCGTCACCTGCTGCTTGCTTCCACCGCGCAACATTCGATGGTCCCGCGTTGTATCCGGCAGCCATGAGGTCGACTTTGTTGCCGAACTGATTCATAAGCTGCTTGATGTAGTGTGTGCCGAGACGGATGTTCAACCCCGGTTCATAGAGATCGGCCGGATCGAAGTCAGCGATGCGAAGTTCGCGGGCGAGCGCGGTGCCTGTACGCGGGATGATTTGCATGAGTCCCCGCGCGTCGGCGAACGAGGTCACGTCGGGATCAAAAACGCTTTCCTGACGAATGATCGCCCACACGATCGCCGGGTCGAGATCGTGCTCCTTCGCGGCGATACGGACCTGATCGCGATAGAAATCGGGCCAGATACGGCGTAGAAGATCGGGTGGGAGCTCGTGGTACCGGTCTTCGGTGATCCGTCCCCACATCGCACGCCACCGCCATCTCAGCGCCATGGGATAATCGCCCAACGCTTCGAATGCATCGGCAAGCGCCTCGCGTTCTGCGATGTTTTTTGCCGCTCCGCTCGTGCGCGTCTGCAGCACTGCTCGTGCCCATCGCCATTCGCCGAGCGTCGCGAGCCACGCCGCTTCGTCGTAACCGTCCCACTCCTGTGGCTTGCGAATCGGCTCGCGAGGCGATGGGCTCTCATCCTCGGGCGGTGTTACTGGACGATTTGCGACGAGAGCTGATATCGTCGCATAGTAACTTCGTGGCGAGTACGCCGCCGCGCGGTCCCACGTCTGGCGTGCACGCTCGTGTTCGCCGTTCGCGTATAATGCCTTTCCCGCCCAGAACGCCGCTTGATCTTGAATAATCCAGTGTGGAGTCTCGCGCGCGATACGTTCAAATTGTCGATGCGCACGTGTAAAGTGACGCTGGCGATACAGGATGAGCCCGATTCTCCATCGCGCGTCGTCGGCGCTCTCAAGTCGCGGGAACGATTGCGCAAGCCGCTCGTAGGCAGCAATTGCCTGATCGAAGTTCCGCGTCCGCTCATAGCTCATTGCGATTTGCCACATCGCGTCGGGCACGTCATCGTGATTTCGGTAGCGATCGATGAACTCCGACTCGATTTGTCGCGACCGGGTTTCGCGATCGCGTTTTCGTTCCAACGACGCGGACAACCGAAGTGCGCGCGGCCACCACTCCTGCGCGTTTTCGTCGCCGAGAAGTGTCTGAAGATGTGCAACTGCGGGTGGGTAATCGCGATTGTTTACCAAAAGTCGCGCGGCATGGTACCGTGCGTAGGTATGGCGGTCCGAAATCGTTGTATCGGCGATCGCACCGTTCCATGCTCGGGCAGCCGCAGGTGCATCGTTGTGCTTCTCATACAACCGCGCAAGGTGAATCCACTCTTCGCCCGAGGGGGTCCATCCAAGGCTGTCGGCGACAACAGCGCCGATTCGTGCTTCGTCCGTTCCCGGATATTGCTCAAGAAGCCGAGTCCACTCCGGTCGCCATTGCATGCTGTCGCGACGCATACGCCAGAGTAATCCGGGCGCGGCGAGCTCGTCGGTGTACGCAATGAGTCGTGCGATCGACTTCTCGATAAGGAGGCTGTCATGTGCCGAGAGCGCTGCGCGAAGTGACCATACCGCTGCCGAATCTCGTACGGGAGCTTTTGCACGGTTGGCAAGTATGTCGAACTGATGCGCCGCACGATCGTAATCACTCAGTTGGAAAGCCGCAACAGCGCGCCAGTAGTCGCGGTATTCGGTACCGAATCCGATCAGATCGACGGCGACGAGCAGCGAGTCCGCTGTATGAGCATCGCCCAAGGCGAGATTGCAGAGGGCGGTTCTCACACGATCGGTTGCGGACTCAGTGTGATGCCGCTCGGCGAGCAATCGTAACGCATATTCGTACCGCCCACGCCGCATCGCGACGGCAACAGAATCACCGACATGCGCTGGTTCTTGCGCGTGGACGGGTAACGGCGTTGAGAGAACAGTAAGCACTGCGAACCCGACGATCGCGTATCGGAGATTCCGCTGAGGATGTGCGCGCGATTGTCGTTTCACGGGATGCCCAACGAATAGGGGTTTCCCCGCTATCGATACCAGGAACGGACGGGGAGCGGTGATTGTCGGTAACCAGTGAGACTTATGATACGGACGGCGTGTCTACGGCCAAAGTTCCGCGTAGGATGTGGTTTCGTCTCTCGACTGCCTCATCGACGGCGCTAAGCACGTTCCGTGGGACGGGTGTTGACGCGATGCATTCAGCCATACGTACGCGACCGTGTGCGTCGGATCCGCCGGTCATGATAAGCCCGTGCTTCCGTGCAATGCGCTCGTAGAATCGGGTAATCGTCCGACTGTGTTGTGGATGGATGGTTTCGATCCCGTCGAGGCCGTCACGAACCATGCGCGCGATGAGTTCGTCGCGCTTGGTAATGCCTGGATGCGCGTAAACGGCGATTCCGCCTGCGTTGTGAATGGTAGCGATCGCTTCGGGGATGTCGAGGGCAGTTTGTGGAACGAAGGCTGGTGCGTCGTTACTCAGGTACCGTGCGAACGCTTCACCGGTGTTTCGGACGTAACCGTTGTTGAGTAGAGCGTAGCCGATATGCGCACGCGTGATTGGAGCTTCGCCGGATTCATGCTCAACCATATCCAATGTGACGTCGAGCCCCATGTCGTTAAGCTCAGCAACGATGCGCTCCGCGCGGGTACGGCGGTCGGCGACGACGTCCGCGAGCACTACGTTCAGCCTGCTATCATCAGGATCGATGCCGTACCCGAGGATATGGATCGGTGTATCACCTTCGGTAGCACTCAACTCGACACCGGTCACAATACGGATTTGTCCATCGGCAACCGTTTCGGCGGTTCTGATTCCAGCGACGGTATCGTGATCGGTGATCGCGAGCGCTTCAAGTCCGAGTTCGATCGCGTACCGTACCATGGCTTCTGGGGACTCGCGTCCGTCGGAGCAGATGGTATGGATATGCAGATCGATCATTGCGTGTTCTCACGAGCGAGAGGCAGACGCACGTTTATGAAAAGGTGATGAACGTACGGGAGACGATCCGCTCCGTCAATGCGGTTCGCGCGATCGACAACGCAGGTAACCAGTAGTAAACGGGATGTTTTAGGATGGTTACGCTGTTGCGGGAAGCGCTACAATGGGACGATGACAACCGGCGCACCGCTATTCGGATCGGTTTCGACGTGAAGGTCTGTTTCGTAAACCTCGCTGAGCAGGTCGGCGCGTATAACGTCCGCCGGCGAGCCGTCACGGCAGATTGTTCCTCGATTGAGAAGGACGAGTCGCTGACAGACTTTCGCGGCAAGGTTGAGATCGTGCTGTACGAGGACGACTGTGTGTCGGGCGTCTTGATGGAGCCGATTGAGGAGCCGATAGATGTCGACCTGATGGCGTATGTCGAGCGCCGTTGTTGGCTCGTCGAGAAGGAGAATCGAAGGCTCTTGTGCGAGTGCTCGCGAAATGACGACGCGCTGCTTCTCGCCTCCGGAAACCGCTTCCATCGAGCGGTCTCGCAGGGGCCATGTGTCCGTCGCTTCCATCGAAGTGCGCGCAACAGAAAGATCGTTTGGACCTTCGAGTGAGAACCGTCCAAGATGTGGTGATCTACCCATAAGCACTACTTCAAGCGCGCTGAACGCGAAGGTGAAGATCGTCTCCTGTGGAACAACAGCGATTCGCCGTGCGACTTCGCGTCGCGGTAATTCGTCGATCGGTGTTCCATCGAGCCGGACGACACCGGATTTCGGCTTCAGCACTCCCGATAGGATCCGAAGCAGGGTCGATTTACCAGATCCATTTGGACCGATAATGCCAACAAACTCACCCGGTGCGATCGAGATGTTGATATCGTGAAGTACCTGAGTGGAATTGTAGCTAAATGAGATGCGCTCTGTCTCAAGCGCGAAGACGCCGAGTTTTTCGATCGATTCGCTCACGGACGTTCCATTTGGTCAATCGGACGATAGAGCTGCCTACAGCGTAAGACTACGTAACCGTGAAAAGATGATCTGACGTTGAGGCAGCGTCAACGAAGGGCTAATCTATCGGTCGGAGTTTTTCGGCGGCGCGCCCGACCCGGCGCTCGTGCGTTCGATGAGTGGATTCAGCGTCTCGGTAAGCCATCGGTATTCTTCAGACGTAATACTCGGTAAACTGGTGTACTCGTAGACCGTCTCTTCATTTCGCGGTCGGTAGCGAATCGATAACGGCGCGCTCACCGTCGATTCGCGACGCGAATCCGGGGTAGATGACGCATCAAACGGCTCTACTCGTTCGGCAGGATGTTCAAAAAGGATTGTGCCGCGAAACGGACCGCCGGTACGGAGATGCTGTACCACAATTCCGTCAGACTGGATTACATCGACCTGCCAGAGTCGTGAGAGTGTTTTCGCGCCGAACCACACGATGAGTATGCCGATCACACCAAGCGGTACGAGCCATCCGAGCAGAAACAGTCGCGCGCCCCATGCCGGATGTGCGAACGATTCCACAGTTCCCGTAATCCCAACGAGCGCAAGGAGTGTTCCTGCGAAGAGTCCGATCGCTGCGTGGAAGCCGTGACGCCCGCGGAGTCGCGGTGGACAAACAATGCGCCAACCAGTGTCACTGAAGAGATCAAGTGTGATGTCAGAGGTCGATGGTTTTCGAGCCATACAGTTCCCGTTCGCGTCATGGGGAACGTGGAGTAATGTCAGATGATGAAGTCGATAGCGCCTTCAGTATCGCGCCATCGCGCGACGAGGTCGTCGAAGGTAACACTCGCGAGGACGTCTGCCGCAGCGCGGTCAGCTTCGTTGAATAGGCTCTGCACGACACGTTTACTCGAAGGGTCGTCGACGTCAGCCGTTGCGTCATTGACTTGTGGGCCGTCGAGAAGCTCGACGATCTCGCCGACGGTAATCTCGCCCGGTTGTTTCGCAAGTAGGTGACCACCGGCGGGCCCGCGTACGCTCTTGATGTACCCGGCGCGACGAAGTGCGGAGAGAAGCTGTGCGAGATACTGTTCGGGAATCCGCTGGCGTTCGGCGATATCGGCCTTATGCACATTCCCGCTCGCACTGTGGATCGCGAGGTCGAATACGGCGAGCGTTCCATAGAGGCCCTTCGTCGAAATCTTCACCGCGTGTCTCCCTTGGGGCGTCTGCATCGGGAGCGAAGTTCTTCTACGATTGAGTAGGGAATCGGACCACCCGTCGACACGACGCCAAGTCGGACGTCCGGCTTGGTTGAACCGTGATAGTCGCTTCCGCCCGTCGCGACGAGGTTGTAACGGTATGCCAGCGCCCTGTAATGGTCGGTTTGTTCGACAGTGTGCTGCGTATACCAGCATTCAATTCCACCGAGTCCGAGATCTGCGAGCTTCTCAACGTACTGTTCGAGCGCTTCATCGTCGAGCCAGGTCTGGTACGGGTGTGCCAAGACAGCGACGCCACCGGCCTTGCGAATCACGTCGATCGATTCCGCCAGCGGAAGCTTCTCTTTGGCGACGTATGCTGGTGCTGTCGTGTGCAGATACCGGTTGAATGCGTCCTTGACGGACACTGCCGCGCCACGCCGCACAAGCGCCTGCGCGATATGCGGACGTCCAACTTGGCCTTCACCGGCGATCTCGCAGACTTCGTCGTACGACACGTCAATGCCAAGGTTATTCAGCTTCGCGATAATTTGGGGATTCCGCTCGTTTCTCCGCGCCTGCACCCACGAGATCCGCTCCCGAAAATGTTCGTCATCGATGTCGACAAAGTAGCCAAGGATATGCGATACTCCCTGCCCTTCGTGCTTCGCGCTAATTTCGATGCCCGGAATCACTTCCACGCCGGTTTCGAGGCCTCGCTGCTGCGCCTCGGCGACGCCCGCGATGGTATCATGGTCAGTCACGGCGACCGCCACCAGTCCCGCCTCTCGCGCCGTGTCGACGAGTTGGCGAGGGGAATCGGTGCCGTCAGATGCCGTGGTATGGGTATGGAGATCGATTGGATCGCGATTGAGTGACGAGACCATTGATGTATCCGAGGATGAGCGGTGGATTGTCGACGTGCCGGACGTGGTAAAACATGACTATAAATGTACACAAACTCAATAAGTGCGCCAATTGCCATCCTTATCTGTATCAAGACTATGTATCAATAAAATACGTATGTATCGTCTCAATACGCGATATATCCGGCGATTAGCCGGTTCACCTCGGAGAAACTGACCGCGGGCTCAGTCCTTTATATTGGCACATTTCGTGCAATACGGTAGTACACGAAGTGAAATGGTTGTGTGGCTCGCGAATACGATAACTACTTTGCTGGCAGGTGCTGCGATGGCGTGGTACAACGTTGATGAACAGGCGAGGCTTTGGACAGCGTTCATGCGGTACGCGAACGTCTATCCCGAAGTACTCTCTCGCATACCGGAGGACGCATACGTTCTCCTTATTCCGAAACACGACCTCTTCGATGAACACGAAGGTATCGCTCGTTTCCTCACGCGAAGCAATCCGGAGATCACGCAACGGATCGCCTTCATCTACCTCGAACTTGCCGACTACTACCTACCCGGAATGCGCAGCCGTGCGCACTCGGTAACGGGCATATCCGTTGAGTTCTCGTCGGAAGGCCGCGCGAGACGCTCGACGTCGGAACGGTAAGGTGGCTATCCTCGGCGTTCTCGGATCGCTTCGATCGCTCGTTGATCGTGCACCGGAGTCGCGCCGGACTGCGTTGCGACGTAGGCACCGAGCGCATTCGCAAAATCGAGTGCTTCCATCGGATCCGCACCTGAGTACATCCGACTTAGCAGTCCCGCGAGGAACGCATCGCCCGCACCGACAGCGTCGGCAACGTCGACACGATACCCGGGATGGTCGATGATCTCATCGTGGTGAAACAGACTCGCACCTCTATCGCCACGTGTTACACACACCGTTTCGCATCCAAACTCATCCGCAAGTGAACGTAAAGCCGCCCGTTCGCCCGACGGGAGTCCGAA
Source organism: uncultured bacterium (assembly GCA_964635955.1). Lineage (GTDB taxonomy): Bacteria > Latescibacterota > MWCZ01 > MWCZ01 > MWCZ01 > CAZWQW01. The sequence goes on along the minus strand of CAZWQW010000038.1, from coordinate 16,441 downwards.
CCATTCCCCGATTTGTCGGAGTTCCTCTCCGTTGAGCTTTACGACAGTTGAATCGCGCAACGATGCTTCAACGATTTCCCGCGAATCGTACGGCGGACGGAGATTGACGTCGAATACCCGGTCCGCCTGACTTTTTTCGAGCAATTCGCGGAGCGTCGACCGCGTGCGTTCGTCGCGCTGGGCGAGGCTCCCGAAGATAATCGCGCGAGCGGATTGTGCGACATCGCGAAGTGTTTCCGTCGGCTCAACCGAATCCCATGCTGATGGATGGAGTATCGTGTAGCTCGGACCGAGTGTGGGCTCGAGAGCGACGCGTACGAATCCCGTCGGCAATCTCGAGTCGACTTGGATGAAGTCTGATCGCATTCCGCGATGTTCCATACGCCGGACAATCTCTTCGCCGAGGTGGTCCTCGCCGACGCGACTTGCGAACACCGTATGTTCCCCGAGTTGATGGAGATGCACCGCAACGTTGAACGGCGCACCTCCGAGATACAGTCCACCCGGCAGCGCGTCCCAGAGGACTTCTCCGTAGCAGAGTATCGGTCCCGACATGAATCGCTCCTTCAGCCAAGCGTAGGCAGGTCAACGGAATCGGCAGTCTGTACCTGCCACCTACGAATACGTTCGGCCAATTCGCGCATTTTACTCCCGTATTCTGCTTCGACGGCAAGGTTTTTCGTCTCGAACGGGTCCTCATCGAGATTGTACAACTCGTGATCCCCGACGGTGCTCCAGTTGAACTTCCACTTGTCGCGGGTCACGATGCCGCGAATGTGCTCGGCCGGGCGGCGGCGAAGCTCGTCTTCAGACGCGACGGCGAGTTTCCAGTCGGGGATGACCTTCTCAGGTGTCTCGGCGACGGATTGGTTCGAGTTGCCCGGCGTCCACTCGACAAACACGTCTCGCGTGATGTTCGAATCATCGCCGGTGCGTGCTGCATCGGCGAGGCTCGCACCTTCGACGTGCTTGGGGGTGTCCACATCCATGAGTTCGAGCAGCGTAGGTACGAGATCGATCTGTCCGACTGGCGTGGAAATCCGGCGCTGTTCTGTCTGTCCCGGTAGGTGGATGAGTAACGGCACGCGTTGCGCTTCTTCGAGCATGATGCTCTTCGTCAACATCCGATGGCTACCCATCATGTCACCGTGATCCGACGTATACACGATGATCGTGTTCTCCGCGAGACCCGTTTCATCGAGGACATCGAGGATACGACCGGTGTGCGTGTCGACAAGGCTACAGAGTCCCCAGTAATTCGCGATCAAGCGTCGCCAGTCGGCCTCGGTTCGGAGTGGGTACTCGCCAAAGCCATTTGCGAAGTGGTGTGCGTAGTTGAGGCGCTCGCGAAGCGGCCGAGTCTCGTCTGGAATGTTGTCGAAATTCGGCGGGATTGTGACCTCGTCAAGCGGATGCTGATCGTCGCGCGGACCGAAGAACGGCATGTGCGGCTCGAGATAGTTGATGTAGAGTGCAAACGGTCGCGCGTCGTTGGCACGCTCACGCAGGAATCGAATCGACTGCTCGGCGAGGTATGACGGCTTACCGTACTCTTCCGGGAGGCGCGTTGCTTCCCCCCGACCAAACGTTTCGCCTTCGCGGGGACGAAACCCGTGACCGATCAGCCACTTGTGGTAATCGGATCGCGTCGATGTATCGCGATCCGGACGGAAATGTCGATTGTACCCGTCCTCGATGCTGATCCACTCGTCGAATCCGTGTTGCACGAAAAGCTCGTCGCCGAGATGCCATTTGCCATGGTACGCGTTATAGTACTCGTCGGGCAGCATCTCCGCGATGGTCGGTATTTCGAGATCGAGCGGGAGATTGTTTCGTGTGCATCCGTTCGTGTGCGGTGTAAGACCTGTCATGATCGTTGAGCGAGATGGCGTGCAGACCGGTTGCGAAACATACGCGCGTTCGAACACGGTGCTCTTGTCGGCAAGTTTGTTCAGGTTCGGCACTTCGATCCTGTTGTTGCCGTACGCGGCGAGTGTATCGGCGCGCTGTTCGTCGGTAAAGATGAACAGGAGATTTGGTCGCGGCATGGCATGCCCTCCATCTACTTAGGCGTGAACGTACCTTCCGATTCTTTTAACATCAAATGTTTTTTCTTGCGGGGCGAGTCTCCGTAAGCGATTTCCGTTCGACTCCTCCTGCGTCGATTCTGGTATCCGATAGTGTCGGTTCCTATATTCTTCCTTCACATCGCTTTGTGAGGAGAGAACCATGACAGACGGTGCCATGATTACAACGGCGTATGAACTGGCAAAGACTGTTCATCAAATCGTATCGCAATTTTCGGACAAGAAACGCGATACAATTGGGCAGCGACTGTGCGACACGAGTGTCGATGTCGCAGCGCAGGTGCAGGACGCGCTAACAACGGACGACCCCGTCGAGCAGCAGGAAGCGCTCCGTCTTGCGGGACTCGATGGCATCGCGCTGGAGATTCTCGTGCGGATTGGTGCCGATATGGGGCTAATCGGTCCGAACGAAAGTAAGAAGCTGAACACGCTGATTGTTGCCGTGCGCGATGGTATTGATATGGAACGTCGGACCGTGCGACGTAATCCGGAGTAATCCCGCCGATCGCTGCATCGATTTAGCCACCGCGTTACACGACCGAAACATTCGTTTTGTACATTTCTCGTCAGGCTCGATATCAATTTGTTTTATCGGGAGTAATCATGGTGATTCCGTTCACGAAAATGGCTGGTGCGGGCAACGATTTTATCGTCATCGATAACCGTGCGGAGATCCTACCGGTTGCGCGCAAAAAGCTCTTCGAGCGGTGGTGCGATCGTCGCTTCGGCGTCGGCGCCGATGGCGTCCTGCTTGTGGAAGACGCTTCCGATGCACATTTCCGCATGCGCTACTACAACGCCGATGGCGGCGAAGCAGAGATGTGTGGAAACGGCGGTCGCTGTATCTCTCGGTTCGCCTACCTGAAAGGAATCACGCCTGCGCGTATGGAGTTCGTTAGTGTAGCGGGACGGCATCGGTCCGAGATCGTCGGCGCCGACGTCAAGCTCGGTATGACCGATCCGACGAATCTCGAACTCAACATCGATCTACCACTCGGTGGTGGTCATCGAACGGTCTCGTTTCTCAACACCGGCGTGCCACACGCCGTCGAATTCGTTGACGCCGTGGACTCGGTGGATGTCGCCACGGTGGGTCGTGAGATACGTCGACACGAGCGCTTCGCTCCCGCCGGTACCAACGCGATGTTCGTTCAGCCGATTGATCGTTCACGCTTCCGCATACGGAGTTACGAACGTGGCGTAGAAGACGAAACGTTGGCGTGCGGGACGGGTACTACCGCTGCGGCGATCATCGGCGCAATTACAGGCCACTTCGATCCACCGGTGACCGGGATCACCCAGAGCGGTATACCTCTCACGATATACTTCGATCGGTCCGACGACGTGATAAGTAATGTGTTCCTCGAAGGGAACGCCGAAGTCACGTTCGAGGGCACGTTCACGCTGTAGGCCGAAATACCCCGCGCACACGGACACGATGATCTCAGACCTCCGACAAAGCCTCGATCGACTCGAACGCGAATCGCGAAAACACAGCTACGCATCTGAAAAGATCGCTTCCATTCGCATATCGATCTTCCGCGAGTATCTCAAACGCGAGCAGGAACGACTGCGTTACGAACACGGCGCTGGTGCAACGGGTCGCGGCATCGTTCAGCAATGGACGGCAGTAGTTGACTCATTAATCACCGAATTATACCGGATGTTGCTGCTCGACAATGACGAGGTTGCCGGTGAGTGCGCCATCGTGGCACTCGGTGGGTTCGGACGTGCCGCGCTGAACATGTTCTCGGATATCGATATCATGTTCCTTTTCGAAGGCGATGTGCGAGCCGAATCTCCGGTAGTAAAGGGTGTGCTGCGCCTCTTGTGGGACCTCGATTTCGATTTGGGGCACTCCACGCGAACGGTGGAAGGTGCGCTCGATTTCGCCGAATCGGACGACATCGGACTGACAGCAATGGTCGATGCACGGTTTCTTGCAGGTTACGAGAAGCCATTCGTGCAATTCCAGTCGGAGTTCCGGGAGCGCTTCCTCAGTCAACGCGGTCGTGACTTCGTCGACCTGAAGGTAGTGCAGATGCAGGAGCGACGTTTCGCGCACGGATCATACGCGCAGGTGCTCGAGCCCAACGTGAAGGATTCGACCGGCGGCTTACGCGACGTCCACACGATGCAGTGGATTATGAAGGCGAAACGTGGGACGCACTCGCTGGAAGCGCTCGTCGAACATCGGCTAATATCGAAGCGTGATTTTCGCGCACTCGAGGATGCCGTAGACCTACTCTGGCGCGTTCGGAACGAGTTGCACTTTTTGCATCGACGTAAGCATGACCGCTTGGATTTCGACGTGCAGCCCAAACTTGCCGAAGCGTTTGGGTACCGTGACACGGCAACGCATCTTGCTGTCGAAGAATTCATGCGGGATTACTATCTCGCCGCACGCGACATCGTACGCATAACCGATGCCGTGACGCACCAGCTTTCCCGTCACACGAGCCGAGCAACGCAGGTAACCGATCTGGTGCGAAGACGCGTTCTATCTGACGGCGCGGTGTATGTGCGAGGTAAAATCCTCTTACCGCGGGCGCGTCGCGACTTCTTCCGGAACGATCCGAAACGACTCATGAGTCTGTTCGCCGATATGCACCGGCATCGCGCGATCATGAGCGAGACCGCGTCGCGCGCCATCTATCAGGATCTTGGGCTTGTAGACGACGATTACCGTCGCAACCCAGAGGTGGCAAAGATTTTTCTCGGCATCATGGCGAATCCGTATCATCTCGACGACGTTCTGCGAAGGATGCACTGGACGGGCCTACTCGGTGTGTATCTGCCGGAATTCGATCGACTGACCTGTCTGGTCCAGCACGACTACTACCATGCGTATACCGCCGATGAGCACTCTATCGTCACGGTTCAGCGCATGACATCGCTTGCGGAAAAATCGGACGAGAGCCTCGTTGCACAGGTCTACCGTTCGTTGTCGCACAAGACCGTCGGCCATCTCGCGGCGCTTCTCCATGATATAGGGAAATCGGGTGGCCACGGCCATTCAGAACGCGGTGCGGAAATGTCGGTGGACATTTCGGAGCGGCTTGGCTTATCGGAATATGAGAAAAATCTGCTCGCGTTTCTCATCGCACGGCATCTGCTACTGAGCCACATATCGCAGCGCCGTGATATTGACGACATGGCGATGATTCGACAAGTAGCGGAACAGTTTGCCGATACAACGAGCCTTGATTTGCTGTACGTGCTCACGTGGTCCGACATGAACGCGACGCAGGCCGAGTCGCTTTCGAAGTGGAAACTTACGTTACTCGACACGTTGTATACGCGGATTCGCGCATATGTCGAGCAACGAACGAACGGCGACGCCGGTGACATGCGCAGTGTGATCGAGAGCCCAGAGAAGTATCGCGATCAGCTTGCGGAACGAATCGGTGAGGAACGCGCGAATCGGCACCTCAACGGTATGCCGCGGCGTTATTCGCTCATCTATACTCTTGATGAAGCGGAACAGCACGCGATTCGAGCCGAGCAATTGGTTTCAACCGATTCGGTTCTTATTGACGTCGAATCGAACGGATCTGCTACTCGTCTGATTGTGTATACACACGACAGGTCGTATTTACTCAGTGATATCTGCGGTGTGCTTTCCGTAAACGACTTGAACATCCTTTCTGCCGACGCATATACGCGGGACGATGGTATCATCGTCGATATATTCAGCGTAGAAGGTCTTGCGACGGAAGATACCGAACGGGAACGCCAGATCGAGAAGTTGCGCAACACGTTCAATCGCGTTTGGGCGGGCGTTGATGCGGTTGCCGACCTCATCGAAAAACATCGGCGGCGGTGGGCGCGTCGGAAGACACGCGCGAAAGCAATCGCGCCGCACGTAGTATTCGACGACCAGATTTCCGAGCAGTACACCGTTGTCGACGTTTTTACCGTAGACCGTATTGGGTTACTTTACGATATCAGCCGCACGATATCGGAGCACTGTCATAATATTCACATGGCGCGCATCGGAACGGATGCAGACCGGGTAGCTGATGCGTTTTACCTGACAACCGAAGACGGTCAGAAACTAAACGATCCCGATGTTGTCGAACGGCTGCGAATAGATTTATTGACGGTGCTTGATAACCGTCGCCCTTGACAGATCGCGTAATACGGTGCTATGTTATGAACGCGCTACCCCAGCGTAGCTCGCTCACCATTTCCATCAAACCGCTTCTTCATGCATCCTGATGCTTCAGGATAGGCTCTTTAGAGCCGATTGGCCATGAGTTGGCGCGCCCGCCGCAGGTACGCATCGTCGTTTTCTGCGCAAGGTCATTCGGGGGAATGACGCTACCCGCCGAAGAGTATCGCCGATGCGGTGGGACGTTCTTACTATCGGTGCTTCAACTCACGAGTAGTTTTCGACAGTAGGTGTCGATACCACTCGGTGTTCCGTGATTTTGGTGTATCGCCACGATCACGCTACTTCTGGTACGGTATGCGTTCTCAGATACTGATTCCAACGTTTCCACGTATATGCCCTGCCGTATGGTATCGGGAGCAAGACCAGTCGGTGTGCTCGCGATGCGATTGGAGGAACGCCCCTTGAATATTATCGAACTCAAGAAGAAAACGATTGCCGAGTTGCACGAACTCGCCCACGGCCTCGGTATCCCCGATTTCACCAGCTACCGCAAGCAAGAACTGATTTTCAAACTCCTCGAAGCGGAAACCGAGCGAAACGGCTTCATTTTCGCCGAAGGTGTTCTTGAGATCCTCGAGCAGGGGAATGGTTTTCTTCGATCACCTGACTACAACTATCTCCCGGGACCTGACGACATCTACGTGAGCCAGTCGCAGATCAAGCGATTTGGTCTACGCACGGGTGATACGGTCAGTGGGCAGATTCGCCCGCCGAAGGACAGCGAACGGCATTTCGCGCTCCTCCGCGTCGAAGCGGTCAACTACGAGAATCCGGAGCTTGCGAAAGAAAAAACGCTCTTTGACAACCTTACTCCGCTTTTTCCGAACGAACGCCTCAATCTCGAGTACTACCCGAATGAATACGCAACGCGCATCGTGAATCTTCTCGCACCGATTGGGAAAGGTCAGCGTGGTCTGATTGTTTCGCCACCCAAAGCCGGTAAGACGATGCTACTGCAGAAGTTCGCGAACGCGATCACGCACAATCATCCGGATGTCATTCTGATTGTTCTCTTGATTGATGAACGCCCGGAAGAAGTGACCGACATGCAGCGGTCGGTGCAGGGCGAGGTTATCAGCTCGACGTTTGACGAGCCGCCTACGCGACACGTTCAAGTGAGCGAGATGGTGATCGAGAAGGCGCGGCGCTTGGTCGAATACGGGCACGATGTAGTGATTCTACTTGATAGCATCACCCGGCTCGCGCGCGCGCACAATACAGTGATACCGCATTCGGGTAAGATCCTCTCGGGTGGTGTCGATGCAAATGCGTTGCACGGTCCGAAGCGTTTCTTCGGTGCTGCGCGAAACGTCGAGGAGGGTGGATCGCTCTCGATCATCGCTACCGCGCTCATCGATACCGGAAGCCGCATGGACGAGGTGATTTTTGAGGAGTTCAAGGGTACGGGTAATATGGAGCTCGTTCTCGATCGGAAGCTCGCGGATCGTCGTATCTATCCTGCTATCGATGTGAATAAGTCAGGGACACGTCGCGAAGAGTTGCTCTTCTCCGAGTTCGAGCTGCACCGCGTCTGGATTCTTCGCAAGTTCCTCGCGCAGATGAGTTCGGTCGAGGCCATGGAATTCCTTATGGACCGCATGCATGGAACCAAGACGAACAAAGAATTCCTCGAGATGATGAACGCCTAACCGGTTCCGACCTGTCTATGCCTGCAAATCGCATTCGGGACGCGTTCGCACGTTTTCGACGTATCGACGTCGTGACCCACTGGCGCTGGCTTCTCCTTGGCGCAGTGCTACTCGCTATGATCGCACGGCTCCTGTCTTATTCGGTTGTCGTCACTGAAGACTACATCGTACGCTCACCTCACTCTGACTACGGTCAATATGCGGATATCGCACGAAATCTCGTCGCGGGCAACGGATTCGTTCTTTACAATCAACCGAATATTCGTCGAGCGCCTGGATTTCCTGTGTTCGTGGCGGGTATCTACGCTGTTTTCGGAGAAAGCACGCGAGCCGTAATCGTCGCGAATAGCTTGCTTACCGTCGGTATCGTGCTGCTGACAGGGATGCTGGGGCGACGGATTGCTGGTGAACGAGTCGGACTCGTCGCAGCGTGTCTCGTAGCGGTAAATCCGGTTCAGGTCAAATACGGACTGGCACCGCTTTCCGAGCCGCTGTTTACGCTCCTCGTTGTCGCCGGTATCGTCGTGCTGACGCCATTCGCGAATCAGTTTAACTGGAAACGAGCGGTTGTTGGCGGAGCGCTAATCGGTCTGGCGTGTCTCGTTCGATCGAGTATCCTCATTCTTCCGGCTTTTCTCGGTGCTTGGTGGCTCTGGCGGCTTAGATGGCGTGGTATCGTGATGACCGCCGTGTTTACGATGGCGATGCTCTCAGTAATTGCGCCCTGGACAGCACGAAACTGGGTAGTGACCGGGACACTGATTCCCGT
>CAZWQW010000038.1:2503-7659 GCA_964635955.1 uncultured bacterium | reverse complement strand
AACATGAAGGCTGACATTCATCCCAATTACAAGACGACGCAGATATCTTGTGCATGCGGCAACGTCGTCGACATCCGCTCGACGTCGAAAGGCGTCCTCAAGGTCGAAATCTGCTCCGAATGCCACCCGTACTTCACCGGTAAGCAGAAACTCATCGACACCGCCGGGCGTGTCGACGCGTTCAATCGGCGCTACGGGAAGAAGAGCTAAGCATCGGAGGCGTCTCCGTGACTACGCTCCATTCCGGCGAATCGATCGAACGGACTGTTGATAGACCCATCGGTGGGCAGGCGGTAATCGAAGGTGTTATGATCCGCTCGCCGGAGCGCGTTGCTACCGCTGTTCGCCGTCCCGATGGTACGATCTCCGTTCAGGCGTATCCGTATGTAAGCCTTGTGAAACGGGTGCGCGGCTTCGGTCTACCGATTTTTCGCGGTGTCGTCACATTCGCCGAGATGACGGTACTCGGATTCCGCACGTTGAACTACTCGGCGAGCGTCGCCATGCCCGACGAACAGGCAAACGACTGGAAAAACACCCTCCTCGATTGGCTGATTACGGCCGGCGCAATCATTGCGGGACTCGGATTATTCCTCGCGCTCCCGCTCGCCGTAGCGAGCGTGTTCGAACTCGCGAACCATCCGCTTGCGTATAACTTCGTCGCCGGATCAGTTCGCGCGGGAATCCTTCTCGGGTACCTCTGGATACTTGGACGTGTGCCCGATCTCCGTCGCGTATTCGCTTATCACGGTGCCGAACACAAGGCGGTTTTCGCGTACGAAGGTGGAGAGGATCTTACCGTCGACGCAGCTCGGGAGTACAGTCGTTTCCACCCACGGTGCGGCACGAGTTTCCTGTTGATCGTCGTATTCGTCGCGATTGTTGCGTACGCCGTTATCGACGCAATGTTTGCTGTACTGACCGGTCGCGTGCCGACACTCGTCGAACGGATAGCGACGCACCTGCTCTTTCTACCTGTTGTCGCGGGAGCATCGTTCGAAGCGTTGAAGGCGTCGGGAGCCTACCGAAACAGCACCGTCGTTCGCGCGCTTATTGCTCCGGGACTGTGGCTGCAACGCCTCACGACACGTGAGCCGAACGACGATCAACTCGAAGTCGCCGTCGTGGCCGCGCGCGCATCACTCGGACTCGCACCGTCATTTACTCTGCCCACCGATTCGCGTACCGTTGACGACAAGTCGTTCGTCGCGGTGTAGCTACCTCAGCACTCCAATACAACGTCTAACCTCCTGCTTTAATACGGCTCGTGCCGTGAGAGGATCATAAAATCTATGTTGGAACGTCTTGCCGCATTGGAAGAGAGATTCGAAGAGATAACGCGGCTGATGGCGGATCCCGATGTCTATACCGACCTTACGCGTTATACGGAACTCAACAAGGAGCACCATCACCTCGAACCGATTGTTACCGCGTCTCGTGAGTACCGTGGCGTTCTCCACGATCTCGAAGAAGCGCGCCACATTGTCAACGACGGTGGCGATCCCGACCTCGTCGAACTCGCCGAAGCCGAAATCGAGCCACTCGAGGCACGCAGCGAAGCACTCGAGCAAACCCTACGCGAACTCCTATTGCCGAAAGACCCAAACGACGACCGGAATACCATTATGGAGTTTCGCGGCGGAACCGGAGGAGACGAAGCGACACTTTTCGCGGGTGACCTTTACCGCATGTACGCGCGTTATGCCGAAAACCGCGGTTGGAGTATGGAAGAGATTAGCAGTAGCCCCTCGAGTGCGGGCGGTTTCAAGGAACTGATCGTCCTCGTGAAAGGTGCCGGTGCGTACGGCCGTCTGAAGTACGAGAGTGGTGTTCATCGGGTTCAGCGCGTCCCCGCGACGGAGACACAAGGACGGATTCATACGAGTACCGCATCAGTCGCTGTCCTACCGGAAGCTGATGAGGATGTCGACATTGAGATCAACCCCAGCGATCTGCATATTGATGTCTACCGCTCGAGTGGTCCGGGTGGACAGAGCGTCAACACGGCGGATTCGGCTGTACGTATAACGCACTTACCAACAGGTATGGTCGTTACATGTCAAGACGAACGGTCGCAGCTGAAGAACCGCTCGAAGGCGATGAAGGTACTTCGCTCGCGGTTGTTGGATATGAAGATCCGCGAACAGCAGGAAGCCGAAGCGGCGAATCGGAAGAACCAGATAGGATCAGGTGAACGGAGCGAGAAGATCCGCACGTACAACTTCCCGCAGAGTCGGGTAACCGACCACCGAATCAAACTGACCGTTCACAACCTTGTCGAAATCATGAACGGCGATTTGGACGAGATCATCGATGCGCTGCGTATGGCGGATCGAAGCCAGAAGCTCAACGACAACGCGGTCGTCAGTTCGTGACGACCTTCACCATGTACCGACGGATAGCACCATGATCGATCTCAAACTCATCCGTGAGAAACCCGATTACGTCAAAGAACAGATCGGTAAGCTCTTTACCGACGCGCCAATTGATGAGGTAATCGAGCTCGACCGAAGACGTCGTGACCTGCTCCGCGATGTCGAACAGTTAAAGGCGACGCGCAACACGGTGTCGAAAGAGATTGGTGCGACGAAGAACGCCGACGAGCGTCAGCAGAAGATCGCTGCAATGCGCGAAGTTGGCGACCGTATTTCGACACTCGATACTGAAGTGCGAGATGTTTCCGAAGCGCTCGACGCGAAGCTACTCGAAATCCCGAATATTCCGCACGAAGATGTCCCGGTCGGAGCAGACGACAGCGAAAATATCGTCGTTGAGACGGAGGGTGACCTACCGAAGTTCGAGTTCGAGGTACGGCCTCATTGGGAGCTCGGACCGCAACTCGGTATCATCGATTTCGAACGCGGTATCAAGATCAGCGGGAGCCGCTTCTACGTGCTGCGCGGAGCCGGTGCACGGCTTCAACGCGCGTTAATCACCTACATGCTCGATCTTCACACGCAGAAGCACGGGTATACGGAGATCTATCCGCCGGCGATGGTGCGCGCGGAGTGCCTTGTCGGGACAGGAAACCTCCCGAAGTTCGGTGAAAACCTCTATCGCGACGCCGAGGAAGATTACTGGTGGATTCCCACAGCCGAGGTTCCCGTCACGAATCTGTATCGCGACGAGGTTCTCGACGGAGCGAATCTGCCGATTTACCATGTTGCCTATACTCCGTGTTTCCGACGCGAGAAGATGTCCGCCGGGAAGGATGTTCGCGGCATCAAACGTGGACACCAGTTCGATAAAGTCGAAATGGTAAAGTTCTGCGCGCCGGAGACCTCGGATGCCGAACTGAAGTCGCTCCTTGAAGCGGCACGAGACGTTGCGCGAGGTTTGGGGCTGCCGCACCGCATTGTGCAGATGTGCACCGGTGACCTGAGCTTCACCGCCGCGATGAAGTACGATGTGGAGATTTGGGCGGCCGGTTCGCAGGAATGGCTCGAAGTGAGTTCGTGCAGCAACTTCCGCGATTTTCAGGCGCGCCGCGCGAACATCCGATATCGCCCGGAACCGAATGCGAAGCCGGAGTTTGTCCATACACTCAACGGATCGGGGCTCGCCCTCCCGCGTGTCGTCATCGCGATCCTCGAGAACTACCAGCAGGAAGACGGAAGCGTTATCATACCGGAAGCGTTGCGTCCATACATGGGCGGAGCCGACCGAATCCCAACGGCGTGAGACCAGTCGGTATGAATACGCAGCGTCGGATGGTCATCACGGTCATCCGACGCCGTTTCCCAAGTGTCTGAAATCCTCCCCGGTGGTATCTCACCCGATTTCTCTCTATTTTGACCTTTGAAACCTGAGTTCTCAACACATGCGCGACTACGGTGTGGGAGATCTTGTCGATGACGGTGATCGAGTGGTATAAATCCGGTTGGCGAGTGTTTACAGCGAATCCGTTACGTCTGATCGCGGGATTCCTCATCTTCGCCGTGCTTACCGGTGTGCTCGAAGTGCTCAACGAAGCACTGCGTATCGAAGGCTGGTTCGTACACGTAGTTCAGATCATCATAGCACCAGTTGCATTTGCCGGTTGGGCGCTCTTCTGCTTAAAGACGGTTCGCGGCGAAGGTCCCGCACCGGTCCGTGTCCTTGACAGTTTCCATCTCTTCCGTCCCACATTCATTGCCGGTGCGATTGTCGCGATCTCATTTACGATCGGGTTTGCGCTTTTCGTCGTGCCCGCGCTGCTCGTCGCCGCGATCTGGGGGATGTGGCCATTCGGTGTCATGGACCGACGTCTCGGTGCGCTCGACGCGCTCAACTACAGCGTTCGCATCACTCGTGGGCGTCGTGTAGAGTTACTGATAGCGGCCGTAATTTACCTTGTGTTGACGTTTGTCGGTGCGCTTGTTTTCGGTGTTGGTCTCCTCGTCGTCGGCCCGTGGGTAGGTGCGACGTACGCGGTCATCTACGAGGAGTTGACTGGTGGGCAGGTTGAACAGGATGGAGTTGTCGAGTACGAGGTGATCGGGTAGCCAACAAATGGCCGTGTATTCGTATCTTCACGAGCTTCAACGATTTACGGGTGGTATCTATCGCTGATAATCACTATTTTCAGCGCTGTAGACCTCGGTATAAAAACCGCGCGAACACGTGGGTGCGCGATCGTGAAACGAGGTCTAACCGGAGGATATTCCGATGAAAGCGATTGAATGGCTCAAGGCAGGATGGCGGGTGTTTGCAGCGAATCCGGTGCAACTCATTTTGGGATTTCTTATCTTCGCTGTTCTTTCCGGTGCACTTGAAGTCGTCAACAGTGCGTTAGGGGTCGATAGCGGCCTCCTTCATGCGATTCAAATGATCATTGGTCCGGCAGTATTCGTCGGATGGGCGCTGTTCTGTTTGCGCACGGTACGCGGTGAGCAATTGGCGGCAACACGAGTATTCGACGGTTTCTCCTTCTTCGTACCCGCGTTCATCACCGGTATTCTGGTTGGCATACTCGCTGGTATCGGGTTCGTTTTACTCATCGTTCCCGGCGTCATTGTCGTACTCGTGTTTTCGATGTGGGCGTTTGGTGTCGGTGACCAGCGTCTCGGCACGATTGGCGCACTCAAATACAGTATGCAAATCACCAAAGGACACCGGTTGGATCTCTTTGTCGCTTGGATCATTGGTGTCGTGTTGGCAATCATCGCGGCGATTCC
>CAZWQW010000038.1:0-2403 GCA_964635955.1 uncultured bacterium | reverse complement strand
GCGATCGTCGAATAACGCCACGTAGCGTAAGTAAACATTCGGAGAATCGTAATGCACCTTGTTACCGCGCAGCAGATGGCGGCAATCGACCGGCGAACCATCGAGGGTCTCGGGATCGACGGGTATGCGCTCATGAAGCGAGCCGGGCAAGCCGTTGTCGACGAGCTCGTGGCACGAAGCGGAAGCCTCGTTGCGGACCGAGTGATCGTGTTATGCGGACGTGGAAACAACGGCGGCGATGGGTTTGTCATTGCGCGGCTGCTCCGCGAACAACGCGCCGACGTCCGGTGCTACCTCGTCGCGTCCGACCCCGACAGCGTAAAAGGTGCAGCGCTTCAGGCAAAAGCCGACTGGGAGCGCGATGGTGGCGAGACTATCCCGCTGATCGATGACGCAAACGTTCGCGACGCTGCCGGAACATGGTCGGATGCGGATATCATCGTCGACGCGATGCTTGGTACGGGGCTTTCGGGAGAGGTGCGCGGCGTCGTGCGAACCGCCATCGAGGAGGTCGGCAAGCTCCGCGTGCCGGTGGTTGCCGTAGATATTCCTTCCGGAATCGACGGTGACACCGGTGCGGTACTTGGCGCGGCGATTCAAGCATCTCTGACGGTGACGTTCGGCTTACCAAAGGTCGGTCAGGCGTTTCATCCGGGGAAGCAATACTCCGGAACGCTCGTCGTCGCTGACATCGGGTTCCCACAGGAGGCGGTAGATGCCGAAGCGGGGCGTCTTTTCCTTACGGGAAAAGACGACGCTCGACGTTGGATGCCTACGCGTGCGCCGAACGCCCACAAAGGCGCACAGGGAACGGTGCTCGTTGTTGCCGGATCGCGTAGTATGACCGGAGCGGCGGCGCTGACCGCCGAAGCGGCTTTGAGGGTCGGGGTGGGGCTCGTCTATCTCGCACTTCCCGAGAGTCTGAACGACATCCTCGAAACGATGCTGCGCGAAGTCATCACGAAGCCGATGCCCGAAGTCGGCAAGAAGCGCTGTTTCGCGGTGCGCGCGCTCGGTGGTTTGAAAGCCGAAGCGAAGAACGCGGATGTGGTCGCTCTCGGTCCGGGAATCGGTCGACACCACGAGACGATCGGCCTCGCTCTGCGATTCATTCAGCAGACCGATGTGCCGATCGTCGTCGATGCTGACGCACTGTTTGCCCTCGCCAAAGCTGATGCGTCAGCGTTTCCCTTCGCACGAACGGCACCGGTGATTCTCACTCCCCACTACGGCGAGCTCGCACGATTGCTCAGCGTTGAGGTTGCCGAGATCGCAGCGAATCCACTTCGCTTTGCACGTGAAGCGCGGGACCGGTTCGGCGCGACCGTGTTGCTCAAAGGCGATCCGACGGTTGTTTGCGGGCCATCCGGAGACGACTGGGTGAATACGACGGGCAACAGCGGCATGGCGACGGCGGGCATGGGAGACGTGCTCACGGGTGCGATTGCTGGGCTCTACGGGCAACTTCGCGATGCGGAAGTTGCGACGAGGCTTGGCGCGTATGTGCACGGACTCGCCGGCGACCTCGCGCGTGACGATCTCGGCGTACACGGCATGATCGCGGGCGACGTGTTGGAGCGATTACCGGCGGCAATGCGGAAGCTGGTGTAGCGCTATACACGAAATGTGTTGTATACCATAACCCTGCATGTATACAAAAAGCGGTCAGTAGCACGATTCGTATGTGCTACTGACCGCTTACTCAGTTACATCGAATGTTTAGAAGTGCATTGATACTCCGGCGGTGATCCAACTCCAATTGCCGAGTGTCTGATACTGCGCGAGCACTCCGAGCTTGCCCAGCTTCACGCCGCCACCGAGTGTGAATCCGAGATCCATCGCTCCGGTCGCAGCCGCGCCGCTTCCGAACATCGCCTGTCGGCCGAGACCGATACCCGCTTCGACGAACGGCCGCATCCCGCTATCTGCCGAGCCGATGTTGTAGCGTGCGAGACCTTGCCAGTCGACGACAATCGCGTTGAAGTCACCTGTCCAGTAGAGTACATCGAGCTGAATCACTCCGTCGATGTTCGCTTTCCACGGGTACACTCCGGCTACGCCAATTCCGCCACCGAAGTCAGTTGCCTTCGAAAGGTCACCCATCGGCAGTGACCCGTTGAAGTGGAAACTCTTCTCCGCTCCGGAAAGCAAACCTTTCCAGTCAAACTGAGCAAACGCCGGTGTTGCGAGCATTGTCGCCGAGATAACGGCGAGCGCGAGCATGCGGGTGCGCATCATACGCTTCCCCCCCCATTCTGATGTTCGATTTCGTGATGCACGGGCGTTCCCCTCGGAACCTCGACCCGTGGCCTAACGAGAAGTATTTGATATGCAAATCGAGAGGTGTAGAAACGGTGGCGGAGAGAAAGCCACCTGTTTTCTTTGGCGTTAGCTCGAATCGTA
>CAZWQW010000037.1:22291-25091 GCA_964635955.1 uncultured bacterium | reverse complement strand
GCCATGAAGTTCTCGTACTTCGTGCCGTATGCAATGGAATGGCTCGGACCGAGAATGAAACCGGGAGCTTCCGATCCTTTTTCCATGGCTTCGCGCACGTTCCGTCGCACGTCGTCCGGCGTACCTTCGATGAGATTCTCTACAGCGAGGCCGCCCCAGAAGACGATATGATCGGAATAATCGCGTTGAAGGTTTTCGAGCGTCATTCCCGCGTTCGTCTGGAGCGATTGGTAACACTCGATGCCCGCCTCGACGAACATCGGCATGAGCAAGCGGTTGTCGCCGCAGTTGTGAAGGAGAATCTGCTGTCCGAGGCTCTTTACGTGCTCGACACGCTGTTTCATGTACGGGAAACAGTGCTCGCGGAACAGTTTCGGCGAGATCATCGGTCCGTTTGTTCCCGCCATATCCTGATCGAACAGGACGCCGTCTTGCCGGGGGTGTATGTTCTGTCTGTCGCGTGCTTCCGCAATCTTTACCGCGCGCCGACTGGCCGCATGAACGACTTCCGGCTTGAGGACGTACATCATCAATCCGGACTCCTGCCCACCGACTTGCGTCAACGCGACCATGCCGCCGGAGTGTCCCGCGATATACCGGTCGTTCGCGAACACATCGACGAAATGGTCCCACGCCTCGAACTGCGAGGGATCAGGCGGCGCGAGATCCTCCTCTGTCGGGTCGGGAAACATCTCGGGTGTGAAGTCGTCGACGTCCCGTTTGTTCGGATCATGCACGCATACGAGTTCGTTCGAGAGGTACGACGCTTTAAAGACTCGGCCACGTTTGTCTTCCCAAAGGTCGTCGGCGATCTTCTTCGGCGGGTCCGGTACGTAATCCTTTGTGGGAACCGTCTGCGCTTCCTTGTACGTGAGCAGATCGACCGTGTTGATTTTCTGATAAAACTCGACTGAATCGGCCTTCAGGCTTTCGACAACCTCGTCGCGTCGGCCTTCCCAAATCGCAAGCTGGATGCCGATCTTGTTACGTACAAATGTCTTACGGCCGATAACGCGTTCCACGGTATCGCAATCCGCGCAGTAGAAACCAAGCGGAATTCGGTCGACCGGTTGCCTATTGATTGCCGCGCGCACGCGTTCTTTTGCATTCATTGTGTGTATCCTTCACGAAAGGCAGAGCGTGTGTGGGTACAGGAGATACCGCCTCACGGATTCCGGCGCAAGCCGATTGGGGTCACCGAATGCACGAAATCGCATCGGTACATATCTCAGATACTGAAATAGAAGCGTTACCACTCCCACTGGTGATCGATGCCGTAACCGAGGCGTTTTGTGCGCTTGGTCGCGGCGAAATCGATAGTTCGCCACGTAACGAAACACTCGGTCGTGACGATGATCCGGACTTTTTCCGATTAGAACTCGAAGCGACGTGGCGGATCGACGGAAAGCCGCGATGGCATTGCCGCAAGATCATTGAGGAAGTTGGAACGCAGGACACATTCGGCAATCGTGCACTTGGAACGCGAAAAGCATGGATTGAGCTCCTCGATTTTGTTCGGAATCGCGTTGTCACACTCGACGCGGAGGTGGTAACGAATGTCCGCACGGGTATCGCCGCGGTACTTGCTGCGAAGTGGCTGTCGCCTCGCCCTCCCAGAACCGTTGCGCTGATCGGCACCGGGAGGATAGCCGGCGCGTGCGCACGTGCTGCGACTTACGTGTTCGACGTGAGTGAATTGAGTGTTACGAGTCGTACGACGCAAAATCGTGAGCGTTTCGCGCAGCATTTCTCTTCCGAGTTGGGATTACCGATAAGGGCTTGCGAATCGTTGCGCGAATGTGTTCGAGGTGCGGACGTTGTAATCGCTGCTGTTCCGTCGCGAGAACCGGTAGTTGTGTCGGATGACGTGTGCGATGTCCCGCAGATTACTCTCGTCGGCGGGGATCCGCGTGTTGTACTTGCAGACCGGGAGGCGTTTACCCGTCGTCGCGTTCTCGTGGATTCGTTCGAGCAAGCTCTTCGGACGGGAGATTTCCTTCGTGCGCGAGATGAAGGGTGGATCGACGATGTGCGGTGGGCGGAAATCGATGGACGACCGGCAACACTCAGTGATATAGCCCTTCGACGATATATTTCGTCATGTGGCGAAATGACGACATGCGTGCTGACGGGCATCGGCGCACTTGATCTTGCGGTGGCGCGTCTCGCATGGGAACAGCGGATTGCGAGCGGTAACGTGACGGAGTAACGACCACCTAACATGACCGCTACTCCGTCGAGGGCACCTTAGAGGCGAACGGGCGCGCCGTTGCTTTCGAGGATTGCGTCGATGACACGGAGGACGCGGATACCGTCTTCTGCGGTGACGGGAGCCTCGGCGCCGCTCATGAACGCTTCATACGACCGCGCGATGTTTTCCTGATGACTCGTTCCGTAGCACGCCTTCCCAAGAACGGGACCGGTATCACCAAATTGTGGCGTTTCGTCGGCGATGTTCTGCTCGACGATTTGCGTTCCGTCAACAACGACCCGCGTTGGTGAGTCACCGTTCCGATTCCCCATAACCTCCATGCGGATGATGTCTTTCGGATTCCCGCAAACCGTGGCGAGGAAATGGGTGCGAATGCCGTTCGCAAAAACAAGCTCACCTTCGAGGCGGTCTGGCACATCGATATCCGGATGCACGGTTCGGTCGATCGATGTTGTAGCGGTGACCTCGGTAACTGACGCGTTGGCGAGCCACATGGCGAGATCAAGCGTATGGTACGCTTGATTCGAAAGTGCACCACCGCGTGCGTGTGAATCGCGGCCGCGCCAACCGCCGCTGTCAGCGTAGTAA
>CAZWQW010000037.1:5623-22191 GCA_964635955.1 uncultured bacterium | reverse complement strand
GATAAGCGTCTGGTAATCGCGAATACACTGGATGCCTTCCGGAACGCGAGCGGATCGTTCGGCGAGTGGTTCCGCGACCGCGACAATTTCCACATCGGGGATACGATCTGCATGGTCTTCCGCGTAACCGAGGACGGAGGCCATGTGAACCGGGCCGATTGAACCGTAACCGAAGATCGCGCCGCGAACTGGTCGCGCCGAGATCGGTGCGTGTGCCATTGAGCGTCTCCCGAAGTTTTTCTTCACGGTGGAGGGAAATGTTTCAATCGATACTACACAGACATAGAAAGATGACAACATCCGCGGCGGTGTCAACGCCGGATTTCGAGTTGAACTCGAAAATTGGCCAAAGGTTTGCACAAGAAACGGCAGACTATTACAGATGACGGCGAATACCCGGTGTTACGCTTATCGGGAAGGCGATCATGTGGATTCGCTCACGTGTGGAACGCGCAGAAGCGATACACCCAGAAAGCAGAATCGTTCACGTTACGACCGGATACACAGATACAGGAGAGTATCATGCGAACGGCACCGAAAGGAACACGGTTACACATCGGAATATTCGGTCGGCGGAACGTCGGGAAGTCGTCGGTACTCAACGCGTTTACCGGTCAGGAAGTGAGCATCGTCAGTGAAACCGCGGGCACCACTACGGATCCCGTAGAGAAGGCGATGGAGCTCCTGCCGATTGGACCCGTTCTCTTCATAGACACGGCCGGAATCGACGACGAAGGTGCGCTTGGCACTCAGCGAATTGAACGTTCGCGGCGTGTGATTAATCGAACGGACGTTGCGCTGTTGGTAGTGGACCATGCGGAACTCGACGAATTCGAGCGGCATCTGATCGCGGAGTTTCAGGAGCGCAAGACTCCGGTTGTGGTCGTATTCAATAAGTCAGATGTCTATCAACCATCGAAGGATACCGTCGATCAGCTTCGGAAAGACTCGATCGGTGTAGCCGTGACCTCAGCGACTACCGGTGAGGGTATCGACGATCTGTTCCGCGCACTCATCGGAAGTGTATCGGAAGAATTCCTAACGACACCGACAATCGTTGGCGATATCCTTCCGGCGGGCGAACTCGCAGTGCTCGTTGTTCCAATCGATCTCGAAGCACCGAAAGGACGTCTGATTCTTCCGCAAGTGCAGACCATTCGTGATGTACTCGACAACGATGGATACTGCATGATGGTGAAAGAACACCAGCTGAAGGATGCTTTGAATCGGCTCAACCGTCCCCCAAAGATCGTGATTACAGACTCTCAAGCGTTTTCAGAGGTCGGTGCTGATGTGCCGCGCGATGTTCCGTTGACAAGCTTCTCAATCCTCTTCGCTCGATTGAAGGGTGATTTACGAGAGCTCGTACGCGGTGCGTTCGCGATCGAAAACTTGAAAAAGGGCGACCGAGTACTCATTTTCGAGGCGTGCACACATCATCCGGTTGAAGATGACATTGGGCGCGTGAAGATACCGCGGTGGTTACAGAAATACGTTGGCGAAGATCTCGAATTCGATCATTACCAAGGGCACGATGTGCCGGCAAACATCGCCGACTACCGGTTGGTGATACACTGTGGCGGATGTGTGCATAATCGTCGCGAAATGCTGACGCGAATCGCGCTGGCAAATCGCGCGAGTGTTCCGATCACTAACTACGGTTTGGCGATTGCTTACACGTTGGGAATCTTCGAGCGGGCACTCGAACCATTTCCAGCGGTGGCCGATCTGGTTCGTGAACACTTCCCCAAGAAGAGCTAATCGAACGCATCGTTCCATTAAAAAGAAAAGCGCGAAGGTGGTACAGCATCTTCGCGCTTTTTTTGCATAACACGTTCCGTGATCAATCGCGCTGAAGTTCCTCCCACAGACGCCGATAATACTGCATCAAACGAACCGGCTCGCAGCTTTCCGGGATTTCGGCGAGCGTATAGCCCTGGTAGTTTATGCTCTTCAGGAGGCTGAATTCCTCGCGCCATGGGTACTCGTTCGTGAGATCGACGATGTGAACGAGCGCGATTTTGTCTTTCAGCAGGTTGAAGTTGTCGCGAATCGAACCGTTCGGTCCTACATCAGTCATATTCGAGTTCCAACATACTTTCGCGTTCGGATGATCGGCGACATCGATAATCGTTTTGATGTTACTCGGTATCTGCGTGATCTTTCCGTGTACCTCGAGTCGTATCTCGACTCCGAGATCCGCCGCGAAGGCTGAAACTTCCCGTAACGCGATGCCGATTTGTTCGAGTGTCTTCTCAAGCGGTACGCCTTTGTCCGTATGAACTCCGTTCGGGCGAACCTTTACGCCGGGTGAGCCAACATCGACGGCAAGTTTGGTGTATTCCTTCGTCTCCTCGATATTCCGCCGGACTTCCGCCATGTCGAGCGCATGGTATTCGAACGCACTCCCGAGGCCGGCAATCTCGACCGGAGAGTCTGCGAATTGTTTGCGCACCTTTTCCCGCTCAGCTTTCGAAAGAGTGACTTCGACGCCGTGTGGATGGGTTGTTCTTAGCTCAACTCCAGTGAATCCAGCGGCGGTGCAATTCTCGATAATGGTAGGGATATCCCAGCTCTTACCGAGGTTATAGGTCACCATTCCAAGTTTCATTCGACGCTCCTCCGTCATCTGTGTCGTGTGTCTGATACGCATACCCTGAACGCTGAATCTGCCGTAACGACGGTTTGAGGTCAACGGCCGGCTTGAGATTCTTTTCGGTACGGGTGGTACGACCTTGGACCGAGTTTATCCTGACCGTTCCTTCCTTGGGAGATCACGAGATTACCATCGCTGACTTGCGGAGGCTCTATGTACGTTCTCATAACCGGTTCGACGGGTCGAATCGGCGCGAATATTGTGAAGCGTTTGGTCGAACGCGGTGATCGCGTTCGGTGTCAGGTGCGGCCGGGGTCTGATCGTCGAGCGAAGCTGGATCAATTCGGCGTTGAAGTTGTCGAGGTAGACCTGACGGACCGACCGAAACTGACGCAAATCGTATGCGGTATCGACGCGATTGTTCACATGGGCGTGAAGCTTCGTGGTCCCAGTAACTTCGATCACCTCGATATCAATATCGCACCGACGTTGACACTGTTGGAGGCGGTTCGCACCGAGAATCCGACTCTTGAGCGGTTTGTGTACGGGTCGTCCGATGCGCTGTTCCCACACGAAGGTTACATGCCGGAGCTGATTACGGCAGACCGCAAATTCACCCGTCCGGCCGATATGTACAAGGTGAGTAAAGTCGCGAGCGAGGCGATCGTCCAGTGCTATCACCAGCAATATGGGATACCGAGTGTCATCCTTTCCATTCCGTGGACGTTCTGCGGAAGCGAACTGCTCGGATTACGAGCGAAGGATATCAGCCCGGTTATCGATGATCAGATAGAGGTACTAAAGGGTGATCTTTCCCGAGGAACAGAAAATCGTGACCGTGTAACGCGCGCGTTGGTGGATCTCAAACGTGCGAAAGAGCAAGGCGCGCACTGGGTTATCCCGAAGAATCCGCAGGGCACACCGTGGATGCGGCATATCGGCGACGTACGCGATGTGGCGGACGCGGCGATCGCTGCACTCGACACTGCACGGGGAGTTGGTGGGGCATATGTGATTATGTCCGACGCACTGAACTTTGGCATAGGGGTTCCGTATCTGGCTGAGGAGAGCGGTATGCCGTTTGCCGAAATCCTCTGGCCGTATGCGCAACACTATTGGTACGATACGAGTGCGACACGCGACGAGCTTAGATGGCGACCACGCTACGATAGCCGTTCAATGCTTGTCGACGCATGGCGACATCTGAAGGGCGAGGACATCGGTGTCGTCGACGTTGGACCGAATCATGCATTAGGAAGCGGCGCCGTATTGTAGGTTCTTTTTGGTATTCGGTGGAGAGAAACAATGAGCGTCCTTGTAATCGGTGGTTCAGGGTACGTGGGAACAGGGGTTCTACCGTTTCTTGTCGATCAGTACGATATCACGGTGTTCGACCTGAAGCCTCCGAAGGTCGACGGCGTAGGATACATCCAAGGCTCGATTTTTGACCGTGAGGCGCTTTCTGTCGCTATCGGCAGCTGTGACTCGCTGATCTTTATGGCGATGGCGACGGAGAATAAGGACGGACCGACGACGTTCGAGCACTATGTCGAAGGAAACGTGCTCGCCATATATCGAACGCTGGAGGCGGTCGCCGAGACAAATATCCGCCATGTTGTTCATACAAGTTCGGTTTCCGTGCATGATGAAAGTCGCACATACTTCGAGAGCGAAGACCTTCCGATGGATGCGCGTGGACCGTACGGACTGTCGAAAGCGATGGGCGAAATGGTGTGTCGACAGTTCGCGCACGTACAAAAACTGTCGGTTATTGCGTTGCGACTGTATGCACCGACTCCCCCGGAAGTCTGGCGTCGTCGCATGGAAACCGATGTGCGGTGCGGATACACCACGTTTCGCGATACTGCGCGAGCATATTCGGCCGCGTTGGAAAAGACCAATCATCATGGTTTCGATGCTGTATTCATCTCGGGCGATCCGACCGGTCGGTACGTAAACTGTGCGAAGGCGCGCGAGTTTCTCGGATGGGAACCACTCGACCGATTGCCTCAATGATGTTCCTGCCTCGCGAACGTAGGAACTGTAGAGCTCGCGTCTGCGTTGGGAATGTAACGAGAGAGTGGTGATCTCGGCAGAGTCTCGGAATAGGAATTAGACTGTTTTGACAATTTAGAAACCTTTTACTTGCAAAAGTCTCAAAATGGGGCTATATTACCTATTCGACGGTACAAGAATCGTGTAAGTGACAGAGTGCCACGGGATGCGCCCAGTGTTCGGGCGATCAACAATCGATAACGGTTGGAGGGCTCACGAATGAAGCTCCCGATATACATGGATTACCACGCAACGACACCGGTGGACCCGCGCGTTCTGGAGGCGATGCTTCCCTATTTCACTGAGAAGTTCGGAAACGCCGCGAGTCGGAACCACTCTTTTGGTCATGACGCGGAGTCCGCGGTAACTGAAGCGCGCGAGACGATCGCAAAACTCATTGGCGCGAGTGCGAAGGAAATTGTCTTTACGAGCGGCGCGACCGAGTCCGACAACATGGCGATTAAGGGTGTCGCGGAGTTTTATCGTGAAAAGGGAAACCACATCATCACGCAACAGACCGAGCACAAGGCGGTACTCGACTCGTGCAAGGAACTTGAACGGCGTGGGTATGAGGTGACGTACCTGCCAGTGGATCGGTTTGGCGTCGTCGATATGGACCGGCTTCGGAGTGTAATTCGCCCGGAGACGATTTTGATTACGATCATGCACGCGAATAACGAAATCGGAACGATTCAGCCGATTCGCGAAATCGGAAAGATCGCCCGCGAGCACGGTATTGTTTTTCATACGGACGCGACGCAGACTGTGGGCAAGTTGCCGATCGATGTTGACGACATGAACGTCGATCTGCTCTCACTTTCCGCACATAAAGTCTACGGACCGAAGGGTGTCGGCGCACTTTACGTTCGCAGTCGGAATCCGCGGATCCGGATTGCCGCGCAGATGCACGGTGGTGGGCATGAACGCGGGTACCGTTCGGGCACACTGAACGTGACTGGGATCGTCGGGTTCGGCAAAGCAGTAGAGATCGCCGCGCGTGAAATGCAACAGGAACATGAGCGCGTGAAGAGCCTACGCGATCGGCTCGAGAACGGGTTGAAGGAGCGGTTGGACGAAGTATACGTAAACGGACATCCGTCGGAGCGGCTCGCGGGGAACCTGAATATGAGCTTCGCATATGTCGAAGGTGAGTCGTTGCTCATGGGGTTGAGTGAGATTGCGCTTTCGAGTGGCTCGGCGTGCACGTCGGCGACACTCGAGCCTTCGTATGTATTGAAGGCACTCGGTGTCGAAGAGGAGTTGGCACACACAAGTCTTCGGTTCGGACTTGGTCGATTCACAACGGAAGAAGAGATCGACTACGTAATTCGGCGCGTGGTCGAGGAAGTCGAACGATTGCGCGAGATGTCGCCGCTCTACGAGATGGTAAAAGAGGGTATCGACCTCAAGTCGATAACGTGGCCGGAAGATCACTGAGCGATAGGACGATAGACGACATACGAGTCGTGATTCATAGAGAGGGAAGTACCATGGCGTATTCAGAGAAGGTTCTCGATCACTACAAGAATCCGCGTAACGTTGGCAGCTTCGATAAGAGCGACGAAGATGTGGGCACGGGCATTGTCGGTGCGCCGGAATGCGGCGATGTGATGAAGCTGCAACTCAAGATCAACAATCAGGGTGTTATTGAGGACGCTAAGTTCAAGACGTTCGGATGTGGCAGCGCGATCGCGAGTTCGAGCTACGCGACGGAGCTCGTCAAAGGGAAGACCGTAGAGCAAGCGTTCGAATTGAAGAACACGCAAATCGTGAAAGACCTCAGCCTTCCGCCCGTGAAGATACACTGTTCAGTCCTTGCAGAAGAAGCGATTAAGGCTGCGGTAAGTGATTGGAAGAAGAGGAAGAACAAGTCGACCGCAGAGTCCGCGCTACAGGCTGCCGCGGTAAACGCATGAGTTCGAATTCGACACGAGTTGCTCCGAGAAGGAGATAGGTTTCCATGACGGTAACGACGGAACAGAATCAGAGCGCCGTGCAAGTCGACGATAACGCCGTAGCGAAGATCCGATCGCTGATGGACAAGCATTCCGAAGCGGACGGAATCCGGATTCGCGTGCGCGGTGGCGGATGCAGCGGTTTGCAGTATGAGTTCGTGATGGATTCGATGAGGCCTCGCGACGTCGTCATTGAGAAGGATGGCGCGAAGGTGCTCGTCGATCCGAAGAGCATGATCTACGTGCGCGGATCGGAGTTTGTGTACGTGAAGTCGCTCATGCAGGAGGAGTTCCAGCTCCGGAATCCGAATGTCAAGGGCACGTGCGGGTGTGGCACGTCGTTCCAGGTCTGACGTCTGATGGTTGATTCGAAAGCGGACGCGCCGGAACCAGCAGCCGGAGAGATTGTACACAACGCCGATAGCCGTGACCACTTCGAAGTGCTCGGGTTGCCTCGTCGGTTGCAGGTCGATCAGGCGCAACTTGCGAAAAACTATTACGCACTGAGTCGACTCTACCATCCGGATTTCCACCACAGTGCGTCGCCGTCGGAACGTGTTGCGAGTCTTCGTCGCACGGCTGCGGTGAACGACGCGTACAAGACGTTGAAAGATCCCGTCGCACGAGGGAAATGGTGGCTCGAAGCCAACGGTGGTCGCTTGAATCAGAGTAATCAGGTGCCGCCTGACCTCGTCGAGCTGGTATTTGAGGTGCAGGACGCGATCTCGGAGATCGGTGACAGTTCCGATCCCGCACAGATTGCGCAGGTTACGCGATACCGCGACGAGGTCAAGAGCGAGTTCGCGATGCGGTTGTCGGCGCTGAATGAAAACTTCGCGCAGTGGGATAGTCGTTCAGAAGATGCTGATATATCAGTACGTCGAGATGACTTGCAGCGTATTCTGGCGTCCATTTCGTATTTACGCACTTTATTGAGAGATATCGAAACAGCACGGGAGAACGTGCGTTCATGAGCCGGATACTTGGAATCGATCTCGGAACGACGAACAGCCTGATAGGCCACGTTGTCGATGGAAAGCCGACGATCGTTGCGGATGCGCAAACAGGGGAGGAGTTGCTCCCATCGGTAGTCCATTTCGCAGACGACGGCTCAGCGCTTGTGGGTCGGTCGGCGAGAGACGCTGAAAGTCGGGGCGATGGTGTCACGATCGCGTCGGTGAAACGGCTCATGGGTATCGGGATGGAACACGTCAACGACGACGATCGGCGTCAGTTCCCGTTGATTGCTAAGACGGACGGTCCGGTTGAGCTCGATGTTTTCGGACACGAGTTCACGCCACCGCAGATTTCTGCGTTCGTGCTGCGCGAACTGAAACGCCGAGCCGAGACGGCACTCGAGGCCGAGGTGTCGGAAGTTGTCGTAACCGTACCGGCGTACTTCAACGATAGTCAGCGTCAAGCGACACGAGATGCCGGTCGGTTCGCCGGGCTCAAGGTGTTGCGGCTTCTCAATGAACCGACGGCGGCGAGCCTTGCGTATGGTCTCGATAAGAAAGACCGCGGCACGATCGCCGTCTATGACCTTGGCGGTGGAACGTTCGACATATCGATACTGCGGCTCGAAGGCGGGATTTTCGAGGTTCTCAGCACGAACGGCGACACGCGCCTCGGTGGCGACGACTTCGATCGACGGTTTGCGCAATGGCTGCTCGACCGCGCCGCGAAAGAGCTTTCGCGAGAAGACATCCTGGAAAACGCGCATCTGTGGACACTTGCTCGCCGAGAGGCG
This sequence comes from uncultured bacterium, assembly GCA_964635955.1. Lineage (GTDB taxonomy): Bacteria > Latescibacterota > MWCZ01 > MWCZ01 > MWCZ01 > CAZWQW01. Next base: position 13,835 of record CAZWQW010000037.1, on the reverse strand, counting down.
GAGCGCGCGAAGATTCGGTTGACCGATGCGTCGGAAACCGTTGCGACATTGCCGGTTCCCGGCATGAATGGAGACTGGCGTGCGCTGGTCACTCGTGAGGAATACGAGGAGATCATTGGCGACATCGTCGAACGATCACTCGAGCCGTGCAAGCGAGCGCTTTCCGATGCCGAGATCAGTACGGCGGATGTCGACAGTGTCGTGATGGTTGGTGGATCGACGCGGGTGCCGCTCGTCCGGCAGCGTATAGGTGATTTCTTCGAGACCGAACCGTTGGTCGACATAGATCCGGACAAGGTCGTTGCGTTAGGTGCTGCAATCCAGGCGGATATCCTCGCCGGCGGAACGACCGATATGCTGCTGCTCGACGTGGTACCGCTGAGCCTCGGTATCGAAACGATGGGCGGTGTTATGACACGGCTCATTCATCGTAATACGAAGATCCCGACGAGTGTTACTGAGGGCTTTACGACACCGGTTGACGACGTGACGAGCATCGATCTTCACGTGCTTCAGGGTGAACGGGAGATGGTCCGTGACAACCGTAGTCTTGCGCGTTTCAAGTTGCCGATCGATCCGCAGCCGGCTGGTATTCCGAAGATCGAGGTAACGTTTCTGATCGATGCGAACGGAATTCTCAGTGTAACGGCGATCGATACCCATACGCGTCGCGAACACACGATCGAGGTGAAACCCTCGTACGGGCTTACGGACGAGCAGGTCGAGGACATGCTTCTCGAGTCGTTCGACTTCGCTGAGCAGGATGTCACGGAGCGGTTGCTTACCGAGGCGCGTGTGGAAGCGGACAGCATTCTGTTCTACACGGACAAAATCCTGCGAGACGCCGCAGAATTGCTCGACGAGACCGAACAGAATCGTATCAAATCAGCGCAAGAGCAGTTACGTGCGGTTCATGATAATCAGGATCGTCAGGTATTACTCGACGCGATTCAGCGATTAGACGAAGCGGCGCGACCGCTTGCCGAGCGTCTCATGAATCGGTCCGTCCAGCAGCTCTTGCTCCAGAAAACGGTGGATCAGGTCGGTAGCTGAGTCTGCGTTCACGGATGTCTCGTTTTTCGTGTAGCGTTAGGATACGCAAATATGAAAGTTACGTTTTTGCCGCTGAAAAAGACCGTTGAGGTCGAACCGGGAACAAGCATCCTGGAGGCGGCATTGGAAAACCACGTTGATCTCGAGCACAATTGCGGCGGTTTTTGCGCCTGTACGACGTGTCACGTCATCGTTCGATCGGGTGAGGAACACCTTTCAGAGATGGAAGACTGCGAGGACGACCGTCTAAGCCAGGCAGAAGGTCTAACGCTCCATTCGCGACTCGGATGTCAGGCGATCATCGAAGATGATGAAGGCGAGATCGTCGTGGAGATTCCGAATCAAAAGCCTGTGTGGGAGCGAGGTTAGTACGATTGTGACGACTGCGAGGTCTGATTATTCGTGCACTCGTTTACGTAATGTGGCCGCTTGACTCTCATTACGAAACAAACACTCAACGACGTGCTATCTGAAAAGCGGGAACCGCATAGATATGAAGTTACATTGGGACGATTTCGAAGATATTGGCATCGCGTTATTTGAGAAACACGCTGATATTGATCCGCTGAGTCTGAGCTTCACGAAGCTACATGCGCTTGTGATCGAGCTTGACGAGTTCGACGACGATCCGAAAGCGTCGAATGAAGGCAAACTCGAAGCAATTCAAATGGCGTGGTACGAAGAAATACAAGAAAATAGTTAGGTTTTCGAAACTTTTTGTAGCGCTTAGTCGTTATACTTAAGGGAAATGCCGCGAGACTGATTCTCAATATGCGGAACGAGAGGAATCCGAATGTCTCAAATATCGCCGTTTGAAGTCTTTTCGCAGACGTTTCCCGACGTTACCGAAGCGTATCGTGCGATGAAACGCACGTACGGATCAGCCGGACCACTTGACGAGAAAACGAAACAACTCGTACAGGTGGCGATTATGGCAGCGATCGGATCCGAAGGCGGCACACGCGACCATGCGAAGTTCGCACTCGATGCGGGTGCGACGGCGGACGAGGTACTTCAGGCCGTTCTGATGGTGCTCGGACCAGCGGGTATGAGTCGCGCCGGTTCTGGAATCGCTTGGGTGAATGAAGTTATCGAAACGAGACGATCATCGTAACGTAGAGTTCCGTACTGGTGCGGTGAATACCGGGCGGGACGGATAAGGTAGGTGGCAAAATGAGATCGCTGTTCCGTAGACCGCGAAGGAAGTGTAACTACCAACTGACGAAGTGGATTCGCGGAGAAGAAAACGTTCAGTTCGCGATCGAACAACTCGAACAGAGTGGTCGGCCGTATGAAATCCGCCGTTCACGGAACGGTATGCTTTCGGTTTGGACGTATTTCGACGACGAAGAAGAACCGACCAGCGCGGTCTGATCGGTTCACGTTGGTATTGGATAGTGACCCCGCCGCATGGCTCATTTTGGAGGACCATGCGGCGGGGTCTGTTTTTATCGAACACTCTGTATATTTCCGATATGACAGTGGCGGGATATTTACCAATGATGGGGATTACGAATGGCGCAGATGCCGACGGGTGAACCGTTGATTGACCCAATTTCTGCTGACGACGACGAATCGTACGACGTGAAGCGCAACGGCCGTATCGAGACCATCGCGTATCACATGTCCGAGATACTGAAGACACTCGATCTCGACCTTACAGACGATAACCTCCGTGATACGCCGCGGCGTGTCGCCAAAATGTACTTGGAAGTATTCAGTTCGCTTCAGGTGGGTACCGAGCCGAAAATCACCGTCTTCGACAACGAAGAGCACTACAGCTCAATGGTAACGGTGAAGGATATCCCGTTTTACTCCATGTGCGCACATCATCTCGTACCGTTTTTTGGTGTTGCTCACGTTGCGTACATCCCGACGGACAAGATCGTTGGACTGAGCAAGATTGCGCGCATTGTGAAATTCTACGCACGCATGCCGCAGATTCAGGAGCGAATGACCGAGCAGATCTCAGCGTTTCTTGAGGAAAAGCTGCGGCCGCGCGGTACGTACGTTGTGATTGAAGCGCGACATCTCTGCATGGAAATGCGTGGGATCGAGTCGCACGGCGGGAAGACGGTGACATCGGCGCTCAGCGGTGTTTTCGCGAAACCGGAAACACGTCATGAGTTTCTCGGCTTGCTGGGGATCGCGAACTGGCAAGGCGGGAAATAGCAGGTTACAGGCGAAGATATTGGGATCGGGCGACGGTGTATTACCATCGCCCGATTCTATTTGTGAGCGCTTCACTCGAGTGGTCGATCGAAGAGAGCGGTGAGGCGTTGGGATTCGCGGGTAAGCTCCTGAAGCCGCTCCAGTGTTTGTCGTTGCTCTTCCGGAGGCAGCCGCTCTCGCAGCTTCGCACGTAGGTTGTTGATGGCGCTGCGCACGTGTGGGAGCTGGATGTTCGCGATGTTTTCCGAGACGGCCTGCTCGATATCGTCCTCATCGCACTCGATTTGGGCGAGCGCGGTAACGGCATTCATCCACTCGGGGTCTTCCCGGTGCTGGTCGAGGAGGCGATCGATACTTGGCGATTCGCCAACGTCGACGAGATCGATCATCTGATGAGCGATTTTCTGTGCGAGCTCGTCGACAAACAGCTCCATTCCCACGTCACGCACCATATCACACACCCACGGACGATCTATCATGCGCGCGACGAGCTCTTTTTCCGCGATCGGCGGATTCCACCGCTTCGGTGGTTTCGGCGGACGGCGTGATGTGTCGGGATCACGGCGCGGCGCGCGACGTTGTCGTCGCTTGTTGATCGCGCGCATGACGAGTGCGTCGTCGACCGCCCCGAACTCGGCGATCTGACTCGCGAGCAACGTGCGGGTAAGTTCGTCTTCAACGGGCGCGACTATGTCGAGCATGACACTGATCGCGCTGTTCCTGCCCGTGGACGTTCGCAGATCGTATTCCTCTCCGAGGCGTTTCCAACGGAATCGAACAAACGGCGTGCCCTCGTCGGCGATGCGTCGTAAGGCGTCAGGACCGTTCTTCGCGACGAGTGTGTCAGGATCTTCGCCCGTCGGAAGGAGCGCGACGATCGACTCGACGCCGGCTTCAAGCAATGTGTCACCCGCTCGAATAGCGGCACGTTGACCTGCCGTATCGCCATCGAAGATGAGGACGATTCGGTCGGAATAGCGCTTGAGGATTCGTCCGTGCTCCGCTGTGAGGGATGTTCCGCATGTCGCGACGACGTTGCCGATACCATCCTGCATAAGGCGGATTACGTCCATGTAGCCTTCCACGACGAACACGCATTTCTCATGTCGGATTGCGTCGCGCGCGTGGTAGAGGCCATAGAGAATGCGGTTCTTCTGATAGACCGGACTCTCGGAAGAATTGAGATATTTTGGTTCCCCATCGGGATCGAGCGTGCGTGCGCCGAACGCCACAACACGGCCGGAATCGTTCGAGATGGGGAACGTGACTCGTCCACGAAATCGATCGTAGACTCGACCCTTCTCGTTTTTGACCGCGAGGCCGGATTCGACAAGAACACTCGGAGCGATACTCCGAATTCGTGCGAGTGCGAGTAAGCCGTCCCACGAATCCGGCGCGTATCCAAGTCCAAACTTTTTGATCGTTTCGTCGGTGAGTCCGCGTCGAGTGAGGTACTCACGAGCGCTCGTGCCTTTCTTCGGATCGTTGAGTGAGTCGACGAAGTACTCCCGTGCGAGCGCGTTTGCCTGATAGTACGGGTCGTTTGCCTCTCGTCGCGCTTGATGTTTTCGGTTTACCGTATCGGTTAGGGGTATGCCGGCGCGTTCAGCGAGTGCACGGAGCGCTTCAGGGAAGCTTACCTTGTCATATGCCATGAGGAAGCTGAACACGTCACCGCCAACACCGCAGCCGAAGCACTTGTATATCTGGAGTTCCGGATTGACGTTAAACGAGGGCGTTTTCTCGGTATGGAACGGGCACCGCGCGACGAATGCCTTGCCAGCCTTTTTCAACGGCACGCGTTCGCCGATGATCTGCACGATGTCGACGGCGTTGCGGATCTGTTCTTTGAGCTGGTCGTCTGTCATACCGTGTGTAGCGCTCCGGTTGTTCGTAGAGGACGTTTCTAATGACACCTATAAGGTACCGATGACACGCTGATCACGCAGGGGTACCAACGCGGCAATAAGAACACAGGATCGTATGGAAGGTTGAGGAATATGACGAGTATCAACGTTGGACAGCGATATACCGGGACACTTAAGCGGGTGTCGTGCGATCCGTTGCGGTTTCTTGTGGAGATTGAACCGAACAGCATTGCCCACATCGCCCTTGAGGATACAACGCTCAAACCAGAAACGGATACGGACGCGATTCTCTCGGCGCTTGCGCCCGCTATTAGTGGTCATGTCGAGGTCGAAGTCCGGAGAGATTCCGACGATGGAGTGTATATCGCCGATATCTGGTATCCGGAGCCGACTATCGAAGATGACGAGGTCGAATACGTGTCGATGATGCACCTTCGGACGGTTCTTGTGCGAGAAGGGTTAGTTGCACTGTAGACACGGATACCATGCCGCGATCACGGAGACTGGATATGAAGCGAGCGAAGGTTGTCGTGCGACCTGAGATCACGATGGGACGCATTCGTCCGGAGCTGTACGGGCATTTCTCCGAGCATATTGGGCGGTGTGTATACGACGGTTTGTGGGTAGGTACCGATTCAGAAATCCCCAATCAGGTTGGAATTCGGTCAGACACCGTCGACGCGCTTCGTGCGACGAAGCCACCCGTGTTGCGATGGCCGGGCGGTTGTTTCGCCGATAACTACCATTGGGAAGACGGCATCGGTCCGCGCGAGAGTCGTCCGCGTCGCGCGAATGTGTGGTGGGATCAGCAGGATTCGAACGCCTTTGGGACACATGAGTTTCTTGATCTCTGTGAGCGACTGGGGACTGCACCGTATATCTGTCTGAATGTTGGGTCGGGAACACCGAAAGAAGCGCTCGAGTGGCTCGAGTACTGTAACTATGCGGGTGATTCGACGCTCGCGAGACGGCGCGCAGAAAACGGGCGAAGCGAGCCTTGGGGTGTGCGTTGGTGGGGAGTCGGGAACGAAAACTGGGGATGCGGAGGGAACTTCGCGGCCCGGGACTATGCGAAGGAATATCGGAGATTCGCCACGTATTTGCGGCGCTTCGACGGGTCCGCGCGACTGATTGCGTGCGGTGATACGCGTGGGAATTGGAATGCGGAGTTTCTCGATGAGCTGCGCGGGAATCTCAATCTTGTGGATCATGTCAGCATACACCGGTACGTGAATGCGGGACCGGGTCGCGACTTCAGTCATGATGACTACTGTAAGCTTATGGCGAGTGTGGATATCATGGAGGAGGATATTCGGGCGGCAGCCGGTGTGATCCGTTCGTATACCCGCAACGATCGGTTTATCGGTGTGATACTCGACGAATGGGGTGTGTGGCACCCAGAAGCAAACGCTCAAACAGGGTATCTGCAACCGAATACATTGCGGGACGGGCTCTTCGCAGCGTCTGCGTTGCATATGTTCCACAGGCATACCGACGTGCTCACAATGACGAACATTGCGCAGACGATAAACGTGCTTCAATGCCTCGTCGAAACAGACGATGCGAATATAGCGCTTACACCGACGTATCACGCGTACGATATGCTCAAGACGCATCAGAACGCCGAGGCGATTCACGTCGTTACGGAATCACCGAGTGTGGCGTATTCTGCGAGCGGAAAGAGCGCGTGTATCTCAGCGCTTGACATCGCAGCGTCGCACGGCAGTGATGGGTCGCTTACGGTATCCGTCGTGAACCGTGATCCAGATTCATCGATCGAGGCGGAGATTCAGATTCGCGGCGACAATCTGACGAGTGTGAGCGGAAAGGTGCTAACCGCCGACGCTCCGGATGCCGTCAACGCTCCCGGTGGACGCGTGGATGTCGCGCCGAAGGAGGTCGATGTGGTGTTCCGTTCGGGAACGATCGTACGCGAATTCCCGGCACGTTCGTTGACGGTGTTCCGTATCAAATGAACTCGCCGCGGTTACTCGGTATCGACTTGCTTGTCGAGTCGTAGCGAGACTGAGTTGAGGCAGTAGCGCATACCCGTCGGTGGCGGCCCATCATTGAATACATGACCGAGATGTGAGCCGCATTGAGCGCAGAGTACTTCGTCGCGTACCATACCGTGGCTTCGGTCCTCGCGGATCTCGATTGCGGAGTCGCTGACCGGTTGCCAGAAGCTCGGCCATCCGGTGCCAGAGTTGAACTTCGTTTCCGAGTTGAATAACTCTGCGTCGCACGCCGCGCATCGGTAGATGCCGGGCTCCATGACAGAGCAGTACTCTCCGGTGAAGGCGCGCTCGGTGCCCTTGCCTCGGAGAACGCGGTACTGCTCTGGAGTCAGAATCGCGCGCCACTCTTCTTCAGTTTTCTGGATTTTATACGTCATCGTAGTACTCTCCGTTTGTGTTTCGATTCGTCGGTTCGCATCGGTACTGCAACTTGAAATCGAAATTGTTGTCACCAATACAAGTAGTGTATACAGAGACCGATATATCATCGAGTGCTCCCCATGGTAATACGTAAAGTGTCGAGTCGCGTACGTGTTGCATCGACTCAGACTCGAACTGTTGTGTATGGGAAACTCGGAAGGGATCGGAATTGGTTCCGATAGCTCGTAATCGTGGTGTAGAGGATCAGAATGTTACGCCGATGCCGAACATGTTTACCGAGCCAAGCGCGGAACCGTAGTCGATATACGCGTAGTCGAACGCGGCGATTCCCATGCCGAAATCGCCGGTCAAGCCGAGACCGAGGGTGAGGCCGCCTTCTCGATGGCCGAAGTAACCACCGCGAATTGACGCACCGATTTGCGGCGTCACATCGTAGGCGAGTTCGGAGCCGAAACGGACGTGCTCGGGTGCGTCGCGCGGATCGACACCTTCGACACGCGTCCGAAGGTACATCGGAAGATCAATTACGTCGATGACTTGGAGTATATCAGCGGTGATGCCGACCTTCAACGTCATCGGCGCGGAAAATCCGTGCCGCCCGGTGGAAGCGGTAATACGGGGTCCGACGTTCTGAACCGTCATGGTGAGTGCGACGCTCCTCCATCCCGTATCGAAATATGTTCCGGCGTCGTAGAGAAACGCGTCGACGAGGACGTCGCT
>CAZWQW010000037.1:0-5523 GCA_964635955.1 uncultured bacterium | reverse complement strand
CCCGCGGGATTTTGCATGGCGGCGCTGGCGTCTTTGTCGCTGAATGTGCTCGTGTTCCCCATGGCTGCATCGCGTGTATTCGCGGTGATCGCGAGCCACGAAAGCGTAGCGCTACCGCGCTGCGCGTCAACCTCGGACGCTGAGATCCTCGTCGATAGAAGAAAGAGAATTACGACGATGAGCTTGTTTCTGGGCATTGGGGATGTCTCCCGAGACCGAATCGATGTGCTGTTGCTGATGAAAGATAGGCTAATGATGAGTTCGCGTCACGGATTCGGCACGTTCGATTACGAAGACTCGGTTGACTCGAGCGTGCGCGCTGCTACTGTTTACACAGGTACATCACGGTCAACGACGGTGAAGGTGCGGCGTGAAAAAGAGAATTGAACGAGAGATCTGCGCAGAGAGCGCCGATATTGTTGCGCGTCGACTTTTAGGTTGTACGCTTGTTCGGCTGATCGACGGTGAGCGGCTCGCAGGCGTGATCGTCGAAACCGAGGCGTACGTCGGAGAGAACGATCTCGGTGCACACGCGTCGCGCGGTAGGACGGCGCGCACAGAGGTAATGTACGGTCCGCCCGGGTACGCGTACGTCTACCTCATCTACGGGATGTATGATTGTCTAAACGTGGTTGCGTGTGAAGTGGGAATGCCGCACGCGGTACTCGTTCGCGCGATTCAGCCGACGGATGGGATGGAGCGTATGCGATCGAATCGTAAGGGTACACGAACTGGAAAACGGCTGCGCGACGTCGATATCGCGAGTGGTCCGGGAAAGCTCTGTGCTGCGATGCAGATCGGTCGGGAGTTTTATGGTCACGATCTCGTCGATGGTGACGAACTTTGGATCGAGATGGGCGCCTCGGTGTCAGATCGCGATGTCTTGGTCGGTCCGCGAATCGGTATCGCCTACGCAAAGGAGTGGGCGCACGCACCGCTTCGCTACGCTCTTCGAAACAACCCGTACGTTTCACGGTGAGGGACTGATGGATTGGCTGACACTGACAATCGGCATTGCGGCAATCGCGTTCATCGTTTGGACGTTGTACCGGAACTCGACACGCAACGAAGCCGATGAGGCGGCGCCGAGTATCGACACGACCGAGCCGTCGCTCTCCCGTGGTGATGTTTTGGAATACCTCGCACCAAAGCCGATAGCGCCACCTTTTCACGTGGACAATTGGGATGGGTATTCGGGCCTTCAGAGTGCGCTCAGTATCGGTATGAGTGAAAACAGGTGTTACCCGATTATCGAAGCGGGGACGGTGCCACCGGTTTCCGTCACACAGACATTGTCTACGAGCTATCCGGATCAGGACACGATCGAAGTGCGCCTATACGTCGGTTTGAGCGAGGAGATCGAAAAATCGGAGCTAATCCAGGCGATCGGAATCGGGCCGATTCGGTTAACCGGTGCGGCGATACGCGAAATCGATGCGAAGTTCTCGGTTGATGCGCAGGGGCGAGTACAGGTAAGCGCGACAAACGGCGACGGCGAGCAGATCGGAGTTACGGTAAGAAAGGAAATGCTCGGCGCGATCGCCGTCGGACCGAGCAGTTGACAGTTTACCGTTTTTTTGTTGGGGTTTCGATCACAATTGGCTTTTCTTTCTCACCTTCCGATACTTCGAAACAGCAGAAGTGTTCGCCGGAGAGAATGTGATGAGTGCGTTCGATATTCACCCCGAGGAGTCGTTCCATTAGCTCGAGTTCGTGTACGCACAACTGCGGGTGATCCTTCGCGATGCGGAGTATCGGGCAGTTGTATTCACGAAGCGCGACACGGTCGCCGTCTTTCTCAACGACTTCCGCCATGTAGCCATCTTGTTGGCGCAACTCCCGCAACTGAATAAGCTTTTCGAGTAGGGATCGGCCGTTTACCAATACGCGGTAGCGCTCTTCCTTCTTCTCGATCTGCTTCTCCATGAGCTCACGCACCATGTCCTCGCCGCCAAGTTCGCGAACCGTGTCGAGTAACTCTTGCGCGAGCGTGTCGTATGCGTCCGGGAAAAGCTCATGCCCGCGTTGTGTGAGCGAATATACATAGCTCGGTCGCCCCTGCGGTTGACGCACGGTGTGTGCGGCGACGAGTTGTTCTGCTTGAAGCGCATTGAGTACTTGTCGTATCGCGGTATTCGAGATATCGAGCGTTTCCGCAAGCTCTTTCGTTGTGAGAGTGCCGGCACGTTTCAACTCGAATATGATATGTTCACGCGTATTCTTCGGACGTTCGAAATCCATCGATGTACTCCCCGATGTGCGTAGGAGCGAAACAAACTACTTTCCACATATTTTACTTAAAAAAGTGGCTTCTGTCCAGTATCAGACGACTGACTGACGATAGATAGGGTGTTTGCGCGAAACGGTTGGTGCCAGACGGACTAATCGACCGACGCGCGTTAGACGTGCGTCCACACAAAAAAGCGGCACACCCGAATGAGTGCGCCGCTCGTTTGATCGCGTGACGAGAGTCTGTTCAGCGCGCCGTCAGCGCCGCGTATCGTCACGCTCTATGTAAACGGCCGCGTCTGCGACCGACAGATGAGTGTCAGCCGGTAACTTCGATTTTCTTCGGAAGAACCTCTACGGCCTTCGGAAGTGTAAGCGTCAGTACCCCATTGTTATATGCGGCACGAACCTTGTCGCCGTCGACACCACGCTCAGGTACGCGGAACGACCGACGGAAGGTCCCATATCGACGCTCACGACGGTAGTACCGTGCGTTCTCGTCGTTCTCGGCTTCGCGCTTTCCTGTGATCGTGAGTGTGTTTTTCTCAAAGGTCACCTCAACGGCGTCTTTGTCAACACCGGGGAGTTCCACACTCACTTCGTATGCGTCTTCGCGCTCGATAACGTCGGCGCGAGGCTCCCAGTCAGCGACTTCGCTGTGGTCATAACCGCGGAAAAGCTCGTTGTTGCGAACGTAGGGGAAACGAGCCGTCGGGTAATAGCGAACAAGAGTCATATCTACGACCTCCACGTGAGTAGTGAGTTGAAAAAGTGTTGTCTGGTTTTGCACGTAACGATTCTTCGACACGGTCACCGATTCGCCGATCGTTCGCGTCGTCGCATAGAATCGTTTGCAACCGTCGTGCCAATTGCTACTACGGGACAGAGTGTACAGCGCAAAACCTCGGTGGGAAGGGAGATTACGCCGGTTCTGTAAAAACCAAGAAAACGAAAACGTGCAAAGGTTAGAAAGAGCGAGCGCCTGTCATACGGGAAGAGAGATGCCATATTGGCGGATTGTCATGAAAAAGAAGCCGCGCAACTGCCGTATGTGCAGTTGCGCGGCTTCCTAATCGGTAAACCGTATAGTTATTACGCGACGAGATCGCTGAGCTCGTGTCCGTAGTCGACGATTTCCTTCATGTTCGAAAGGAACCACGGATCGATTTTCGTCAGATCGGCGATCTCTTCGACGGTGAGTCCAAACTCGAGCGCTTCTTTAATGTGGAAGATGCGATCGGCGGTAGCGACGGAGAGATCGTGCCGGATACGCTCGGCAGCGTTTTCGCCTTTGTAGGGGCGATCTTTGCCGTCGAACCCGAGACCGTAGCGATCGATTTCCAGTCCGCGTAGACCTTTCTGGAGCGCTTCCTTGAAGGTCCGTCCGATCGCCATCGTTTCGCCGACCGATTTCATCTGCACACCGAGGCGTGGATCGGCGCCGGGGAATTTTTCGAACGTCCATCGCGGAATCTTGACGACGCAGTAGTCGATTGTCGGCTCAAACGAGGCGGGTGTGACGCGTGTGATGTCGTTTGGTATCTCGTCGAGCGTATATCCGACGGCAAGTGTCGCGGCGATTTTTGCAATCGGGAAGCCGGTTGCTTTAGACGCAAGTGCGGATGACCGGGAAACGCGTGGGTTCATTTCGATGACGACCATTCGGCCGGTTTTCGGGTCGTTCGCGAATTGGATATTCGAACCGCCGGTTTCTACACCGATCTCGCGGATGATATCGATCGCCTGATCGCGCATCCTCTGGTACTCTTTATCGGTGAGGGTTTGCGCCGGTGCGACGGTGATCGAGTCGCCGGTGTGGATGCCCATCGGGTCGAAATTCTCGATCGAGCAGATGATGACGACGTTATCGTTGAAGTCGCGCATCACCTCGAGTTCGTATTCCTTCCAGCCGAGCACTGACTCTTCCACAAGGACTTCGTGGACCGGACTGAGGTCCATACCGGCGGTAACTACTTCTTCGAATTCTTCGGCATTATACGCGATGCCGCCACCTGTTCCGCCGAGTGTATATGACGGTCGGATGATCGCGGGATACCCTGTGTATTCGACAATCGCCTTTGCCTCTTCGAGAGAGTACGCGTAGCCACTTCGCGGAAGATCGACACCGATCTTCTCCATCGCTTCGCGGAAGAGTCTGCGATCTTCGGCTTTCTGAATCGGGCCGAGTTTTGCACCGATCAACTCGACGCCGTAGCGATCGAGGACACCCGATTCAGCGAGTTGTACGGATACGTTCAGACCGGTCTGACCGCCGACGGTCGGCAGGAGCGCGTCAGGTCGTTCGCGGGCAATGATCTTTTCGCAGATTTCGGCGGTAATCGGTTCGATATACGTGCGGTCGGCGATTTCGGGATCGGTCATGATGGTTGCGGGGTTGCTATTGACAAGCACGACCTCGAAACCTTCAGCCTTGAGCGCTTTACATGCCTGTGTGCCTGAATAATCGAATTCGCATGCCTGACCGATGACGATCGGACCGGAGCCGATCAACATGATCCGATGTATGTCTGTTCTCTTTGGCATTCCGTCCTCGGTGTGTTTCGCTTGCGTGTCGAATGGGCTGGTGTTCTCTGCGTGAACAATATTCGTGCTGAGAAGGAAACATCTAAAGATGGAGAAAAGTTACGCCGATACCAACCTGATACATCTCGTCCGCGCGCATGTGGAGATTCGTTCCGGCAGGTTGATTGAGGCCGTAGGCTCCATGGTATGCTACCTCGGTGTCCAAACTCCAACGTGGTCGCTTGATAATCGCAAGACGGAGACCTGCACGCCACACGAGGTCGTAGACAGGTTCGTCGATGCCTGTTCGTTCGTACACGATATTTCGCGGTGCAGAAAGCGAGATATCCCGTTCGAAATGTCCTTCGTGTAGGCGTCGGAACCCTACGCCGCTGCTGCCGAATGCTTTGACACGTTCGAAACCGAATAGCTCGTGTGTGGAGACCTCAACGAGTAATGCGCCGGTATGGACTACACCCGCACGCATTGCCCCACGCAATGCGGAGTATACAGCGATGACGTGGTAATCGACGTCGGTGGTGCGAATACCCGCGCTCAGGAGAATCGATCCGCTCGTGTGGAACGTGCTATCCATGGTACCCGTCGGAGAACTCACGAACGACGCCGTGCGGGTGGTCCATTCAAGAGACTGAATCGGAGAAGGGTGTGTCAGAAGTATCGCATAAAGCGCAAATACGAATAGCGGGATGTTGATTCGTTGGAACCCGAGTTTCGTTTGCGACACCTGAGACCTTAGTGAAAGATGCGATA
>CAZWQW010000036.1:22764-25168 GCA_964635955.1 uncultured bacterium | reverse complement strand
GCTCAATCTCTCACATCTTCCCGCTTGACGATTCGGTTTTCCGCGAGCGTGCCGCGCTCGAAGTCGCGTATGTTTTCCAGCGTCGTCCGCGCGATGGACTTGAGCGCTTCGATGGTGAAGAACGCCTGATGACTCGTGATCACCACGTTCCGGAATGAGAGAAGTCGCGCGAGCTGATCGTCCTCGATGATGTCGCTCGAAAGATCGCGGAAGAAGACCCCTTCCTCCTCCTCGTAGACATCGAGGCCCACGTGGCTAAACTTCCGCTCCTTGAGCGCCTCGATGAGGTTCGACGTCTTAATAACAGCACCACGACTCGTGTTGATGAGCATGACGCCGTCTTTCATCTTGTCGATTGCCGCAGCATCAATGAGATGGTGCGTTTCGGGCGTCAGCGGGCAGTGCAGCGTGATGATATCGGACTGGGAAAGCAATTCATCGAGATCGACATAGGTCATGAGTTTCCGCGCGTCGTCATTGGGGTATGGATCGTATGCGATGAGATTGCAGCCGAACCCGTTGAGAATCTGCGCGACGGTGACGCCGATCTTCCCCGTGCCGATGATCCCCACGGTCTTTCCAAACATGTCGAATCCCATGAGACCTTCGAGCGAGAAATTATGCTCGGCGACCCGCTGGTACGCTCGATGGATCTTCCGATTCAGCATGAGCATGAGCGCGACGGTGTGCTCGGCAACGGCGTTCGGTGAGTATGCCGGCACGCGCGCGATGGTCACGCCGCACTTCGCTGCCGAATCCACATCGACGTTGTTAAACCCCGCGCTCCGCAGCGCGATGAGTTGCGTCTCGCCTTTGTTCAGTCGGCAGACGGTTTCCTTACAGAGTTCGTCGTTTACGAAAGCGCAGACTGCCGGGTACCCCTCCGCGAGTGGTACGGTTTCGCTGTTCAGCGGAGCCTCGAAGAAGTCGATCTCGTGTCCGAACTCCTCATTCATCGCGCCGAGAAACTCGCGGTCGTATGACTTGGTGCTGAATACTGCTACACGCATCTATGTGCCCTCCCGAAGTCAGGTCGAGGTAAGTAAACCTTCACGGTGAAAAACACTGGCAGCGCGGCGGGCGTTCCGGGGTCACCCCATCCAACTCCCCACTCCACACATCCCGCGCTGGGTAGCGACCGGATACCTCGCTTCTCTACATTACTACATAAGCACGCTATACGCACCTTCGCCACAGGAGTGTCCGCCATGCGAGCCATCGTGGTCATGTACGACTCCCTCAACCGTCGCATGCTCGAACCGTACGGCGCGGACTGGGTTCACACACCCAATTTCGCGCGACTCGCCGAGCGCGCGGTGACGTTCGACCGCTCCTACGTCGGTAGCATGCCGTGTATGCCGGCGCGACGCGAACTCCACACTGGACGGTACAACTTTCTCCATCGCTCGTGGGGTCCGCTCGAGCCGTTCGACGACTCCGCAATATCACTCATGCAGGAGAACGGCGTCTATACCCACCTCGTGAGTGATCACTACCACTACTGGGAAGAGGGCGGCGCTTCCTACCACACGAAATACACGACGTGGGAAGCTTCCCGTGGGCAGGAAGGTGAACCGTGGATCGGGCAGGTTCGCGACCCTGAAATCCCAGAATCTGTCGGACGACGAGCGGATCGATTCTGGCGGCAGGACTGGGTCAATCGCTCGTTCATGCGAACGCCGGAGGACACGCCGCAACACAAGACCATGTCCGGCGGACTCGACTTCATGCGGCGTAACGCCGACGATGACAACTGGTTCTTGCATATTGAGACATTCGATCCACACGAACCATTTTTCACCCACGAGAAATACAAGAAACTCTACCCGCACGCATACAAGGGGAAGCACTTCGATTGGCCGCAGTATAAGCAGGTTGATGAATCCCCTGAAGAAGTCGAACACATGCGCTACGAAAGTGCAGCGCTTCACAGCATGTGCGACGACTACCTCGGTCGCGTGCTCGATCTCATGGATGAGTTGGATATGTGGGACGACACGATGCTCATCGTCAACACCGACCACGGATTCCTTCTCAGCGAGCATGGCTGGTGGGCGAAGTGCGCGATGCCATTCTACAACGAGATCGCGCATACGCCGTTGTTTATATGGGATCCCCGTTCGAAAAAACGTGGCGAACGACGTCAATCGCTCGTGCAAACCATCGACCTGCCGGCAACGCTGCTCGAGTTCTTCGACATCGACCGTCCGAAGGACATGCAAGGCGTTCCGCTCCGTGAAACCATTGCGAACGATACACCCGTCCGTGAAGCCGGTCTCTTCGGCATGCACGGTGCCCAGGTGAATGTCACCGACGGGCGCTACGTCTACATGCGCGGTCCGCGCACACCGGACAACACACCGCTTTACAACTACACACTCATGCCCGCGCACATGCGGAACGC
>CAZWQW010000036.1:20132-22664 GCA_964635955.1 uncultured bacterium | reverse complement strand
GTGAAATCGAGTCGCGTATTCGACCATGAGATCCTCGCCGTCGTGCTCCAAGAAATGCTCCTGAAGCACGGCGTCAAGCTGCTGCTCCACACGCGATTTGTCGACGCGTCAGTCACCGATGGTCGGCTCCGTGAGTGCGTCGTATGCGGCCAATCGGGACCCGAAGCGCTGCGCGCGAAGCAGTTCATCGACTGTTCCGGCGAAGGGCAACTTGCGCACATGGCCGGATTCAAAACGATGAAGGGACGCCCCGAAGACGATCTCCAATTGCCGATGTCCATGATGTACTTCGTACGCGAATTCGACTCACCGCGCGACCCGCAGGTCCCGCCGGGATGGTTCGACGAGATTCGTTCCGCGGACGACTTGCCCATGGTGAGCGTTTGGCCGAATGGCGAAGGCGGCAAAGGGATAAAGGTGAAAATCCCGATGTTCGACTCAACCGACACCGAGTCCATGACCGCCGCCGAAATCCGCGCGCGTCGTCGGATGATGCAGGTGCTCGACTATCATCAGCGCGTCGAAAAGCGGCCGTGGAAATACGACCGTTGTTCGCCGATCATCGGCATACGCGAAGGTCGTCGAATCATGGGCGATTACGTGCTCACCGTGGATGAGCTTCGTGCCGGAGCCGCGTTCGACGATGGCGTCGCGCGCGGGACGTTCTACCTCGATGGGCACAAGCCCGACGACGACAAGCGAACGTACATCATCCAGCGCACGGAGGGTGTGCCGGGGCACCTGAGCGAGCTCGCCGTGCCGCCCTATCAGATTCCGATGCGAAGTCTTATCGCGCGCGACGGACGCAACCTCATGATGGCGGGGCGATGCTTCTCCGCCGACCAACTGGCGCTGTCGTCCGCGCGGGTATCGACGAGTGCGTCCATGATGGGGCAGGCAGCGGGAATCGCCGCCGCGATGGCAGTTGCAGGCCGATGTGACCCGCGCGATATCGATCCGCAGGACGTCAGGAAAACGGTCATCGAGCGCGGTGCCATGCTCGAGGTCTAACGATCCCAACGGAGAAAACCTGTATGATGCGCACATTTGCAGGAGTCGACCGCCCACACCGTCCCAACTGGGAAGGCCTCATCGACACGATCATGCGGCGAGGCGAACCCGATCGCGTCTACCACATCGAGCTTTTTCTCGATCAGGAAATACAGGACGCAATCGGCGAGCGATACGGCCTGTACAACGATCTCGACCCGGCCGATGAGTGGTACGACACGCGGAAATACCTCGCCGTGCAGCGATTCGTCGGCTTCGACTACGCGCGCACGCGGTCCGGCCGTCTTGTTGTGCCATTTCACACGCAGGTTGTTTCCGACACGGCAGACCTCGCACGCGGCGGCGGTCGTACGTATCAGGATGAGCATACCGGCCCGATCACGTCGTGGGAGGAGTTCGAACGCTACGAGTGGCCGGATCCCGTTCCGCCGGAGAACGCGCAACTCCTCGAATGGTATGAGAAGAACCTACCCGACGATATGTGCGTGCTTGCAAGCGGCACCGGTCACTTCTGCGAGTTTCTTACGTGGCTCATGGGCTACGAAACGCTGGGCTACATGCTGCATGACGACCGCGCGCTCGTGAAAGCCATCGCCGACCGACTCATGGTGTATCATCGACAGCAGACGGAGTTCTTCCTTCAGTTCGACCGCGTAAAAGCGATCTGGGGCTCCGACGACATGGGGTTCCGCTCGGGCACGCTCATCAGCCCGGATGACCTGCGCGAGTTCGTCCTGCCCGGTCACAAAATGCTCGCTGAACTATCGCACGCGGCGGGTCGCCCGTATCTCCTCCACTCGTGTGGGAATCTCACGGAGATCTACCCCGACCTGCTTGATGACGTAAAGATCGACGCAAAACACAGCTTCGAGGACACCATCGAGGACGTCCGCGACCTGAAGCCGACGATCGGGAAGCGGATCGCGCTGCTCGGCGGCATCGACGTAGACTTCCTCTGCCGCGCGAGTGAGGCGGACATTCGTCAGCGGGTTCGCGAGACGCTCGACGTCTGCCAACCGGGCGGCGGTTACTGCCTCGGCACCGGCAACAGCGTCGCGAACTACATCCCCGTGGACAACTACCTCGCCATGGTCGACGAAGGAATGCGCTGGAGCTGGTGATACCGAGCAAAAGGACTCGCATGACATACACTGGATCGATAATCGACAGCCACATTCACCTCTGGTCGCTGGACCGTTTTCGGTACACGTGGCTCGACGGAAACGAGCTGCTCGAACGCGACTACCTTCCACACGATTTCGCCGCGGCGATTGACGGTCTTCCCGTTGAAAAGCTCATATTCATGCAGGCTGCCGCGTTACCCGAACAAGCGGTCGACGAGGCGCGCTGGGCACACGAGTTACACGCAACCGACCCGCGAGTTGCATGTGTGATCGCTGATGCACCGCTTGAAGATCCCCAACGGGTTGACACTGTGCTCGATGAACTCCGCGAACTTCCGCTGGTGCGCGGTATCCGGCGGCTCATTCAGACCGAAGGCGATCCGGCGGAGTTCTGTCG
>CAZWQW010000036.1:0-20032 GCA_964635955.1 uncultured bacterium | reverse complement strand
TTCGGGTACGACCGCGTCATGTTCGGAAGCGACTGGCCGGTAATACTCCGCACCGGCACCTATCGCGAGTGGTTTGACACAGTGTGCGGCGCACTCAAATCGGCGACAGACGAACAACTCCACGCTGTTTTTCACGGGAACGCGGAGCGCATTTACCGGTTGAACGGATAAGCGAATCGAGGATACGGCATGGCGGAACGAATCACGCACAGCGAACTGCTCGAAATGAAGCGTTGGAACACTCCGACGATCTACAACGGCTGGGAGCAGATCACGCAGTACGACAGCGCTGCGGACGGCTTCAATATCGAAGAGACGCGCGACTTCATGCCGCAGATGGGGCCGATGGTCGGTTGGGCGGTGACACTCACGATCGAGCCGTCAAATCGCGCACACAAGCGAAATCGCGGCGCGTGGACTGACTACCGCGCGTACGTTGCGAGTGTACCCGGTCCGAAGATCGTTGTCGTACAGGACCTCGATAAGCCGCGCACTGTCGGTGCGTTTTGGGGCGAGGTGAACGCGAATAACCATCGCGCGCTCGGATGCGTTGGCACGGTGACCGATGGTGCAGTGCGTGATATCGACGAGATGGCAAACGCCGGTCTCAAAGCAATCGCGCGACGACTCAGCGTCGGTCATGCGCACTCGTGGCCTGTCGAATGGGGATGCGAGGTCGAGGTGTTCGGTCGGAAAGTCGCGCCGGGGCAGCTCATACACGCCGACAAGCACGGATTCCTCGTGATCCCCGAAGAGGAAGCGACGCGCGACCTCCTCGACGCGGCTCGTTTCATGGACACAAACGAATGCCGCACCGTTATCCGCGCGGCACGTGAATCGGCCGGGCGGTCGCTCGACGAATCACTCCGCGCCATGAACGACGCTGCGGTGGAGTTTGGGGCGGCGGCGCGGGAGCGCTTCGGCGGCATGACCGAGTGGGAATAATCCACGGAGCAATCGAGGACCGAACCGAGGAGACGAACGATATGGCGAATCCCAATATCATCTTCATCATGGCCGACGACATGGGCTGGGGAGACCTGAGTTGTTACGGCGCGAAGAAGATCTCCACGCCGAACATGGATCGCGTCGCTGCCGAGGGTATTCAGTTTCGCGATGCGCATTCGCCATCGGCGGTCTGCACGCCGAGTCGCTACGGTGTTGTGACCGGGCGGTATTGCTGGCGTACGTGGCTCAAACACAGCGTACTCGGTGGATTCGGTTCGCCGCTGATCGAACCGGATCGCCCGACGGTCGGATCGTTCCTCAAACAGCACGGCTACACCACAGCATCCGTCGGTAAATGGCACCTCGGACTCACGTGGACGAAGAAGGACGGCTCGATTCTTCAAGAGCAGCACAGCATCCAAGAGGGTGAGCGCGACGACGGATTCGACGTCGACTACACGGTGCCCGTGAAAAACGGGCCGACCACACTCGGCTTCGACTATTCGTTCAACATATCCGGCTCACTCGATATGTCGCCGTACTGCTTCATCGAGAACGACCGCTGTGTTGATCCGCCGGATCGCCCCAAGGAAAATCGCGCGCCGCAACAACGCCCGGGCATGATGTCGCCGGGTTGGCGCGACGACCTCGTTGATGTGCGATTCGCTGAAAAGGCCGTCGCGTTCATCGACCGTTGCGCGGGTTCTCCCAATCCGTTCTTCCTCTATCTGACTCCGGCGGCACCGCACCGTCCGAATCTCCCGCCGGATTTCGCTGCCGGCAAGACGAAGGCGGGTCCGCGCGGTGATATGGTATGGATGGTGGACTGGATGGTCGGACAGGTGCTCGACGCGCTGGACCGGCACGGTCTTGCCGAGAATACGCTCATCATGGTGACAAGCGACAACGGATCCCGCAACGTCGACTTCGAAGGGCGCGACTGGGGTCACAAGCCGAACGGCGATTGGCGCGGTCAGAAGGCCGATATCTGGGAAGGCGGGCATCGCGAACCGTTCGTCGCGCGGTGGCCGGGGCACATCACGCCCGGTTCGACGTCGAATCAGACGTTCTGCCTCGTCGATCTTTTCGCGACGTGCGCGGATATCGTCGGCGCCGAGCTTCCGAACGACGCTGCGGAGGACAGCTTCAGCGTCCGCGCGGCACTCGTTGGCGAGGACAACGTCGACGAACCGATCCGTCCACCGGTAATCCACCATTCGGCGCAGGGGATGTTCTCGGTTCGTAGCGGCGCATGGAAGATGGTCGACGGGCTTGGCTCCGGCGGATTCTCGGAACCGCGTAGCGAAGAGCCGATTCCGGGTGGTCCGCGCGGTCAGCTCTACAATCTCGAGACTGATCCCTGCGAGCGGGAAAACATCTGGCTCGACCAATGCGATGTGGTCATGGACATGCTGGAGGTGCTCGAAACAGTGCGGAAGGAAGGCCGGAGTCGTCCGGTGTGAGAAAACGAAACGAGGGGACACGATGATTCGTGTTCCCTCGTTGTCTAATTGGCGCGTGTTGGATTAGCGCTGATTCGGTAGTCGCTGTTTCCGCCAGATGATCTGAACGCGGTGTCCGGCCGGATCGGTAAAGAACGCGATGCGGGTTCCGCCAAAGAACGCGTTCGCCGCTTCCGGTTCGAACTCGACGCCCTTCGCTTGCAGTTGCTTCTTCGCCGCGTCGAAGTCATCCACCCATAGCGCGAGGTGATTCGCCACGCCGTCGGTCGTCTTCCCATCGGTTCCCGGCGGAACCACTTCGATTGCCATGCCGTTGGGGTCCTGCACGAAATACGCCTTCGGTTCACCGGCGCTTTCGTAGACGATCTCGAAACCGAGAACATCGCGATACCAGTGCGCAAGTTCGGTTGTGTTCTCTGCCGCATACGCCACATGCTCAATGGTGATCATTTGATTCTCCCTCGATCTATGATTCCGGGTTCTTCGGCCCGAAGCTTTCGGGTTCGATCGTGCCGGATTCCGTCCAGCCTTCCCAATAGTCGCGCGCCTGTTCGAAGAGGTCGCGCATGATGGTCTTATCGCTCATTCGTTCGATGATCTCGTACAGCTCATCGTGACGGTTGTTCGGGATAATCTCCAACGCCGCCAGCATGAGCGCGTGATGTACAACACCGGTTTCCAGCACGGCACGGTTGAAGTCGCTTGGCGTCACCGAGTCGACCGAGTCCGCGAATATCTTGTAGAGCCGGGCCGCGTCGCCGGTGAGGTTCATCTCAATTCGTACGACGTGTTCCATAGGTTCCCTCGATCACTGCGATGTCCGGCAATTCCCCCGCCTCGTTCCACCGATCCATGAACGCAGCGAGCCGTTCGTTCTCCGGATCCAGTCGCCGTACCTGCTCGAGCGCTTCCCATCCCTCGTCCGGACGGTCGGACATAAGGTAGAGCACCGCGAGATTCATGTGCGCAAAGAGGAACTCGGGTCGCACGTCAACCGCGCGTCGGAGCCAGACTTCGGCTTCTTCGTGGTTCCGTAGCTTCAACAACGCCCAGCCGAGCGCGCGCATCGTCTCAGCGTCGTCCGGCTTCAGCGCGTTTGCCCTGCGAAGCCTTTGCGTCGCTTCCGCCCAACGCTCCATGCCTGCGAACGCGAGCCCCGCAAGATATCGTAGCAGCGCGTTGTCGGGGTCGCGCTCCTCGGCGGGAAGAAGCACGTTCAGCGCGCGGTCTATTTGCCCCACGGCGAGGTATGTGCCGCCGAGAAGCTCCGCGAGGCCGGGGTAGTCCGGTCGCGAGTAGGCGAGCTTCGTTAGGTATGCGATTGCCTCGGCGTTTCGACCCGTACGGGCGAACGCGAGTCCGATATTGTGCAGCGCTTTCGGATGACCTCGGTCTTCGTTCAGCACGGCGCGGTAGCACGCTACAGCGCGGTCGAAATCACCTTCCTCGAGATAGACATTCCCGAGCGTCAGATTCAGGCGTACGTCACCGGCGCATTCGATCAGGCCGCCGTTGAGGACATCTCGCGCGGCGCGATATTGGCCGCGTGCGATATAGAGTTCGGCAAGGTACACCCAAGCCGGCGCGTGATCGGGATACTCTTCGGTGATCTGGCGGTATATCTGCGCGGCGTACAGCCACTTTCCCTGCCGATGTAGATCCGATGCGCGCCACATGAGAAGATCGAGCGGATTCTCCGCTATTGCTCGATTCGGCATGTGCTTATTCCCACTCCATCGTAGCCGGTGGCTTGTGCGTAATGTCATAGAACACCGCTTCGATTCCCGGCAGCGCAGCGACCTTGTCCGCGATATGGTTCAGCGTCTCAATCGGAAGCGGCGCGAACCGTGCGGTCATCACGTCGGTTGACTCCAACGGTCTCAGCACGATGGACTCGCCTTCCGGAGTTGCACCAAGTGGCACGAGAATCGTCGGGAACTGGAATAAGTCATCCATGAGACCGTCCGCATCGAGCGTGCGCATGACGATGTCGTCAGCTTGCCTGAGCAGATCGAGGCGCGGCTTGACAAGTGTTCGCGCGCGCACGTGAAGGTTCGACACGATCGCGTTTGTCGGTGATGGGCGAACGAGCCATACGACGCGGTTGACCTCGCGCACACCATTCGTCAGTGCCGTCGACACGCGTTCGAGCGTATCCCAATCGGCGTTTCCCATAACGACGGCCGGATGTGCGTATGTTCGGGAATCGCCCTGCACGCCGACGCTCTTCACGGGCAGGATATCCGCCGTCAGACCGAACTTCGCGGCGATGTCGCGTGCCTTCGCGCGGCTGTTCTCGCCGATCGGTTCGTCATTCCCGTCGGAGCAAAGGCAACGCACGGCGAGTCCGGGTCCCGGGAACGGATGGCGACGGACGAGGTCTTCCGCGATACCGAGTTGCCGTCCGACCTGTCGCACTTCGTCCTTGTAGAGCTGGTCGAGCGGTTCGATGACGCGATTTTCTTCGATCATTTGCCAGATGATGTCGACGCGGTTATGGTGCGTCTTGATCACTGCCGCGTGTCGAGTGCCGCCGGACTCGATGATGTCCGGATAGAGTGTGCCCTGCCCGAGTATCCAGCGTTCACCGGCGAGGCCAAGCCGTTCCGCCGCTTCCTGCTGCACGCGTATGAATGTGTCGCCAATGATCTGCCGTTTTCGCTGTGGATCGCATACGCCGGCAACGGCATCAAGAAACTCCTGCGATGAGTCGATTGCGTGGAGATTGTCGAATCCGGCGGCCTCGAGCGCACGCTTGACGAGCGCCGACTCGTTCTTCCGCATGAATCCGTTGTCGACGTGAAGCCCAATGACGCGATCCTTTCCGAGCGCGTCCGTGAGCAGGACAAACGCAACCGACGAATCCACGCCGCCCGATACGAGGAGGAATACGTTGCGGTCGCCGACCTGCTCGATGATGCGGCGTTTTGAATCTTCAATGAATTGAGCCATGGTCCACGTGCGTTCGCAGCCGCACAGCGTCAGGAAGTTATCGAGGATCTCCATGCCGCGCGGCGTATGCGTCACTTCCGGGTGGAACTGGAGCCCGTAGATATGCCGTTCGACGTCGCCCATAGCGGCAATCGGACATGAGTCAGTAGATGCGAGCCCGACGAAGCCATCCGGGAGCCTCGTCACCGAGTCGCCGTGACTCATCCAGACGCGCTCGGTTGGCCCCATATCGTGGAGAATGCCGACCGGATTCTCGATTTGCAGTTGCGCGATGCCGTATTCCTGCTGGCCAGCAGCTCCAACCTCACCGCCGAAATGTCGTGCAATAAGCTGGTGCCCGTAGCAGAGACCGAGCGTCGGCAGCCCGACCGTGAACCACGCCGGGTCGAATGGCGGCTGATGCGCGTCGTACACCGATGACGGGCCACCGGAAAAGATCAGCCCCTTCACGCCGTCGAGGTCCGCTGGTGCGGTCGATGGCAGCACGATTTCTGAGTAGACCTTGAGCCGTCTCACGCGGTTCGCAATGAGGTGTGAGTATTGCCCGCCGAAATCGAGCACGAGCACGCGTTCGTGGTTCGTTGTCGCCATGGATTCAGCCCAAAAGAAAGTGGCCTCCGTAGATTGCGGAGGCCGTGTCGTCGAACGTAGAAAAAAGTACGGGAGCCGAATCGCGAGGTCAAGCGAAGTCGTTTATGTTCGCGCGGAGCTGATGCATCAGCTCCACGGACCCGGAGCAGCCCAGTAGAGACGCGAATGCTTCACCATCTCGAGGTTTGTGATGATCGGTTCGAGAAATGATCGAATATCGCTAATCACAACGGCGAATTCGTCGGGCACCGGTCCGAGTCGTTGTCTCCTGGAAAAAGCTCGCCACTGTTCCTGTTTTTCCCGTCGCTTACCGAAGGAGCTTCGCAACGGTACCGGATCGTCTGGTATGACCGTTTTACGGTGCTCGAAAGTCCGTTGTATTGCATCGCCGAGATATTTTGCGGAGAAATCAAATTGCCGCGACAATCGCCATATATCGTAGAAATCTTTCATGCGACTGTTGAACTCGCCGAGCTTTACCATGGTTTCGAACTTTTCCGCAATAACACTTTCGCACGTGTAGCCACGAAGCAATGGCGCCGGCATGTCGAGCAACGTCGGGAGACTCATATACGGCGGATCGGGATACACAACGTCTCCGAAACCAATATCCAACCGCATCGCGATATCCGCTGTTAGAAGACGTCCGCGAAACTGTACTCGAACACCTTCGTACGCGGCGCGTTCGATGATTCGTTCCGCGCGAATTGATGTGAGATCAAACTCAATACCATCCGGTTCTACTTCCTGCAGACACACTTCTCGTACAACGTGTTGAGCGGTTTCAAGGTCGTTATCAACATATCCGAGAAGGTCAATGTCACGAGTTGTACGAGCCGGCGATATATCCCAAACGGTGAATAAAAGAGCGCCTTTGAGAATGAACCGATTGCGGGACGGAGAAACGGAAAGACGGTAGAGAAACCGTTCCATCGCGAAGTAGGTTAGTAATTCCTCAAATGGGCGATTCGTTTGGCGTGCGTAATTGAGTAATCGACTCCTCACAGACGCAGCAACGTTCTTCACTGTAGTATTGTCTCCAAATACGGACGCATGATTTTCTCTACTCTGCACACTCGAGCGTAATAAAACAACGAACTCATATCTGTGCGACCGCTCCTCGTATAAAGTCCAAGCGCCTCGAGTACGATATCCATCCCGAGTTTACGTCGGTATTTGAAACAATCGGCGAGTGTTTTCTCTCTGGAGAAGACTCGTACCGCTACCGAATCGATTTCGTGCACCTCTATCCCTTCTCGAAACGGTAGCGGACTGAAATAGTACACGCGGATCGGCGGATGGTGTATTCTGGGGCGGCTACTTCCTCGCAGAAGCGCAACATCGACAGCACGTGGAATCTGCGTCGTCATGCCATGAAAGGAAAGCGCGGTAACGAAGCAGATCACACCAGAAGGTATTTTGGCTGCAACGGTTGTGAGATCGGGCTGCGATAGTGGTGGCAGGTTTGCGAGTCGGTAGAGCCCGCGCTCGAGCCGTTCGAGGATGCCATCGTCACGCATTTGGTACAATGTGCGCGGATGAACCCCCGCCCGGATTGCTTCGGCAGTTCTCAGTATTCCGCCTCGAGCTTTGAACACTCGTTCAGCGGCTTGTACGCTGTTTCTTCGGGCTTTCGTCACGAATTCACTCTGCTATGGATAATAATCTCTACATATACGCCTATATGTAGACAATACTATCCGATCGTGATGTGTCTGTCAAGCGAAGTCCTTTACGATCGTTCCCTGCTAATCTCCGCGCAGATGTCCACGAGCTCACGTACACGCGCATCCGGCGTTCCCGCTTCAATGTCCGCAAGAACGATATCGCACGGTCCGTACTCCACGGCGATTTTTTCGAAGTCGGCACGCAACGCCGCGGAACCCTTGTTCGCGACGTCCATCGGCGTGTACATGAGCGCGCGACGGCCTTGTGGGACGAGCTCGCGCGCCCGTCGCAGGTCCGAATCGATGCCCATGTCGATATACCCGAGGTTCGGCACCGTCGCATAGTCGTCCATGTATCCGTTCGCATTCCATGCGCAGTTGTGGATACCGATACAGCCGAATTCCTCGGCGATCTTTTTGTCGTACGGGAGGAGCAATTCGTGATATTGCCGCGGCGAGACCATGTTGACGAGACAGTTCGACACGGTGAAGAACCGCGGATCAAAGCCGGTCTCACGTTGACGCGCGTGCAGCCGTCGAACAACCGCAATCATGGTCTCAGCGATCACGTCGAACAATCGTCGGCAACCGTCGGGATTGTCAAACATATCCATGAAAATCGCTTCTCCGCGGAGCCGTTGCGCGTTGTTGAGAATGCCCTGCGGGTTGATGAATCCGGTCACAACGCCCTCGCGGTCGGCGATCCAATCAACCTGCCGCATGAGGTTTTGAAACACGGGACTCGCGTCGAGATCCGGTGGTTCGATCGAGGCTATTTCGTCGTCGCTGAGGTATTGATGCGCGGCGTTCGGCCAGTTATCGCGCGCCCAAACGATCGGCACACCAAAGATCGCGGCGATGAGCGAACCGCCGTAGGTGCCCGTGAGAACGTCGAGCGGCTGATCCGGCTCGTCGATATGCCCGATCGTCGTTCCGGGGAAGCGACGCCGGAGTTCCGCGCGCGCCGCGATCAGCGTCCTGCGGCGATACCCCGGATCCGTGTGCCACTTCTCGCCGAAATCGATGGGACCGTCGTCGAACGGAACGTTTTCGCGGTACCATTTCGGCGTGAAGCCGATTTCCGGCCGGAGGAACGGCTCGTTGCCACGCGCGCGGCGTCGAGTTGCCGGTGCGGCGGGTGCGATGTAACTGATGAGTGTGCAAGCGGAAGCGTCGGCAGTCACGGAGGACCTCCTCACAGAACGGTCGTCCATCGGAGTGTACGAGTTCATACAGGAAGGGTACCTTAAGACCGGTGCGCGCCTCAATCCGGCGAACTCGAGCTTGCTCGAGTTCGTTAGGGCGAAGGCTTTGCCTTCGCCGGTTTCGGCTGTGAGCCACGCGTCGAAACCGCCGCGCGGTTGAATTCGCGGACTTAGCAATCACAGCCCGCGGATTCAGTCGCCGGGCGTCTCCTCGCGTTCCACACGGAGACGTGTTGGCGAAGCGGTTAGACCGCTTCGCCTTAATGAACTCAGCGAGTCGACGAGTTGAATTCACCGCACCAACGTCATCCGCCGCACCGCGACATCCGTCCCCGCCGTCAGCCGGTACACATACACCCCGCTCGCAACGGCGCGACCCGCATCATCGCGAGCATCCCACATCACCTCGTGTAGACCCGCCGCGAGCTCGCTCGATATTAACGTCCGAACGAGCCGGCCACTCAGGTCGTAAACGGCCAGAAGAACCTCACACGCTTCTGGAATACTGAAGCGTAGTGAGGTTACCGGGTTGAACGGGTTCGGCGCGTTCTGCGCGAGCGAAAATGGAATAGGTGTCGCGATTGATATCGGCATTTCGTTGAACGTTGCGGACACGACTATCGGCGGATACTCACCTCTCACACGTAGGATCGCGTTTTCGTTGCCCATTCCGGCTACGGCTACGCGCACGATCTCCCCATCACGAGAACTCGCGAGGAGCGCTGAACTGTGTACCTCCGTACCCACCACCATGCGTAACTCGAGCGTTATACCGTACGGCGACGTCGCATCCGAGCGGAGCTCCCACACGTCATCGTCCTGTGCCCATGCGACTACCGGTGGCACCGCAAGCTTTCCCGGCGGGTTCGTTTCGACCGGAAACACGTAATCGGGGTGGACCGATCTCGCGAGGATGTGCGAAGCGTCGTATGATGAAACGACTCCATTCCCAGTGACGTCCGCGGTGAGTTGGTTGATCTCGCCAAGAGTTCGCACGACATATAACAACACGACGGAAGCATCATATGCGGTGACCGTACCGTCGCCCGATGCGTCACCGTAATTCGTTTTGTAAAAAGCGCCGATGTCCGCCCGGGTGCCATCTGGATCGAGCGGTGACGCCGGATCGCCTTTGTTAATACAAGGTGACCCGGTTCTCAAGCGGTAGTCGCCCTCGTTCGGGTTCTGGAAAAGCGGATCCGCGTCGATATTGCCGGTGCCGGTTCGCCCTCCCTGAATATCGCAATACACCGTCGTGACCGATCCGCCGGATCGATATACTTGTACGCCCTGATTCGCCCAGTATATCGAGTTTGTAACAACCATTACACCGTCAGAAAAATTCATCGAACCGCCGCCACTCGCTGACGCGAAATTATTCGCGACCGTGCAGTTCGTGAGAATGACCGTTCCGACGGAGTTCGAGATACCACCGCCACCCGATTGCCCCGTATTCCACGCGATAACGCATTTCTCCAACCTCGTCGTCGCGTAGAAATTCCAGAGGCCGCCACCGTATACCTCCGCGCTGTTTCCCGCGACGACCGAATTCGTCATATACAGACGCGTCGCAGTGTCCAGCACTCCGATACCGCCGCCACGTTGGTTTTCGGTCGCGCGTGCATTTCCACCACTGATTCGCGTAAACGCAAACGAACTGCTATCGCCGCCGCTGATCCGAATTCCGCGCCACATGTCGGCAGCGCCGTTCAGGAATCGAACACTATCCGATTCCGTTCCGTATACGTGGATCGCGCCTTCCACGATGAATTGTACATCGGCATCGAAGAGTACATCGACGCCAGCTTCGACGGTCAGTGTCTCACCAGAGGGGATCGTGACTGTATCGATGACTCGATAGGGGGAGTTCGCGGCAGTCCAGGTGGTTGTACTGATTGTTCCCGATATGTCGGTGGCACCGACAGTTGATACGCTTGCCGCATACGCAACGGCAAGAAACGCGACCTGAAAACAACGTGTGCGGTAGGCCATGGTGGTTCCCCTCCGTACATCACCGGCGGACGAAAAACGAAGTGACACCGAATGAATGTGTTACGTATATCTAAACCGTCGAAGCGCGGACGGCTATCGATTACGGAAAGGAAACGCCATGGCGAATGCGTGTGTCTTTTCAATAGTGCTTCGGTACTGGCAAAAGCGCAATATCGCGTCTCCTCGCTTCGCTCGGAGACGTGTAGACGAAGCGCTCACTACCCCTCACTTTCGCCGCTCAACCGGTGCCCCACCCAACCGCTCGTAAGCCGATCGACGCGCTCGCCGAATGCCTGTGGGAGCAGGTCCGGCATTTCGCGGGCGCGTTGCAGGTTGCCAATCCCGGGTGTGATGCAGTTGATGTCGCCGACGACGTTCGCCGCGGCGTTCGCGTAAACCATGTCGCGGTTCTGCAAATAGAACCAGACAAATCCCGCGCTGAACGAATCACCGCATCCGGTCGTGTCGATCACCGTGCCGAGATCGGCAGCGGGCCACACACAGCCGTAGATGCCGTCATCGCGATGATACGCGAGCACGCTCCCCTGCGGTCCGAGCGTGATCATCACGCCGCGTGGTCCGGCTGCGGCGATCTCAGCCGCCGCCGCGAGATACTCGTCCGAACCGCGCACCGGACGATGCAGCACGTGCTCGACTTCGAACTCGTTCATCTGAACCGTCGTCGCCTGGGCTACCCACTTGCGCCAATCGCGGAGGCCGACGAATTCACGCTCGCCGCTCTCGGTCCACTCGCTGATGCTGTTGTGGATATCGACGTGCAGGTGGCCGTCGCGCTTCTTCACATCCCGCCCAAGCGAGTACAGCGCGTTTGCATCGAGCTCTTGACCCGTGATGAAATTCACGAGCACGATATCGCATTCCGCGGCGAGCGCAAGCTGATCCTCGGTGAGCGGCGGCGGAACGTAAAGCAGATTCTCCGTTCGCGCGGTGATACTCGTGAACCGCAGCTTGACCATCGGCGTCTTGCGGTCCGGCATCCGATTC
This sequence comes from uncultured bacterium, assembly GCA_964635955.1. Classification (GTDB taxonomy): domain Bacteria; phylum Latescibacterota; class MWCZ01; order MWCZ01; family MWCZ01; genus CAZWQW01. Next base: position 8,209 of record CAZWQW010000036.1, on the reverse strand, counting down.
ATACCGTCGGTCGAAATCCGACCGAAGCTCCGAAACAGCTCGACGACTTCGTCGTACCGGTCGGTGCCGACCTGCGCGATCGGAACAAGCTCCGTGTTCTCGTCAACGAGCGACCCGAGCGCAGCCACATTGTACGTAATCCCACCGTACGACTGCCGATGCTCGCCGAGGTGGGTGATGATGTCGTCGTAAACAACCGTGCCGAGGATAGCGATTTTCATCTGCTTGCCGAAGTTGCGCGACACTATGCTCTACGTCGCGTGCGCTCAATGATAGGGAAGATGGATCAATAAAAAAGGTAGCTGACCGGAGTGCGCGAAGGTAGGTCGGGGTTACGAGGTCGTCGCTGTCCGACGTGATTCAAACGGTGTCGACCACACCAGCTTTCGACCCCAACCAGCGGGGAGTACGCCCGCCGGATCGAAGTTTACTTTCAGATCCGACCGCACTGTTTCCAGTGCAGGCGAAACAGGACCCGTCCACTTTCCAGCGAGCTCTGACGACCAGACTTCCAGCATCGCGTGCGAACGTTCAACGAGCTCGCTTACGAGGCGTACGAGCGGACTCGGTTCGATTGCGCCGCGATCGACGAGGACGTCGATTCGTCCCGCACCGAGGTCGATCAGGAGCTTGCAGTCGTATTTGTGCACCTGCACGACGTGTCGAATCTTTCGTGCGAGCTCTGCCCAACCGGCGATTCCAGTCCACACAACAAGATGCAATACATCGTCGCCGCGGTCGCCCGGCCATTGGCGGTAATGGGTCCGCGCAAACCACCACGACTCATTGGATTCGGCGTTGACCGCTTCATGAAGGTCTATCGCCTTCGCTTCATCGGCGATATGCCTCGCCCAGCGGACCTGCCGTTCGACGCTGGACTGCACGCCGGCGAATTCGACGAAAGCATGGATATCCTGCCGATGAATCGACGCATCCTCGTCGTAGTGGGCGTCGATGAGAATGCAGCAGGCCGACGGACGGCATTTCGGCGTTTCTTCGATTCGACCGAGCCAACGCTGCACGGCAACATCCGCATCGGTAGCCTTTGAAAACTCCGCTTGAACCGTCGCTCGCATGGCAGGCGCGGGAACCAGCTCGAACGCTGCCCTCGTGATGATTGCGTACCGATGGCGCGTTCCCAGACACAGTTCGCCCAGTCGCGGCCCAGTGTGCTGCACGCCGGCGAGTCCACCGGATGAGAAAATATCGCCGCGTCCTGCAACCGCCGTGAGTTCGACGACGCGGCTCGCCGTAGACCCCCACCCAAGCGACCGACTGTCCGCTCGATACCATGCGAGGTAATCGCTGACGGATGTGCCACGGTCGATGAGCGGGCTAATCGGCAACCAGAGTCCATGCTCGGCGACAATGTCACGAAGCGCACTCAGCGGCATGCCACTATCGACGGAGATAACGCGGCTACTCGGATCGAAGTTGATGACCCGCTTCAGCTCGCTCAGCGAAAGATCGACAGCCATCCCGGCCGGTCGGTCGTGTATCGCGGTCGTCATCTTATGTGCGCCGGTGGCTCGAAGCACCTGCGAAAGTACCTGTGAGGACGAAACTTGAACTTGAATCGATTCGTTTTCCGAAGCGGCGTGTTCGAGTTGCGCAGTGATCGCGTCGCGAACCGCGACGATCTTTGGTTCGCGCGCTGTCCGATGGCGTAGATCTCGCCGTTCTTTTGGTGGTGGCGGCACGAACGGAACGGAGAACGCATCCGTCGGGGTGAATATTCCGCGTACACTGCGCAGCACTTCAAGGTCGCTCTGCTGGCGATTGTGCTCGAGAAGATCGATCCGCCGCAACCCAACGCCATGGAACGCCATGCCCAGGCCGTTGAGCTCGTGGGCGTACTCAACCATCTCTTCCATGAAGTGACCGGCACGTATGACCGATTCGTCCTCACGTGGGTTTACCATCGCGTACATGTTGACCGCGCCACTCACAATCCGTGTGATACCAGAAACCGAGACATTTTGCTCGTTCGCGCGTTTGTAGAGTGTTTGGAGAAGCTCAGGCATCCGCCGTACCGGCACCGACAGATCAATCGGCACACGTTCGGGACGGTTGTCGTTCGCGCGGATGACATCCTCCCACGCGCCACGAATCACCGCGAAGCCGTCTTCATCGAGAACGTTCGCGCGTAACGCGTGACAGTCACGACACACGCCGATTACCCAAGCGGCTTCGTCGTCGACATCGGCCTCCAAACCGGAAATCCAGACGAGCAACATGCCGTCGACGCCTTCACCCGCAGGCCATGTCGATGCCCGCGACCAACTTTCGCGATCAAAGACATCGGCAATTGTCGGACATGCTCCCGCAGTAATCAGTGCTGCGCCTGCCTCGGCCGCCGCGACCGCATTTTCGAAACCCGCCATGACGATCCGATCGGCGGACATCTTCCGTTGAATCGCGAGCCGAACCGAGGAGATAACGCCGAGTCCACCGTCGCTGCCGATCAGCAACGCCGCGCCGTGGAGCGACTGTCCGTGTTGCCCCGCGATTTCCGCTTCGACGATCTGTCCATTGGCAAGGACACCTCGAATCCCGCGAACGAGACCGTGAAGCGTGCCCGTTCGGCCGCCGATACCGTCGCTGTTCCGCGCAACCGCGCCGCCAACGGTGCCGACACCGAATCCTGTGATAGGATCACCAAGTCGGTAGTCGTGTTTCGCAACAACGCGTTCGATATCGATGAGGCGAGCGCCGGCGGGCGCAATGACGACTCCGGCGTCCGTGTCGACTTCGATGGGGTCGTACATCCGCGCGGTGCTGATGATCGCGCCACCTTCGACGGGAACAGCGCCGCCGGTAATCCCGCTGCCGCCTCCACGAATCGTCAGTTGCAGTTCCGCCTCGACAAGTGCGCGAACAACTTTGACGAGTTCGTCTTCCGTCGCAGGCAATACAACGATACCGGGCACTGACGAAAGGTTCGATCGGTCGCACGCGTACAGACGGAGCGTTGCGTCGTCCGTGATAACGCACGATTCAGGTACGATATGTTGCAGGTTCGAGATAAGTGCGTTTGTTACCATGTGCCGGTTCGGTGGTTCGGTAGCGCGTATCTACGGCGCAAACGCGGGGTTTCATGTGGCGTCAGTGCATACCGAAAATCGGCAAAGACGCCGACCAGACCAAGCGGTATTGATGAACGAGTTACGAGCGAATTACTCCCGTTCCAAACGTAAACCGCGCAGGTCTGCAAGCTCGCCGCGCCGTTCCGCTTCGTACAACCGCCAGATTACCTGCAGGCCAGCGAGACTATCCCGCCCGTTTGTGATTGGTTCCGCGCCAGTTTCCACGCAGTCGAGAAAATGGGTCATCTCGTCGCGGGTAGGCTTCGCGTTCTCCGCGCTGAGCAACACCTCTTCCCGGCCACCGCTGTGAAAGATGAGTCGTTCCCCGCGAAATGACGGGTCCGAGCGACGGTATTCGAGCATACCCTCGGTGCAATGCGCGTGGAATGAGTACCCGAGTCGCGTCCCGCGTGCGCCCCACGTCCCGAAGTGGTATCCGAGCGCGCCGTTTGCGAAGCGAATCGATACGTTGCTCGTGCCCTCCATCTCCATCCACGGCGTACCGAGATTCGTTCCGACGTGCACGCCGCTTACCGGCTCACCGAGATACCACAACAAAAGATCGATGTAGTGGCAGCCGTGCGAGAACAACTGACCGCCGCCGAGAGTCTCCGCGCGGCACATCCAGTTCGATGGTTCGCGTTCGGTGTGCTGTTCCGTCCAAATCGAAAGTTGGAAGCACTCGCCATACTCACCCGATTGGAGCAGTTCGCGGAGTCGCGTCACGCATGGGTCAAATCGCATTACATACGCGATCATGAGCGTTCGCTTGGCGCGTTCGGCCGCTTCGATGATATCGAGGCACTCGCGCTCGGTGTTAGCCATCGGTTTTTCGAGGAGTACGTGTTTGCCCGCGTCGAGAAAGAACACAGAGGCGTCGCGATGGAGGTGGTGTGGCAGCGCGATGAGCACCGCGTCAACGTGGTCCAAGATCATACGGTAATCGGGAGCAGTGATTGCACCGGGGAACTTTGTAGCGACAGCGTTCGCCCGTTCCAGGTCCGTGTCCACCGCCGCGGTAACACGCATGCGGTTGCCGAGTCCTTCGAAGCGGCTCACGTGTGCGTTCGCCATGCCTCCACACCCGATGACACCAAGTCGTATTCGCGCCATGTTTCCTTCTTCCGACGATATCAAACTTACGTCCCTTGGAACGCTATTGGTACTATTTTTCCGTATCGAGGGCTTGGTCGAAACGTTCGTCCGCACGCATTCCACGCCGTGCGCGCACTTCGTCGGAGTCGAGCCATCCGGCGCGGGAGTTCGGATACGCATCGAATCGCGGAACATACGGCTTGATGTCGAGCACCGGCGTGCTGTCGAGCGCATCGACTCCGGCAATATGAAGCGTCGCACCGTCAATACGAAGCAGTCGAACGCACGATAGTCCAATTGAGTTCGGACGGGACGGCGCACGTGTCGCAAACACGCCACGTTCTACCGTGTCCATGTAAGGCGTAACGCGCAACTTAGCCGGGCGTGCGCGGTCGAACCACAATACGAGCCAGATACGTTCAAATCCCACGAGGTCGCGCAATCCATCGACGTATTCAGGAGCGATTTCCACTGTCGCTTCGGTATCTTCGCCAAACACCGGTTGGATTGGGGTGCCGCTCTGTTCCGAATAGGGCGATCGAACAAAACCAATCGGCCGAAAGGTCATTTCCTGAGATGGCATCGTGCTCCTTTTTTCGAATTACACATCCGCGGATTACGAACTTTTGTGCTGTAAATCATCGTTTGCGTTCACCCGATTATCGCCCGCCATGGAACGCAGCACCTCGATGATTGCCGAGTTGTCTGCATCACCTAAGCCGTTCGAGACGGCTGTACAAAGCAGCTGTTGGTGTATTGCCGACATCAGGAGCGGGGTGCCGGTACGTGCTCCGAGATCGAGGATCAGCCCGACGTCCTTGAGATGCTGCGCGAGGCGCGCCTCAGCGTCATACTCCCGCGCGAGCATCTTCTCGCCCTTCGTGTCCATCACCCGCGAGTATGCACCGCCTGCTCGGAGCACGCTAAGGAGCGCATTTGTGTCGAGCCCCGATTTTTCTCCGAGGACGAGCCCTTCTGCGAGCACAAGGCGGTTGAGTCCGAGCACGAGATTCACCACGAGCTTCGCGGTGGCACCGGCGCTGTTCGGTCCCATCGCGAAGATGTCCTTTGCGAACGTCGAAAGCAACGGGTGGCACGCTTCGATATCTTTACCCGTGCCACCCACCATAACGACGGCTTCGCCGTGCCGTACGACGTCGCTCGATCCAAGGATGGTGGCATCGAGAAAGCGGATACCTCGTTCGCGGAGACGTTTCGCGAGTGCTGCGGAATGAACTGGATCGGCAGTCGTCGTGTCGATGATATATGCGTGCTTACGGACGGTCGAGAGAACGCCGTCGTCGCCTTCGATGACGATCGAGACCTCGCGAGAGGTTGGCAGCGAAAGGACAATGTGGCACGTGTGCGTGGCGACCTCCGCAGGCGACGACGCAGTCGCGCATCCGAGTCGCTTCGCAGCCTCGATCTTGTCCGTGTCGATATCGTATCCGACAACGTCGTAACCCGCGCCGACAAAACGCTCGACAAGCGCCGATCCGACGAGTCCAAGCCCGATCAATCCGACAGTCTGCTCATTCATCGTGATAGTCTCGATATGCCGTGCGTGGCACGGTTGCGTTCGAGTACTCCGACGAGACGCTTCACCATGCCACACCCGCAGCATCCCATCCGCGCACCATGGATTGTTTGACCAAAGTAACGGCATCGTCCGCGTGAAGCTTCGAGAGCTCTGCGCAGAATGGCTCAGTAGTAACCGGTCCGTCGTAATCGATGTCGTCGAGTGCGCGGAGGAACTCTGGGAGATCGATAACACCAGTCTCCATGGGAAGCGCACGCACGTTATCAACCTGCTGATCGCGGTCGATGCCCGCCGGTGCGTCATTGATATGCACGTAGACGACGTGATCGTTCGTCAGTCGGCGGAGCTGTTCTGTATCGCCGCCGCTGGTATACCAGTGCCACGCGTCGAGCAACAAACCGACGTTTCCGGTGCCGATCGCTTCGGCGAGCTCGAGCATGCCACCGAGTGTGTAGATGAACTCGTGCTTGAACTGGTCGCGAAGGGTCTTCGGTCCGATAAATTCGAGGCCGAGCCGAATTCCGTGATCGCGGAAGATCAGGGCGCAATCACGAAAACGACCGCGAAGCAACCGGAACTGTTCGTCGAACGAGTTCTCGTCCGATCCGGGGAGCACCCACGTCGTGCACCGATGGCACCCGAGTTCCTCAGCGATACCAGCCCAACGCGGCAGTTCGCGGATACCGCTCTTGAAGGTCGCTTCATCTTTGCGGTACTCGACCGGCAGGCCGAATCCGCCCATGCGGAGATTATTCGCGGCGAAAAGCTCCACCGTCTGCGGAATACCGAATCGCTCGGCCGCTGCGAGATCGATATCGCACCCTTTGAAACCGTATTTGGCGGCGAGATGTACTTGCTGCTCCAGATCGGCGCGAACACCGATCGCTCCTGTGTTGAGATTCGCGTACATGAATGTTCCTCGATGCGGTGGGTTATCCGACATATCGGTACATCTCAATTGGTACTAAGATACCAAGAGGAAGCGATGGGGACAGGTGAGCAGCAACGCAAGGATTCGTTGAAACGTAATTCGAGTCGACTACGAACGCGATATTTCGCGTTCGCCGGACCATTCACGTTCGGCACGATCGAGTTGCTCTTTTGTGCCGATATCAATCCATCTCCCGGCGAATGGGTATCCGACGACCTCCTCCTGTGTGATGAGCCACTGGATGAAGCTGCCGGCCTTGTCCGCGTCGTTGCCGTCGGCGAGATAGGTGTCGAGAAGCGGGAGGTCATCGCCGCGGAGCAGATAGCACAGAATACCGATGAGCGTCGAGTGCGGACGCGCCGGTTTTTCCACGAACTCGCGCACTATGTCGCCGTCGAGCCGCACTTCGCTGTAGAGCTTCACGAGCTCCAAATCGCCAACGTCATAACACCCCAGCGCGGGGCTATTTCGTTGTTTCTGAAATTGACGAAATGGCGTCAGACTGAAATCGAACAGATTGTCGCCACCCAGAACGATGGCGTCACCCTTGATGTCGCCTTCGGCCACCGCAAACTGGATATCGCCAACAGCACCCAGCCGATCGGCGTTACTCGTTGTGCCGTCGTTCAGCGGAATGATTTCGAATTGCTCGCGTTCCTCTGTCGTTACCCACTCCACGTAGTCGCCGTAGAACTTCTCGTTCGTTACCACGAATACGCGGTCGATCTCGGGGATATCCTCGACTCGATCGAGCACGTAATCGATCATCGGGCGACCGGCGACCGGCACGAGCGGCTTCGAGACATCGAGTGTGATCGGGCGAAGGCGCGTTGCATATCCGCCTGCAAGAACGATGGCGTCCATACATCCTCTATTGTGATTAGAAACAGTCAGATGCCGCTGAATGGTGTACGTGGAGTATCAGAACGGTCGATACGAGAATTCCGTTTATGTGTAAACAGCGCTTTCACGATTCCGGTTCGTCGTATCCGAATTTCCTACGAAGCTCCGCCCGTCTCGGGTGTCGTTTCAGATGGGCGGGTTCGGGCCACGCGTCGGGTACGTCCATCATGACGTTCTCGCCGTCGACCCAGACACGGAACATGATCATGTTTTCGCCAGTGACGAGTGCTTTCCCGTCCGTGATTCGCCAAAGAAACTCGTGACGCGGACATTCGATCGCGTTATCGTGAATCGTTCCGAGTGCAAGGGTGCTTCCAGCGTGTGGGCAATGATCGTCGAATGCGTAGAATTCCCCCGCGAACTTCACCAGCCCGACGCGGTGCCCCTGCACTTCGATAGGAGCCATGCTCCCGTCGCGAAAATCCGCAATTTTCGCAATAGCCGTTGCGTGAGGCATGTCCCGCCTCCCCCGTAAGCGCTTAACGTAGGAATAGTGCTGCATCTACCATACCGCAGCGGGATGGATATGTCAACACGGCGAACTCGAGCGATGCTCGAGTTCGTTAAGGTGAAGGGCTAAAGCCCTTCACCGGGAGCAGCTGCGAATGAGGTGTTGGTTTCGACGCACCGTCTCCGAGCGGAACGCGAGGAGAC
>CAZWQW010000035.1:11253-25589 GCA_964635955.1 uncultured bacterium | reverse complement strand
CTGAAGTCGTTCTTCGCGATCGTGCTGTTTTGTATGGTCGGGCTGGAGTTCGTGGTGGAAACGCCAATACCGTTTTTCGCGATTACGGACTCGTTGATTAATGGCGACGATCTGTTCGAACAAATGATTCCCGCGGTCGCCGACCCGATTACCGTCGTGCGATCGATATACGGATTCGAATTGTTCGAACACACGATACCCGCGCTTGTGTTATCCAGAATCAGGTTTTCGCGGATGACCGGCGATGCTCGGTTCTCGACTGCAATACCGTTTGAACAGCCCTCGATCCGATTGTTATCGACGACGACAGAGCTGTCTACACCGACAAGCACGATACCGGTAAAACTTGCGCCTTCAATAACACTGTTGCTGATCGATACCGGACCAGTCGGCCGTCGCAGAATATACTCCGGTAGTTGCTCTTCCTCGGCGAGCGTGTCTGGCTCAACATCGATCACGTCGTCGATTGACACGTCATCCGCGCGGACACCTTCTCGCACTTGAATACCGATTTCCGCATGACGAAAAACGGTGTGGTCAATACGGCCTTCCGCGCGATTCCCAACGTAGAGCACGCCGCCCCAAATACGCTTTGGATCACCTGGTGGGAGCGCGCTCATCATAACCACCGGAGCAGAGTCGGCTCCAGCGATTGATAAGTAACCGAGCGCGTTGATGTGAAGATTGTTTCGTTCGATCGGCGCGCGGAAATAGAGGGTGCAACCAGCCGCGATGAAGAGTGAATCACCCGCCGGCACTGTCAGTACATCGGTTACGTGATAGATACCGCGATCCCAGAATCCGGATACTTCGCCGGAAACTTCGCGACCTTCCGGAAGAACCCAGTCGATCGGGGTGGCGGCTGAATCGGTTTGTACCGCTTCGGCGGCGACGCCTTCCGCGGCAGCCCCGGCCGCTTCCGGCTGAGCAACGGCAGCCCCTGCCGTCGCGAGAAGGACCAACGCCCCCCTCTTGAGGACATCCCACGTGGTCATCCGCCCTGACTCCCATCTGGTTGCGAACGCTTTGGCGACCGCGGAACAGCTCGACCGCTATCTCTCACACACCGTTTGCCACGTCACGCGTAGCGCGCGCGAAAACCCGTTAAAATTTCGGAGGTAGCAGAAGCCGTCTAAATATACGATTCCCCCACGAAGCCGGTTACCGCCGCGTTGTTGCGCGAATCCTTCCTCGCCCATAATGCTGGATCCGGCACGCGCATCGATTGTGCGCTATCCGAACTGGCGACAACACTCCGTACGTAAAGATACTTCCCGTTGATGGTAGCGCAGTACGGGGGTAAACGTCAAGGGAAGAACGAATATATCACTGGCGAACTCTCACGTTCGTTCGAGTTCGTTAAAGCGAAGCGAAGCGACATGTTCCGCTTCACCCAGCATCTTCGAGCGCTACGAGAAAACACGGCGAGTCTTAGCGCGAGTAGCTGTCATTACGAGAGTCGCTCTCCCAGCTCAGCGTAGGCGGACTTCGTAATCAAAGCCCGCGGATTCGTCCGCCAGGCGTTCTGTTCACTACACCCCCGCCCGTTCCAGCGCCCGTCCGATCAACTCCACCGTTTCCTCGAACAGCGTTTCTCCGTGTTCCGCCGACGAGTCGCGCGGATCTTCGCCACCGACGCCTTTCGGCCACTCGGTCCTATCGGACGGTAGCTCAGCCATATCCACATCAGCCGGATGCGCTGCGAGCAAGAGCGACGTTTCGTTTTTCGCCGCATGATCCATCTGCGTGCGCCAGCCCTCTTCCATGCGATGTTTCGCACCGATGAGCACGATCCCGTACTGCTCTTCCCAACGCCCGGCATACGCGTTGAACGTCCAGCGCGATGGGCCATGTCCATCTGCTACGATCGCTTTGAAACCGATTCGTTTGGCATTCGCGATCACCTGTTCCACCATGAGCAGGTACAAACCTTCCGGTGCCCAATAGCACGAACCGGTAAGCTGTTGTTCGACATATTCCGGACGGCGAAATAGGTAATCCATACCGTTGAGTGAGTCTTCGCCGTCACCTTTTAAACGGTCCGGACCGAGGAACAGCGGCGGAAACACAATCCCACCAAATCGTCGCGCACAACGCTCGAAGAGGTGTTCACTGATCAGAGCATCACCGCCCAACGGATTCTGTGGACCGTGCCATTCGATCGTTCCAAGAGGTAAGTACCCAACCGCTCTCCGATTGAGTCGCTCAGCAAACTGCGCAGGACGAAGATGGAGATAGTGAATCGGGCTCGACATGGCGACACTCCTTATCGACGAAAAACGCGGTAAGATGGTATAGTACACTTCCAAGCATACCGGAATACGCGATCAAATCGTATTTTATACGTCTTACGTAATACCTACAAGATAGTACACGGAGAACCGATACCATATGCTGACTGATACACACGTACATCTCGACGCGAAGCAATTCGATATCGACCGTGACGACGTAGTAAAACGTGCCCGTGATGCTGGAGTCGCTCTCATAGTCAATCCGGGAACGACCATTGAGTCGAGCCGCAAAGCGGTGGACCTCGCCGAGCAGTACGATGAGGTCTACGCGGCAGTCGGAATCCATCCATCTGATGCCAACACATTTGACGAGATAACGATCGAAACGCTGCGTACGATCGCGTCGCACGAAAAGGTTGTCGCGATCGGCGAAATAGGGCTCGATTTCTATTGGGAGGGAGTTCCGCACCCCGAACAGGAACGCGTATTCCGTGAACAGATACGTCTCGCGCGGGAGCTCGATTTACCGATCATTGTCCATTCGCGCGACGCCGAAGCGCGTGTGCTCGAGATCCTGCGAGACGAACGCGCGCAAAAAGTTCGCGGGGTGCTGCATTGCTTCGGCGGTACGCTCGATCAGGCGCAAGAAGCGCGGAAGCTCGGGTTTCTCATCGGAGTGGACGGACCGGTTACGTACAAAAACTCCGACCGACTCGATCTCATAAGCCGATTTGTCATTGACAGCGTGCTCATCGAGACGGATTCACCCTATCTTGCACCACGTCCGCACCGTGGCAAGCGAAATGAACCGGCGTTTGTCGCGCATGTGGCCGAGAAGCTCGCTGAGCCGGGTCCGTTTACGCTGGAAGACATCCATCGCATCACGGCGTCGAACGCGCGTCGCCTGTTCGGTATCGGTGACGTGGACGCCACACGTATCGCCTACCCCATCCGCGATTCGCTCTACCTGAACATCACGAATCAATGCACGCTCTCGTGCGCGTTCTGTCCTAAGGTCCACGGTGATTTCATCGTGAAAGGGCATAATCTACACCTCGATCGCGAGCCGACTGTCGATGAGATACTGGATGCTGTTGGTGATCCCACCCGGTGGCGCGAGGTCGTATTCTGCGGCTACGGTGAGAGCACACTCCGCTTCGAGGTGATGAAGGAAGTTGCGCGGCGTATGAAGAAACTCGGTGCGAAACGAATTCGACTCGATACCGACGGACTCGCGAATTTTGTCTACGAACGCGACGTTACGCCGGAGCTCGCGGGATTGATCGACGCGATTTCGGTGAGTCTGAACGCGCCGAACGCCGAGATGTACACACGCGTGTGTCGTCCGGGCAAAGAAGGTAACGCGTATGAGGGAGTGAAAGACTTTATCCGTCGCGTCAAACAACACGTGCCGGATGTTACCACATCGGTGGTCGCCATGCCCAAGATCGACGTGGAAGCGTGCAGGCAAATCGCGGAGAACGAGCTCGGCGTTACGTTCGTGGCACGCGACTACAACGTAGTGGGCGAAGGTTACGAAAAGCGCGGACGTGAGTGACGGGTTAGAACGTCCACCGTAGCGCGACTTGGAACTGAGCCATCTCGGTGAATAGCTCGTAGGTATTCACATGTTTTCCAGAGGAATACATCGCATCCCCGGCGATCGGATCGTACGTAATCACGTCGCGCATGCGTGAATCGATCATAATAATGGTCGCGCGTGTTTCGATCGCCAGATGTTTGAAGATCGGGTACATAAACCCGCCACCGAATACCAAACCGAATCCGTTATCCGGCTCTTGCTCGAAATCGCCAGTCTGACCGTTCGGAACGATCTCCAGCGCACGATACACGGCGAGCTGGGTGTTTTTCGCGGTGGGATTGATCGCGTGATCGATCGCGAAGTACCCGAGCGACGATTCGAGAAACCAAAACGTCGGTCCAATACGCGTGTTCCATAGTGCTCCCAGCGATCCGCCGCGCCACACCATATCGCCCGGCAACAATTTGCTTCCCGCGCGATCGTTCACCGTGCCCATGCCGTAGTGTGCGTTCGCTTCGAATGCGACGTGTTTTCTGAACGGGTACGCGTAGGAAACACGAAGGCCCGTCAGATCCTGACTCTGCGATTGGACGTTCCGGTAAAATCCGCCGATCACGCCTATTGAATGGTGGCGCATCGGATTGGGATCGCGCAGAACCGGAGGATCCTGCTCAACGCTACGGATGAGTTCCTTGAGGAGGTACCGACGGTAGCCGTCGTGATCGATAACGTAGTATTCCGGCCGCTCTTCGATGATCTCGCACTCGATACGCTCGCCAGAAACCGTCGTGATGATTGCGGCACGCGTCCCGGTCCAAGCGAAAAGGACGGCGATCGCCGCGAACAGCATGACACCGCGACTTAGCGGCGATCTACGCATAATACACTCCAGATTGTTCGAAATTCGATGAGTCTGTCGTTACCGAATTCGACGGTAACATAACGGCCAAGCGGGGACAACCGAAGCGGCCTTGGACCGTGTCGGTATGTTCCTACACTTCATGAGAGAAGACGTGTTCTGCAATACCGATGGCGAGGTAAACGGAATCTCCCACGCGGTACATTTCGCAACGTATCAAATATAACACTTGAGACGACGCGAGGTTTCTCGCAATCGATGACTACGGTAGAGCAAAGGAGAGAGCATGCGAATCTATCTGTGCACAGACATGGAAGGTATTTCCGGGATATCGTATCCAGACGAGTTCATGACCGATGGACCAAGGTATGAGTATGGCCGAACACTTCTCACCGGCGACGTTGCCGCCGCAGTCGAAGGTCTGAAGGCCGGTGGTGCGACGAAAATCGTCGTGCTCGACGGCCACGGTGGCGGAAACAACTTCATTTTCGATAAGCTTCCGGCGGGAGCAGAGTACGTCTGTGGACGGGGTGGAAGCCCGCGCGCGCTTCCGTTTCTCGACGAATCGTATGACGCCGTCGGTATGGTCGGGCAGCACGCCAAGGCTGGGACTCCGGACGCAACGTGGCCGCACACGCAGTCGTCGGCGAGTTGGCTCGGTATGTGGGTAAACGGACGCGAAATCGGCGAAATCGGACAATTTGCCATCGCGGCAGGTGGGTATGGACTCCCACTCGTTCTATTCACAGGAGATCGAGCGGCATGCTCCGAAGTGCGTGAACTCGTCGGAGACCAAGTCGAAACCGTAGCGGTAAAACATGCGGTGTCTGCGACGCGTGCGAGATGCATCGCGCTCGACGATGCCCGACACGCCATCTTCGAAGCGGCGAAACGCAGCATCGATCGTATCGAGACCGCTAAACCGTTTCGCGTCGATCTGCCCATGGAAGTCAACGTGCGCTTCAACGCGACGAAATTCGCCGATGATCGCGAAAAGAACGGCGCGGATCGCGTCGATCTACTCACCGTGCGGCGGATTACCAGCGACCCATCGGGTGTCTACGCCGTGTGATCTGTTTGGGTCATGTAGCGGACGGAGCGGCGCGATAACTTGACTAAATCCTTTCGCCGGTCTATACTTCACATTGGACTTTTAGCACTCTCGCATAGAGAGTGCCAAATATCGCCGCGAATAGACAGAGTCCAGCGATTGGACTGACGTGCGGCGGGAGGTGTGATGATGCGTCCGCTCAACGAACGCGAACGTGCGGTGCTTACCGCCATCATTGAGGAATACACCGAATCGGCTGAACCGGTCGGCTCTCGTACGCTTTCGCGGAAGTATTTCAGCGACTTGAGCCCGGCTACCATCCGCAACACCATGTACGATCTCGAGGAGCTTGGTCTCCTCGCGCAACCGCATACGAGCGCCGGTCGCGAACCGACTGCGGCAGGGTACCGCTTGTATCTCAACACGCTCATGAAACCGCCGCGCCTTACGACATACGATCGGCGCGAACTCGATCAGTTACTTGAGGAAGAACGAGCCACGCGCGACGAGGACACTGTTCTTCTGCACGTCGCGCAAGCGCTGGCAAATATATCTCATTTGATCAGTCTCGCGTTCTTCCCGAGTTTCGACGATGCGATACTCGAGAAGATCGACCTGCTTCCCATTTCCGAAAATCGCGTGCTTGCAATTCTTCAGGTACGTTCTGGAACAGTCGACACCGTGACAATAACGTTGCCTGAACCGGTTCGACCGGAAGGTGTCTCCGAAACGGCGCGCGTGTTGAACGAGCGTCTGAGCGGCGAGACCATTGGGCGAATTCGCCGAACAATAGGTGAACGATTGCGTGGCCTTTCGTACGGCGATCAGGCAGTAATCAACGTCTTTCTCAACGAAGGCGATGGAATATTCGACCTCGACGCCCGCGCGGCTGTCGTCCTCGAAGGTCGCCCGCATATCCTCAATCAGCCGGAGTTTTCCGATCGCACCCGCTTGAGCGACCTCATGCGCGTGCTCGAAGACCGACCACTCATTCGCGAACTGCGGCGGAGTGACAGCCTGTCGCAGGTACAAGTGTCTGTCGGGGAGGAAAACAATATCGAAGCACTCGCAACGTGTAGTTTGATCACGCGCGGCTATCACGTCGGGAATCTCTCCGGCACACTCGCAATCGTCGGGCCGATGCGTATGTCATACCCACGTTTGCTCGCGGTGCTCGAACACGCAGGCATCGTTACGGAACGACTCCTAAGTTAAAAACTGTGCCAACAGAGAAACGCCCGACCGGATTACGTTCCGGTCGGGCGTTTCCGCGTACGGCACCGTTCTCTACGCGACGGCGAGACCCGTCGATATCCGTTCGTCGAGGATTCCGTCGACGATCCGATAGAGCTTTTTCGTATCCGCGAGACGCACGGTTGCGTCACCAATTCTACCGCGAATTTGCCCACCGATAAACTCAAGCGGCAGATCGACGTGTTGGAAATGCCCGACGTACTCGGTACCTCCGTCGAGTAACTTCAATCCTCGCTTGTCCAACGCGACCTGCTGCGCGACGTGTATCGTCGAATTCGATCCGTGGTTCACACCGAGGAGGAGAATACGACCGTTCGCCTCACACATTCGGTGCAACGGATGCTCGTGGAGACGTTGCCCGGGCCGGTTCGTGTGATCGCCGATGACGCTCTCTGCGAGCTTTCCCCACGCCGCGAATGACCCCGAATACTGGTGACTCCGACGCCCTTCGGGACGCTCTGCAAGCCGAGCAGGTATTGCACCGGTCCACACTGGCATACACCACGGTACGGTGTCTTTAGCTGACCGCGGTGGCGCGTCGCGGAATAGGCAAATCGAGGTTTCTTCGGTAACTCGATCGGAATACGTTATGATTGTCCATCCGTACTTCGCGTGTCTTTCGGGTGCTATAAGGTTCCAGAAGTCCATAGGTGAAGCGAACGGAAATCTCCATCCGGGCTCGACTTGCTCGCTGAACGGTCGAACAGCTTCGTAAAGCTCTCGCACCGTTCCTACAAAAACCTCGCCCTTACCGGTGCCCGAGCCGTTGATTCCCCGATGCAGTGCGAGCGCTTCGAGAAAGTAGATCGTACGGGAGCTAAAGGTCGGCATGAGAAGCGTCCCGTCTGGTGTCATTACCTCTTCAAGCGCGTCGATTACCGTATCGGCACCACCTTCGACCCGCCCCAACCGCGAAAGCGAACTGTGGACGACGACGTTGTCGCCAGCTTGTAAACCGATATTTCGCAGGCCGGTTACGAGTGATTCACGAGTGACTCGGGTGTGTGCTTCAGACATCGTTACGAATCCCTTTACGACGATTCACGCTTCACGGGTTACGGAATGGATATACGATGGAATCGGCTTCGTCGGAAGGTATCGCGGGAAGCTCACGCGAAGCGTGACGTGACTCGTCCGATGATTTGGTCTCGCGCGATGGCACCAAATGCTCGACTATCGGTGCTTTCGTCCGGGTTCAAGCCGGCAAGGAACACTGCGCCGTTGTCGGCTACGGATTTGACGTTTTTGACAATGATGACGTCGCGCATGTAAGGGTGTATCGCTGCGACAATGTCGTCGACGCGCGGGTTTCGGTGGTAGAATGCCCGCACGTCGACAAGCACCTCGTCGCCATCAGCGATCAGCGGCCGCATCGAATCGCCGTTGACGCGAAACCGTTTACGACGACGGAAGAACCAGCGCACGAGCTCGGGGAGCCCGGGCGCTGGTAATTCGCGGGAAGGTGACGTCAACTCGCAACGTACCACGCGACGTCGCGATTCTTCGTTGCCCAGAATATCTCGTGGATCTCCTTGATCGCTACGAGAAGTTTTTCCGCCGCATCGAGGTTGACCTCGTGCTTGCAGGTCGAACACAGCTTCGTCGCCTTCCAGATCTTGTCGTGAAGATCGGGGAACTTCTGCAGGTGTTCCGGTTTGAAGTAATCCGTCCACAAAACGAGGATTTCTTTTTTCGCGATGTGCGCCTGCTCCTCTTTGATGAGGATGTAGCGCGTCGTCTTGTTGTGAAACGCGAGCCAACCTGCGTGATCTCCCGACGCTGGCGCTGCGATCGCCTTGAGTTTCTTCGTCATTGAGACGACAGCTTCCGCAGCGATTCGCGCCGATGCCGGATCGTACACGCCGCATGGGCCGTCACAGTGTGCCGAGATTTCAGGCGCGGGAACGGCTGCGCGATACGTGTCGATGAGTTTCTTGCCGATCATGGTCCACCATCCTTCGCGAATGAGGTTGCGATACCCAGGGTCATCTATATATCCGCTTGGTTGTTCTCCGTTTACACGTGCCTACGTAATTGGGATAGTAGGCAACAGCCGTTCGCGTGGCAATGTTCGAGCGGTAACACATGTTTTCGTAACGTGTTACGGCGCAGATGCCTTACGACGTTATCGGAATCCAAGCGAACGAGCGTCCGCTTGACTATCGATCGGTTCACGTACACACTTAGATGCGTTGTGGCGCTCGGGGCCGCTGAGGAGCCGTGTCGCGTGAGCGTCGATTTTCCGGGGAGGTGCACACTGGATCTGGGCAAAAAGCTGTTGCGCGGATTCGTCGTTCTTGCCGTGACCAGCGTGTTCGTTGGTTGCGCTGGATCGCTGTTCCAGCGCAGTAAACCTCTGACGCTGGTGTGGTATGGCCTCGTTCGTACGGGACCGTTCCAGGAGTCGCGGTATGTACCGCTCGAAGACGGTGTAACTCTCGCCACGGACGACGGGATTCAGCTCTTTCTGACCGTCGAACCGGACGCGTATTTCTACGCGCTACATCAGACGACTACGGGCCAGTTTGCGGTACTTTGGCCCGCTGAAGAAGGTGGCTTTAGCGCGTTTATGGAAGGTGGGCGAGTGCAGACGCTCCCTTCGCGCGGACGCGTCTATACGATGGAGTTCGGGCAAGGCACTGCCGCGCTCTATCTCATCGCCAGTCGAAAGCCGATCGATTCAGTTGGTGAGTTACTTCGTGAAATGCGCACGTTGTTCACAACGGCGCAGGCGATAGCAGTGGGCATACCAGCAGAGCAGATTAAACGGAGCATACCCAATAACGTCGAATGGAAGCTCGATCTAAAGAATCCGATCCCGGTCGAACTCTCGGATCAACACGTGCCCGTCGCAACGTCGGTGAGATCAATCGGCCGGATTCGAACCGGTGCAGAAGAGCTCGTAACAACGGCTGAGGGCGGGCATTACACCGTGCGCGCCGAACAGATCAGCGGTGATAATGTAGTCGCACGAGTTGTGCGGTTTCGACGGGTTGTTACCGAGTAGTACTGCGACGGCCCTTCCAAGAAATCGTGCCAGGAAGAAGCAGCGCCCAAAGGCCCGCGATAGGCTGATAGATTGCCTGCCATAGCGTCACCAACGGCGCCAGGAAGACTAACCGACGCTGGTTCGTAAAACGAGCATAACGCCAAATAGCGAGAGCATCGCTACCTATCCACAATCCCCACGCCGCAAACGCCCATTCGGCACGAAGTGCACCGGTAGCCGCAAGAAGCGTTGCGGCGACTGTCGCGACCCTTTGGAGGAATACGGCGACAAGAAACACAAGCTGTGATCGCGTCACGAGGAACGCTCCGGTTGACCATCGTGCACGCTGCCGAAGAAACGCCCGTACCGTTGTTACCGGCTCCGTTTCGATGGTTGAATCAGATCCCGTAACGGCGACCTTCCACCGACCCGTCTGTGCTACTCGTTGTAGGATCGCGCAATCCTCGACAATCGTTGGTTCCAACGTCGCGTATCCGCCGATTTCGTCGTATGCTGCACGGCGTATCGCGAGGTTATTCCCGATCGCGCTTATCGGAATACCCAATCCGATTGCGCCCCATTCCGCGGCCAGAAGGTGCGCGAGATCGGCGCGCTGGAGATGCACCCACAGTGAGTTACGTTTCGGAAAGCGAACCGGACCCGACGCGATACCGATTCGTTGGTCCGTAAATGGCGCGACCATCGCGCGAATCCACGTGGGGGGGACCGTGCAATCGGCATCTGTCATGAGCACGATCTCTCCGCTGCACGCGCCGATAGCGACACTAAGAGCATGCTGTTTGCCACCGAGAGTCGTCGACGTTGTGTCGACACGTACAAGCCGTAAATGTGAAATCTTTGTCTGCCATTTCGTCACAGTCGCCGATGTTCGATCCGTCGAGCGGTCGTCGACTACAATAACCTCCCATCGATCCGCTGGGTAATCTTGCGCGCGAAGCGTCTCGAGCAGATTCGGAAGGGTATCCTCCTCGTTTCGAGCCGCCACAACGACGCTAACGAACGGCGTACTGATAGCGTACGTCGATCTCGATGTTGATCGGCGAATACCGATAAGCACCGCCAACGCAGCCAAACAATACATCGCGCTCATCGCGACCGCGAGCGCGCCTACATACTCCATGTCGCAACCTTTCTGAGACGGTCTCGCTGAACATAGGGCCGCGAATCGACAACGGGCAAGGCACGACTCCTTATCGAAGCATTGCATCCGTTCGCGTCAAAGCGACACGTTGACTGGACCGCCACGATTCGTATGTTATTACGAATACACTCGCACGGGGTAGAAAACTGTTTCGACGAGAGTTCGTCGCACGCCGGTGGGCACATGAAACTGCATCGACACGTAGCATTACTCGAGGTCAGCGATTCGAAGATTATCGACGCACTTGCGGCTACGCCGGAATGGGCGCACCAGTACCTTCATCGAGTATCAGATACAGCCGTCGTCGTGCAAGTTGGTCAGGTAGAGACGATTGCGGCGAAACTGCGCGATCTCGGCTACCTTCCCCGCGTGATTGAGAAATAACGCGAATCAACACACGGCGCGTTTACGAAAAGATGCCGGATATTCCTATGACGTCATCTAACCATGTCGTCTTGTTCCCCATGGAAGACCATAACGCGGGCCACTTCACCAGTCCGGAACGGTGGCTTACGGCGTATTCCCATGAGTCTCTGCAAACACTCTGTCGATCTCGCGGTATTCCCTTTCGCGACGGCATCTCGAAACAAGCGTTGATGCGCCTTCTCGCGGCTGAATTGTTCCGTTCGACACTCATACGAAACCATCTCGCCGCGCTCGAGGAACCTGAACGAGTGTGGATCACTCGATTCGCGCAGCATGGAGGCGCGCTATCTTCCGAACAGGTCTCTGGGTTTCAGACTGACGACCAGAGCGCGATTTCGCTCCGAAAGCTTACAACTCGCGGACTCTTGCTTCCGGGTCCATTTGACGGGAGCGTGCCAACAGGACGATTTGATGTCACCGATCCGGACGGACCGCTATGGTGCCCTGAACCGGTTCGACTACTCGCTGCAGATCAATCTCCCGCATCGCTAATTCGTCCATTCCGTGGCGAAGCTTACAATGTAAAAGTCGGTGACCGACGACTGCTCGAGCATGATCTCATGGCAATGGCGGATCAGCTCGGCCAAGCACCTGTCAGGCGCTTGAAATCCGGCTTTCCCGGCAAACGATTCCTCGCGCGCGTGTCGGAGAGTCTGAGCGAACCGATCAATACCAGTCGGATCGATCGTATGGAAACGGCGGGGTACCTGCTGTTTGTGTACGAGATCATGAGTCAGCTTGGGATGCTTCGTACCCGTAACGATCGCATAAGCACATCGCAGCAAGTTGAAGCATTCTTTCGGAATTCACCCGCGACTCGTGTCCACGCTCTTCTCGATGCGTGGCGCGACGCGACGTGGTACAACGAGCTCTATCACGTCTCAGAGTTGATGCTCGAACATGAGTCACCTGACTACGAGCATGGCGACGGCAAAACAAACGATCTACCAACGCCCGAAGATCTGATCTCGGGACGCGACTACCTTCTCGATCTCGCAGCATCGATGCCTGCCAATACGTGGGTTTCGCTTCAGTCTCTTATGTACGCGGCGTATGTCCACGAAGACTGCTTCCTCATCAAGCCGCCGCGGAATCACTTCTACGCGCACGCACCTCTGTACCACGGCATCTGGGTTTCCAACGAGACTGACGTACGCGGCGTGTGGAGTAACGGACTCGAACGCGCCGGGAACTGGTCGATCGTCGAAGGTGGGTTTATTCGGGTTGTGTTTACCGAAAGCCTGCATCGGCTGGGCTTGATCGATGTTGCAGAGAGCGATGACGGCGAAACGTTAGTTCGATTAAATGCAGTCGGAGCGTGGCTGCTTGCTGGCGGTGAGGAACCGGAATTAGCGCTTCCTCGTGGTAAAGCGCTCGTGGTACAACCGAATTTCGATATCATCGTGTTCCCTGAAGGGCGAGACGTAAGCTTGCTGTGGCTGTTGATGCAGTCTACTGAGGTGATATCGCGCGATGTCGCGCTCACACTGAGAATAACGGCTGATTCGATCTTCCGTGCCGCTCAGCGAGGGATCTCGGCAGAGAGCGTGCTTGAGCTGCTGCAGGAAAACGCCCGCGCTCCAATCCCCGCGAACGTTGCGCAAGCCATGTCTGACTGGGACCAACGTTACCAGCAAGCGACGATAAGTGTGTCGGTCGATCTTGTCGAAGCGACCTCGGCGGATGAGTTCGATCGGTTTATCGACGACGCGAACGCGGAACAGACGCTCGTGCGTCGGCTTTCGGACACGATAGGCATCGTAACCGGACCGTTTGCGAAACTGCCCCCGATGACGGTACTCGATTACCGCAAAACGCTACCCCCATCCATTCACGTCGATACAGACCTCGAAATCACGATAGAACCTGCTCGAGAAAACTGGCAACTTCGCCCGCGTCTCACCTCAATAGCTGAACGAATGGGGCCAAATCGATACCGTATCACCCGCGAATCGGTCGATGCTGCCGGTGTGAACGATGATCTCTATCGTGACATCCTCGATCTGCTTCGCACATCGGCGCTCGAAGAAATACCCGCGCGCGCCCTATTCAAGCTCCAGTGTCTGTTTGATACCGTCGGGTCAGCCTCACTCGGCGACGTTACTGTCATGCAGGTCACTCAGGAGCACGTCCTCACGCGGATGCTCGAGATCGACGATTTTCGAGAACTCTTCCTCCAACGTCTTGGGCCGACAACGGTTATCGTCCGCCCCGAACGTATTGACGAACTAAACAACCTACTCGATGACTTCGCCATTCCGGAGCACGACCCCGTGTTTACAAAGGAAGCGCTTCCGCCTCGACGCGCGAACGGAGTCGACGACAGTACCCGCGCGCATCAACCCGTCGAACGTCCGCGACTCGAGACGTATTCCTCGCGTAAATCGCGGGAGTTACTTGAAGAAGCGATTCGACAGAATAGGCGTGCACGGATATTCTACCGTCCACAGACTGACAGCCGGATTCAAGAGAGAACTGTCGATCCGATCAGCGTCGAGCGACGCCACGGGATAGCGTTTCTTACGGCGTACTGTCACCTGCGTGGCGAGGTGCAGGTGTTCCGTGTTCCATCGATCGA
The DNA here is from genome assembly GCA_964635955.1 of uncultured bacterium. Taxonomy (GTDB): domain Bacteria; phylum Latescibacterota; class MWCZ01; order MWCZ01; family MWCZ01; genus CAZWQW01. The sequence continues at coordinate 11,493 of CAZWQW010000035.1, read as the reverse complement.
GAGAATCGAGTTACTCGACGCACCGCCAAGTGCCCGTTGAAGAACAAACGAGGTTTTCTCCCCAGTCCCAGCCTACTCGTCCCGCTCCGTCGTAAGGCGCTCCCATTCGGCGCGTCCATCGAATACCTCGTTCCGCGGAAGGTTCCCCGCAATAAGCGTGGCATCATCGAGCTTGAGCAGTCGATTGTAGAAATCGAGCCCCGCTTCGACAACGCGTTCCTTATCGAAGCCCGACTCAAC
>CAZWQW010000035.1:2549-11153 GCA_964635955.1 uncultured bacterium | reverse complement strand
CGAAGCGACGGGAGATCGAGCAGTTCGAGCATCGTGCCGTCAACTCCGACGAGTCGACGTGATTCGTCTCGAAGTAGTCGTAACGCTTCCTGATACGCATGCACGTCCTTCATGCCCATCAGTCGCGAGACGAGACGTGCGAACTGCTCGATCAGCCGCATGATGTAGTCGTTTTTGATCACCGATTACTCAAGTTCAGCTTTTTGCCCAGACTGGGGCACCGAAATCTTCGCATTCGTTTGTGTTGCCCAAAACTCCGCGAGGTCATTCGATGATTCCTCCTCTCCGTGTACGAGGAACACCTGTTTGACTTTGTCGGCAATCGGTTCGAACCATTCCGTCAATTCATCGCGATCGGCATGAGCACTGAATGCGTTGATAACGACGACATCAGCAGCTCGTCGGAATGTTTCACCGAAGATGCGGACTTCCTCCGCACGCTCAACGAGGCGTCGACCAAGGGTGTGTTCCGCTTGGTATCCGGTAATCATGATGATATTCCGGTTGTCCTCGATGTTGTTCCGGAGGTGATGGAGTATCCGCCCGTTTTCTGCCATCCCTGACGCGCTGATGATTACCATCGGGTCACGTCGACCATTGAGCGCTTTCGAGTCTTCGACGTTCCGGATATACTCGAGTCGACCGAAACCGAAGGGGTCCTTGTTATCGGTCACCCATTCGAGTGTTTCTTCGTCATAGCACTCCGGATGGAGTCGGAATACTTCCGTTACGTTCACCGACAGCGGGCTGTCGACATAGATGGGAAGCTGCGGGATACGCTTTGCTTCGGTCAGCCGGTGGAGCGTGTGTACGATTTCCTGCGTACGTCCGACACTGAACGCGGGAACAATCACTTTCCCGCGATGCTTCACCGCTCGATTGACTACATCGGCGACTTCGTCCTCGACTTCCACTGCCGGGTTGTGGAGGCGGTTCCCGTAAGTGCTTTCCGTAATCAGCCAGTCGATATCGTCGAATGGAACCGGATCTCGAAGGACCGGAAGGTTCTTTCGTCCGACGTCACCTGAATATCCGAGGGTTCCTGCACCGTCCAATTTCAGCGTGACCGACGCCGATCCGAGAATATGCCCGGCATCACGATACTCGACTACCGTGTTACCAATATCGAACGGGCGACGGTAACCGTGCGCTACGAAATGCGTCATGACATCAAGTGCTTCTTGCCGCGTGTAGAGCGGATTGAACGGCGGTTCGCCTTTCCGTTCGCGCCGCTTGTTGACGAACTCGATTTCCTTCTCTTGGATATACGCGCTATCGAGCAGCATCACCGAGCACAGGTCGCGTGTTGCATACGTGGCGTGCACGTTTCCACGGAAGCCTTTTCGGTACAACGTCGGCAAATTCCCCGTGTGATCGATATGTGCGTGACTGAGCACTACATCGGTAATCGTTGCGGGATCGAACGGGAAGTGCCGGTTGCGCTTGAACGCTTCCTCTCGACGTCCCTGATACAAACCGCAATCGAGCAGAATGCGACGACTGTCCGTTTCAACGAGGTGCATGGAACCGGTGACGGTACGCGCGGCTCCGTGGAAGGTTAGTGTTGCCATGGTTCCCTCGGTATGGCTTGACGTGCATCACTTCGATCCACGCCGATGGTGAGGTACCGGTTTCGCGACCGTGAACGGTCGTGTTCCATCGGGTGCGGGCTCAGTCGTTCGTGCCTCGCTTCCACTGCAAAGATCGAACGACGAAGTACGCACCGGCTGCGAAAAACGCACAAAGCGCGCTAACGGAGAAACCGGTTGCGTATGAGACGAGAATTCCGAGAACGCCGGCGAGTAACGCGAATCCGAACGCAAGCCACATCGCGGCACCTACCGATTTTGCGATGCGTAGCGCGGTGGCAGCAGGTGCACTCAGCATGGCGAATACGAGGATCGCACCAATGCTTTTTACCAATATCGCCGACGAAAGACCGATGAGTGCAAAGAGGAGATAGTTGTAGCGAGTTGCACGAATGCCAAACGCCTTCGCGCCTTCCATATCGAATGTTACGAAGAGAAACTCGCGTCGGAAAACGAAAAACGCTGCCGCAACCACAAACGTGAGCACGCCGACGAGTACTAACTCCGAACTGCTCACCAGGAGCAGATCGCCCATGAGCAGCCCCCAGACGCGGCTTGCCGATTCGGGGACGAGCGAAATGAGCAACACTGCGACCGCCATCGCAAGCGCGAATCCAACACCGACCGTCACGTCGATATCTGCGTGCTGGCCACGTGCGCTCGCATGGGCCGCGAGCAGCGCGAGAACAACGGCGAAGAGTGCCGCCCCGACGAGCGGATCGATTCCCGCGACGACGCCGTTCACTTCGAGCACGATTACGAGCGCTGCGCCACCGAGTGCTGCGTGAGACGCGCCCGAAATAAGGAACGTCGAGTTGCGGAAACTCGCGAACGCACCGCTGAGTGCGGCGTTCACCGAGGCGAGCACGAGCGCGATGAATGCGCGTTGGACGAACGGCGACGACAGATACGCGGCGAAATCACCCATGCGAATCTTCCATGATCGGATGGGGGAACCCGTCTTCGCAGACGATGATCGGGACCGTCGCGCCGTATGCCTTCTGGAGCGGCTCGCGTCGGAGTACCTCGTCCGGATGCCCCTCCGCAATAAGCGTTCGGTTGATCAACACAACGCGATCGATGAAGTGGACAAGGGTATTCACGTTATGCACAACCGTGATGACGCTGATGCCGTCGTCGCGAACGAGCCGTTGGAGCGATTCGGCAGTGCGACGTTGATTTGCGAGGTCCATCGCGGCGAACGGCTCGTCGAGCACGAGAACCTGCGGATCTACCGCCAATGCACGCGCGATCAGCACGCGTTGCCGTTGGCCGCCGCTGAGGCTGCTGTACCGCCGATCGCTGAACGACTCGAGTCCCACCGCTTCGAGCGCCGATTGCGCGCGGTCCTGAACGTCGCCAGCACTGAGTCGTCGATTCGTACGTGACGCAACACCGAGCCCGACGATATCGCGACTCCGCACCGGCAGCCGCATGTTAATCGACTCGTACTGCGGGACGTATCCAACGAGTCGCTGGACAATGTCGGGAGAGCGTGCTGGGTCTTCGCCCATGAGGCGAATCCGGCCCTGCGTCGGCTGCAGTAGACCAATCATCAGGCGAAGCAATGTTGATTTCCCGGAACCGTTTGGACCCATGATCGCGGAAAACTGCGCCGGTGCAATCCGAAACGACATATCCTCGATCGCTTCGATTTCCGGTTCACGATACACGAAGCTCAGGTGTTCTGCTTCGACTACCGGTGGTATCTCTCGAGGCTCATCAGACACGAATCAATTCCCGCCTCTCGAACCAGACCGCTGACGTCGCAACACTGCGACGATAACCAAGGCAATCGCCACACCGATTACTCCGATCAAAACAACCATCAAGGCGGCAGATCCGTCACACGTAGCGTCTGGCGGTGCAGCGGCGCTCAAGTCTCGCACCATCAATGCGGCGTTGTAATATGCTTGTGCGATATACGAATCCGAACCGGGACCAGTCGACAGGAAGCTGACGTACGACACCTTCGACCCGGTATCGCTTGCGAGTTGCCGTGATATGGTTCCTGGTTTTGCATCACGCATACTCACGGGACAGACGATGCCGTTCGCCGCGCCCGACTGCAGATCGCGCGATACGGCTTGAAGCCGACTCCCGCCGATGTATCCTGCGCCTTCGGATAGGAGAATCTCGCCGACATGGATGCCGAGATTGTTGATGATGTATGCAACACCGGGTATCGCGGCAACGAGCGTGTCGCCTGAAAGACCGGAATCACGTGCGAGTGCAAGGATCACGTCACGAGACGAACTGAGTTCCCGGACGAACGCTGAGAGATTCGCGCGTATCGTGTCCGAGTCCGCGCCGAGGTCAATGAGAGCTTCCGCAACGGCTCGCGCGATTGCTTCGCCATTTATGAGATCGAGCCAAAAGCCGTGCGGATTTCGCGGATTGGCGGGGAAATCCAGTAACCGCGCGCCGTTGCGTTCATAGTCATCCCACGTCACAGTCGGCATGTTGGGAATAACCGCGCGTAACCGCTCTTCGAATACGAGAAGCTCGGCGTTCGCAAGTACGACAAGCTCAGCGTTTTCGACACGCTGAATGTCGCTTGCAGAAAGACTGAACCCGTGCGGATCCGCTCCCGATGGCATGATTGTAATCGTTTCGACCGCGTCGCTGCCAACACTGCGCACAATGGGAGCGATGTCGGAAAGTGTGACAGCAACACGGATTGCCGCGTGGGCCGATGATGCAGCGAAAAGTAACAGAGTAATGAGAAGTGTACGCGCCGTTAGATTCATCGAGCATCCCAAATCTTCGAAATCGAGTGCGTCGGTTGTACTCGGAAGTATACGAAACACGTCAAGCGGAGTCGCTTGTGCTTTCAACCAGCCACGCGCAATATTCCTGAAGTCCAACGCTTACCGGTAGCACGAGAAACTCGGGCACATCATACGAATGGATTTCCTTCCATCGGTTCCGAAGTCGATCGAGCGTTCCATACGTCGTCTTGATCAAACCAAGTGCCTCGGTTTCGTCGTGAACATCTCCTTGCCAGCGATAGATCGACCGAACGCGCGGGACGACGGTCATACACGCTGCGAGTCGTTCATCGACGACGACGCGGCCGAGTCTCGCGAGGTCGTCCTCGTTCGCCGCGGTCACCAACACGACGATCGGATCGCTCGGCCTTTCTTTTTGCCATGTCATGTTGCTTCCGAATCGCTGCGATGACGGATTTGAACGCACCGTCAGATGTAAGCACCTCGAAATCGCGGTGGCGCATGATCATGTCGGGATTTTTCAGGCCGTTCTCCGCAGCCATACGCAACGCGGCAATTGCACCAGCCCGATCGTCAAGGGCGAGTTTTGCGCGGGCGAGCCAAATATACCCATCGATATGATCGGGTTTTTCACGTACGACAATCTCCAGCCGCTCGATTGCCGCGTGGTATTGTTTATCGCGGAACGCTGCGACTCCAGCGAGGTAGCGCGGTAACGCGTCGTGTGTAAGCGAAACGACCTGATCGTATAACCGAACAGCCTCGCCCGCGTGCCGATCATCGAGTTCGACCGATGCAAGCGCGAACAGCGCATCCGCATTGGTTGGATCGCTTCTCAGTGCCACGTGCAGAATACGTCGCGCATCACGATAGCGTCGTAACTCGTGATATGTCGTTCCGAGTCGGAGGTGGAGTGTCGGATCATCCGGACGCGATTCCCGTAGCCGCTCATATGATCGTCTCCGGTGCTCAGGCGTTCCCGGATCGTCGAAACGGTGCCAGCGAAGCGGAAGGCGACGTGGCCACGGTAGGTGTGGAAATTCCTTCCGAAGTTGACGTGGACCGAAACAGACTGCGATGCGCTGGCCGGCACCTGCCGCCGTTTTTGCGTCTTTCTGGAGTCGTTGTGCGATGCCCGCCTTTCGATTCGCCGGAACATCCACCGGTACATATCCGGCAACCACGGAACTTCCCACGACAATGAGCGGCTCGGCAAACACGCCTGCGTGTCCGCACATCCGGCACGTAACATTGTTCACACGTCCGTGAGCCAAGTCAGAAGCGAGCTCGGTGTCATCATCGACGGCAACGCGTGCGATGGGTTTTACGCTCACCGACTCGTCACAGATCGGGCAGGTCAATCGGATTGCTGAAGAGCGCATCAACCACCGACTTTCGTTGATTCGAGAACGTCGGTTTCGAACGGCGTTGTCAGCCCGAGTTCAATCTCTTGGAGCACCGCGCGAACGTGGCCCGCATTTAACGCGATCTCGTTCCGGTCGCGCTGGAAAAAGCCGACGTCAACTACATCGATCGGCTTGATGTGCGTAAACGCGTGCCGAAACGCATCGCGTACCATGTCCTGATTCGCGCAGGCACGTCCCGCGGCAAGGATCTTGAAATAGATGCACGATTTTTCCGTTTGGCGGATCACGCCGAGCATGCGGTCGCGGTCAGCGTCGTCGTAGATCTCGACGCCCATCTTTCCACCTGCAAGCGCACTTTCCCGATTGACACGGCTCAGGTTGTAGGCGGCAGTCATATAAAAATCGACATCCCAACCGCGCTCTTCGATGTATTCGAAGACTTCGGGCATGTGCGAACCGACGCCCGCGACGATTCCGAGATCCTGTATCTGTTTCACGTAATCTTCGATCTCGTCGATTCGTCCTTCTTTCCAGAGCGAATCGGTGCGAGAGCCATGGTGGTAGATAGCAATCGGCTTGTGCTCGGCGATTGTGCGGATGTTGTCTGGAACGTCGCCGCCTTTCCATTCGCTGGCTGTCTGAACGATCCAGTGCATCGTTCCACCGGCGTCACGGTACCGGTCAACCCAATCCATGATAATCGCGTCCCCGCGCGACTGCATCGCGTTGATGCCTTGCCGCTCCGCTGCAAACCATGCGGAGAGCACGGTTTCAGTCGTGTAATACTCGGCCATCTGCCGATTCAACTCTCCCGAAAGGTGAGAGTTACCACGTATCTGATTACCACCGACTACAAGACGGGATATCCGATGTGGTCCGAACGGCACTTGCGGTATGGTCATGGGACGAATCCTTTCATCTGTGCCTCTATAATGTACCGACGGGAGCTCCGTGACGCTAAGCTCTGACCGATCCGAAGCACCATCTCTTGACACGTGACGTTTTGCACGTCAACGTACATAATGAGGAGAATCAAGGGTTACTTCCACCGCCGGAAATCACATTCACTACCTCGAATCACCCTTGCAGGTGTTTCGCACACCGAACGCAGTGTGGTCTGTCGTGGATTTGAGTGTGGAAATGGCTTATGTATAAAACGTTTGCAGCATCTATCATTCTGGCGATCTCGGGAGTGAGTGGAGCCTCTGTCAGTGCGGCCGACATCGATTCGACTGCGCCGTCTACGAGAATATCCAAGGAAAACGTTGCACCACTCGTGCAATCCTTCGACGCGTCAGTTATCCGCCTCCAATTCGTAAGCGAGCAGACCATACCGGTAGAGATCTTCGTTCCGCTTATTCGTGCAACCGTCATCCCACTTGGAAACAGCGCGGTCGGCAACCTCGTTATAACGTTGCCCGACGAAAGTACTGTTACTCTTCCGCCGAACTCCGAAGGTGTCTATACGACATTCTTGGAACCGATGCTCGAGTTCTCGGGCGGAACATTTAGTCTCGTTGCCTCGGATCTCAACGGTCAAACCTCAAAGGCCGCGTACGACGTCATCCCGCCTGTAACGCTTCAGCCTCCCGTGCTCGTCAATCCATCGAACAACTCTTTCGGTGTCGATCTCGAACCGGTCCTCGACTGGGAGGACGTCAGCGAGGCGAAGGCGTATACCGTCCACCTCTCCGCAGGTTCGCTTGGGCCGTTAGACGGCGCGAATTGGCCCGACAGTCTTCTCGATTTCCTGACATCAATCGATGTAGTCATGCGATTCGGAGACGAAATTACACTGCAGAGCGAGTACCGCACTCCGCGTGGCAGGCTATCACCGGAAACGACGTATACATGGGCGGTAGGTGCCATCGATAGCCAAGTAGATACCGACCAGATTTCCGTGAGCGTCGTGTCGGCGTTTACGACTGCGGTAGGTACTTCGTCGCAAGACACATCACCACCGATGCTGACGGAGACGCCGGCGGTGGAACGGGTCACCGAAACGAGCATTACGATTACGTGGAAGACTGACGAAGCTTCCGATACGCGGGTGTTGTATGGAACGTCCATCGATGCGCTTGAGAGTAGTTTGATTGATACGCGATTGACCAAAGCGCACCGAACCGTTATCGAACCGCTGCTTCCTGGAACTGAGTACTTCTTGGCGATATCATCACAAGACTTCGCCGGCAACCGGCTCACTGTTCAGCTTCCGCGATCTGTTACCACGAAAGCCGGTGCAGACGGTCAAGCGCCAGAATTCGTCAACAAACCTACGACACAGCAGGTCCGAGAAAGCCGTGCGACGATACAATGGACTGCGGACGAACTGACAACGGCTGTGATTTCTCTCGATGACGGTGCATCGCCGAGAGTCGTACAGGTCATTGAGGCGAGTAAGAACCATCGGATCGAGGTCACGGGACTCACACCCGGTACGCGATACGAGTATGACGTCGCAATTACCGACCTTGAGGGTAACGGACCGGTGATAGCGTCGGGAAATCCGTTTTATACGACTTCCGGTCCAGACACCAAAGCACCCCGCTTTCTCGAAGGCCCGGTCGCCGTTCCATCCTCGACTGAAGTACTCATCTACTGGACGGCCGACGAATCACACGGCGCGTACGTCGACATAACAGACGGTCCGGCCGGTTCTACGGTCACCGACGCGTTCATCGACGAAGCTGAAAGCAGTCATCAACTGCGGCTGAGCGGCCTTGATCCCGCAACGCAATACGGGCTGCGTGTGACGTTGACCGACCTTGCGGGAAACACTCGTACGTCTGCACCGGTTCTCTTTCGAACCCGGAATACCGAGGATACGACGCCGCCGGTACTCCTGAGCGTGCCATCGTTGGAATACCGATCAGATCGTCGCGTGGTCATTGTATGGGAGACCGACGAGCCTTCGGA
>CAZWQW010000035.1:0-2449 GCA_964635955.1 uncultured bacterium | reverse complement strand
CTGACGATCAATTGGCAGACCGACGAAACCGCCAATAGCGCGGTGTATTACGCAGATGCGGCGAGCGGAAAGGTGTCACGAGAATCGGCCGTAATACTGACGGAAAGCGTTAGCCTTACCGACTACGTCACCTCGCACAGCGTAACTCTTACGGGTCTCGAACCCGGAATGCCATATCTGTGGAAGGTCGCATCTATCGATCCTTCGGGGAACGGTGAGACGACGAGTGATGAGATCACCTACCAGACGCTTTTATCAGAAGACACGAGTCCGCCCGTAATCGTATCAGTGCCCGAAGTAATCGGGAGATCGGACAATCGTCTGATTCTCAGATGGTATACCGATGAACCAGCGAACAGCGTTGTAGCCTATCGACCGAAGGAGTCGGCGGGTGATTATGACGAGTTTGTCGATCCGGCTTACGTCAAAGAGCACATTGTTACGTTAACGAACCTGCTCTCGTCAACAGAATACGAGCTTGTTGCGAGTTCATCCGATCTTATCGGAAACGGACCGACGTCTGCGACGGCCTACGGCACGACGATGGCAGACGCGGACATCGAGCCACCCGCTGTGTCGTCAATAATGGAAGTGGTCGATACGAATCAAGCGGCGATTTCGTGGCAAACAGACGAACCGGCGGATAGTTGGGTGGAATACGGCACGACGACAGCGTACGGTATTGTCGCAAGTAAGGCGAGTATCGCAACGTCGCACGAGATTGTACTTACGAGTCTAACGCCTGCTACGCAGTACTTCTATCGGCTCGCAAGCGCTGACCCCTCAGGGAATCTTACGAGTGTTTCAGAGCGCACCTTTGTGACGACTGGTGATCCGGTAACGGTGTCCCATCCCGTTCCATTTCATCTCGCGCAAAACGCTCCAAACCCGTTCAATCCGACTACTACGATTCATTTCGGTCTACCGGAATCCGGACCGGTGCGTCTCGTGATCTACGACGTAAACGGTCGTCTTGTTCGCACATTGGTAGCTGGCCATCGCACCGCTGGCAGACACGAAGCGAAATGGGACGCGCGCGACGAAGCAGGTCGAGTCGTTGCGAGCGGGGTGTACCTGTATCGCTTGACTGCGGGTGCGGACGTATCAGTGCGGCGGATGGTGCTCGTCAGATAACCTCACACGAAGCCACTGCGGCGTCTCGTTATGTTCGGAGACGTCAAACGAGTTTAGACAGAACGATCCATCTTATCGTTTCAAACGAAGGCAAAGGGCGAAGCGGCAGCGCCGCTTCGCTCTACCGAACTCGAAGCGTTAGCTTCGAGTTCGCCTAATAGATCATCTCGCGGATGTCGTAAACGGCGATCTTTGGGGGTTTTTTCGGGTCGGGAAAGTGGAGTCCGTGCTTGATCCGGTCCCGTTGCGTGATGATTCCCTGCCAGTCGAGGTCGGCGATATCCTGCTCGGTGGCGAGTCGCTCGTACGGTAGTCCCGGGTGGTTGACGAAATCGCTCAGGTACACAATATCACCCTCGCCAAGCTCCATGTCGTTGATTGCGTCGATCGTATTCTGCATGTGCTGTTCCGCGTACCGGTCACCACCTACGCCTACCATCGCGATCACACCCACGTTGATTCCGGCTGCTCTGATCGTCCTCGCCGCATCCACCATGGTCGCTCGGTCGCCCGGTTTCCGTATGAACTGAAGGACTTCGTCGTCGCCGCTTTCGAGACCAAGGTAAACACGACGGACGGCACGCTCGCGAATCCGCTCCCAGTCCGAAACGGTCTTCTTCAGCGTGCTGAATGCGTCGAGGAAGGCATACATACCGTCGAAACCATGAGGGTGTTCGCGTCGCCAACGGGCGCGCGCCGTCGGATCGGTGATGCCAACCGGAGTAAACTCGAAGAACTCCCCGATCACGTCGAGCCGTTCAAGCAGCTTCTCCTGCGGTATCACGAGTGCGTTCCCGTCGAGAAGAAACAGCGATTGACGTAGCCACGCGGATTCACCGAAGAACTCCAGAAGCTGAGTGATATGAATTCGAAGTTCGTCGGCGGATTTAATCGAAAACGGCCGGTCGCGGTAGAAATCGCAGAACGTGCATTTGTTATACGAACACCCGATAGTCATCTGCACGACGAGTGCGAGATACTGATCCGGCGGCAGGATGCTGACCGGGGCATAGATGCTCCGAAATCGTTCGCCGTCGATGACCAGTCGGTCCCAATCCCATCGCTCGATTGTCTCCAGTCGCTCGAGTACATTCGCACGCGCACCATCCTGATCGATATGTGCGCCAAGCCCTTGAGGAGTGAAGGCGGACACCGCGCCGTCTCGAACCGCGTCAAGCACCTGCTGCGCTCGATCGTATACGGCGGTGACGAGATCGCATTTACGCGACCCGAGAACGTCGCGACGGATTCGTTGGCGTCCGTTTCCGATGCGGAACTTTTCCAACAGCCGATTATCGAGACCACGCCGGAAGTG
>CAZWQW010000034.1:22704-26505 GCA_964635955.1 uncultured bacterium | reverse complement strand
GATACATGGGGATCGACTCCGCCTCGGTGTTTCGTCACTCCGCGCGATACATAATGCCAATTATCAGTCGTATTGCTTTGGTTGTGCCGTCTTGCAGTGAAATAGTTGGTGCCTGCAAGATCACATACTACGTACATCGGGACACTGCCCCGATATGACCCTCGCCTAATGTTCCGTTCGCAACAGCACTGACTCTCGCAGCGCGGGCTCAAGATTCGACCAATATTCCGAATAGCCACCGACGCGCACGATAAGATCAGCGTATCGCTCCGGATGCGCAACGGCGTCGCGGAGTAACTCCTGATCGATTACGTTTACCTGAAGCTGTAGTCCGCCCATGTCGAAATACGTCTGCAAGAGCGCGCGTGTCTTCGCACGTTGTTCAGCGCCGATCAGGTGCGATTTGCCCAAGCGGATGTTTACGACGAGCGTGCCGGGCGCATGTTGCTGATCGAGATGCGTAACGCTTCGTAACATCGCCGTGGGGCCCGATCGGTCGCGACCCTGATACGGTCCCGCCGAGTCAGCAATCGGCTCTTTCGCGCGACGCCCGTCTGGCGTCGCACCGACCTGTCGACCAAAGTGAGCGTACGTCGTAAACATCAAACACGACGGGACAAACGGACCGCCTTCGCCGTTCGCATTTATGCGCCACGTGCGCCGTTTGAGCATTTCCGTGAAGATAAACTCCGAAAGACTCGCCGCCAGATTGTCCGTTTCTACGTCGCCGTTGCCGTAGCGTGGTGCGTGTTCGAGCTGAAGCCGCAACTCCTCCGTTTCGGCAAAATCAGATGCGAGCGCATCCGCGACTTCCTGACCGGACGCGATACCGTTTTCGAATACAACCGATCGAATCGCGGCGAGTGAATCGATCGCGTTCGCAAGTCCCATCACGTTGATTACCGACCAGTTATACCGAGCGCCACCTGCGGAATACTCTACACCGCGATCGATGCAGTCATCGATGAGTAAGCTGCGGATTGGTTGCGGCTGCCATTCGGCTTTCTCCGCCTGCCAGCGATTGACTCGATCCGCTATCTCGTCGATCGCTTGGACCAAATCAGCACGGTACTCAGAGTAGAAGGCGTCGAAGGTTGGTGTCGTCGGAAGTGTTCGCGAAACCGTTCGCTCAAGTACCGCTGGGACATTTAGCGAATCGTCGAGCGAACCGACAAACGATCGACCTTGCACCATCAACTCCGTGCACCCGCCAAACGCGTACTCGCCGCGGTCCTCAAGTGGTAACGGGACGCCGGACACGTCCATTGCAGCGTAATAGTTCGGATCCCAATAGAGTGCGGGAAGTCCACAGCCGGACGCTATCGTATCGAGTGCCGCATCCCATACCGCGTCAGGTGTAGTCGGACCGAGTCGTAACGCGAGATTGGGACGACGCATTCCTCGCGCCGCTTCGATGCACGCGACCGTAAGATTACTCGACAGATCCGCTCCGTCATACGGCGATACACCGCCGATTGCTACGTTCCACGCGCTCGCCGTGTCGACGTTTCTCCATTCGGCGCGAATCAGCTCGACTGTGCGATCGTGGTCGATCTCGCCACGCGATATGGAACGCTCGAAGAACGGTCGCAGATATTGATCAAAGCGTCCGAGGTTATCCGGTCCGTCAAAATAGTAGATGAAGTTCGTCGAGACGAGTGCATCAAAGAATCCGTCGGCCGGTGCGAACGGAACGCGCGTAAATGCAGCGAGGAGCGCGGCGCGGTTCTTTGCGGACTCGGCATCCGGTGGATCGAATTGTTCGATTTCGTCCACAATACGCCGATGAAGGATCCGCGCCGTATCCAGCGTCGTTTCCATAGCGTGGTAGAATCCGGTTCGCTCAGCGTTGCCCGTCGAACGACTGAGACCATCTGCCACGCGGTCCGCGAAACCGTCGAGTCCTTCCGCGAGCACTCGCTCATAGTGCGGAATCGAGTGCGTATATCCGCCGGGGAAGCGGTGTGATGTCCACCCCTGTTCAAGCTCGTCGAGTGCTGCACGTCCTGTTTCGTCGGCTTCGACATATTTCCGATCGAACACACCGCGATCGAGCGCCGTGGCGCTAACGTAATACCATCCGACGGCCATACCATCGCGGTTCCAGATTCGCGATCCCGAAGGATACAGCAGTTCACCCCGATATGGTGTCAGGGCGAGATGTCGCGCCCACGTGTGAAGCCCCTCGGCGAATCGCTCGACCATGGTCGCGGTTGGATTCCTCATGAAACCCGCTGCGAATGGCTCGCCGAGCGCTACGAGTGTGTCAGCGATTTCCGAACGCGATGCTGGTACAGCGATCATTGTGATTTATCCTTTACGTATCCGCGTCTAGTACGAACACATGAAGGCGGCGCGGATGCAACCTCTGGTTTCCCCGGTATCGTGCCGTCGGTATCATTGAAGGAGCGCACCGAATAGACGACACAACCAACATACCACGATGGAGTAGCACTATGAGCGGATTCAACGGACTCGGCATGCATATGGGAAATCTATCGCGGGTGTCGACGGCGAAATCCCGTTCGATCAGCGCAGAGAACTTCACGGGCGCAAAAGGTGAAGGTGGCAAGGCGACAGAAGGCACCGGATACAACCAATCTCGCGAACTCGGTAAGGGCTGGAAGGTGTCGCCCTCGGTTCGTATCGAAAAGGGATCGACGTTTACCGTCGCTGATATCGAGGGACCGGGCGCGATTCAGCAGATCTGGATGACGCCGACAGGTCATTGGCGCCACAGCATCCTGCGTATCTATTGGGACGATCAGAAACAGCCGTCGGTTGAATGCCCTGTCGGTGACTTCTTTGCCAACGCGTGGGGACCATACGCTCAGGTATCCTCGCTCGCCGTGTGTGTGAATCCGAAGAGCGGTCTGAATTGTTATTGGGAGATGCCATTCCGGAAGCGCTGTCGTATCACCATGGAGAACATCGGGCTTGACGATATGACGCTGTACTATCAGGTCAACTATACGCTGACTGATGTTCCGGAAGACGCCGCGTATTTCCATGCGCAATTCCGACGGACGAATCCGCTTCCGTATAAAGAGGTCTATACGATTGTCGATGGGGTCGCCGGCTGGGGGCAGTATGTTGGTACGTATATGGCGTGGGGAGTGAATAATAACGGCTGGTGGGGTGAAGGCGAGATAAAGTTTTTCCTCGACGGCGATACGGATTACGCAACCATTGTTGGAACGGGAACAGAAGACTACTTCTGTGGATCGTATAACTTCGACATCGGCGGGAAGTATCAGGAGTTTACCACACCGTATTCGGGGATGCCGCAGGTGATTCGCCCGGACGGGCTGTACCAATCGCAGCAGCGGTTCGGACTCTATCGCTGGCACATAATGGATCCTGTACGTTTCGAAAAAGATTTACGTGTTACGATTCAATCGCTCGGATGGAAGTCTCAGGGACGCTACAATCCGCAGCAGGATGATATGGCATCGGTGGCGTTCTGGTACCAGACGCTTCCGACCGCACCATTTCCAGAGCTTCCCGATCGTAATTATCTGGAGATTATCTGACGACCGCATTTGATGATTCAAATTGCGATATGGTGGGCATTAAACGGGTTTCTGAGAAGGAGATGTTGACAACTCGCCGGCGCATCGATAGCTTTGCCGGCAGAGACAATCCGGAACAGGTGCCCGGATTGCGAGTTCTCCGGAGGGCGTTCCTCGCGGAGTGACGAGACTGGTTATCTACGACAGGAGGTTCCCATGCCAATGGACGGGATGCTCAACATCGAACGTGTCGTGAAGAAGCCAGGTATGAAACCGCTTGTTGCGAAAA
>CAZWQW010000034.1:10246-22604 GCA_964635955.1 uncultured bacterium | reverse complement strand
GCCGATCCGTTGACCCATCGCGCATCGTCACCTATACTCACTCGCTGGATATTTCGACGCGCACCTGTGCAAACGTCGCTGTCGAACCTGAACATGCCATCGTAATCGCCACCCCGAACACGATCGTCGATCGGTGCGAGTCCGATATACACTGACTCTGCCGAATCACGACGAAAAGAGGAACCGCACATGCTCGCACTTCGCGGATCTTATGTCGCTCTTGTCACTCCGTTCACTCAGGACGACCGCGTCAATCACGCGTTGTTGCGCGACCTCGTCGAGTGGCACATTGAGCAGGGAACGAGTGGTCTCGTTCCCGTCGGTACAACCGGTGAATCGCCGACGCTGAATTACGAAGAACACGAAGCGGTCATCGAAACCGTGGTTAAGGCCGCCAATGGGCGGATTTCGGTTCTTGCAGGCACGGGCTCGAACTCGACACGTGAAGCCGTTCACATGACGCACCACGCAAAGATGGTTGGTGCCGACGGAGCGCTCATTGTGCTTCCGTACTACAACCGTCCGTCACAAACTGGCCTCATTAACCACATCACTGCGCTCAACGATGTCGGAATCCCATTGGTGATCTACAATATTCCCAGTCGCACCGGCATCAACATGGAACCACCCACGTTCGAGAAGCTCTCCCATCTGGAAAACGTTGTCGGTGTGAAAGAGGCGAGCGGGAACATCAACCAGATGAGCGAGGTGGTTATGGTAACCGCCGGACGGTGTGCTGTTATGTCGGGCGATGATGCACTCACCTTGCCGCTCCTCGCAGTCGGCGGTACGGGTGTCATCTCGGTGATTGCCAACATCGTGCCGAATGAAATGGCTTCGCTCGTTTCGGCATGGGAACGTGGTGATCGTGCCGAAGCGCTCCGACTGCACCAGCGCCTGTTCCGCATTGCGAAGGCAACGCTGAGCCTCGAGACGAATCCGGGTCCGATCAAAGAAGCGATGACTATGCTCGGTTACGACGTTGGCAAGGTTCGTCCGCCGCTTGCACCGTTGAGCGCGGAAAACCGCGAGAAGCTCCGTGCTGTGCTCGCGGAGATGGGTCTGCTCTGATTACGACAGACTCACGCGTATACACCAAACGGGGAACGACCGATGATTCGATCGTTCCCCGTTTTCGTTTTTTCGGTGACAGAGATTACTTCACTTCCGGAACCGCCATTGTCCCTACGTTCAGTACATCGTCGATCGTCTGCAGAATGATCTCCTCCGCTTTCGGAGCGACTCGGTTGGAATACCCGTAGACGCGGTGCATCGTCTCGAGTTCGAGTCCGCCTTTCACAAACGCTTCCATCGAGGGAATGTACCCGATGTCATCGTTCGCGTGTCCGACGCCGATGAACATTCTATCAGGATGGGCGGCACGCAACTTTTCGACGGTCTCCGAGAAAATCTCTCCCGGAGCGGCAACAAGGATCAGTTCGCCGAGCATCGTCACACCGATTGGTACGCGAACACCGTCGATCCACCAACCGCGACTCCGCGTGACGAGTACACGTTTCGCCCAGATATGATCCGCTTGTGCGTTGAGGTCGGCCTTTGTCCAATCCTCGGGTGCGAGAACGAGTTTTTCGAGCGCTTTCTCGTCGACGGATGTCTTGTCCCACGGGAACGTCTCGTACCGAAGACGCGCGTTTATCTTCGGCAGGAGCAGTGTTCCGACGTTCTTATCGCGTATGAGCTCGACCACCTTTTCGGCGAGGCCTGCACTCATCCGATCGGAATCCTCGTCGGGGTTCCCGGTCGGTTGCAGTGGGTTGATACCGCCGCACGGCCCTTGAATAAACATCGACCGGAAACCGCGTCCGATCGACTCATTCACCTTCTGAACGAGCTTCCCCGGGTAATCCGCGCTACTCAGGTCGTCACGATAGAACACCGGATTCGCTGGGTAGTGGATCACCGCGGCTACTGGATTGCCCGTACGCATGTCGTGCGCGACAATCACCGAGAGTGTCGTGTCGATGCCCGAATCAGGACTTTCTACCTTGGCGCCACGTACACCTTTACGTGGAGACCCGTCCGAATCGTGCGTACGCCGATTGTACGTAAATCCAGGTGCATCGGTCTGCGCGAAACGGAGACGTACACGCTTGGTGCGTCCCATGATTGCGTCGGTAATAACGTCGAGAATGACCTGTTCGAGCTCTCTATTCCAGTCGCGATCGACGACACCGCGATTCGCGAGGAATACTGCCGCTGGTGCGCTGTGAGTATGCGTCGCGGCAAAGGTGAACGCACGTGGCGGAATGTTGTGTTCGTTACTTGCGGCCGCACGGATGCGTTCTGTCAGCGCCTGCCCCATCCCCAGTATATCTACGCTGATGTATACCGAGTGATTCCGTCCGTCACTGAGATACAACGCGCGTGCGTACAAGGGATCGCGCTTATCTTCGCACGGATTCGGACGTTCCATAAATCCGGTGAGATCCTGATGAACGCTATCCGGCAACTCCCGTTCTGCCCATCCGAGAGAGATTCTGTTCTTCATCGCCATTATCTTCCTTCCCCGCTATCCCACGGGATTACGTGTCCGACAATCCCCCAATCGCCGTACACTTTACTCTGGTGACTGTAACGTTCCGACGTCTCGGCTATGTTGAAGCGGTCACAAGCAGCGATGGTCCTGAACTGGTTCCAATTCGGGTTGCTCCGGCTTGTATAAGCGATAGCGCTTGTTCCCGCGAACGTATTCCTCCCGCAGCTTTGATGCCCATTGAATCGCCAACGACCTGTCGCATCAATGCAACGTGATGTACCGTTGCCCCCGGACCGTTGAAGCCGGTCGATGTCTTCACGAAATCTGCGCCGGCTTCCTTGGCGACTGTGCACGCAGCGACGATCTCCTCGTCAGTAAGCAACCCGGTCTCAAGAATCACCTTGACGAGCACTCGGGACTCGTCTTTGCGATACGCTGCACCAACTACCGCCGTGATGTCCTGAGCGACGGTTGCCCAATCGCCAGCCTTCACCGCACCGATTGGCAGGACCATATCCAGCTCGTCGACACCACGTTCGACGAGCGCCTGCGCTTCGGTTTTCTTTGTAGAAGTCAACGCAGTTCCGTGCGGAAAACCAACTACCGATACAATATTGACACCGGAACCCCGTAACAGGTCTTTAGCTCTTTGAATATACCGCGGTGGTACACATACAGCGTAAAAGATGCACTTCTTTGCTTCAACGCACAAATGGTCAATCTGTTCCGGTGTTGCGTCCGGACGAAGAAGCGTATGTTCTATGTATGACGATATGTTATCAATCGGATGATCCTCGAGCTCGAACTGTCGGAGAATCTCGGTGACAATGCGTTCGACGGCGGCTGCGTCGATGTCGATCATCGCGCGGCGTCCTGACACCGATCGAGTTCGCGGATGACGTTCGCAGTATCTTCGTCACATTTCACCGGTGCGTCAACCCACGCGCAGAGAATCCGTTCGAAAAGCGGAACTGCGACGATTTCCGACGCAACGCACAAGACGTTCGCACCAAAACGTTCTCGCGCGGTTCGTGCCGCTGCTTCGTCGTGGCACATCGCTGCGATTACTCCGGCAACGCGGTTTGCTACGGCAGTTCCGACAAGGCCCGTTTCGTCGATGATCACACCCCATGCTGCCTGTCCGCCGGAAACCGCGCCGGCGACCTGCCGTGCGAGGTGAGCCGCTTCTCGCCGTGGTGTCGGAACACGGATCGGTACGAGATTCGACCGTCGCACCTTCGTCACGAACGCCGTTTCGAGCATCGCACCTGAAAGCACCGCGCCGATAGCGACACGGTCGAGGTCTTTTCGACCGGTGTGAGTGGTGCTTGATGATGTTGCGATACTCTGGCTATCAGGTAGGGCACTCGCGAGCACGATTCCTGTGGCGTTCAACGCATCTTTTGCGAGCGGTGTAATGATGGCCTTCGGTGCAATGAATATCGTTGACTGTCCAGATTCGCGCGCGACATTCACCACCGTCTCAGTCACGAGGCGTACCGGTTCCCGAGCAGGTTCCGTGTCTTGAGCGACATCGTTATCGACTGAATTTGTCGACTCCGCCGCGAGTACGCGTCGAACCTCGGTTGCTATCCGGTCCAGTTCGTTCTGATCCATCCATCCAACTCACGAAACATTCGGTACTATCGGATACATCGATAAAATATCGCAAGTTTTCACGAAGGTGACCAAGCCTCCAAATCGGAGTGAAAGCCGCGATATGTCGTAAGATATGCGTAACTATATAACTGAGTTACTCCTCGGAGGACGTGCTATAATCTTGTGCGTTTATGGCACGTCATTAATGCGACCCTTCCGCGTCTTGATATCACGTGGTACACTTTCCGAACTATCACAATACACAGGAAATTCGTCGAACCAATACCGAACGAGTAATCATGAATGCCCGAGTCTTCACCGTCGAAGAAGCGCGCGCGTTACTACCGACGGTAACCGAGATTGTTGACGAACTGCGCGACTTGCGGAAGCAGATCACCGCGAATCGTCGACGGATCGACATTCTGGAAACCCTCTGGGGTGACGATGTCCGCAAGGATGGTAATCCCGACAATGAGGAATACCAGCGACACAAGCTCGATAACCGGTCGCTCGTGCGTAGATTCAGGAATCAATCAGAGCGCCTTGATGAACTTGGCTGCCACGTAAAAGATCTCGATCGCGGCGAAGTTGGCTTCTTCCACGTCCGTAATGGTTTTGCGGCGTTTATGGCGTGGCAGATCGGTGGTGCGGAACGCGAGTGGTATGAGGAGATAGCGCAAAACGCTCGCGTGTTTACCGTCGACCAAGCAGAGGCGCAGCTCCCGCGTCTTCGCGAGATATTCGGCGAGTTCGACACTCTCAATGCGGAGCTGGCCGAAACCCGGCAGGAAATCCAGAAGCTCGAAACGATCTGGGGCGATCAAAACACCGATCATCCGGACAGAGAACGTATCCAGGAACTTAGCGAGAGAATCCAGAGTCTTCTCGAGCGAGGTCGTGAATTAGAGCAGGAACTGTTGGATTCAGGGTGTCAACTTCGCGATTTCCAAGAGGGGCTGATCGATTTCTTTCACGTTCGCAACGGGCAGCTCGTCACGCTCTGCTGGCGACGGACCGAATCGAGTATTGTCGCGTGGCATCCCTTCGACGCCGGATACACGGCGCGAAAACCGCTGAATGGGGAAGATACAGCGGGCGACCAATCCACCGAGCAATAAAAAACGTCCGCACGGAAAGCCGTACGGACGCCACATACTCATATATCAATCGCTCTACTGGAACAGCGCCTTGATAACCGCCCATGTAGTGGGGACTTGTACGCGTTGAACTGCAAGCGGTGAATCGCTATTGCTTGACGCGTTCGCCGGATTCGTGATCGTACCCGCTGGTTTCTGGGCACCTACCGACCAATTACCACTCGGATCGCCAAGCTCATGTCCGTTCGAATAGCCGTCGTTGTCGGAATCGAGCGCAAACAGCGCCTTCCAATCGGGCTTTCCGTCCTTGAGCGTAATCTTGACGTCGTTGCCGAAAACGTTGAGTCCGGAACCTGATGCGGTAATGTGGCAGGTCTGACAAACGTTGGAATTGCCGGGTAGAGTGTAGTCGCCGTGCGGGATATCCAGCGTGAATGAGCTTTTCCCAATCGCGATTCCCGCGACTGCGAACGCTCCCACGAGTATGCCGGCAAGTACTCTACGCATCAGTGACCTCCTGAAAGCCCGTCATTTGCGGCTTTATGCCGCAGACGATCCCATCAGTCACGTCTAAGGTAATCGATTCATCGTGATTCGGCAAGTGATACCGTACACACGGTGGTAGAAAAATAATACTACTTCCGAATCAGGGGTACGCTTCCGCTCGTATTGACGTTCATCGGTAGCGCGCCGAATAGATCGTTTTTGACAACCGCGTTGCCGTTCAATGCGTATTCGACGTCGCCGGAGCCGAGAAGACTCAGGATACTCTGTAACGCGCTACCCGTTGATACATCTAACGGGATCGTAACGGTTTGTGTTCCCGGAGTCAGCCTCAAGCTCTCCAAACCGCCGATATTCGCGAGTTGACGACCGTTCAGCGAGAGAGAGCCTTGAAGCGCGTCGAGCACATACGTGAGCGAGCCGGAATTACGCATGTTCAGCGTTACGTCCACGCCGATATTCAGCAGAGACGCGCTTCGAATGCCGATGTTCTGTACACTAATATCCGGCATAACCGGGCGGGGTACTTCACCGGTATGGCTGAACGGTATGTTGATACCCGAAAGCGGTCCGGCATCCACCGCGACAGTACCGGCGACGCTATACGGCCATACATCGCTGTTTACCAGTTGCTGCACGGCGTTCGTGATGTCCGAAAAACGGAGCGTCACCGGAATCGTGAGCGAACCCGTTCCGTTCGCCGGAATCCGCATGTCAGCCGGATCATCGGCTGATAGTAGCGTGTGTTCCCCGATTTTGAACGTGTACTGGTAGCCGCTCACCGGTATTGCGAACGGATTTGTGTTTTCCACGTCGAAGAAAAGATTCACAGACGCCTGCTCGAAGTCTACCGATTCGAGGGAGAACGTACGGAAAACCACGTCGGGCGTTTTTACAGCGCCTTGCAGCGCAGCGCAGCCGGCGAGTGTTACGGCAAGCGCTACCAGTGCGAGCACACCGATGCGCGTGTATCCACGTTTTGTCACAGAAAAGTCCTCTCGAACGGTGTCTTGATCATCGGTATCTACTGTACACGCATAAATATACGCAGTATTCGCGTTGGTGGTTACCACTCCACACAGATTGACCTCATCAGTCAGCCGAAGCATACTCAACCGTCGCGCACAACCGCAGCCGGAGTGACGAGAGTTGCAAGTACAATGGGGTAATGATGTCTCGAAATAATCCATCCGACACGCAAATATGGGCAAATGCGGCTACGCATCTACGAAACGAGCTTGGTGCTTGGATCGCAGACGCGATCCGCAGACATCGCGAAGTACCCTACCACGGCATTCACGATGAAGGATCGTTTACGACGTCGTGGGACGCCTACTGGTTTCTTACCCGTGACAATGCAACGCACGGGTTCGTGACGTGGCTGCGCGATGGATTCGCTGCATGGGCCGATGACAACTTCGTACACGGGTATTACCCGGAAGGCGAAGTGCACCACGGCACAGAGCCGTTTACCCATTTCATTGCGCGTTTCCGCACTCTCGATCCGAGCGGCAACGTAGCACCGCGTCTGCTTGACGATGCCGCCGAGCACACCGGGAACTGGGTAGAGAGTGTACCGGACTGGTACGATTGGGAACGCCATCGTTTCGTGAGCTGGTACATCGGATCACGCACCGTCCCGACGGAACCGCCGAATGATTACGAAGAGCCGGATTCAATTCGTCCGGCGATGTTGACACTCAGCGCCTACGTAATGACCGGTCGCGAACGGTATCTCGACTTCTGTATCGACTATGGAAACAAATGGTCCGATGCGTTACTTGAAGAGCCGGTGCCACGTGTCGCGTTTTTTCACACAGACGACCGCGCGGCATATCCGGAGCGACTCGTCGAGGAGCGCGATCTCGAACAGCGCGTCGAGCTGATCGTTGCGTCGGGTATGGTCGATTACCTACTCGATCTCTACCTAATCACCGGCACCGATCGGTACCGCGCTGCCGTCGAGCGACTCGTTCCGACACTCGTGGCGACAGTGGCGGATCCGCGCAATGTTACCTCTGCGGCGCATCTTGCCCGGTACCGTCGCATCACCGGCGACCGAACACACGACGCGGCGATTGTGCGGACGCTTCGCGAGCCGCCGCCATACGAGACCACGGGGTATGTTCTACTCGAGCGGCAGGATGAGAAAGAACAGCGCGAAATCGGATTGATTTTCAACAAACACATCGGCCATCGCTTCGATCAGGTGCGCTGGGGCGTGAAAGGTGAGGATGATATACGCGAAGTAACTGAGCCGACACCGGCCGCGTGGGCACTCGCATACCACATCACCGGCAATCTGGAATACGCCTCCCGCGCGATGTTTCTCGCCGCGGAGAGATTGCGAATCGGTCGCCAAAGTTTGGACGACGGGCGCGACCACGGCTGCGGTGGCTACAGCGTCGGCGCGCTCGCATCGGGACACGGCCGCGCGGATCGATTTGGAGACGTCAACAGCGTATTCGGACCGCTCATGCTCGGTTCCGTCAGACTTTTCAACGCGGAACATCCACTCGTCATATACCCGAGTGGACTTCCGGAGAGCGTCGCGACACTCGTCTCGTGGGAACCGGATCCGCGCGTGGTATGGCACAATGAGAATGATGCGCCGGTGACGTTCACGTGGCGGGACGCATCGGCGATTGGTGAAGCGCCTCGTACAGAGTCGCTTTCTTCCGGAGAGACCAAGTCGGCGGCGCTCAGCGGAATTATGCCCCGGTACTCGATTGGATAGGTTTTGAAAGAGGGGGAGTGCCACGGTGCGGACACTCCCCACGTGTTCGCGATCAGTTGTGGTTGTACCGGCCGTGTTCAACGTAGTCGTCGAGCGAGAACTGCTTCCGGATGAGTTGCTTCCCGTCACTGAAGCCGTCGTCACGGCGAGTGAGCCGCTCAATGAGTCGTTCGCGCCATGTAACCAGCTCGTTTTCCCGTCCGGGATGATCGGAGAGATCGTTCCGCTCGTCCGGATCGGCCTCGAGATCGAAGTACTGCTCTCTGCCAGTGAGTGGGAACCAGATGTACTTCCGTTTACCGTCGGTGAGGAAGTGCATTGATTCTTTCGGATCGTAGCAGTCGGCGTGTTCGCCGTGGAGTGCGTCGCGCCACTGATCGGTTTCACCACGAAGAATCGGAAGGATACTACGACCTTCGACCGAGTCGGGAATTGGTAGTCCGGCTGCATCGAGCATCGTCGGCATAACATCTTGAAGACCGACGGCGTGCTGGTGCGCTTGTCCTTTCTCGATGTCGGTAAGCGGTCCGAGTCGGCACACGAACGGCACACGCGCGGAGCCTTCGTACGCGTATGACTTACGCCAGAGGTGATGGTCGCCGAGCATTTCGCCGTGATCGGCTGTCATGACCGAGAACGTATTGTCGTTACAACGCAATCGGCGCATTTCCTGAAGCAATCGACCAATTTGGTAATCGATCTGGGTAATGAGGGCGTAATACCCGATCTGTGCGCGGCGCTGATCACGTTCGGAGAGATATCCCTGCCATGCGTTGGGATCCAATGGCGGCGGTACCGCGTGATCCATTGACCATTCACTGATTACCGGCTCGGGAAGCTTCGCGTCGGCGTACATGTCCCAGTAAACCTGTGGTGGATCGAGCGGCGCGTGAGGTCGATGGAAACTTACCCAGAGGAAGAATGGGCGTGTCGGGTCGCGTCGACGTAATAGTTCAACCGCCTGATCGACGACCCACGTCGTATTGTGGAGCTCCTCAGGGAGATGTGACGGGCGCGCGTGCCATGAGTTCGAATCGACGCCGTGCATGCGTTCGGTTAGCGACGTTTGCGTTTTAAGCCACTCTTCGTAGTCGTCGACGTAATCACCGAAGCGCTGCTGCCCTTCGTAAAGGATCATCGTTTCGTAGCCGTGATGCTTTCGCTGCGGTGTGAAATGCATCTTGCCGACGCACATTGTCTGCCAACCGCCGTCGTGCAATTCGCGCATCATGGTGGTCGGTGGGCTGAATGGTACCTGATCGCGGTACCCCGGAAGACCGTGGCCATAGGGTGTCATGCCGGTTATCAGCGTACGTCGTGCCGCGATACACGACGGACACTCGCTGTACGCACGCGGGAAGTATGCGCCGTCATTGAACCAACTATCGAGGTTCGGCGTCATAACTGCTGGGTGTCCAGCGAGACCAAGGCAGTCTCCGCGGTATTGGTCGGCAGTGATCAGGAGCAGATTCGGTGGGTTTGGCTTGGCCATGGTGCGGCTCCGATCTTGTTGGACAGTAGCGAAATACCAGTAATATGAAGGTCGAAATGGAGTCCGTCGAGCGCAAGGTCGAACACCGTGGGCATCGGTTTTATATGAATCCGCTTCTCGGATATAAGCTTGCGTGGTTCGTGGGTCTTACGGTGACTACACCTGTTTGGGCGTACGCAGCGGTGACCGACCGATGGCAGGTACGTCGACGACTTTTGCCACGCTCCTCGGATGATACTGCGCCTATGTGGTGGTGGCACGGTGCGTCCGCCGGTGAGGTTCTGGGACTCGTTTCGTTGCTCGAAGCCGTGGAGAGGACCGACAACAACGTGATCGATCGCGTCTCCGCGACGACAGAGAGCGGTCTCGCAATGTGGCGCTCTGCAGGCGGCTTCCCCACGGTGGCACCGATAGATCTTCCCTACGCGGTCCGTCGCGCGCTTCCACGGAATCTCCGACTTGCGGTGTTGAGTGAAACCGAACTCTGGCCGACGTTGATCGACGAGATTGCAGAGCGTGGTGTGCCGATTGTTATCGCAAGCGCGCGGATGTCGGAACGGAGCATGGTGCGTCTGCGGATGACACGGATTCTCCGCGCGAACACGGGCACGCTTTTCGTGTGTGCTCAGACAGAAGGAGACGCACAGCGTTACCGGGAGCTTGGCGTGTTGGATGAGCGAATTGCTGTCACCGGCTCGCTCAAATGGCCGACACACGCACCTGCTGAGCGCGAGTCGGTTCGACATCGCTTCGGATTGGCGCCGAAAATACCGTGCATTGTTGTTGGATCGATCCGGCGCGATGAGATCGATATCGTCGTTAAGGCGCTCGCCCGTCTTCGATCGGATAAGCCGAACGTTACGGCCATCGTTGCGCCGCGTAGGTTGAGTGATGTATTCTATGCGCAACAGCGCTTGCGTGACGCTGGCTTCGAGGTGACGCCGTACGACTCCTTCGCCAACAGCGACGCGACTGCGGAACTGCGTTCATGCACCGTCGTAGATACGATGGGTGAGCTCGCTGCGCTGTATGCGGCGGCGGATATGGCGGTCGTTGGTGGCGGATGGGAGCCGGTCGGCGGTCATAATCCTTTCGAGGCCGCCGTATACCGGATTCCGGTCGCATACGGTCCTTACATGCGCCAACCCGGTACCGAGCTACTGGAAGTGGCCGGGCAGGCAGTGCGAGCGGTTGACGAAAACGCGCTTGCCGATGCGATGCGAAACGGCTTGTCTGTCGGTACGTTTGATACGGTCGCCTGGCCCGATCCAGTAGCGGCAACATTCGAGGCGTGGCGTCGCTGGGGAATCGTGTAAGACCCTACACGAAATACTCGTCGTTGATAGAGAAAGAGAACACGTGAAATGACTCGCTTGGATCAGTGGCTCAACGAGAAACCGGAAACAAACTGGGAAGAGTCGCTCCTGAGCGGATTACATCTTGCATCGAAGGTATACACCGCTGGTGTGCGAGCGCGTGCGTGGGCGTACCGGCACGGTGTCTTCCGACGCATCTCGGTCAACGTGCCGTTGATCTCGGTGGGCAACCTAACCGTCGGGGGAACCGGTAAGACGCCTCTGGCAATAGCGGTTGCTCGGTTGTTGCTTGAACACGGGCGACGCCCCGCGATCGTCAGTCGCGGGTACCTTAAAGAAGGCCGAGGTCTCGTGATCGTTTCCGACGGGAACCGGCTTCTGGTAAGTCGACGCCAGGCCGGAGACGAAGCGTACATGATGGCGCGTGCGCTGCAGCAGGTTCCCGTTGTTGTCGGTCCAAACCGAAGTCTCGCCGC
This sequence comes from uncultured bacterium, assembly GCA_964635955.1. Classification (GTDB taxonomy): domain Bacteria; phylum Latescibacterota; class MWCZ01; order MWCZ01; family MWCZ01; genus CAZWQW01. The sequence continues at coordinate 10,886 of CAZWQW010000034.1, read as the reverse complement.
GACGGTCGCTCAGAGCCGATTCGCTCCAGACATCATCATTATGGACGACGGTTTTCAGCATCTGAAAGTCCAGCGTGACCTCGATATCGTCGTTGTCGATGCAACCAACCCGTTTGGCAACGGTATGACGCTTCCCCGCGGTACGTTACGCGAGCCGCCGAACCATCTTCGTCGCGCCGACATGATCGTCTTGACACATACCGACCAAAGCGATCAACTCGATGTACTCTGCGAGCACCTCCGCGCACTGAATCCACACGCACCGATTGTCTCAAGCGTCCACCGACCGGTGAGTCTCTCGAACTACCAACAGCAATCCGAACTCGAGCTCGAAGCGCTTCGTGGCGCGCGTGTCGTCGCGCTCTCAAGTATTGGGAATCCCCGCACGTTTGAGCGCACCCTCGCCGACCGCGGTGCCGAGCTCGTGGACTGTTGGCGCCTTCCGAATCACTATGCGTACCGTCGCGGCGGCTTGAGCGACCTCGTCGATCGCGCACGCGATCTCCGCGTTAAGGCAATTGTAACGACCGAGAAGGATATGGTGCGCTTCCCGCCGGGATTCGCGTTCAACATACCTGTCTGGATACTCGGCATCGAACTGCAGGTAACCGCGGGCAGTGAGCATCTTGATCGCGTGTGG
>CAZWQW010000034.1:4163-10146 GCA_964635955.1 uncultured bacterium | reverse complement strand
ATGCCCGATCCGATCGTGTGGTGGGAGCTTGCGACGCAGGATGAGGAGCGGTCGGTAGAGTTCTTTCGTCGCGTATTTGGTTGGCCGCTGGAGTATGATGAACGGCTCGGATTTCACGTTATGGCCGGTGAAGTCGGAGACGAAATCAACAAAATATCCGGTGGCGGAATCTTCACCTTGCGTAAGCCGAAACTTCCGTTCGTGGCCTTGTACATCCGCGTGACAGGGATCGAGGAGAAAGCGGGACAGATCGAGGAATACGGTGGACTCATTGTCGAAGCGCCGCACGCGATCTCCGAGCGCGCGAAAATCTGCCTATTCAATGATCCGTCGGGCGTGACGTGGGCGATGATCGAGTCTATTGCGAATTGAGGGAACCCACTCATCCCTTGGCCGATTCTTTCGATGCGTTATATTGAATAAGTCTATTTGAGAACGGCGGTTCGTTCCATGCGGCCGCCGTTCGATCTGTTTGGTCTCGACATGTCTCCCGACGTTATCTATCCGTTTGTCTTTCCGCGTGGGCACGCTCGACGCGGGTGGTAAAGGCATATATAGATGCTCTCATTTCGGCCACCGCTTGATCGGCCGCTCCGTCGTCCGGAATACATCCGGGCGATGCGCGATATGCTGTTCGTCGGCGGTTTCGCGATGCCGTATGGCACGATCGTCGGCGTCGCCGGCCCGATTTTCGCCGGTCTGATGCTCCAAATGGGCATTGAGAAAGCGGCGATCGGCCTTATCCTCTCGTTCGCTCAGATCACCGGCCTTGTGCAAATGGTCAGCTTCCGGCTGACCGACATGGTTCACCCTCGGAAACTCGTCATCGGCGTCGGCACGATCGAAATCCTCATGACGATCGTGGTTATTTCCGTGCCGCTCTGGGTGCCCGTCGGTTGGCGATTCCCCGCGGTTGTTGTCTTGATCATCCTTGCGTGGTCTGCGGCGCAAACGCACGTGCCGACGTTCAATTCGTGGTTCGCGAGTATTATCCCGGCGGACCTGCGCGGTCGCTATATCAGCAAACGCACCTTCATCCAGTATGTCGTCGGAATTGCGACGTCCCTTATCGCTGGTCGTTTTATCGATCTCGTGCCGGGGTATATAGGTTTCGCCATCCTCTATGGCGTTGCACTCGTTTTCGGACTTGCGACATACTGGGTGCTCTACGCCACGCCGTTGCCGCAACTCTCCAGCACGGAATCGGACGAAGTTGCCCCCGAATCGCACTTCGGTCGGCTCATGGTGCCGTTACGCAACCCCGAGTACCGCCGGTTCATCACGTTCAACATTGTATGGACACTCGTGATCGCCATGCCGGGTCCATATTACAACGTGTTTATGATCGACGGTTTGAAGATTTCGTATTCGACTATTGCGGTTTTTACGTCCGCTCAGATGATCGTTATGGGTGTTGGGTTTCGATTCTGGGGTATTATCGTCGATCGATTCGGCGGTAAGCCGATGATCGAGCTGCTCTTTATTCCGACAATTGTAATGCCTTCTCTCTGGGCGTTAGCGCGACCGGAATCGTACTGGATTGTTCCCATCGCGATGATACTCGGCGGGCTCGGGTTTTCGGGCCTTTCGATCGCCAACTCAATCATGTTGTATGCGATTATTCCGCAGCAGGGTTCGAAGAGTAGTTATTTCGCTATATGGTCGATCTCAATCGGTGTTGCGAGCGCGTTGGCGCCAGCCGTGGGAAGCGCCGTGATTGCGTTCCTCGACGGGTTCGAGATGACCGTTTTTGATTACGCACTCAATCGTTATCACCTTCTCTTTATCCTCACGTCGATCTGCGGAGTGTTTCCCGGCTTGCTTATTACGCGATTACCACGTCTTGGCGCCGATCGACCGATGTACATGATCAGTCAGCTGACACGCGGCAACCCGTTCAGCCTTGCGTACAATTTCTTTCTCCTCGGTCGCGTGAACCAGCCGACGAAACGGGCGAATCTGATTCGGTCACTTGGACGTTCGCGTAGTCCTCTTGCACTCGAGAAACTGATTGCGTCGCTTGAAAATCCCGACCCAGAGATACGTCGCAGTGCCGCACTCGCTCTCGGTGATTCGGGTCAGCCAAAAGCAATGCAGGTATTGATAGCCCACATGAACGATCCGCAGTCGGATGTACGCGACGAAGCTGCTCGCGCGCTCGGTATGCTTGGCGACGATGCCGTCGTGCCGCACCTCATCGCAGCGCTCGACGATGCAGATACCGAGTTGCGTGCTGCAGCGGCGGAATCACTTGCGCGGATACTGATTCCGGAAGCGCGCGATGCCCTTGTAGAGAAGTTGAACGGCCCGTTCGACCGGGCTCTCTTTCCGATCATTTTCGAGGGATTGAGCCGAGGACACGATGGCTCGAAGATCGGCGATCTCCGCATGGTTCGTCCGGCGGCGCGGGTGTTACCTGATATCGGCTCGCACGCGCTGCGGTTACAGGTCACGAACGCGATTGCACGCGCGCTCGGTATCGGCGATGAATACTCGCGCCTAATCCAGCAGAATCCGTACGACCGAGACTCCGACCTTCACGCGCGAATAGGACGAGCACGACGCGCGGTCAGCGAACTGCCGTGGGAGTCGGACGAGGTTCTCGGCGTCGTTACTACGTTCGAACGCATGGCATTGGCTCAGATGGAGAACGATATTCCCACGTTTATCGCCCACGCGTGCGGAGTCGCCGAACTCATCTGCAAAAGATTCTCCAATGGAGCCGATGAGTCGACCGTCATCAGCGAAGGGTGCGCCGCGCTACGTATCCTCCGTGAGACGGATCAGCTGAGCGCTCTTGGTGACTATGCCGTGATTTTCACCGTTTTGGTCATTCACCGGATTATCGTTGCGGCGCAGTCTCACAGCGCATAATAACGGTATCAAGGACTCATCCGATTTTGCATTCCTCCTCCTCCGAAACGCGGTATATTCTTTCGGTACCGTGTTGTTTACGTACGACCTGATCGAAGAGGGGGATTCCCATGCAGTTCGTCATGTTTTCGAAAATGCTGCACGAGTATGATGTCGACCAACTCGGCGACGCGATCAAGGGCGTCGGCTTCGATGGCGTCGACCTCACCGTGCGACCGGGTGGCCACATCGAACCGCAGGACGCGAAACGAGACCTTCCGGAAGCGGTGCGGATTCTCCGAGGTAAAGGGCTGACCGTCCCGATGCTCACAACGGCTATCACTGCGGCGAGTTCTCCGAACGCCGAGGACATCATCGCAACCGCGGCACAGTTGGATATCCGTTTATTGAAGCTTGGTTATTGGCAGTACGAGGGATTCGGCGCGGGAAAGAAACAGCTCGACGCCGCGCGGAAAGACCTCGATACACTGGCTCCGATCGCGGCCAAGCACGGCGTTACCCTGTGCCTGCACACCCACTCGGGCGATTTCCTCACTGCGACACCGGCACAGATGCTCATTCTCCTGGCGAATCGTGATCCTCGCTATTTCGGCGCGTACGCGGACCTCGGGCATCTGACGGTTGAAGGCGGATTATCCGGCTGGAAGATCGGGCTCGATCTCCTGAGCGATCGTATCAGGATTGTCGCGGCAAAGGGCATGGGATGGTGGTACGTGCCGGGGTTCGCCGATGAACGGGGCGAATGGCGCCGAGTTATGCTCCCGCTGGAAGACAGCATGGTGCGATGGGACGAGGCGTTCGGGTACCTGAAACAGATCGGTTTCGATGGTCCGGTAACCCTGCACAGCGAGTATTCGGGCTCACATAGCTGGCGCCCGATGTCGAGTGTAGCCGATATTCTCGCGCAAACTCGAACCGACCTCGCATATGTTCGCAGTGTCGTTGAACGACTCGGATAGTGCAACAAATCGGCGGATGTAAGTTGACATGAGTGGTTCTTTGGGGCTTGCCGGATTCGACGTGGCGCGCTGGGTTTGGGTCGGCAATGACCCGCGTCCGATCAATACGGTCGCGCTTTTCCGACGCGCGTGTGCGCTCGATACCGTTCCGAGATCCGCCGAAGTCCTCATCTTCGCGGAATGGCGGTACCGTCTCTTCGTAAACGGGCAATTCGTTCAAGTCGGTCCCACGCCATGTCAGCCAAGTCATCGACTGGTCGACCGCGTTGACGTCGCACCGTTCCTTCGTAAAGGCGAGAACGTCGTCGCCGTCGCTGTGTATACACCGGGTGTGATGACCGGGCAGTGGACGCTGACGAATCCCGCGCTTCGAGCCGTCCTCGTTGTCGATTGCAATCCGATTATTCAGACCGATGCGTCATGGCGTGGTGTTGTTTCGACGGCGTGGCGGCATCCAACGCAGTTCTGCGGATATGCGAAAGGCTTTCACGAGTCGCACGTACGCGCTGAGTTGCCCAACGGCTGGACGGATTCGGGCTTTGACGATTCGGCGTGGAGTCATGCCACTGAGATGTCGTTTTACCCATCCGGCGAATACGAAGAGAACTACGTCGGCTACCCAACGCTGACACAGCACCGGCCGACTCGATATCTCGGCGCGTCAATCGCTGACGGCGTTGTCACCGAAGAAATGCGGCGTAGTGCCCAGGGGTATTACGTTGCCGCACGGAATCGGTGGTGGCGGCTCATGGGTAAGTGGCATTCAAGTTCCTACGAAAAACCATTTGAAGAGCCACTTCCGGAGCCAATCGCCGAGCGAATGCACCGAGAGCACCATTCCGAAGCGCCGTCAAACATGGCGATCGTAGTCGACTCGTCTAACGGGTTACCGCTCCGCATTCGCGATCCGCAGACGGTCGGAGTCGAAGCCGGTCATCCGACAGTTACCTTCGATTTCGGTCTCGTACGATCTGGTCTCATTCGGGTGGAAGTCGAGAGCGAGTCGGGAGGTACGGTCGATGTCGGCTGGGACGACCGGATGGAAAAGGGCCGTGTCGCTATTGCGCGATCCACGCCAAACGCCGACCGCGTTGAGTTTCCGCCCGGTCACCACGAATGGGTCTCGCTGTTCGAGCGCGGACTACGGTATCTGCAACTCACGTTCCGTGGTTTTCGCGGTGATATCATCGTCAGAAACGTCGCGGTCATGGAGACGCTCACATCGGTTCGCGTGTTCGAACCGGCAGTATTCGAGTCGTCGAACGAGCTGCTGAACCGAATCTGGCGCGCGTCTTCGGAGACGGTGCGACTCTATATGAACGGTTGCGCGACTGGTGATCCGGTACGCGAGCGGGCACACTGGCTTGGCGACGACGGCTTAGCCATGCGCGCCGCGTATGTCCTGTTTGGCGAAGAGGCGACGTGGCGTCGTGCGCTCGAGCTGACGGCCGAGTCACAGAATCCGGACGGCTCACTCCCTGTCGTGTCGCCGGGGCATTTCGAAGACGAAAACATGGTGAGTGGCTCATGTTCGTGGGCGATCTCGGTCGCTGAGTATGTCCGGACGACCGGTGATACCGCGTTTGGCAGACGCATGATGCCACACATCCGTCGACATATCGACTACGAGCGGCGATTCGCCGATGCAAACGGATTGCTTTACGAAACACCGGGGCGCCGATTCCTTTCGTGGGCTGACGGCGACCCGCGTCCACCCTACGCGCCCGGGGAGACGTGGCAGAAACGTACGCGCACGTCTTGGGGAGATTTCTTTGACCCACCGACGCGTGGGTGGAACACCATTATAAACACATACTGGCTCTGGTGCCTTCGTGAGTGCGCTGATCTCGCACGAGTTCTCGGATCGGACGATGACGCGCGCGGATGGTCGCGTATATACGAGTACGCACACGCGGCATTCGACGCGAAGTTTTTCGTGCCGGACACGAAGCTCTGGCGAGATAACGTGGCATTCGACACCACTGGACGGGAAAACGAACCGACGTACTGCGAATCGACGATCTTCACCATGATGCGCGCAGGATTACTTGATCGTGAGTGCGGACTCGATGCAATCGACCAACTCATGAATCCCGGGTTCGTCTGTTGCCGCACCTCCGGGGGACTCGAGGGAAGTGCGTATCCGAATT
>CAZWQW010000034.1:0-4063 GCA_964635955.1 uncultured bacterium | reverse complement strand
ATCGTGTCCGGTGCTGATGGCGTGCGCCGTTACCGGTGGTCTCTTCCCGAGGGTGTGCATGCGAAGTTGCGACTGAACGGTAACGAAAACGCAATCGAAGCCACAGGCTCGGTGCCGCTTCTGCAACCAGAATAGCCAACGCCGTGGTACCGATTACCGAATTATTTCCTTCCAAATTCTGTTCTGAACAAACCGGCTTGGTCGCGGAAACGCATCTTACTACCTTCTTCCCTCGGTATTCCAGCGCAGTCAATCCCTCGCACCACACCACGGAAGTATGGCGGCACTGTGCGGGTTCTCCCCACGAGCCGTATCGTCCGGAAGGAGAATTGTCCCGATGAATGGATCCGGTGTGCAACTCCGTAATCTCGACATTCTGGCGATCGTCTTGTATATCGTCGCGATGTTGGCGCTCGGTTGGTGGGCTACGAAGCGCGTCAAGAACACTGAAGGGTACTTCGTTGGCGGTAGACGTGTTCCGGGTTGGGCTGTTGGCGTATCGATGCTGGGAACGGCAATCAGTTCGGTGACATTCCTTGCCTATCCCGGTTCCGCATTCGCGGGTAACTGGAGTCGCCTTGTTCCCGGTCTCATGCTGCCGATCGCGACGATTATCGGTGCGTATTTCTTCGTTGTGTTCTTTCGCCGCACGATGTTCGTCAGCGCGTATCAGTACTTCGAGCATCGTTTCGGTTCGTGGGGACGCAGTTACGCAAGTGCAATGTGGAGTCTCGCTTCCATGTACCGCATGGGTTCGATCCTCTACCTCATGTCGCTACCGATCCGGCTGATTACCGGCTGGGACATCCTCACGGTGATGATCGTCTTCGGACTCCTAATTACGATCTATACCATGATGGGTGGTCTCGAGGCGGTGATCTGGACTGACGTGGTTCAGACGGTCGTTCTGTTCCTCGGTGGTCTGATTACGATCCTCATCGTATTCATTAAGGTACCGGGCGGTCCGTTGGAGGTGCTCGCCCCAGCGTGGAATGCGGGGAAGTTCGGTGTAGCGGTCGACGTGGACTTCACCTTTATCCGAGATACGTTCTGGGTGCTCGCGCTGTCGGGTCTCGTCGGAAATATCCAGGAGTATTCGACCGACCAGACGAAGATTCAGCGGTATCTCGCCGCGGACAGCGATCGTGGCGCATTGACCGCGATTTGGACCGTCGGAATTGGATGTATCCCGCTCTGGTCGTTGTTCATGTTCGTCGGGACCTGCCTTTGGGTGTATTACTCGCATCATCCGGAAGCGATGGAGCTCGCCCGGCAGACACTCGGAACCGACCTCCGCTCAGATACCGTGTACCCGCTGTTTATCATCACGGTGCTCCCGCCATTTGTGGGTGGTCTCGTGATCAGCGCGGTGCTTGCTGCGGCGATGTCGAGTATCGACTCCTCGATGAACGGCACCGCGACAGCGCTTACAACCGACTTCTACAAGCGCCACTTCTCGAAAGACCGCACGGACAAGCACTACCTCCTCGTCGCACGTATCATCACTACGGTACTTGGGTTTGTTGCGATTGCGTGGGCGTATTTCCTCTACTCGCTTGGGCAAGGTGCGATTCTCGACACACTCTTCTTCATTGGATCGATCCTCGCGGGCGGTCTTGGTGGATTCTTTATCCTTGGATTCATCTCGAACCGGACGAACTGGCAAGGTGCACTCATCGGCGTGATTGCCGGTATTATCATCATTGTCTGGAATACTGTGTCGCACTTCGCGGTAACGGGATCCGGCATTGAAATCACCGGTTACTTCTACGTCGGCTTGAAGCCGTGGGCACCGATCGCGTTCCGCGTGCATCCATTCCTCATCAACGTGATGAGCAATGTGGTTGTGCTCGTCGTCGGGTATATCGCGAGCTACTTCTTCCCGAAGCCGGCACTCGAGGAGATCCGCGGTATGACGTGGTGGACCCGCAAGATGGAATCACCGGTGGAAGCCGCAGCAAGCAAGGCGAGCGAGTAAAAGTCGCGTAAACTCTCGCTGATGCTCGAGTTCGTAAAGGCGAAGCGGCAGTGCCGCTTCGCCTTACGTTTCCGAACGGAACGTGTAGTTATTGGGGTTCAATTGGAACGAACAGGCGTAGGCAGAATCTTCGCCCTACCTCACAGAACGCAGTGAGGAGACGCGGGGCGGTAGGTTTCGCGGCGCGACTGAAGTCGCTCGCTACAATCGCCAAGCCTGCCTACGCAAGCTCGAAGGTGCACGTTAACCGTACCGCCAGTCCGCGTAGGCGGACATTCCTTCGGAGACGGTTTCCTACTATAGCAGGCGGTTTTAACCGCACCACGAAAACTGCGACTGGTTCGAATGCGCAGTGAGAGTGCTATCCCAACTTCGCGCCGATGATGTCGGGTGCCTTCGCGAGCAATCCCGGTAACTTTGCCAAATCGCCGCCGCCAGCTTGAGCCATATGCGGACGACCGCCGCCGCGTGCATCGATCAACGCGCCGAGATCGCGAACGAGGTCGCCCGCTTTGATTCCGCGACTTACGAGATCATCGGTGACAACCACTGTCAGCGACACCTTCCCGTCCGCTGGACTGGCAAGCACCGCGATACCGCTGCTCAGTTTGTCGCGAACCTGATCGCCGATTGCGCGGAAGTCCTTGCTGTCGGTGACATCGACCTGCTGGATGATTACCTTGACACCGCCGACTTCACCCGCGTTCCTAATCCATGCATCGACATCGGTGGTCGACATCATCTGGCGGGTACGTTCCAACTCGCGTTCGAGTTCTCGCACGCGGTCGCCGAGCGATTTTACGCGCTGCTCAACCTCGTCCGGTGTCGATTTCAAGGTGCTTGCGACGCGCTCGAGAAGCTTCCGTTCCGCGCGTGCGAGCTCTTCAGCAGCCTTACCGGTGACCGCTTCGACGCGCCGCGTTCCCGCAGCGATCCCACCTTCCGATACGATGCGAAACAACCCGATCTGCCCGGTCGCATCGACGTGAGTGCCGCCGCAGAGTTCCTTCGAAAAGTCGCCCATATCTACAACGCGGACGGTGTCGCCGTACTTCTCACCGAATAGAGCCATCGCACCTTGCTCACGCGCTTCGTTGAGAGCGAGGTACTGGGTGTTGACCGGCATGTTTTCGCGAATGCGTTCGTTCACGATTCGCTCGATGGTATCGAGCTCATCGCGTTCCACTGCTCGGTTGAACGTGAAGTCGAAGCGCAAATGGTCCGGATCGACGAGTGAGCCTGCCTGATGGACCTGATCGCCGAGAACCGTGCGTAGCGCGGCCTGAAGTAGATGTGTCGCCGAGTGGTTGCGAATCGTTCGCTCACGTCGTTCACCGTGAACTTCGGCTCTGACGCGCACACCTTTCGTTGGCGTGCCTCGCTTCGCTTCGCCGTAGTGAACGATTGCGTCGCCTTGCTTGCGGACGTCGCGTACGTCGAACTCGAAGTCACTGTTGAAAATGCGCCCTACGTCGGCAATCTGACCACCGGATTCGGCATAGAACGGTGTCTGATCGAGCACCACCGCTTCCGCGTTCGGTCCCACCGCGACGATATCTGCGTCAGTCCACACCGTTTGGTAGCCGAGAAACTCGGATTTCACATCCGCACCAAACTCGACAGCGCCTTGTTCAAATCGACCGGAGGCACGTGAGCGTTCACGTTGTTCAGCCATCGCGGTTTCGTAGCCGCTCATATCGAGTTGCATGCCGCGCTCTTCCGCCATAAGCGCCGTCAGATCAACCGGCACTCCAAATGTGTCGTAGAGGCGGAAGACGTCCTCTCCCGGTATTGTCTTTTGTGACTTCTTCGCGAGATGGGCGGTGATTTCCTCAAACTGATCGATACCGCGGTGGAGTGTGCGACCGAACTGTTCTTCTTCGCCTCGAATCACGCCGGCGACGTGTTCATGACGACGCGCCAACTCCGGGAACGCGTCGCTCATCGACTCGACGACCGCGTCAGAGACAACGTAGAGGAACGGATCGGTGAGGCCGAGTTGGCGTCCCGCGCGGCTTGCGCGGCGAAGTATGCGGCGAAGAACGTAGCCGCGTCCGACGTTCGACGGTGTTCCTCCGTCGGCTA
>CAZWQW010000033.1:23151-27688 GCA_964635955.1 uncultured bacterium | reverse complement strand
CACGCCCCACGGAGAAGCTGTTCGTAGAGCGGGGTTTTCTCACGTAGCCACGTTCGATGGACGCCGGTGTAATCCAATGCCTGAAGACGACGAGCGCGCTCGCACGCCGCTGCGAGATTACCCCGTTTCGCGTCGATCCGTGTGAGCCACCGCTCGTATTTCATCAGCATGAAGTTGCTCGCTCGTTCTGCCGGATTCAGACCGTCGATTATCTGCCGGTACATCGTTTCCGCTGTATCGAGATCTCGCAAAGAGAGATGTGCGCGCGCTGCTATCTCACGGAAGTTCCGTCCGTTCGGATACCGATCGATCATCGGCGCGACGAGCTCGATCGCGTCCTCGTATCGCCTCTCGCGAATATACATCCAACCGAGTGTTTGCACCGCCACCGCGTCCCAATCCACTCCGTCCGCGAGTGCCTGCTCAATGAGCCGGACACCCTCCCGCGCGTCCTTTTCCGACGAGAACGGCCACGGAAGCGAGTGCGACGTCCAATACCGGTACTGTGCGATACCGATGAGCGGATCGTTGAAGTTCGGATTGCATTCGCGCGCTCGCTCAAGCTCCTTGATACCGCCAGTCGCGTCACGGAGAAGCGAGGGAATCGTGCGAATGCCGATGCCATCGACGTAGCTGCGAAACAGCGCTCGATATGCAAGCGCGCTACCACGATAAAATCGCACATACGCGTTGTTCGGTTCGCGCGCGAGGACGTCCTCAGAAAGCGCTATCGTGCGTTCCGTCGCCGTGAGGAACTCCGCACCGAGCGAATCCGCGATGCCGTAGTCGTCGATCCACGTGTAATACAGCACCGCCTTCTGCAGTTGGACCGACGCACTATCGAGATTCGCTCGCTCAAGCTCAAGTACCACCTTCTCTGCTTCACGGTACCGATGCGTAATGACGAGATCGTTGATGCGTTCGATCGCGTCTCGGAACGAATCGACGTCGTCTGCGCGCGTGTTCGTCACAACCGCCGAAAGCACCACGACGGTGATGAGCGCCACTACGCGCCCTATCCGCATGCACCGTCTCTGTTCCGATACGTGGTTCATGCTGCCTTTCAGGCTTTTCTCGTGTGATTCGATGATCGACCGTGTGTATTCAATCGTCGGCGCACGGCATCAGTTCCCGTGAAACAGCCGCGCGATCTCATCCACGGCGAAACGCGGCCACTCCGATCCGTCATCTGCTGGGCGACATCCCGGTGCACCCTCGACAACCGTCGCGACCGTCCACGCGTCGATACCCACCCGCCGCAACGCGTCGGTAACCCGCTTCGCGTCGTCCGACGCCAATCCAATCAGCATCGCACCGGACGAGATCGCACCGCGCGGATCGATGCCGACCGCATCGCACACGCGTTGGCTGAGCGGCGAAATGGCGGCGTTCAAGGTCGCGAGGTCAACGGAGATCCCAACACCGGATGCCGCGGCGAGCTCGTCAAGCGCCGTTACGACGCCGCCTTCCGTCGGATCATGCATTGCGCAGACGCGACCGGCACCACGTGCGACGCGAGACACCTGCGTTACGCCAATACCCGGTCGCACCAGATATTCAGCCGCCGTAGCGATGTCGTGTTCGGTGAAACCGGTTGCGCGCAATCGATCCGGCAGCTCTCGCGCGACGATGCTCGTCGACTCGATGGCCATGCCGCCCGTGAGCACGATCGTATCGCCGACGCGAAGCCCATTCGGCCAAACCACGGCGTCTCGCCGAACCATGCCGATCATTGTGCCCGAAACGATTGCACGCGGTACGTCTGTTACTTCCGTGTGACCGCCGACGATCACCGCACCGACTTCACGCGCCGCGTGTTGGAGGTCGTCCATGATGGTGCGAATCAGCGCGGTATCGCTACGCTGTGTCGGTAGGAGGATCGTTGCGAGATACCACCGCGGGTCTGCTCCGACGGTTGCGAGATCGTTTGCGCACACCGTCACCGCGTACCAACCGAGTCGCTCCGTTGCGAACGTGATCGGGTCGCTCTTCAGAACGAGATAGTGCTCCGGCATACCGGTATCGACGATGGCGACATCATGACCGATTCCCGGACCGAGCACGACTTCCGGCGAATGATCGAACGTCGAAAGGAGCGACGTAAGCACGTCGTAAGGCAGTTTTCCCGCTGCGAACACGTCGTCGTCATGACTTCGTAAGAATTCGTTCACCTTCCAACCTGCTGATACATTGATTGTCTATCTGTACACGCAGTAGTATGTCGAGATGTACAACATACGATGGGTGTGGAACAAGAGGTGCCGCGTCAAATCCGGCCGCAGTCGTGAGGTAACGTGCCGATTTACGGTGAATGATGTCACGCGAGTTGCAGATTTTGATGCTGCTTTCTTGACCAATTTCAAGAGTGTGATACCTTATAGGTACTCACCATGGGGGTTCTCATCGAATCGCGCGCGTATCCTCGGCGGTTTGATGATTGTGAGCATACACATAGTGCGTCGCTGGAATTCGTATTTGGATACGAAACGGCAGCGCGGAGGGGGGTACCAAATGCGTCTCATTACACGCGGCGATCTGGACGGTCTTACCGGAGCCGTTCTCGTAACGTCGATGGAGAGCGTCGACGGCATCGAACTGGTTCACCCGAAGGACATGCAGGACGGCAAGGTAGCCGTGACGAACAAGGACATTATCGTCAACCTGCCGTACCATCCGAAATGCGCGAAATGGTTCGATCATCACTTCGGCACGGAAGAAGCCGAGGTTACACACAAATTCGACGGTCGCTACGGTGTCGCACCGAGTGCGTCACGGCTCGTGTTCGAGTACTACGACCATCCCAGCCTCGACAAGTTCGGCGAGCTCGTCTCCGAAACCGACCGCGTCGACGCCGCACAGCTCACGATGGAGGACATCGTCAACCCGAAGCGATACGTCCTCCTCTCGTACACACTCGACCCGCGAACCGGTCTCGGCGGCGCGTTCCGGACGTACTTCCACCATCTGCTCGACTGGATCAAGGTGCACCCGATCAACGAAGTACTCGCGATGCCGGAAGTCGCCGAGAAGGTGCGCGAGATACGTGACAGCCAGAAGACGTTCGAAAAGGAACTCCGGAAGCACTCGAAAGTCGATGGCAACGTCGTGTTCACCGATTTCCGTCGGAAGGCGAAGCGCCCCGTCGGCAACCGGTTCCTCGTGTACGCGCTGTACCCCGAAGCGAACGTGTGGATGAACGTGTTCGGCGGCCACAGCAAAGAGACCATCGTCATTGCACTCGGTCACAGCATTCTCAACCGCACATGCAACACGAATATCGGCGAACTCTGCGCTGAGTTCGGCGGTGGCGGCCACCGTGGCGCGGGAACCTGCCAGGTTTCGAGGGCAAAAGCGAAGAAGACCATCGACGAGATTCTTGGCCGTCTGAAGGCAAACGGGTAAAAACGATCACTCGCGTTATGCGAGGAAAGGGGACGGGCTTGCCCGTCCCCTTTTTTTATCTGCGCGCGGCGTAATCACGCACCCGGTGGTATTGTGCGAGGGTGCGACGGGCGAGGTCCGTGAAGCGAAGCGGGCGCCCGGTACTCGCGCTCGAAAGCGCCGTATCGAGCGTGTCGTTCAACGGTCCGACCCACTCGTACGGCAGCGGTTGCGCGCCAGACATCGCGCCGAATACCGATCCGGCGGATGCCCCGTTGCAGTCGGTATCCCATCCACCCATGACCGCGGTGGCAATTGTCGTTCCGAGGTCATCCCCGCCAACGAGTAAACCCGCCGCCACGAGCGCCGCGTTATTAATCGTGTGAACCGGATGATAGTGTCCGTATTTCTCGTGAATCCGGTCCAAGAGCCGTTCGTGATCGGGGTCGTTATCGTGCCACGCGAGAACGTCGCGGAGCGCCTCCGCAAGACGACATTCGGCCGGAATCTCGCTCAACCCGATGCGAATCGCTTCGGCTGCGTCAGACGCGCGGAACGCCGCGGCGATCGTCGCGGCCATCCACATCTCGCCATAGATACCGTTCTTCACGTGACTGAGTGCAGCATCTCGCCATGCGAACTCGGCGGCGAGCTCCGGCATACCCGCAGCAACATATCCCCACGCATCGGCGCGAATCTGCGCGCCAATCCACTCGCGGTAGGGATTCCGCCAAAGCGCGGTCTCCGGTGCCGTTTTCTCCAGGACGAGATTCCGATACGCCACACGTTCGGCGGTGTAGACGCGGTAATACGGCAGTTCGTCCAGCCAGGCACGTGCGACGTGATCGGTAGAGAACTCCGGACCGTGTTTCTCCATCACGCGAAGTCCGAGGAACGTATAGTCCATATCGTCGTCGCGTTCCATCCGCGTGATGTTCCCACGCAGACAGCCGATATTACCCGAATGCCACTTCCTCGGATAGTCGCTGATTGCCGGGAAATAGTGGCGAAGCGGATACTCATCGGCCGATTCGAGCAGTGCGCGGATGTCGCTTCGCGGCCACCCTTCGACGGGCTTTCCGAGCGTACAACCAGCCGCACGTGCGAGCCACGCACCGAGCATACGATCCGTGAGCTGCTCGTCCGTGAGGCTGAG
>CAZWQW010000033.1:12295-23051 GCA_964635955.1 uncultured bacterium | reverse complement strand
CGACGTCCGAGTGTTTTTGCTTGAACGCCGCCCTGAGACGCGTGTGTTGACTCGCTTGCGCTATTCCGACTTACGACGGTCCGTGACGAAATATGACGCCAGCAGCGCGACGCCGGTGAACATCACGAAGAGCTCGAAGCCGGCGTTCCCGAATCCCGCGTGAACGATCTCCGTTATCGTGAGCCCGAATCCGCCGAGCGTCAGCGCGAGTCCTGCAAAGAACGCACTACGCACGGGATGCGTCGAGGGTTCTTTCGTGGTGGTAAGCAACGCTTTCGCTTGATGCGGAGGCACGCCCCGCTCCATCATCGCGGTGAGATTGTCGACGTACGCCTTATCGGCTTCGCGGCGGTACCGCACGTAGATAAGTATCGCGATGACGATGGCAACGGGCGGCACGACGAATACGCCGAGAACCCAAAGCGATACGAACGCTTGACTCGAACGGGGGAATATGCTGCTGGATCGTCCGGGACGCGGTGTCGAATCGACATCCGAAAGCGTCGGCGTCTTCGCAAGCTCGAAGTAACCGCCCCAATTCGCACCAGCCTGATCGATCTTGACGAGGATATGCGAGCGTCCCGCCGGCAGATCGACGCTCACGACGCGTTCCGAGCGTCGCGCGGGCGTGTCGATGGGATACGAAAGGACGAGTTCTCCGTTCACCCACACTTTACCCGCGTCGTTCAGCCCAATGTGAAAGTACGCGTGCCGCGCCTCGTCGCTCTCGATTTCCGTGTAGAGATATGCCGCGACATTCGCCGGGCGTCCGTACAGCTCGGTCAGGTCGATGTAGGGTGTATTCCACGTAAATCGGCGGAAGAGATATGAGTCGCCAAGCGGCCCCGGGAATTCGGCGCCTTCCGTCGCGTGGAACCCGGTTTCGCCACCTACTGCTTCGAGGTAATCGAGGTCAAATCCGGCGCGTGCAGGTATCTGATTCGATCGTCGTGAACCAAGGTCGGGACTTGGTAGTGGACCTGCGACGAGCCACGTCCGAAGCGCGACCGGGGTGTCGAGGTCTCCGATATCGGTAATCGGAGTGTCGACAACATCCGCCGAACATCCGCCGAGCGCAACGGCGAGGGCAAATACACCCAACGGTGACCGAATGAAGATCCGACTGATCCATGAAGGGATATCGGTCGGCATAATGGCACTCCTTCGCACATAACGGAACACACAACCGCACCGTTGTTTGCGGCGGACCGCATCACGAACGATGCGGTCTTACGGATAGACCCGCGGAACGCTCGAAGTGTTGCAGGACAACGCGCGACTGGTTCCCGTTGGACTCTGTCGGATGTACATTCCCGGTAACCTCACGAAAGAAGTCCGAGCACGCGCTTAGATAAAAACGAGCGCAACCTTTTCTCATATGCCTTGGTCTTCAACAATGTGAGTATGCTGGGTTAGGTGTTATCGATGCCGTTATCGGACGAACATCTTATCAAGCGCGCAATTGACGGAAGCCATGTCGCGTTCGCGATGCTCGTGGAACGACATCGAGACGTGGTGACGCGCCTTGTCGCAGAGATCTCACGGTCCGGAGTCGACCTCGAAGACATCGTGCAGGAGTGTTTCATCCGCGCATATCGCGGGTTGCGCACATACCGGGCCGATGCATCGTTCTCGACGTGGCTGCTCCGTATCGCGTACAACGTCGCTATTACGCGGTCGTCGCAGCATGTTCGGCGGAATGAGCTCGTTGAGCCGAATAGCGAGCGTGTATCGTACGCGGCCGATACCGATACGCCGAACCCCGACGACGAGGTCGTGAATCACGAGATCGAGTGCCGTATGGCGTCGCTCATCGATCAGCTATCGGAGCACTATCGTGTCGCGCTCATCCTCTACTACTACGAAGAGTTGACGTATCAGGAAATCGCTGACGTGCTCGGGAAACCGCTCAATACGGTGAAGGCGCATCTCAATCGGGCGAAAGCGCAATTGCGTAGACTGCTCGTTGCCGACAGCATGTTCGAGGAGTGGGAGTCGTGAACAGGAAGCGGAATCGTCAGACTGCGCACTCAGCGTGGTTCGAGGACCGTCTGCGCGCGAGTATCCGTCTCCGAAACGACGCACACGAGAGCGACCTCTCGTCGTCGTTTTTCGCGAACCTCATGAACGCGCTACCAGCGACGCCGGACGCCATCACGAAGCCAAACAGGCGGCGGCTCTGGGGGTGGGTTATCGGCACGGTAACGGCACTCGGCACCGTCGCGGCCATTGGTATCACGATTGTCGTGTCGCTCCCCGCGCATGTGTTCATCGAGGAGACGAACGACGGCTTCTGGGTGATTCCCGATGGCGGGCTCGCGTCGGCGCTCGACTTCCTCTCGGGGCTTTACGCGACGACAGGCTCTACTGATCTCTTCGCGCTGATCCTGATACTCGCCACGTTCGGGTGGTGCCTCTCCACACGACAGCCGATCTCGCTCAGAGACGCGTAAAAAATCGTTAGAGCGTTGCTACCGGATTCCTCAACGTCCCGATCCCGTCGATGATCACCTCGACAACGTCACCCGGTTGCATCGGCCCGATTCCCGGAGGTGTTCCCGTAAAGATGACGTCTCCCGGCACAAGGCCAATGTAACGCGTTACGTGCTCGATGATCTGTGGTATCGAGAAGATCATTTGGTTTGTGTTCGAATCCTGCTTCGTTTCGCCGTTGAGACGCGTTTGGATGCGTACGCTGTGCGGATCGATCTCGTCGGTTACCACCGGACCGAGTGGCCCGTAGGTATCGCACGCCTTCGACCGCACCCACTGACTATCGGCTTTCTGGTAGTCGCGGTCCGAGACATCGTTTCCGCACGTATACCCGAGGATGTAGTCCGCCGCATCCGACGCCTTCACATTCCGCGCGTCTTTGCCCATGACGACGACCAGCTCCGCTTCGTAGTCGTTGCGGTGCTTGGGTACAACGAGTCGGATCGGCTCTCCCGGACCGATGATGGTGCCGGGCGTCTTCAAAAAGATGAACGGCTCGTCGGGTACCGCCATGCCGGATTCCGCGGCGTGGTCGGCATAATTCAGGCCAATCGCGACGACGGTTCTCGGCGTCACCGGCGCGAGGAGTTTTACGCTCGAAAGCGGGAGAGTGTGACCCGTCGATTTACCACCGGCGAGAATGTCATCGTCGAGCACCGATATGTTTGCGCCGTCGAGCAGCCCCCAGCCAATTCGATCTTCGAAACGATAGCGTACGTACCTCATGATATCCCCCGGTTTCAGTGTGTGCCTGAGCGCCGTATAAGATACCGGTCTACCGCGTGAACGCAAACCGAAACGTGATTTCGGTGTGCCCTGTCCGAACTAAGCCGAATGCCGACAGAAAGGCGTGTAAGCTTGCGTCACTTCAAGAATTATGGTATACTGCGTGAGACCTTCTGCGCGTCTGCGCGCGACAACAACGAGTCGGGAATCTCCATGGTTCGACACACGAAAATCGTCTGCACGATCGGCCCGGAAACGTCTTCACCCGAACGGCTACGCGCGCTCGTCGACGCGGGTATGAACGTCGCTCGCCTCAATTTCTCGCATGGCACGCACGAAGATCACCGCGCAGTGATCCGCGTTCTCCGCGATCTGACCGATCGGCACGGCTCGCCAATCGGCATCCTCGCCGATCTTTCCGGTCCGAAAATCCGTCTCGGTGAAGTGGCTCACGGTCCGATTCGGTTGAATGAGAGCGATGCGCTCACCCTGACCGACGAGCAGGTGATCGGCACGCGAACCCGTATCGGCGTGAACTACCCGTACCTCGCCGACGACGTGCGTGTAGACGACCCGATTCTCATGAACGACGGCGCGGTAGCTGCGCGCGTCGTCGAGATTAGCGGACGCGACGTGATCTGCCGTATAGAACAGGGCGGCGAGATCAACAGCCGAAAAGGTGTAAACTTCCCGAACACGCCGTTACGCGTGCCGTCGCTTACGGAGAAGGACCGCACCGATCTCGCTATGGCGCTCAACGAAGGCGTCGATTTCGTCGCGATGTCGTTCGTCCGCTCCGCCGATGACATGCGAACGCTGCGGTCGCTCGTGCGCGACGCGGGAGCCGACGTGAAGATCGTCGCGAAGATCGAAAAACGCGAGGCGTTGGAGGGTTTCGACGAGATCCTCGACGTATCGGACGCTATCATGGTTGCACGCGGTGACCTTGGCGTCGAGACGAACCTCGCACGAGTGCCGCTCGTTCAGAAGAATCTCATCGAGCGCGCGCGTAAACTCGGTCGACCCGTCATTACGGCGACGCAGATGCTCGAGTCGATGATCGGTAACGCGATGCCGACCCGCGCCGAGGTCGCCGATGTCGCCAACGCCATTCTCGACGGGACCGACGCGGTGATGTTGAGCGGTGAGACCGCCGTCGGTCGGCATCCGATCGAGACGGTCAAGACCATGGCGAGGGTGATCGACGCGACTGAAGCGTCTGAGCTTCATTGGCAGCAGTTTCGTCGTCGGTCGGATCGCAACGAGTTTTCGGTGGCGGAGTCGATTGGTAACAGCGTCGCGCAGATCTCCGTCGACCTCAAGGTTGCCGCAATCGTTGTGTCGACGACGAGCGGCTCGACGGCGCTCACTGTTTCGAAATTTCGCCCACGCGCGCCGATTGTCGCGGGAACACCGCGTCCTGATGTCGCTCGCCGACTGACGCTTTCATGGGGTGTGATTCCGGTTGACTTGCCGTCGCTACATTCCACCGACCAGATGATTGCTGAAGCATCTGCGTCGGCACGGCGCACGGGTGCGGTGCAAACGGGCGATAAGATCATTATTACGGCAGGGATACCCTTCGGAAAAACCGGCGGTACGAACCTGCTTCTCGTGCAGACGTTGCAATGACAGTACTATCAACGCATATTGAGAATTGTACCGCTCTTGCACCTTCGGTACGAGCGGTGTATTCTCAGTGGGGAGTGGCGTGAAATATTTTAGACCGCACACTCACGCTGCGCACGCGGGGGGACTCAGAGTGCAACGCAGCTTCGCGATTGTACTGATAACGTCGGTTCTCGCACTGACCGGCTGCGGCTGGTTTGGCGGGAAACCCCAGACGTACGTGACCTCCGACGGTTACCACGGAAGCGTCGCGAAAAACGGTCCGTTTTCGGTTGACGCAGTCTACATGAGCGACACGACCTATGGCATCGAAGGTGTGGTTCGACTGTCGTGGTGGCACGTGTTCAGCGTCACCGTCCAAAATCAATCTCGCGCTGAAGTCTCCTTCGAACCCAATCGCTTTGTCATGGTTGACGCCGTCGGCAATCGAAAGCCCGCACTGGAACTCGACGCCGTCCTCGAATACCGTAGCCACCTCATGGGTCCGCTCATGGGCTACCAACGCCAAGCGATCCGTCGCTCCATTTGGACGGCGGACCCAATCGCGCCCGGTGGCTTTGCGGTTGGATACCTGTTCTTCCCACGAAGCGACAACAGTGTCCCGCCGTGGAAGCTCATCCTCGATCCGCGCGAAGGTGAAGAAGAGGACGAGATCGTAGCCGTATTCCCGAAGCTTCGCGAGGAATATGCCGCCGAGCTCGCCGCAGGTCCACCCGCGACGGAAACGCGCATAGTGGAGCCACCTCCACCGGTGGCAGTCGATACAACCGCAACGCCTGAAGCCGCCGATCGCCCGGTCGACGTGCCGACGATTGCCGAACCTGAAGCGGCCGAATCGGCCCCGGTTGAAGCAGTATCCGAGACGGAGCCACCGGCGGAGACCACCGAGTCGGTAACCGAGACGTCTGAGTCAGAAGAAGCCGTCGTCGAAGACGCTTCGACGCCCGAGGTCGAACCGGCTAATCCCTGATCACGCGAGTGAATCCCATGTCAGATACGAAAGTCTCTCCCGTCGCGATCCATTTCGCGGATTCGGACGATGTTGATGCGGAAATGGTACGCCTGCTCCAGCAGTTTATGGGCACCAAGAAACCGTTTCACGGCTTCACCGAGCGCGCATGGCGTCCGCCGACGGATATCTACGAGACGGATTGCGCACTGATCGTGCTCGTGGAGATCGCCGGCGTCGAAAAGACCGCAATCAACATCGAGTTCGCAAACAACACCATGCGTGTCAGCGGCGTTCGACGGCATCATCCGGAATCCACGCAGATCAGTTACCTCCAGATGGAAGTCAAATACGGCGCGTTCGCCATCGAGCTCCGGCTACCGCAAGGCTTGAACACCGACGAAACCAATGCACGGTACGTTGACGGATTCCTCACGATCACCATCCCGAAGCGAATGATACAGCCATCCCGATCGATCAACATCCAAGGAGAGGGATGAGCCGTATGACCGTCATTTCCGAAGCTCCGAACGAAAAACGAATACAAATCGGCGACCAGCACGAGATCCCTGATACGCTTGGTCTCATCGTACGACACGATCTGATCATGTTCCCGCTCATGATCGATCAGCTTCAAGTAACCGAGGATTCGGCGAAGGCGCTTATCGACGCCGCGCTTGCCGGTGACCGCCTCGTTGGCGTGATCGGTGTACCGCGATCGAAAGAAGAGTCCGTAGAGGAGGTTGAGTTTCCGCGCGTCGCGACCGCCGCGATGATTCACAAGATGCTGAAGCTTCCCGACGGCACGGTGACAATCCTTCTGCAGGGCGTCGCGCGTGTGCGGCTGACCGAGCTCACGCAGAGTGAGCCGTACCCGTCGGCGCGTGTCGAGCGGCTCGAAAGCGAACTCGACGATTCTCTCGAGACGAAAGCCCTCGCGCGTAATGTCTCCTCGGAGTTCCAGCGCCTCATCTCGCTCGTGCCGCAATTCCCGGATGACTGGAAGGCCGTCGTCCAGACAATGCTTGCACGTCCGGATCATCTCAGTGATTTCGTCGCGTCGAACCTCACCATCGACCTTGAGGAGAAGCAGGAGCTTCTCGAAACGCTCTCGGTCTCCGAACGCCTGACGATTCTTACCAAGCGCCTGAACAGCGAACTCGAAGTCGTCGAACTTGCGAACAAGATCCAGAGTCAGGTGCAAAAGGAGATGAACCGCAATCAGCGCGAGTTCTACCTCCGCAAGCAGCTTGAGACGATTCGGCACGAGCTCGGTGAAGAAGACCAGCACGCAACCGAAACGCGTGAACTGCGCGAGCGAATCGAAAAGGCCAACCTCCCGCAACACGCGCGCGAAGCAGCCGAACGCGAGGTCGAGCGCCTCAGTCGCATGCCGACCGCGGCTGCCGAGTATTCGGTTTCACGCACCTATGTCGATTGGATTGTCAGCCTACCGTGGAGCACGGCTACCGACGACAATCTCGATATCCGTCGGGCGCAGAACGTGCTCGAATCCGATCACTACGGCCTTTCGATGGTCAAGGATCGCATTCTCGAGTATCTCGCCGTGCGAAAGCTCAAACCCGACATGAAGGGACCGATACTCTGCTTCGTCGGCCCGCCGGGTGTCGGTAAAACATCGCTTGGACAGTCGATCGCCCACGCCCTCGGTCGGAAATTCGTGCGCATGAGTCTCGGCGGCATTCGTGACGAAGCGGAGATTCGGGGTCACCGGCGGACGTATATCGGTGCGCTTCCCGGGCGAATCATTCAGGGATTACGCCGCGCCGGCAGTCGGAATCCCCTATTCATGCTCGACGAGGTGGACAAGATCGGGCAGGATTTCCGCGGTGACCCGTCGAGCGCGCTCCTCGAAGTGCTCGACCCGGAGCAGAACGTAGCGTTCAGCGACCACTATCTGGAGCTCGACTTCGACCTCTCACAGGTCATGTTCATCACGACGGCGAACCAACTCGGACCGATCCCGCCGCCATTGCGCGACCGCATAGAGATCATCGAGCTGGCCGGATACACGGTCGAAGAGAAGATTCAGATCGCGAAACGTCACCTGCTACCGCGGCAAAAAGAAGCAAACGGCCTCAAACCGGATCAGATTGCCATATCGCACCAGGCGATACAGCGCGTCATCGAGTCGTACACCAGGGAAGCCGGCGTGCGCAATCTCGAACGGCAACTCGGCTCAATCTGCCGGAAGATCGCTTTGCGGTATGCAAACGACGAAACGGGCCCGTTTAAAGTCGGCGTGCGGGATATCGCGAAGCACCTCGGCGGACCGCGCTTTGAGGCGGAAGTAGCCGAACGCACCCTCGAAGCAGGCGTCGTCACCGGTATGGCCGCGACGACCGTCGGTGGCGAGATCATCTTCGTCGAAGCGGCTCGCATGCCCGGGAAAGGCGGCCTGCAGCTTACGGGCCAGCTTGGCAACGTCATGCAGGAATCGGCGCGCACGGCAGTTTCGTACGTCCGTTCGCAGGGAGCACGCCTCGGTATTCCGGATGAGGTATTCGACCGCTCAGATCTGCACATCCACGTTCCCGCGGGTGCGACGCCGAAGGAAGGACCCTCGGCCGGTGTCACCATCGTGACCGCGATCGTCTCACTCCTCACCGGACGCCGCGCCCGAAGTGACGTCGCCATGACGGGCGAGATCACGCTGCGAGGGCGCGTCATGCCCATCGGCGGCGTGAAGGAGAAGACACTCGCAGCACAGCGCGCGGGTATTAGGAAGGTCATTCTGCCGAAGCGGAATACACGCGACCTCGAAGACATCCCCGAAGCGATTCGGAGCAAGATCGAGTTTATCTTCGCCGAACACGTCGACGAGGTGCTGAATGTTGCGCTGGAGCCAGCCGTGGCAGGTGACGCAACCTCTTCCGACGCTGCATCTTGAGGCGTTTGGACGCAACACTCTGGTAGTCGCCTGCGGTGAATGACACCTAACGATGGGTGTCATATACGAATGATAACATAGTTTATATGAGTAACATATCGTAATATCCCGCACTGAAAATCGACATATCCTCCAAATAGCCCCGAATACCGACAATAAGCCTATCCGCCGTATCTGCCATGCTTTACGTAACTATACAGACCGTACCTGACCGCATTGACAGGTTGATCGAGACGTGTATCTTAGGTTTAGGTTTCTACGCGCTCGTGTTGGGGCACACGAGTTGAAGTTGCGTCGGTAACGTGGGGGGCTATACCGATGAGCTGGTATTAGCACATACGCGTATGCAAAGGGTATTCTATGAAGCGTGTATCGTCGGTATTCCTGCTTCTTACGGCGATGATTGTGTTCGCCGCTTCCGTATCCGCTGATCAACTCAATTCTCCTGCAACGGTCGATCTGGTCGATCCCGACCGGACCTATCGTGCCGATGATACGATTGAAGTAACCGGATCGGGCTTCCTTCCGAACGAGAGTGTTTCGCTCGCGCTTTTCACGGCGATTTACGCGGACCGCACGATCTGGGATCAGGACGTCGTCGCGCCGTCATTCGACCTCTCGGTGAATAGCTTCGGTGAACTCAGCGGAACCGTCATCGTAGGCACCTTCCCACCGAACACCGTATGGGCCGATCTGCTCCTCATCGCCGAATCGAGTTCGGTACGCAGCACCGCGTGGTTCAGCGTCGATGCGCCTACCGGAGCCGCGCGCGTGACGAAAACCGCCACGGTTACCGTTGGCAACCTCGTAATCAACGACAGCAACGGTGATCTTCCGGCAAACGCAGTTACGCCCGAAGAGCGGATCGACTTCGACGAAGGCCAATCCGGCGGTTGGAGTACGGGCGCTCCTCCGCTGACTATTGCCGGTGTTCGGCAACGTGAGTATTCCGATGAAGCCGGAAACACGTACATCGATCAAGGTACAATCACACTCGGAGCAGCCAACGTTGGTGTCTCGAGCGGTGCTGTTACGGGGTATACTACTCTTACGTCATCCTTTAATAGTTCCGCTCAATCAATTCGTCTTCATGTTGTGATGATGGACGATGATTACGCAACTGGATTCGCCTATTCGAACGTCATGCCAATCGCAAAACCGCAGGTCGTATCCGCGTATGCGACGGATCTAAGCACCGTCGTAGTGAATCTCAGTACTGCGGTTACCCCTCCTGTCGACAACAACGACGCACGCGATAACTGGCTCGTCGCCGGTAATGCGCCATCCGCCGTATCGCCACTCGGGTCCGCCTCCTCGACGATTACGCTGACGCTCTCAACGGCGCTGACCGATCGTGGCGCGACACCCATCGTCCAATTCACGACGAACGCGAGCGAGTATTTGGATGGTAGCAGTGTCGCGATGATCAGCACTGAGAGCCCGCACATTACTGCGGAAGATAGTATTCCGCCGGCAGTCATCACGTTCGACAACCTCGACGTAAACACACTCGTCGGAAGCGCGTCGTCATACAATCTGACGGCGACCGTGGAAAGCGGCACGGATGGTTCGCTCGCAAGTATCAGCGTCGAAGGTTCAAACGATGGAACATCGTGGACGCTTATCAATAGTGTCGCGTATACGTCGCCCGGTTCCAGTTCGGGCAACATCATATGGGATGTGACGAACGAATCGCTTCGCTACTCGATCGTGCGCGCGTTGGCGATCGACGACAACGGGAACACGTCCAGCACGACCGTTGGCCAACTCAATTCGCCGGAAGACCTGAAGGCAGCGTTCCGCCTCGAATTGACGAGCACCGCTGAGACGGTGACTGTTGACGACGGATCGGGTGGTGCGTCGTATACCGCGGCGGTGACGATTCGCACGGTGAACCGCTACGGACTGCCCGCGGCCACGCACAATCAGGTGCCGACGACGTGGAACCTCTCTTCGACGAGCACCGGCGAAGCGAAGTTCTGGCTCGAAGATGCTGCGTCGACGCGAATCTATACCGCAGACGTCGCGACGGGTAACGGCAACGTCAA
>CAZWQW010000033.1:9346-12195 GCA_964635955.1 uncultured bacterium | reverse complement strand
CGAACAACAACCTCGCGACCGGCGAGAACTCGGCGCGGACGGTGAATTTCGCCTCCACCGCAACCGACGCACCGACGGGTAACAAACCAACCATTAAAGGCGTGACGTCGGAATCGAGTGGGTGGACGGGTGTAAGTGTCAGCTTCGCCGACGGTATCAGCGAGACTATCGCCGTGGTTCTCTACAAGGCAGAGACGGGTGTTACGATTACTGCGTCCGACCCCGACGGCGACCCTGCGTTGACCGGTATTGAGTCGGGAAGCATGAAAGTGCTCGCCGCGGCGGTGAACAATTTCGTCGTTGATCTGACGGCGACCGCAGAGCGCAATCTCGATTTCACCGGCACGAACACGGTTACCGCGCGCGACCAATATAACAACGTCATCACCGATTTCGACGCATCGGTTACGAACGTGACCATGTCGGTGACGTCGGGTGGTGGTGCCGTTTACGTAGCGGGCGGCGAAGACGGTGTCCTTGATCAGGAGACGGACTTCGTCAACGGCGTCGCGAACCTGACGACGATTGGCATCCGATACGCGAATGGAACAGCCGGCGATAAGACTATTCAAGCTGCTGCCGGAAGTGCGACCGGATCTGATATCGTCGCGATCACGGTAAACGAACCGTCGGTATCTAACCCAAGTCCGGCGGATTACGCACAGATCTCTACCGGTGCAGCGAGTCAGACGTTTACCGCCACGTTCACCGAGACGAACAGCGGTGGCTCGTACAAGCTCTATTGGCGTGTTGGAGACACCTTACAGGACGCCGAAGGACTTGCGACAGATTCAACGACGGTCGCGATCGGTGGTGGGGTTATCAGTGCGACACTGAATAGTACGCAGCTCAGCGCGCTCACCGGCAACAACTTCATGTTCTGGTGGTTTGGCGGTGTCGACGGTGCGGGTAACGCCCTTGTCGGAACGCCGACGACGGAAAGTCGTCAGAACCTGATCCTCGATCCGACAGTCACCTTCACCGGCACACAGATCGCCACTGGTTTCTCGCCGGGGCAGACCGGTCCGTTCGTCTCAATCGACGCCACGGGCGAGATGACCGGCATGAGCGTGACAATCACGCGGCTCCAGTTCTCCAAGTCCGGTTCTGCGGTGAACGCTGATATCGACGCGCTTCGCCTCTACGTCGATGCTGATCAGTCGAACGATGTGAGCCAGGGAGACGTGCTGTTGCAGGAGATCACGGTCGATTCGGACCTGAAGCTCAATTCGCCGAACTTCAACTCGTTTGGCGAGACGGTAACCGTATCAGGCACGAACACGACGCGCTTCCTGCTGGTGGTCGTTGTCGCCGCTGATGCCAGCCCGTCGAGCAAGATCGGGTATCGCATCAACGATACGGGTGGTGTGACGCTTGGCACGGCAGTCGCCGATATCGGTGGTACGTTCCCGGTGCCGGATGGAATCGTCGACATATCACTTCCGGTCGAACTCGCATCGTTTGCCGGTGAAACGTCGGCTGACGGCATAACACTCCTCTGGTCGACGGCGAGTGAAGTGCAAAATGCAGGGTTCTACGTGCTCCGCGCCATGGCTCAGGACGGGCCGTTCGAGTACCAGTCTGAATTCATTCTCGGACAGGGCACGACGCCGCTCGGCCACGACTACACGTGGACCGACACCGATGTCGTTCCGGGCACCGAGTATTGGTACGCGCTCGAGCAGCGTGATTTCGACGGGACGGTGACGCGCGAAGAGTCCACGATTCAGATCACCGCCGCCGCTCCAACCGAGTGGCGCCTCCGTCCGAATGCACCAAACCCATTCAACCCGACAACGACGTTTGCGTTCGATCTGCCACAGTCCGGTGAGGTACACCTCATGGTGTATGACGTGACCGGTCGTAACGTCCGCACGCTCGTTTCCGGGAATCTCAGCGCGGGCATTCACCACGTGCGCTGGGATGGCACCGACGACGCAGGCCGTGGCGTGGCGAGCGGAGTCTACGTCGTACGCTTCATCGCGGATAACGGCAGAGTGAATCAGGTGCAGCGCGTATCGCTTGTGCGATAGCGGGAACGCAGTATCTACCCGCATCGCGAGTTCATCGCGGGGTGGTCCGGCGCCACTCCGCGATGTTTTTGTACCATCGGCGCGAAAACCCCTCCGTACCACACGGTCTTCTCAGTACTCTTGGATTGCTGACGTACATCCGCGTCACATCGGTTCGACCGCCGTATCCCGTTATAACGTCGTCTCAAGACGGAGGATCACCGGAATGAAACGTGTCTGTATACTCCTCGCACTTACCGTTGTGACGGCATGTGCGGGTAAGAACGATATAATCCGCACGAACGTCGCAGAAGATCGCTCGTTGCCCGGTACGATCGCGTATGTCGGTGGGTGGGACGAATCGGACGCGACAACCGTGACGAATACGGAAGGCAAACCGCTCCTCGATCGCGGATGGTCGGAAGATCAGAATCGTTTCAGTTTCGTCGTGATCGGTGATAAAACAGGCGGCGGCTACGAGAACTGGCCGATCTTCGACAAGGCGATCGAAGAGATCAACCGGCTTCGTCCCGCATTCGCAATCATGGTCGGCGACCTTATCCAAGGCTACCACAGCGATACGGTGAAGGCGGCGGCAGAATGGGAAGAGTTCTGGAGCCATGCAGGTAAACTCGAAGTGCCGTTCTTCGCATTTCCCGGCAATCACGATGTCACGACACCCGAACTCATGGATTACTGGGGGCGGCATATCGGCCCGTACTACTACTCGTTCGATTATCTCGGCGCGCATTTCCTCGTCTTGAATACCGAGCAGGAGCGCTTCAGCGGCGTATGGGGATTCGGCGACGCGCAGATGCGGTTCGCCCTCGACGACAT
>CAZWQW010000033.1:0-9246 GCA_964635955.1 uncultured bacterium | reverse complement strand
TGGCCGGAAGACATCGCAACCGCCGAATTCAAACAGAACGCGCGCCGCCTCGTGCGGTTTACGCCGCGCGTCCCCACGGAATCGCGTCAGGGCATGCTCAACCCAACGCTCGACGTTCATTTCCAGAATCTGCTACCCGACACGGCCGCCGTCACTCTAACGTTTCCCGATCTCGCCGATCCGACGGTTGAACACACCGGATGGACGCTCGTCGACACGATCGACTCGGTCCATGTCGTGCTCCCGCCATCATCGCGGGAATCGGTGACGGTACGTTTCCAGACACCGACGGATCGATTGCATCGCGTACCACAGGCACAGGTTGCTACATCGTACCGTGGCGTGCCGATGTTCGCACGCACGAGTCCGATGCCAGTATTCCCGGAAGCCGCAATACGGCGCGTTGAAGAGTGGCGCGTGATCGGTCCGTTTGCGAACACCGACAACCGTGAGCGATTCACCTACACGCCGAGTGCCGAACCGCTTCTCCGCGATATCCTCGGTCCCGACGGAATGTTCGACCCCGAAGCGAGTGTCGAGCTCCCCTTCTCTGACGACGCACAGCCCGAAGTCGCGCAGTGGGAGCTCATCGAATCGAACGCGCGCGGCAATGTCGATCTTGGAGCATTCTATCGAACCACGGAACGTGCCGTTGCGTACTTGTCCGTTGGCATCGAAAGCCCGAACGCACGGAAGGTATGGGCGGTGATGTGGAACGATGACTACGCGCGTGTGATGCTCAACGGCGAGATGATTCGCGGAGGTCGCGTCTTTTCTGGTGATCAACGCGGACCTGACTACATCGCGCTCGATTTGCGTGAAGGAACAAACGTTCTCGTTGTGAAGGCCGTAAATACCGGCAACGCGTGGTCGACGAGTGTCCGTATCGTCGATCCGGACAGTGAGCTCACGTTCACCACAGAACCGTCATCGATAAGCAGATAAGGACATCTCGTGACTGAACCGATTCGTCTTCCCGATTTACCACCGTTTTCCGCCGATTCGGGCATGATCCCACTCGAGCGCACGTCCGACGGGCGATTCACCGTCGGGCGCGACGGCGTGCGCGCGATTGTCGCTACTGGTGACCGAAAGGTCGAGTTTGTTGCTTACACCGAGCATACCCTCGCACTGGTCACATCCGCGCTTGGATACCCCGCATACTACCCCGTGCATCCGGTTGCCGTCGAGCGGCCGGTGAAGGCCGTGCTTATGGATTTAGACGGCACGAGCGTGCGGTCGGAGTCGTTTTGGGTGTGGATTATAGAGCAGACGACCGCGAGCCTTCTCCGCGACCCCGCGTTCCGACTGTCGGACTCGGATATGCCCTACGTCAGTGGCCACAGCGTCTCCGAGCACCTCCAATACTGCATCGATACCTATGCGCCGGGAAAGACCGTCGAGGAAGCGCGTACGTACTACTTCGAGCACACTCATCGCGAGATGCACGAAATCCTCGAAGGACGCGGGAAAGCCGACGCGTTTACCCCGACGCCCGGGCTCAAACCGTTCCTCCTTGCACTGAAGGAACGCGGCATCAAGCTCGGGCTTGTAACGTCGGGACTCTATGAGAAGGCGTATCCGGAGATTCTCAGCGCGTTTCGACAGCTGGACATGGGCGATCCGGCGGTGTTCTACGACGCGATCATCACCGCCGGATTCCCGTTGCGAAAAGGGGAGACCGGCACCCTCGGCGAGCTTTCGCCGAAGCCGCATCCGTGGCTGTACGCCGAAACCGCGCGTGTGGGACTCGGAATCCCGTTCTCCGATCGATCTCACGTCGTTGGCATCGAGGATAGCGGCGCGGGAGTTGCCTCGATTCGGCTTGCGGGATTCGCTACGGTAGGATTCGCTGGCGGGAATATCGACGAAAGTGGTACGCGCGCGCTCTGCGACGCGTACGCCGAGACGTTCGACGACGTGCTGCGGTTTATCGACGGGTAACCGAACGGCTGCGGTTCAGTCGAACGACGCGATCAGCGCATCGACGTACGCTCGGGCGACACGTTCACGCCATGCCGGGAGCCGCATGTTCGCCGCGTCGTGAACGTTCTTGATATTGCCGATCTCGACGAGCACCTTCGTGGGAGCGGCATTGAAGCGGATGATTGCCGGCACCCACGGCCTACTCCGTCGGCTTCTGATGACGTACCCGCGAATCGGCTTCGGCTGGTGAACCGCAACGCGCGACGACTCGAACTTCGAGACGAGCGATTCGGCGAATCGTTGTGAGTGCGCCTGCGACCTAATACGCTGGGTATTTGTGAAACTCACCGTTGGACGCTGTTTGACCTCAGCATACCGCATATACGCGGTTTTCGCCGTGTAGCGTCCCGCAGTATGTTGCGCGCTTGGAACATAAATCATCGCGCCGCGCACCGACGAATGAAGCGCGTCGGCGTGGAAGCTTGTGAAAACCACCTTGTCGAGATCGCGCCCCGCGTTGACGGCATCGCGTACGTACGAGTTCACCAGATACCAGCGCAGATTTGCCGATGTTACGACGTTACTGTTGTTATATCGTGGCGTCGTTTTCAGCACCTCGTCGCGGTTATCCGGTATCACGGCTGCGTTTGACGGCGTATAGCGCGTGCGCGTGTCCTCAATCGTTTCGAGCACTGTCGCGGCGGTTTCTTCACGCAGAATCTTCCGTACTCGACACATGATATCGTAGACGACTTCGTTCTCCGTCAGTCCGCCACTACCCAGCGCGCCCGGATCACTCCCACCATGACCGGCATCGAGGATTACCGTGACGCCGTCCAGTTTCCGACGTGTTCGCGGGGTGCGGCGTTGTGCCTGCGCGATCTCCTGACGTATCTCGCGTTCGACTTCCTGTACCGCCTTGTCTTCCTGCGTATCCGCCACACGGACGGGGTCACCGGCAGGTCGCCAATCCGGGCTGAGCATGTCCATCGGTATCTTGATTCGCGCGCCGACGGGTAACTGCGTCGGGTCGCGGTAACCGGACCGACGGAGCACGTCGTTCGAGGTGCTGAGCACCTCTTCAGCGGTCATGAGTCCGGTAAATCGCACTACCACGCTGGAATACAGCGCTTCGCCACGCTTGAGGCGGTAGAGCGCGTATCCACCCTGACTGTCGGCGTCGTAGGTCAACGGACCGTTCGTTTGCCCGCGGTAGACGAACCAGTTCACCGCGTCCTGAGCCGCGTCCTCGCCGCCTTCCATGTAGCGCACCCAACTCGCAAGCTTGGCGCGTGGAACGAGCAGCCGCTGACTCTTCTCCATCTCGCCACGACGACTGCGCGATGTGAGTGCGAGCGGAAAGTCGGCGGTAAGCGCGGCAACGTCTTCCTCGGTGACGACGGCGTAGTCGCCAAGCAACGAACGCGGGATGATAATCGTCTCGCGCATTGCCACCTGATCACTGCGCTTATTCGACGCGCGCTTGATCCGTTGCCAGTTGTTTCCATCCCCAGTAAACCAGAGCGCGATGCGGAAAAGCGACTCGATATTCAACACGACTTTGTGCTCGCGAGCATCTTCTCGGAGGCGATCTTGATAGAAGAGGTGGTTGAGCATTTGCCCGCGATACACGTCTTTCATGTCGCGCGCATCAATGACGATTGTGCCGTTCTGCGCCATGGTGCGAATACCAGCGGGTGTCTTGAGCACCGCTTGCCCAAGCGCGTTGATATCCGCCACGTCGCTCCGATTGATCGTGACGATGATTCGGTGATCGCGCGTGACCGATACCTCGCCAACCGTTCCGGCTTTGCGAATCTCCGTCGCGTTTTGCGTAGCACCGGTGAAGAACTCGGCGATCCACCGGGTCGTCTCGCTGTCGTAGGTGACAACGTGCTCGACGCCCGAATCGGTGTAGCGGTCGTTCGGAAAGATGCGCATGGCGACAATCGCCTTGTACGGTCCGGCGAGCTCGTCGAAGGGGATCACCATGCGGGTGCCACGGGTGAAACGGGAGGCGCGAGAAGGATTCGCAAGGAAGTTATTAGCAACGTCCTGAGCGGAACGTCCGCGGAGATTTACCGTGACGGATACGTTCAGCGCGTTATCGATGGAAATCTCCGCAATATCACCAAGTTTGAGGTACGGCTCCGCGTTCACATCGGCAACGCATACAACGAGAGTCGCGAGAATAACCGTCGCGAACGTGCGCGCGATGTTGCGTGATCGCCGTATGTGAAACTTCACGCCGTGCCTCCCACTCGAACCCTCCCGATGAACGCGTCCGCTCTCGATCCGTGTCACGACTTCGCCGCGCGGAACGTCTCCAGCGCCTTCTCGTACGCCGTGCGAACCGATGCCATCGTCTTCACGATCATACCCTCCAATGCAGCCGCGGAAGACTCACCCAGCGTTCGCGCGAGCACCAGAAGTTGATCTGGATCGGTCGGCAGTACGTTGTGCGCATGTTCGTCACGAATTCGCAGTCGAATCTGCAGGTTTCGCAACGTTCGATAGCCAGTGATCAACGTCTCCGAGACAGACGAACCGAGCAATTCCCGTTCCTGAAGGTGGCGAAGAGACCGCACGGTGTCCAACCCACGAAGCGACTCATCTTCCGCTCCGTAAAGTATTTGACCCACCTGCGCGACGAACTCCGCATCGACGAGACCGCCCGCGCCGGTCTTGATATTCGGACGGTTTCCGTACTTTTCACGCGAGGCATCCTCCATCCGAGATCGCATCGACGCCACATCGTCAATCGTCTCGGCACCGGATTCACCGTACACATACGCTTCGATAACGTCGCGAACAGCGGCGCCGAGTGAGTCAGGCCCCGCGATGATGCGCGCACGTGTCAGCGCTTGCCGCTCCCACGTTCCCGCGCGTGTGTGTAGATAACGACGGTATCCGTTCAGCGAAATCGTCAGCGGTCCGTTCTTTCCCTCGGGGCGAAGGCGCGCGTCAACCTCGTAGAGCGTGCCGTACCGTGTCGGCTCGCTCACGTCGCGCATGATATGCTGCGCGATCTGCGAAAACACGGTGATGTTGTCACGACCGGTGTCGGTAGAACCTTCCGCGCCGTGAACGAACACAATATCCAAATCGCTGCCGAAATTCATCTCTCGCGAACCGAGTTTTCCCAGCGCGAGCACGACGAGTCCCGTCGGCTCGCCACGCTCGTCGAGCGGCTGACCGTGGCGCTCCAACGCTTCATCTACGGCGCGAACGTAGAGCTCACCGAGCACCGCATCCGCAACGGCGCTGAGTTGAAGCCCCGTTTCTTCGTCATCGGCGAGGCTCAGGAGATACCGCAATCCGATGCGCAAGATCTCCTGTTTCCGAAACGTCTGAATGGTCCGTACGATCTGTTCGGGATCCGCCAAGCCGGCGAGTCCGGCACCGAGTGCGAGCCGTATCTCAACGAGTTTGCGCTCTCGGAGAAGGACACCGCTGTAGAGCATCCAGTCGATCAGCGCCGGATCACGCAACACCGTATCGGTGAGCGACTGACTTCCCGAGCAGAGCGTCACGAGCAGTTCGAGGAACCCCGGATGCGACGCAAGCAGATCGCTGAAGCTTTCAACGGCACCGAGTGCTCGGAGAACCTGCTCGACGTTCGTCAGACCACGATCTGGATCGGGACTCGCGCGAAGTTGTTCGAGGAGCCGTGGAAGTAGGCGTAAAGTAGCCGGTCGCGGTTCAAATGGCGTAACCGCGCCGACACTTTCATGTCCGAAGGCCAGATGACGCAGGTCACGGTGCGCGCGTAACGGTTCGCGGAACCCGTAGGGTGTGAGAAGCTCCACGGCCCGTTCGGAACCTTCCGGCAGATCGAGTACAAACGAGATGTCATCAGGCGACTCCGGCGGACCGAGTACTTCGTCGTAGATCGCAATGACGCGCTCTCGCATGCGCTGAAGCTCGTCGAGGAACGGCTCGGCCGCCTCGTATCCAAGTCGTCGCGCGAGGCGCAAGCGTGCCGATGCGGATTCGGGCAGATCAAATGTCGCGTGTCCGGCGGACATCTGAAGTCGGTGCTCGATACGTCGGTACATGCGGTACGCGTCGGTCAGTGCGCGCGCTTCGTCGTTGCTGAGCATACGACGGTCGCGCATCTGCTCGATAGCGTCGTGCGTCGTCGCGCTGCGAATCGTTCGGTCCGCGCCACCAACCACGAGTTGGAGGCATTGAACGATGAACTCGATATCACGCAGGCCGCCCCGGCGTAGTTTGAGATTACTTTCCTTGTGTGAACCGGTGAGCGCCGTGTCACGCGCGGCAAGATGGGCGAGAATCCGCGATTTGACCCGACGAATCTCGTCACGCGGACTCAGACTGTGCGAACGTGGAAATACGAACGGCTCGAGTTGTTCCAGTAGCGCCTCACCGAGGGCGTGGTCACCCGCAACGGGTCTCGCCTTGATGAGCATTTGGCGTTCCCATACCTCGCCGCGTGTTTCGTAGTAGAACAGGTAGCTTGAGAGACTTCGCGCGATCGCTCCCGCGTTGCCGTCGGGGCGAAGCCGGGTATCGACTCGGTAGAGTGTTCCGGTGGGTGAGACTTCGCCGATCGCCGCGACGACGCGTTCGGCCCACCTGCTGAACCACTCGTCGAGAGTGACGCCGCCCGAACGGCCGCCTTTCGACTCACCTTCGTCCGAATAGAGAAACATCAGATCGATATCGCTTCGAAAATTCAGCTCGTTCCCGCCAAGCTTGCCGAGACCAATCACACACCATCGCGCGGGCGTGCCGTCGCCTTGCGTAGGCTTGCCGAATCGTTCGATGAGGATCGCCTCGCACGCTTGACCGACGGTATCGATCGTCACGTCGGCAAGTGCGGAGAGCTCCTCGGTTACCTCGCGGATATCCAACCACCCGGCAAGATCGGCCCAGCCGATTCGAAGGAGATGCCGCATCTGCCATCGGCGAAGCGGACCCCAGTCATTTGCGAGTTCGCTGATATCTGCCAGACCGGCACTCTCGAATTCGGCGGCGATGTCATCGCGAAGCATGCGTCGCTGCCACTGATGGCGTGCGGCGTCTTGAAGCCACGGATACGAATCGGGATGCGTCGTCAGGTGTTCGGTGAGATACGCGCTGCCTGCGAAGAGCGCGCATATCGGGTCGGGATCGCTCGCTTCGATGTTCCAAACGGCGTCGGGTCGAGCACCGGCGAAGGCGGCGAGTCCCCCAATGGCCAACGCAGGGTCAGCCGATCGTCCGGCAGCGTGGATGAGCGACGGTAACGCGTTTCGTAGCGACGGATAAACTTCGGCGAGACGGGTAAGTGCCGCGATATCGATTGCGGTTCGCTCGGTAAGAATGGGAGAGCGTTCGATGAGTGCGGAAACGTCTTCTTTGCGGGTTGGCGAATCGGGAATAAGCGCCGAAACGGCTGCACGAACCGAATCGATCAGTGCAGCGTCGTTCGGTGATCCGACCATACGCAGAGGGCTCCTCGCCGTTCTGATATTTGGGCGTCGACGCGAGTAGTGGCGCGCGCGTAGAGCGACTACCAGTTCGTCGGCGTTACCGCTCCCTGACGGTACACGACGGGAAGTCCTTGCTCGTTCGTATAGACGAGTAGACCGTCGCGCACGACGACGTTGTAGAGTACGATTTCATGGTTGTCGAGCGACTGAACGTCTGCGACGCTATTCGTCTCTGGGTCGAACCGCTTTACCGCTCCGCTGTGGAGGATCACGCGGTGTCCGCTGACCTCGAACGTTCCTTCCACCTGATGGGTGCGTCGAATGAGAATCGTCCGTGGGTCGAGTGGTTCCCAACCTTCGTTCATGAAGGTGCCGTCACCGCGGAACTCCCACGCATTTGCCGGGTATCCGCCGGCGAAGGCTACCCAACTTCCCGTGAGTTGCTCTGGACGAATGGGACGTTCTTCGCGCACGCTACTCGCCGCCGTGTATTCCTGCCCGACCGCGGCGCGTTCACGCAAGAATACCACCGGGAATTCGGCCGCCGTGTACACGAGACGGTTGTGAGTAACACTCGGATTACGCAGATGCAGCGTATCGGTGAGACCTTCGCCGAGATCGACATAGACCTCGACTTGACCGGATTTTACGGCGTAGCGGCCTTCGATATGGTACGGTGGGAGTGCCGGTTCCGTCGCGCTTAGTGATCCGGGCCATCCGTCGTTTGTGACTGTGCCGTCGCGCTTGAAGGTCCACATGTTCTCGATGACGTTGTCGCGATAGGCGAACCACGTCCCGATAAGATCGTCCCGCAAGCTTGTATCGGCAGCTTCGCGTGTATCGCTTTCCGCGCATCCGACCGCGCTGATGATGAACGTCCCGGCGATGAGAATCCACGCGAACAGGCCCGACGCTGCGTCGTTCGTTCGCCCTCTCATAGTGTCCCCTTCCCCCGGCTGTAGCCGTACGAGTTCGCCGCTCCCCGTCGCTTTCGTACTCGATAGAACGAATATCGTCAATTCACTATCGTAACGCCTATGAATGTACGAAACGTACCAAGCGCGCAACATTGACCCGATGATGTGTTTCCGCTTCGGGTGTCTCGACGATTTTCGGTACACTGAAAAGCCGATCGGATCGCATCAATCGTCGAAACGCATCCTCGCCGATCGTTCCCTCACCGATATGCGCGTGTCGATCGACGCGGCTACCACGCTCACGTTTCGCGTCGTTCGCGTGGATACAGCCAAGCCGTT
This sequence comes from uncultured bacterium, assembly GCA_964635955.1. Taxonomy (GTDB): domain Bacteria; phylum Latescibacterota; class MWCZ01; order MWCZ01; family MWCZ01; genus CAZWQW01. Next base: position 626 of record CAZWQW010000033.1, on the reverse strand, counting down.
CGATGCCGACAATTCGGTCGAAAGCTTCCCAGACCTCGTCGAAGCCCCCATCGCTACCGAGGTCATATCCGGCGACCCATGCATGACACGTATCGAAACACGCGGCCAGTCGCTCGGGCGCGTCGACACCGTCGAATACCTCCGCGAGATGCTCGAACCGGTATCCGAGCGATGTGCCCTGTCCCGCAGTCGTCTCCAACGCGATGCGAACGGTTGATTCGGGACGCCGATCGTGGATTGTATTCAAACTCGCAACGAGATTCGCGATACCCGCATCGTCACCGACACCCATATGCGCACCGAGATGCGTTACCACCTCACCGATACCGAGTGCTTCCGCGCGGTCGATTTCGTCGAGCATCGCGCCGATCGACTTCTCGCGTAGCTCCGCATCCGGCGTCGCGAGGTTGATCAGGTACGAGTCATGCGCCACGATGTACTGTACGATACTGTGTTTCCGCGCCGTACGAAACGCGTCGGCTATTTCGTCCGATAACGGCGGTGATTGCCATTGTGTCGGATTCCGTGTAAAGACCTGAATCGCGGTGAATCCGTCGGCTTCGCCGCGTTCGATTGCGCGATGCACACCGCCTGCGACTGACACATGTCCGCCGATGAGTAGATGC
>CAZWQW010000032.1:26471-28091 GCA_964635955.1 uncultured bacterium | reverse complement strand
GCTTTCGCATTCGTCGCCTTCGCCTGACGTCTCCGAGCGCAGCGAGGAGACGCGCTGCTATAGGGTTTACCGGTCTTCGCACGAAAGTCCGACGGTGCTCGAAACCGACGGCGCGTCCATATCCCAACACCTCCGCTCCGCACCTACCCGGCCACCCGCTTCTTCGCCTCCCACCATGGATTGTGCGGATCACCATCGCGTTCGCGCGCGGCGGAGGTGTCGCGAGTCCATTGCGTGTTCCGGTCACGATCGTTTACCGCGCACGCGACGCCGCTGCAGTGATTCGCAAGTGTTTCGAAGACGCGGTGCGCGATGAGCAGATTCCCCACCTTATTCGCGTGTACGCCGTCTGGGTTGATGAGCCAATCTGCCTTACCTTCCGCATCCCAGATGTCCGCGAGTAGGCAATCTTCATCGTCTGCCAACGCGGCAATCGCAGCGTTATATCGCTCGGTCAGCTCCACGCTCCCACGGTCGAACGGCGCCCATGATTTCCATCCGGTCATGTAGTACACCGTCGTCAGCACGCAGAGCGGGTCGCACGCTTCACGCACATCGCGAACGATCGCGCGTGCGTCCGCGATGAACTCGTCGATCGGCATCCCCGCGCGCATGTCGTTCAGCCCGTAGCAGAACACGAACAGATCGGGCTTTTGCGCGATGACGTCCTCGCGATACCGCTCCAAAGCACTTGGCTTCGCCGAGGACTCATATCCCGGACTCCGTGGACTGATCGCGTTCGCGCCGATTCCTTTGTTGATGTACTCCATCGGCTGCGCTTGACAGTCGTTGATCAACCGCGCGACGATATCCGCCCATCGCTCGCCCGCCGCAGCGATCCAGCCGCCGCCTTGAACGGTGCTTTCGCCGAGCACAACCATCCGCCGGAATGGCTCCGCATGCCAATCACGTCGCTTCATTTTACCTCCCCCTCCACGTTCAAACGAATTCTCCAATGGCGAGCGTATGAATATCGATAAACAGGGCACAATCTCCACTCATTTCGTTATATGGCTATTTGGCGATATATCGAAATGTATTGAGTCGGACGTAAGGGAATCCGCGACTGGCACGGTATCGTAGACCGCCGTGCCGACTCCGTAGTCGTATACGATGCGACCACCGATACTACCCGTGGCGAATACTGTCGCCCAGAGGACGATCAGTTGTATGAGGGCGAACACGATCCAGCGGCGACGCGTTGCCGCGAGCGGCGGTCGGAGAAGAAGCGCTGCGACGCTGACGCCGAGTAAGGTGAGCGACCAGAACTTATGTGCCGCGATGAGTGGCACCGCATCGATGGGGTGTGCGACGGTGCTTTCTGCGCGCAAACCGGTCATAACGGCGAAGGACGCCGCGATTACGCCAATGAGGAGCACAAGCCACCCCGCGCGATGGTATCCGTCGTTTCGCCGAATGAGACCTGCAAGATCGAGGATCGGCACGATGAGAAAGAGGCCGATCGGCAGATGAACGAAGAGTGGATGAAGGTTCTGCATGCCATTCCCGAGGAAGAACCGGCAGTCTGCACGTGTTTCGTATCACGAAAAATCGTCGTATTCTCTCAATATAGATGTACCATTACTGTGCGTGGCAATGCCACGAGCGCGGCAATGCCAC
>CAZWQW010000032.1:22127-26371 GCA_964635955.1 uncultured bacterium | reverse complement strand
ACCGTGGTAATACCACGCGCGTGCGACACCGCTATAGCTGGTGCGACACTACAGTTGGCGCAACGTTGTTGTGATGGGAACTCGGTGCGCGACGGTACGGTTGAATCATGGTCACGGCGCGTTGCGAAGAGTATCTGATCGTGCGCGCAATCGCTGAATCGCTCATTGGAGGAAACACTGTGCGTCGCATACGTCGCCTGATGGGCGCGTATACCGTTTCAATCATGGCGGCTGTCGCGATCATCGCGGGCGCCGTCGGAACAGCATATGCGCAAGCACCCGACGTGATGCCTGTAACCGACGTTGAAGCCGGCATGACTGGCTACGGCCTGACGGTATTTAGCGGCACGGATATCGATACATTCGGCGTCGAAGTGCTTGCGGTACTCCGAAAATACGGCGTGCAGAATGATGCCATCGTGGCGCGGCTTTCCGGCGGACCACTCGAGCAGACCGGTGTCGCACAGGGCATGAGCGGCTCACCGGTGTTCATCGATGGGAAGCTCGTCGGCGCAGTGGCATGGACGGCGACGTTTACGAAAGAGCCGCTCGCCGGTATCACGCCGTACGAATACATGGACGAGATTCGTTCGCGGCCGATGTCCCAGCCTGACGCGACTCGATTCACCTCAGCGCCACTTGATCCGGCCGACCTCTGGAAACCACCGACCGACGGGCACACGCCGGACTGGTGGAGCACATCCGTCGATGACGTGAACTGGTCGCTTGGGCCACGTCTCCCCGATGCATGGTCGTCGAATCCGACACTCGCACCGTACGCGGGTATCGAACTGGTGCCGATCAAAACACCGGTCAGCGTGAGCGGTGTCGACCCGCGCGCGCTTGGAGCGCTGCAAGAGGTGCTCGATCCGTTCAACATGCGCGTGGTCCAAGGCGGCACGATAGCCGCCGGAACGCCTCAGAACACGGAGTTGGCACCGGGGTCATCGCTTGGCGTCGTGCTCGCAACGGGTGACCTCAGCGTCACCGCGACAGGCACCGTTACGTGGCGCGATGGCGATTCGATCGTTGGGTTCGGGCATCCGATGTTCTTCAAAGGCCATATCGACTTCCCACTATCAACGGCGCACGTTCACTTCGTCTGGCCGAGCCAGTACATCTCGTACAAGATCGCGTCGGGCGGTGAGATCGTCGGATCGATCCGGCAGGATCGGCGGTTTGGTGTTGCAGGCGTTCTTGGCGAAAAGCCCGACATGCTGCCCGTGGAAGTCAACATTACAGGCGGAAGCGGTCCCCACACGATACGGTATCAGGTGATTCGTGATCGCGATATGACGCCGAACATCGTCTCGCTCGGACTCATGGGAGCGTTCTACGATCTGGAGAAACTCGGTGGACCGGCCGCGATTGAAATGACAACGCGCATCGAGATAGAAGGACAAGAACCGATCGTACGGAAAAACTTTTATACCGACGACGGTGGTCTCATGCGTGCGACTCAGGCGGCGACGCGGCCGCTGGCATTTCTCTCGCGTAATCCGTTCTCACCGGTGCGGATCAAGAGCGTGCGGTTCGACCTCGACTTTACTGAGGAGATCAAGGCGGCGTTCGTGACGGGAATCGAGATTCCGCGCCGCGTCGTCCGACCGGGCGAGCCGATTGTCGTGCGAACGTTGTTCCAAAACTATCTCGGCGACGAGTGGGCCGAGACGACCTCGCTCACAATCCCCGAGGGTATTCCCGACGGGATGTATCTGCTGCGCGTCGGTGGCGGCGCGGAAGCCGAACAGTGGACGGTGAACCGCATGCCGGGGCGTTTCATTCCGGAAAACCTGCCGCACTTGATCGAGTTACTCAATTACGAAGAGCGCAACGACCAACTCCACCTCGAAATCGTGAATCAGAGCCTTGGGATGACCGTCGAAAACCGTGTTTTGCCCGATCTACCGCACACGACGTTTGAAATGATGCGACATGCGGTGCCCTCGGGCCGTGTCGGGCCAGTGTTCGGTGTCCCGATTGTCGAGGAAAGCGTGCCCGTTGAGACGTATGTGATCGGTACGCGCGAGATTCCCGTTGCAGTGTATAAGCATGCCCGGCCGCGTTAGAAATAACGAGTGTATGACCGAACGACTTCGGAGCGTCGAATGATACGCACAGCGATATACGCAACCGTGCTCGCGGTGATGATGAGCAGCAGCGTTGGTGCGGTGGCCGCGAAGACGTGGCGCATCGCCTCGGCGCAAGATGTCGAGCGCGGAAACATCGAAGGCCTGAGCGTCGGCGATGATGGCACACTGACACTTGCGCCGGTGCTCGATGACCTCGGCGAAACGGACGAACTCTTCGTATGGGCGCTGACCGAGGACGCGTCCGGCAACATCTACGCCGCGACGGGGAATCAGGGGCGACTCTTCATCATCGAACGCGATCAGGCACCGAGGCTCTTTTTCGATTCCCCGCAGACGCAACTACAGAGCGTCGTCGTCGGTCCGGACGGGAATATCTACACGGGTAGTGTGCCCGATGGGATCATCTACCGCATCACACCTCGGGGGAACGCCGAAGTCTTCGTCCATACCGGCGAAATGTATATCTGGGACCTCGTGTTCAACGACGACGGCTATCTCTACGCCGCGACGGGAACATCCGGCGTCGTGCTGAAGATCAGTCCAGACGGCATCGTTGAGAAGAAGGTGCTCGATTCGCGCGATCGGCACGTCATGGCGCTTGTACCGGATGGACACGGCGGGTTTTACGCGGGCACGGAAGGCTCCGGACTGGTATACCATATCGACGCCGAAGACAACGCTCGTCTGCTGTTTGCCGCTTCGGAATCCGAAGTACACACCATGACACTCGGCCCGGACGGCCGACTGTATGTCGGCGCGGTGAACTCGCTTGCAGCTCAACAGCAGCAACAGCAGCAACAACAACAGCAGCAGCAAGGGAATAGCGGAGAGCAGCAGCGTCGAAGCACGGGCAGCGTGTATCGCCTCGAACCATCCGGCGCGGGTGTGAAAGTCTGGGAAACGCCGTATCCGCTCGTTCTTTCCATGGCACCGTATGACACGACGGGTATCGTTATCGGCGTGGGTCCGCGCGGCGTGCTCTACGGCCTTGATACCGACGGTCGCGTGCGTCGAATCGCCGATCTTGGCGAGTCGCAGCCGACATCCATGATTCGGACCCGCAGCGGCGCGCTCGTCATCGGCATGGGTAACTCCGGCAAGGTAAAACGGCTCGGTAGTGCACCCGGGTTCCGTGGTGCGTTTACGTCGGATGTGTATGATGGCGGCCTTGTTGCTGAGTGGGGTCGCGTCGAGTTACTCGCGACAACGCCGACGGGAGCCGAGGTCGCCGTGGAGTCGCGCACGGGGAATAAGCCTGATCCCGAGCAAGATTGGAGCTATTGGCGTCCGCTGGGCGGTCCGGAGAACCTCACGATCGCGAGTCCGCCGGGACGTTTCGTGCAGCTTCGGGCAACGCTTTCGCGCAACGAGAGAGCCCCGTCACCGTCGTTACACTCGATCAGTTTTGCGAGTCAGCAGGTGAACGTTCCGCCGCGTATCGCGGGTATCCGGATTACGCCGTATAGCGAAGCGGGTGCGCGTCCCGCGAGTGAGAATCGGGAGGAAGAAGATGCCGCGCGAGTTACGCGACCGACGACGCGGGAGGCGATGCGTCGTTCGATTATCGCGGTGCGGTGGAGCGCGAGCGATCCAAATGAGGATGACCTCGTGTATACGCTCAGCTATCGTCGTGTCGGTGAGTCGACGTGGAAGCTCCTGGAGCAGGATATTACGCGGCAGTTTTACCTCTGGGATACGGAAGGCGCACCGGAGGGACTCACCGTTGTAAAACTCGAGGCGATTGACCGTCCGTCGAATCCGTGGCCGACGGCGCAAACCGACACGCGCATCAGCGACCCGTTCCTCATCGATTATTCCGGGCCGGTGATCGAGAATCTGCGCGCGGAGGTTCGCCCGGATGGTGCGGTGCATGTTACGGGAATCGGGCGTGACGCGGTCAGTACACTTCGACGTGGCGCGTATGCCATCGATAGCGGCGAGTGGCTCGTGTTTTTTCCGGAGGACGGCATCTTTGATGGTCCGACAGAGCGCATCGATTTCGTGACGGAACGGCTTCCACCGGGCGCGCATACAATCGTCGTGCGGCTCGTCGATGCGAAGGACAACGTTGGCGCGGAAAGCGTGACGGTGGAGGTGCCGGCGCGGTAGGGTGGTGAGGCGAAACCGCCCTCACCCTGCGAACTCTTCGCT
>CAZWQW010000032.1:15906-22027 GCA_964635955.1 uncultured bacterium | reverse complement strand
TCGCTGCCGCTCGAGTTCGTTTGGGCGAAGCGCGAATGCTGACGCATTCGTTAGCGCTTCGCCTCACGCCTTCGAGTGAAACGAGAAGACGCACCGCGAAACTCCCGTCGTCCCACACACGGACTGCGATTACCGAACAACGGCGATTACGCAGTTTCAATAAACACCGAAATCATAGGACATCACACGTGATACCGATCATTTCATATGCAGCCGGCGAAACGCCAGATCGGCTCCAAGCGATCATCTCGCGCGGCGAAACTGCGGCGGATTCCGTGCGCGAGTCGGTCAACCGCATCCTACGCGACGTCCGCACGGATGGTGACGACGCGCTCGTGCGGTATTCACGTGAGTTCGACAAAGCCGACCTTCGACCGGATCAGTTCCGTATTCCTCTGTCGGATTGCCGCGATGCGTTGGAACGCCTCGATCCCACACTGCGGGACGCGATGGAAGCGGCTGCAGCGAACATCCGGCGGTTCCACGAGCACCAGCGGCGTACGAACTGGTTTGTCAACGACGGTGACGGCGTCATGCTTGGGAAGCGCTACACACCCGTCGACGCGGCCGGTGTGTACATTCCGGGTGGTACGGCGCCGCTGTTCAGCACGATGCTCATGGCGGTGATTCCCGCGGTTGTGGCGGGTGTCGAGCGCATCGTGGTGATGACACCGCCGAGTAATGGAGGCATGCCGCATCCGGCGATGCTCGCGGCCGCGGCGCTTGTCGGCGCGACTGAGGTGTATCGCGTCGGTGGCGTGCAGGCGATCGGCGCACTCGCATACGGCACGGAAACGATTCAACCGGTGGACGTGATCGTGGGCCCGGGCAACGCCTATGTGCAGCAGGCGAAGAAGGAAGTGTACGGCACGGTCGGCATCGACATGATCGCGGGGCCGAGTGAGATCGTCGTGATCGCGGATGAATCGGCGAATCCAGCATGGATTGCGGCGGATATGCTCTCACAGGCGGAGCACGGCAGCGGTCTCGAGGCGGCGGTGGCGATCGTCACCGATGAGGCGCTTGCCGAGCGAATCGTTACGGAGGTTCAGCGACAGGCGGCAGAGCTTCCACGCGAGGCGACGGTCGACAGAGCGCTCGAGCGGTTCGGCGCGGTATTCGTCGTGCCGGATCTCGCGACGGCGTGCGAGCTGACAAACCGGATCGCCGCGGAACACGTCGAAGTTCAGACGCGGGACCCGTGGGCGCTCGTCGACGGAATCCGCCACGCCGGCGCGATATTTCTCGGCGGCGCGGCGGCGGAGCCAGTTGGCGACTACTACGCGGGAACGAATCACATACTGCCGACTGGACGCGCGGCGCGGTTCGCGTCATCGGTTGGCGTGGACGACTTCATTAAATCGTCGAGCCTCATCGCGTACACGTCCGAGCGGCTGGCAAAAACCGGTCCGCACATCGAAGCGCTTGCCAATGCCGAAGGCCTCACTGCTCACGCACGCGCGGTGAGCGTACGTCAGCGGTAATCGGCGAACACGCCGGTGTTGAATACAGCCGATAGCCGCAGCCCGACAGTGAGTTGCGAAGAGGGTGACGGCGTTGGATCGCCCGTTGCCCACACGCCGGATCGCGTCGAGTAGCTCATATCAGCCGTCATACCGAGCCAGTCGGTGACTGCGAAGCGCCAATACCACTCGTAGCTCGTTTCCGATTCCGTCGATTCTGCGTCGAGGCGGAGGCTTCCGCCTTCCGCGACGTGCGCGATGGCGAAACCGAACGAGTCGTCGGGGCGGATGTACTCCGAGACGCCCGTCAGCACGATTCCGCCGCTGTAGAATCGCGCGATCCCGTTCCGTGCTTCCGGTGTGATCCCGAATTGCCCGAATAGTGCCGCTTCACGGCTGATGGGGAACGGTATTGCTTGTTCCAACGAGCCGTATACGCCCCAGTTATTCGAAGCCTCGCGCAAGCCGTTCGCGCTCGCATCAACGAGGTACTCGACCGTCGACTCGTGACGCCAATACCCGAACTTCGCGACGGTTTCACCAATGCGCAGCACGTCGCCGCTGATCACCGCTTCAACGAGCCCGATGTAATCTTCGTCAGGTGGTGCCCAGAATCCACCACCGAGTTGCAGCCACGACAGCGGGGTCGAAATAATCGCGACACCGAGTGCCGGATCGGGATACGCGGGTAATGTTACGGTGGGATTCAACGGGAAGGCTGCGTTGGGGAAATCTCCCGCGGTCTCCGTAAAACCGAACTCGCACTCGCCATATTGACGTCCGACAATCACGCGAACACGCTCGTCGAACATCCGCTGCTCGTACCAGAGTTCACGGAGCTGAATAGCGTTTTCCGCTTCGATGTCGCTCGCGCCGAAGACGCGCGGCGGAAGGTTCTTTTCCGGCATACGCGCGCGGTATGCTTCGACTGATGCGAACGCAGTGCCGCCGCTCCAGAGTCCGAGGCGATCGGTTTCCGCCGTCGCGCCGAGCGCCACGTAGCCGAGTATCGCGCCGTATTTCGTGGCGTAGTTCGCGGCGATTGCGGCGTCGTCCGAGCGCTTCGCGTCTGCGAAGCCGTCGAGCACAAGTGTCGCAGAAGGTTGGACGATCCAGCCTTCCGGCTCGACTGCGGAAAGTGACGTGGCGAGGGCGAAAGCGAGCGAGATAGTCGCCCAGATACGCGAGCGAAGGTGACGATTCATGGTTCTCTCCGGCGGTTCGACAGCCACGAAAAGAGGAGCATCAGGCCTCCAACGATGATGAACAGCTTGAGCACCCATCCTGACAACATGAATGCGACTCCGCTGAGCCGGAGCGCGAACATGATCAGGACGATGATAACAAGAATGAGAACGGTTCTCAATATCACCTCGGGGCAAAAGAAACTCGGCGGTTCGTTAGAGAGCCACCGAGTTTCGTGCTAAGTATGGCGAATGTCGACTCAGTAGCCTCAGCGAATGTTGCGTAGCGTGCGCAAATTCGCAAGGCAGCGGTCGACACACTCAAGTGGCGGGTAGGCGTAGCTTTCCTGCTCGATGATGTACCACTGGGTGCCTTGCGCGTTGCAGAGCGAGAAGGTCCGTGCCCAGTCGACTTCGCCTTCGCCGATGATCGCCTTGTCATTCGTCGGCGAATACTCCTTCAGATGAATCGTCGTCGCGCGGCCGGGGAACTTGTCGAGGTAGCGCAACGGCTTTGCGCCGCCGTGCATGGCGTTGCCAAGATCGAGTTGCATCACGACTTCCGGCTTTGTGCGCGAGAAGAAGACTTCCCACGGAATCTCGCCGTCGAGTTCCGTAAACTCGGTGTGATGGTTGTGGTAACCGGTCTGCATGCCGAGAGGTGTGAGCTTGTCGGCGATTTCGTTGAATAGATCGGCGGTTTTCTTCCACGCGTCGATGCTCTTCGTGTAATCCGCCGGGAGGCCCGGCACGATGAGGAAACGGTTTCCGATGGTCTTATTGAACTCGACCGTCTTTTCGAACGCATCACCGAGAAGGGTGTCGATACCGGTATGCGTGCCGGCGGCCTTAAGGCCGAGGTCGTCGAGTTGTTTCTTGAGATCCTTCGCGCTCATGCCGTGGTAACCGGCGAACTCGACACCGTCATACCCCATCTTGGCGACGGCCTTCAACGTGCGAGGGAAGTCTTTCGCGCAATCGTCGCGAACGGAATAGAGCTGCAGCGCTACGGGAATCGTCGCCATGGTATCATCCTCCAAAAAAGTGTGCGCGCGGTATATGTGATTCGTCAGCTAATGTACCCGCACACTCGCGGCCGGGCCAACGGAACCCGCGATTCGCGTACCGTTCCGCTCGCGCGCTACGGTACCGTATCTTTCAGAACTCTGACGTTCCGCTCTCACGCACAGGACCTGTTCGACATGAAGCCACGCACTCTCATCGTTCGCGCCGCCGGTACGAACTGCGATAATGAAACTGATCATGCATTTCAACTTGCCGGCGCGGAAACCAAGCGAATTCACGTCAACCGCATAACCGAGAAGCCGGAATTGCTGGACGAATTCGGCATCCTCGTCTTTCCGGGTGGATTCACGTATGGCGATGACGTCGCGGCGGGAAAAATCCTCGCAAACGAGCTCACGACGCGCATTGCCGAACCGCTACATCGGTTCGTGGAGCGTGGTTCGCTTGTTCTCGGCATCTGCAACGGATTTCAGGTCCTGATCAAGACCGGTCTTCTACCCGGATGGGGAGAGACCGAGCGTCAGATGACGCTGACTGACAACCTGAACGGAAAATTCGTCGATGCGTGGTACTGGCTGCAGCCGGTGAGCAAGAAGTGCGTGTTCACCCGCGGGATGACCGAGCCGATCTACCTGCCGATTGCGCATGCCGAAGGTCGATTTGTCGGGCGGGATAGCGCGGCACTCGATCGTCTCGAAGAGAACGATCAGGTTGTCTTCCGCTATACGAACCCGCCGGGTGTCGAAGGCCCGCTGGCCGACGGTGCGAATCCAAACGGTGCGGATCGCGACATCGCGGGTATTTGCGACCCGACTGGCCGCGTGATGGGACTGATGCCGCACCCGGAACGTCACATTTTTACGACGCAACATCCGCGTTGGACGCGTGGCGACGCGAAGGCGGAAGGCGACGGTATGCAGTTCTTCCGGAATGCGGTGGAAGCCGCGGTCGAGTACGCCGCGGGAGCCTGACCGAGTACGCTCCGAAAATCACGCGGCGGTATGACCTCGCCGATGCGGCGCGAAACGACTTTGCCGATGGGACCCATATGCCACGACCGTCTCCCGCCAAATCGAAAGAACTTCACCGACGCATCCTCGATGTGCTGAACCGTCAGAAGCGTGCAGTCAGTCTTCCGCGCCTCGCCGCGCTGCTCGATACAGCGGAAAACGACGACCAGTTCCGCGAGGCCGTTCTTCGCTTACGGCAAGACGGATTGATCTACGCCGAACGCGGGTACCGTTACGCAAAAGCACCCGCGCAGACGACGAAGCGCGGTACGATCTCGATTCACGAACGCGGATTCGGCTTCGTCGCGCCGGAGGACGGCGGCGAGGACATATTCATTCCGGAAAGCCGGATTGGTGACGCGATTTCCGGTGACCGCGTGCTTGTGACATCGTCGCCTCGTCGTGGTCGGCCGGGGCTCCATAGCGGTGCGGTGCTTGGTGTCATCGAACGGCCGGAACGCACCATGGTGGGAACGCTTCGTCTCACCATCGGCCCCGCGACGATTCACCCCGATGATCCCGCTGTGCCCGACATGGTGATGCACGGACCACTCCCGGATGACGCGACAGACGGCCTGAAGGTTGTCGGCACAATGCTCCCGATCACGCTTACGGATACGACGCCGTCGGTGCGGTTCGATAGCGTGCTTGGCAGCCCGTCCGATCCGGAAACGGCGATGCAGAGTATCATCCACCGATTCGGCTTGCACGATGAGTATCCGGCCGAAGCACTCCACGAAGCACGACAGATCGATGGGGAGTTATCGGCGGAGGAATATAGGAAACGGCGCGATCTGCGTTCGGCCGAGGTGCTGACAATCGATCCGGCGGACGCGGCCGACCTTGACGACGCGCTTTCGCTGACAACGGACGAACGTGGCCGTAAAGTGGTGGGTATCCACATCGCCGACGTAGCGCACTACGTCGAAAAGGGCGGCGCGATCGACCGTGAGGCGGTAGAGCGCGGCACGAGTGTGTATCTGCCGGGGCGTGTGCTCCACATGCTGCCGAAGGAGTTGAGCGCGGGCGTGTGCAGCCTGCTCCCGAATGTTGACCGGTTCGCAATGAGTGTTTTCGTCACATTCGACAACGCGGCGAATCCTGTTCACACGGAAATCGCGCAGACGGTGATCCGATCGCGCGCTAAGCTCGCGTATGAAGACGTCGAAGCGGTGATTCAAGGAGAAGCGGAGGATGACAATCCCGCGGCACCGTTCGCCGATACGCTCAAGGGTCTTACCGAGCTATCGCAGCGACTGACGCAGCGGCGAATCGACGCGGGCGCGTTGGATTTCGACATTCCGGAAGTGCATGTGCGGATCGGGGAAGACGGCCACGTCGCGTCGATTGACAAGCGTGAACGGCTCCAGAGTCACCGACTTGTCGAAGAGTTCATGCTGCTGGCGAACACGTCTGTCGCGCATGAGCTCAACGCCCG
>CAZWQW010000032.1:14593-15806 GCA_964635955.1 uncultured bacterium | reverse complement strand
CTCACATCGGAATCGGAGCAGGTCGCGGAACAGGCTGAGCGTGAGGCGACGAAGATCAAGCAGGCGGAATACCTCGCGGAACATCTCGGCGAAGAGTTTGACGGTACGATCTCCGGCGTAATGCGGTCTGGTATCTTCGTCGTCCTCAACGACACGCTCGCCGAGGGGTATATCGGCGTTGCGAGCCTACCCGACGACGAGTATTACCACGATCAGGAGCACATGAGCCTCTCTGGTAAGCGGAGACGGTTGCAGTTCCACTTCGGCGATCCGGTAACGGTGCAGGTAGCGCAGGTCGATACCGATCAAGGGCGGATCGACTTCGAGTTTATCTCCGCACCGAGGGCAAGTGAACGTCGGACGGCGAGTCAGGCATCGGAACTGCCGAAACGCGATCGGAAGCGGAAGGAAAAATCCAAGTCGCGGAAGCGTGGCAATATCAAAAACGCCATCAAGCACGCGTCGCGTAATAAGCGGAAGCGTCGGCGGTAGTAATGCGCGGGGTGGCGGTCGCGTTTCGACGCGCGTTCGACGCGATCTTCCTCGCGCGACCGGTACTTCTTGGTCCGGTCTGGGTCGTCTACGGCGCGGGTGCGGTGATTGCGGGTAACCGGCCGGGAATCGACCTGCTGTTCGTCTCGCTCGTCGTTGCGGGCGTCTATATCCACAACCAGATCGCGGATATCGAGTCCGACCGCGCGAACGACAAACTCTTTCTTCTTGCCGACGGATTCGTAAGTCGCCGGGCGGCGTGGACGCTCGCGATTGCGTACTGGATCATCGCGCTCGCGTGGGCGGCGCTCCACGGTCCGCGTTTCTGGCTGTATCTATCCGCATTTCTCCTCGGATTTGCGTACAACGCGGGCGTGCCGTCCCCGTGGAAGGGGCGTCCGTGGCTTGGGCTGCTTGCGAACGCAGCCGCGCACGCGACGATTACGTTCGTGGCGGGGTATGTGGCAGCGGGTGGCGATTTCGCTGACGGACTCGTGAGTTCGTTGCCCTATGCGACGGCGGTCTCCGCAGTCTACCTCGGCACGACAATCATGGATCACGTCGGCGATGCGGCCGTCGGAAAACAGACGTTCGCGGTACGGTATGGCGCGCGCGCAACGTCGTGGGTGATCAGCACGTTGATTGCGGCGAGCGTCCTGCTTGCCGGCGTGCTTGGCGACTGGTGGATGGCGGCGGCGAGTGTGTGCGCGATCGGTCCGCT
>CAZWQW010000032.1:9986-14493 GCA_964635955.1 uncultured bacterium | reverse complement strand
CGACAGGCCTCCACGTCGGCGCGAACGTTCCATTCGGGATCCGGCTTCGCTTTGCCGCCGTACCCTTTGTATACGCTTCCGTACATGCCGACGAAGCGTGCACGGTGCGTGATTTCCGGCTCGCGGCGAAGCGCTTCGCGAATGTTCGGCATCGGGCCGATACAGCAGAGCGTGATCGGTTCTGTCGAATCCATGATTGCGTCGATAAGCGCGCCGACACCGTCTTCCTTCACGTCGCCCGGGTATTTTGCGAGGTCGTATCCTTCCGCCCACGGCCCCTGTGGCCCGATGGTGTCAGCACCGTGCACGCCGATTGCCACGGGGATGTCGGTACGACCGGCGGTTTCGAGGTACTTCGCGGCGAGCCGGGCGCGGAATTCGGTGTTGCCGTAGTCGGTAAGAAGCATGCGCAGATCGATCTCGGGCGACTTCAGGAGCATCGCCAGCGCCCACGTGTCGTCGATGTCGTCGCCAATATCGGTATCGAGAATCACGGGAATCGGTCGGCGCGGTTCATCGGCCATGCGGTTCTCCCTTTGTATAGAAACGGGGCACGCACAACGCACGCGCCCCGTTTCGGTTTGATTGGTTGGTTATGACACCCGATACGCTCGGTCAGTCCTTGCTGAACTGCGCGTCGAATGCGATCGCCGACCGTTCGAAGTCGACCTGCTTGCAGAACGCCGCGGCTTCGGCGGCTCCATGCTCGCGATCCATTCCGCTGTCTTCCCATTCGACACTGAGCGGCCCCTTGTAGCCGATATCGTTCAGCGCGCGAATGATCGACTCGAAATCGACATCGCCACGTCCGACGCTGACGAAGTCCCACGCGCGGCGATAGTCGCCGAAATCGAGGTGCGAGCCGAGGATGCTGCCCTTCCCGTCGGGCTCTACGCGGGCGTCCTTCATGTGCACGTGGAAGATGCGGTCGGAGAACGTGCGGATGAACGTCGCCGAATCGACGCCCTGCCATACGAGGTGGCTCGGGTCGAAGTTGAATCCGAATGCGGGATGCCCGTCGAGTGCATCGATGGCGGCTTGCGCGGTGTAGACGTCGTACGCGATCTCCGTCGGGTGTACTTCGAGGGCGAACTTGATTCCGTTGTCGGCGTAGAGATCGAGGATCGGCTTCCACTGCTTCGCGAACGCCTTATAGCCGTCCTTGATCATGTTCGGCGTCCACGGCGGGAAGCTGTAGAACAGGTGCCAGATGGGCGAGCCGGTGAATCCGTTTACCACGCCTACGCCGAGGTTCTTCGCAGCCTTCGCCGTTTTCTTCATCTGATCGACGGCCCACTTGCGCATGTCTTCAGCACTGCCGCGTTTCTTCGGATCAGCGACGAATCCGGCTGAGCGTGCGTCGTTGTTGTCGGAAACGAGCTGGCCGGCGAGGTGGTTGGATACCGCCCACACGCCGAGTCCGTGCTTCTCGAGCATTGCGCGCTTGTCGTCACAGTAGCTCTTGCTCTTCGCAGCCTTGTCGACCTCGAAGTGATCGCCCCAGCAGGCGAGCTCGAGGCCGTCGTAGCCGAATGATTTCGCTTTCGGAGCGAGTTTTTCGAGCGGTAGATCAGCCCATTGTCCGGTGAAAAGGGTTACTTTGCGTGCCATGAAGAGTACCTCCTCGGTTGAGTCTCATCTCGTGTGAGGTGTATGCGGTAAATGTCGGACGAACGCGAAGTAGGTGCAAGATGACCGGAGAACAATCACCTACGTCGTTTCGTCTCGCACTCCGCAATTCGATCGTGTTCGTGTCTTATTCCCTCGCGTTTGCGCGGATGTTGCGAAGGCGTTGCATCACGTCGGTGCCGTCGCGTCCGAAGTGATCGTGAAGCTCCAGATACGCGCCGTACAATTCGTTGTACACCTCCGCGACGGCGTCATCCGGCTCGAACACACGGGCAGGTGGACGCACCATATGCGCCGTCGCCTCGCCGATTGAGTCGTATCCGCCGTCTCCGCCGCCGGCCGCAACCGCGCCAAGTACCGCCGCTCCGACGGCGCTCGTGTATTCAGTCGTGGCGATCTGCATCGGTCGGTTCAGCACGTCGGCGTAGATACGCATGACGAGGTCGTTCCGCACGAGACCGCCCGCCGCGACGAGGTTGCGAACCCGCACTCCGTGGCGTTCGAACTCCTCGATGATCACTCGCGTGCCATACGCGGTCGCCTCGATGAGCGCTCGGTAGATGTCTTCCGGACGCGTCGCGAGCGTGTAGCCAACGATCAGGCCGGAGAGATCGGCGTCCATGAGAATCGATCGGTTGCCGTTCCACCAATCCAACGCGAGGAGTCCGTGCTGACCAACCGCCTGCGCGGCAGCCTTCTCTGAGAGGAGCTCGTGCGGTGAGATGCCCCGCTGCTCCGCTTCTTGGCGGTACTCGTCCGGCAAGCCTTGGCTCACCAGCCACGCGAAGTGGTCGCCCACGGCTGATTGACCCGCCTCGTACCCGAAGTAGCCGGGCAGGATGCCGTCTTCGATGACACCGGCGACGCCCGGCACGAACGCGCGCTGATCACTCATGAGCATGTGGCAGGTCGACGTGCCCATGACGAGCACCATGTCGTCCGGCTCGCTTACGCCGCAACCCGGAACGGCGGCGTGTGCGTCGATGATCTCCACGGCGACCGGCGTTCCGACGGCAAGCCCGAGGCGGTCGGCCCATGCGGGAGTGAGTCCGCCGGCGAGGTCACCGGGAGCAAGTATGTCGCCCGCCATGCGCGTCTCGTAGAAGTCCTCGAGCCGCGGGTTTAACGTGTGGAGAAACGCACGCGATGGGAACCCTTCGCCCTTGACGTAGCACGCCTTATACCCGGCATTACAGCTCGACCGGACCGATGAGCCGGTGAGTTGCTGCACGAGCCAGTCGCCCGCCTCGATTATGCGTGCCGCGGCGTCGTATACCTCGGGCGACTCTTCGACGATCTGCAGGACCTTCGGGAGCACCCATTCCGATGACAGACGATACCCATACACCGCGAGCCACTTCTCGCCGCGGTCAGTGGCGATTTCGTTGATCCAGTCGGCTTGCGGTTGCGCGGCGTGGTGTTTCCAGAGCTTCACCCACGCGTTCGGTTCGCCGGCGAATTCGGACTTTATACAGAGCGGAACGTTTTCGTCATCGACGGGCAGGATCGTACACGCGGTGAAATCGACGCCGATACCAACGACCTGCTCCGGTTGTACACCCGCTTCGGCGAGCACCGCGCGAACAGTCTGCTCGGTGACATCGAGGTAATCATGGGGATGCTGGAGCGCCCATTCGTGGCCGAGTTTCGTGCCATCGGGAAGCGCGCGGTCCATAACGCCGTGTCGGTACTTCTCAACGCACGTCGCGGCGATATCTCCGTCGGCGAGGTTCACGAGTACGGCGCGGGCCGATTCGGTACCGAAATCGAGGCCGATACTGTAGCGCGGGGTATCTGTCGTCATCGGTGGTTCCTCCGTGCGAGTGTTCCCGGCATGGTGACGAAACGCTCAGTACAATGGATCACCTATCAGTGTGGTTCCGGAAAACTCATGTCGAAACCGTGTTCAGCCAGCCATTCGAGCGCGATATCGGGACGGTCGCTGCTGAAGCCGTCAACACGGAACGCATACAACCGTTCAAGTTCCGCCGCCGAATTGCCCTGCCATCCCACCAGCGAGAGGCCAGCCTTTCGGACGGCGGCGGCGACGTCGTCGTCGAGCACATCCTGCCGGATACCGATCTGCGCGCAGTCGAGCTCACGAGCGCACTCAAGCGAACGGAGCGGCTCCGATGCGGTAATGAATCCGCGGCGCTGATCGGGAGCCAGTGACCGTGCAGTGCGTAGCGCGTCGGCGCTAAACGAGGTGAGCGTCACGCGCGATGTGAGATCGTGCTTCCGAATGATGTCGAATGTCGCGCGGATCAGGTGCTCGGTGTCGGTCTGGTCGTCGATCTTCAACTCGACTTCCCACATGAACGTCTGTCCGAGTTCGCGAAACACCTCGTCGAGCGTGGGGACCTCGGTGCGCGGCTGATCAGCGGGCCAGCTTGCGCTTGCGTCGAGCGAGCGGATTTCCGCCAATGAAAGCGTCTCGATGCGACCGGTTCCATTTGTGGTGCGGTCGACGGTGTGATCATGAATGACGACGACCTCACCCTCACGTGTGAGGTGCACATCAAGTTCGGCGGCACGCAAGCCCAAATGCGCTGCGAGACGGAACGATGTAAGAGTATTCTCCGGAGCGAGTCCGCGTGCGCCGCGGTGACCGAGTATGAACGGCTGCCATGTTGGTTGCATGGGTTCACGTCCTCTTATGCTACGGATGCGGACGGATACCGTGGCGTCCCATCCAGTCAATGGCAATGTCGGGACGGTCTGTGCTCACGGCGTCGACATCGGCGATACGCATTTCGTCGAGTTCCTCGGGCGTGTTCGCCGTCCAACCGACGATGAATAGCCCACACCGACGTGCGAATCCCACGGTGCGTTCGTCGAGGAGCGCACGTTTAATACATACCGTCGTGCATCCGAACAC
>CAZWQW010000032.1:8485-9886 GCA_964635955.1 uncultured bacterium | reverse complement strand
CGCGCCATATCATCTCAATCCCGTCGTCGGACGGACCGGTGATTCTCCTCGGAAGCAAACTCGTTACCGTCCGATACCGAACTCCGCTTCCGTTTCCTCAATGAGCCGTACCAGATCACGAAGCGCAGCGAGACGATTCGCATCGAACTCTCTCGATGGAACCCGCGTCACTGGCTTGATCGGAAGTCCGATCATGCCGAGTGCGATCTTCGCGGACTTCATGTACCCGTAGCCGATCATCTCATCGATCTTGGTCACTCGTTCGAAGAGCACCTGCGCGGCTGCCATGTCGTTCGCCCTGAATCGACGCCACAGTTCCGCGAAAAGCCCGGGCGCGACATTAGCGGCGATCGTCATTCCGCCGGCGACACCCGCCTGAAGGAACGGCAGGATGTATTCCGAACCCGCGGTCAGAATGCGGAACTGGTCGCCGGCCGCCTGCATCTTCCGTTTCATGTGCGCGACGCCTTCCTCGATGGACGTACCGTTCACCGAGGTGTCCTTCATCCCGATGAAGCGCTTTCCCGCACCGATTTTCGCGATCGCGTCGTACGAGAACTTATACGGTGTAACCGGCTGCTCGTACGCGTACAACGGCACATCGACCGCGTCGTGAATGGCGAAGTAGTAGTCCACCATCGCGTTGTCTTCAGGCGGCACGACGTCCGGCGGCGGTGTGGTGATGAAACACCCTTCGACGCCGGTCTCAGCCATGCGCTTGGTGAGCGCGATATTCGCCTCGATGGTGCGGTGGAAGTTGCTGCCCGCGAGTACGTGCACCCGTCCCGCGGACCGTTTCACCGCCACGGAGGAAAGTCGGAGCGCTTCCTCTTCGGTGAGTTTGAAATACTCGCTCGAACCGCAGACAGCGAAGATACCCGTAACGCCTTTTTCGATGTACCAGTCGATGAGACGGTCATACACCGGCCAATCGATTACGCCGCTCTCGGTAAAAGGCGTGAGCATGACCGGGTACATGCCCTGCGCCGCCGAAAAATCCTTCATTCTACGCCTCCGCGCATCCTGCGCCGTCTATTCGTTTGGCAGTACAACCGCCTTGAACACGTTATCACTATACGATTCTACCAACTCGAAGCCGCGCTGGACATCAGCAAGCGGAAAGTGATGTGTCACCAACCCGCCCACAGGGATCTTTCCACTCGTTACGAGCCCCATCGCGGCGTACACTGAGAGCTTCGACCGGCGCACGAAGCGAACCGTCAGACCTTTCCTCCGCGCGACGTGAGTCGGTAGCGTCACGTCCGTCTCATCGGTGATACCGATCAACGCGATGCGCGCACCGAGAGCCGCTATATCGACCGCCTGCGAGGGCGCCGCCGAGTTCGAGGTCGCTTCGATGGCGACGTCAACACCGCGACCGTCTGTACGCCGTATCACCTC
>CAZWQW010000032.1:4675-8385 GCA_964635955.1 uncultured bacterium | reverse complement strand
GGCTCGAGCATGATACCGTCGTCGATGGAAAGCTCGTCGGCGAGGGGGATGCAGAGGTGCGCCGGATGGTTGAAGTATCCGCTTGTGGTGCCTTCGACGGGTGGCGAGCCGAGGAAGCGCATGTGTGCGCAGAGGTTCGGATCGCCGCGTTCGCACCATTCGCAGTGACCGCACGCAATTCCCGGCTCGATGGCGACGCGGGTGCCGATAGCCGGCTGTGCAACTCCCGGGCCGTGCGCGACGACAGTACCGGCGGTTTCGTGTCCGAGCGTGAAGGGATACGTGACGATGCTGTCGCCGATGCGTCCGTTCTCGTAGTAATGGATATCAGACCGGCAGATACCCACCGCGTCCGTGCGGACGAGAACCTCACCGGCGGCCGGTGTTGGTTGTTCAACCTCGAAAACGCGAAACGTGCGCGGCGCAACGAGCTTTGCAGTATGCATGAGCGCTCCAAGGCGTGAAGAACGTGAGTTTCCTATAAGGTAGGATACTGATTGGTCGGGGTGAAGGCGTATGCGTACCGGCGGTTTGGGATCGGAGGCCGCACCGCCGGTACGTCAGCGTGTGATCAGGCGTTGGGATTCCACTGGGCACGTACTGCGTGCGCGGCGGCTTTGGGTCGACGATGGAGGTCGAAGATGCCAAAGCCGAGGCGGTACTCGTAGGACCAGAGGAACCGTCGGTGCACGTCGTAGTCGGTGAAACTCCAGATGAAGGCGCCGATGACGTTCTTCTCAGACATGAAGGCATCCCAGAACGCGGTAATCTTCGCCGCCTGGAACTGTTCTCCCGGCGGATAGTCGGTCATGAGCCCGCGCACGGTCCATTCGCCGTATTCCGCGGCAATGATCGGGCGGTCGGGCACCTGCTCTCGGAGCCCCTGCATCTTTGCGCGAAGCCTTCCGACGGGTTGATCCATGTGTTTCGCGAGCGGCGGCTTCGGTGAGCCGACATACACGTTCACCGCACTGATATCCGTGTGCGCGTGAACCGGATCGTTCGGCCACTCGTTGCTGACTTCGACAACCGGACGCGTCGGATCGAGCGATTTCGCCATTTTGACGAGCTCGATGTTGCCGTCGGCTGTCAGTCGAGCGAGTTCCAAAGCCTTCGGATCGGCTGAACCTTTCTTCTGCGTAAGGTTCTCGTTGCTCACGCTCCAAATGAAGACGCACGCGTGGTTCTTGTATGTCTTGACGATCTCGCGCAACTGCGCTTTCGCCGCATCGAGCGCCTTCGGGTCGTCGGTTTCCACCAGCGGGCGACCCCACTGCCAGAGCGGCACCTCGACCATGTTCATGATGCCGCGCTCGTCGCATCGGTGATAGAGCTCGCGGTGATTCGGATAATGGCAGCGAATCGCGTTCGCACCGAGCCACTCGATGAGGTCGAGGTCGGTGTTGAGGAGCGATGCGGTATGGGTGCGTCCGGTCTTCGGATACTCTTCGTGCCGGTTCACACCCTTGATGATGATTGGCTCGCCATTGAGTAGCAGTCGCGTGCCGTCGACGCGGAACGTGCGCATACCGATGCGATGCGACCAGACATCCAACAAACGACTTTCGTTGCGGAGCGTGACGTCGAGTGTGTACAGGCTTGGCGTGTCGGGCGACCAGAGATGCGCGTCGGTCAGGGCTAATTGGAACGCGACCTCGCCACGCCCGCCCTCGATTCGCACCGGCTTCGATGCTGCGTCGTCGGCAAGCGCTACCGGTGTACCGGCGGGATCGGTGAGCGCCAATTCGCACACGCCATCGAGCGCACCGGCGTCGTCCGCTTCGATGACGACGGATACGCTGACGTCGACATTCGTACCGGAGACGTTGGTGACAACGGTGACGTCGTCGATTCGGGTGCGGTTACTCACGCGCAAGGATACGTCGCGGTAGAGCCCGCCGTGGTTCCACCAACCGAACTGCCGACCGGGCGCGCGACTCGGCTTCGGGAGGTTGTCGACGGCGACGGCGAGCACGTTTTCTTCGCCGTATTTCAGGAGACGGTCGACGCGGATGGCGAATGGGGTGTATCCGCCTTCATGGTCGCCGGCGCGTTCACCGTTGACATAGACGACGGTGCGGTAGTTCGCGCCCTCGCTGAAGAACTCGACGCGGCGCCCTTCCCACGATGCGGGGATGCGCACCGTGCGACGGTACCATCCGTGGCCTTCGTAGCTCCACAGGTCACGGATCGCCGCATTCCAGCTTGCCGGCACGGGGATATCGAGCCATCCCGAATCGGAGAACTCGGGTTGCACCCAGCCGATGTGTTCCCCGGAGATGGATTTGACGTTCGGGTTCTTCGGATCGAAGTCCGGGTCCATCCAACGCTGATCGGCGCTGATTTCGTCGAACGCCGGGCAGAACTTCCATTGGCCGTTCAGTGTCAATTCGTCGCGCATGGTTTGTATCCTGTCAATCGGTTATCGGGTCAGTCGGCGAATGTCGGTGTCTTGTTCCAGATATCGCGCATGGCAAACGCCGCGGCTTTCGGGTTCCGCTCGATATCGAACAGTCCGTAGGAGCAGCGGTATTCGTACACCCAGAGGAATCGGCGATGCACGTCGGAGTCGTTGAAAATCCAGACGAATCCGCCGATGACGTTTGCCTCTTCGCGCAGCGCGTTCCAGATCGCGGCGACCTTCATCGCCTGATACTCTTCGCCGGGGAAGTAATCGGTATGCATGCCGCGAATGGACCAGCTTCCCCATTCACCGGCGATAATTGGCTTATCGGGAATGTCTTCGCGCTGACTCGCGATTTTCGCGCGCGCCTGATCGACCGTGTAGGGGATGCCGCGCGGATCGTTGACGTTGGTGCCCACGTAGATGTTCACTGCGGTGACATCGGTGTGGCGATGCACGGGGTCTTTCGGCCAGCAGTTGCTGATCTCGACGGCGGGTCGGGTCGGGTCGAGCTTCTGCGCGAGCTTGACCAGTTCGATGTTGCCGTCGGCGGTTTGCTTCGCGAGGGCGATATCCTCAGGCTTTTCGGAGCGGGTCGCGACGAGGTTCTCGTTGCTCACACTCCACATGAACACCGATGGATGATTCTTGAGCGCGCGGATCATCTCGGTCAGTTGCGCCTTCGCCGGTTCGAGCGTCTCCGCGCACGCCGTCTCAACGAGTGGCCGGCCCCACTGGTAGAGTGGCAGTTCGACGAGGTTGAGGATGCCGCGCTCATCGCACAGTTCGAAATGGCGGCGGTGCGGTGGATAGTGGCTGCGCAGCGCGTTCGCGCCGAGCCACTTCACGAGGTCGAGGTCGCGGCTGAGGTACGCTTCGTCGTGCGTCTGCTTCGGACGTGGATTGCCCGGATTGTCGCCGGAGTAGTCTTCGTACCGGTTTACGCCTTTGACAATGAGCGGACGGCCGTTGAGCAGTAGCTGTGTGCCTTCGACGCGAATCTCACGCAGGCCGATCTTCATTATCCGCGCGTCGACTTCGTGATTCGTCGTCGTATCCACGATACTCACAACAAGCCGATACAGATGTGGCTCGTCGGGCGACCAGAGTAGCGGCTCCTCGACGGGAATCACCAACTTGGCGACGGCGTTTCCGTTCTGTGTTTTCAACATCTGCGAACGAACGGCACGCGAGAGCTCGACTTCCTCGCCGGACGGATCCACGAGCTGAATGGATGCCACGCGGTTCGTGATCGGCTCACCTTCGCCGCGTGCCGAAACGGTTACGTGAATCTCTGCACGACCGG
>CAZWQW010000032.1:2362-4575 GCA_964635955.1 uncultured bacterium | reverse complement strand
CGGTAATTCGCGCCTTCGCTCGTGAATTCGACGCGGCGACCTCCCCATTCGCGCGGGATAGCGACGCTGCGGCGGAACCAGCCGTGGCCTTCGTAGCTCCAGAGGTCTTCAAATTCGCTGTTCCAGCTTCCGGGC
This sequence comes from uncultured bacterium, assembly GCA_964635955.1. Taxonomy (GTDB): domain Bacteria; phylum Latescibacterota; class MWCZ01; order MWCZ01; family MWCZ01; genus CAZWQW01. Next base: position 4,440 of record CAZWQW010000032.1, on the reverse strand, counting down.
ACCATGATATCGAGCCACCCGGTGTCGTCGAAACCGGGAGCTATCCAGCCGACCGCGTCCGCTTGCGGCGTGAGATCAGGGTGTTCCGGATCGAAATCGGGGTCGAGCCACCGTTGGTCGGTGCTGATCGTGTCAAACGCCGGACAGAACTTCCAGCGACCGTTCAGACTCATTTCGATGCGCATACGCGGTTCCTCGGTTGATCAGACGGGAAGGATTCAGAATAACTTGATCATCTCAGTGGATTATGACACGGTACAGGTTTACCGGAAACACGGTTTTGGGGCAAGCGTCGGGGGGTTCGCGTCGGCTACTTTTTTGGGCGGAGAAACGTGACGATGTTGCGTCCGTAGTTCCGCTGATCGGCTGGTTCGAGTCCTGATGCGAAGAGTCCGCCGGCGGTGTCTTGCTCGTGATGATAGACAATGAGACCGTCGGGCGCGAGCAGGCGTTCGGCAACCGACGCGATGAGCTTTTCGAGGGCCGGCCGGCGCGGCGGTTTGCCGAGATCGAACGGTGGATCGAACAGGACGAGATCCACGCGAACGTCCTCCGCTGCCAGTTGCGTGACGGCCGCGCGCGCATCGCGCTCGATGATGCGTCCGCAGTCGGCGAGTTTCGTGCGGTCGAGGTTGCGCGCGATGGTGCGAGCGCACGTGCGATCCCGGTCGACGAACGTGCAAAAGCGCGCGCCTCGACTCAACGCTTCGATGCCGAGTCCACCAGTCCCCGCGTACAGGTCGAGCACCTCGGCATCATCAAGCAGCGGATCGAGGATGCTGAACACCGACGTCTTCACGCGGTCGGTCATGGAGCGCGTCGTCTGTGCCTTCACCTCGTAGAGCGGTACACTGCCCGCGATTCCGCCGATTACCCGCACAATACCCTCCGGTTCACTGGTTTCGCCACGATTCCTTGCCGATAAACAATGATACTCGTATCTTCACAAATGCCCCAGTCGGTCCCGGTATTCTCCCTTGAACACGTGGAATGGTACTGTGACCGACGCACCGTCACGGCGGGCTGTGCCGAGTTTCCGGCGCGGTTTCCGTGCGGATGCGTCGGATGACGTGGGCACACCGGCGCCGAGTGAATCTCGCGAACGTCTGCACTCGGTGAACGTTTTCATCAGCGGTCTCATCAAGCGAGGCAAGGATACCTATGGGTAGCACGTTATTCTGGGAAGCGCAGGAGTTCAGCGGCACGATGCAGGTGCGTTGTCGTGACGAACTCATATCACTCGCGGAGACTGCGGGCTGGGAATACGAAGTCGCACCGGATGTGTGGGAAGGTGTGGTCGTGAACCTGAATGCGCGGCCTGAACGTGCGCGTCCGATGAAGGTGCAGCTTCGCACGATCGGTGTGACGATGTTCCCGTTCAACCGCGGAGAGAATGACGAGCGTCCGCGATTGTCGTTTGTTTTCGACAACTCCAACCTGAACGACTCGGATCTCCGGAACCGGCTGATCACCATCGCGCCGCCTGCGTATTGGCGTGAATGGATGCCCCGGGTGAAAGGGCAGTATCCCGCGCTTGCCGAAGACCGTGAAGACACGATATACGGCTTGCGCGCAGATGGCATGATGCGCGTTCGCCGAACAGAGCTCCCCGGTTTTATCAAGTTCCTCAATACCCTTCGCGCGACGGCGTTGCCGCTTCTCGACATTCGCACGAGCGACCGCCTCGCGCGGAAAATGATCAACGATCCGAACGCAAATCCCTTCGGTCGGAATCCACAGCCTCGTCCGCTCGATCAGGCGACGCTCGACGAGATCGCGGAAGGACTTGGCAACCTCTTCAGTGCTCCTCGCTATCCCGACTGGAAGCTTGGCCTCGATACCGAAGACGAGATCGAACGCGAGCAGAATCGCGCGAACCGTGCCGCGTCCATTTCGCAAGGCGAGCGCGGACGAGGTCGCGGCGGTCCCGGTGGCGGACGCGGCGGATCCGGTGGTGGGAGAAGCGGGTTTGGCGGCGGACGCGGCGGATATGACAGCGGTCCGGAACGCTACTAATCGGAAGCCGGCATGAGCGAGCACGGCGAGACTCCCGCACGGGATGTGCTCGGACAGGTCGC
>CAZWQW010000032.1:0-2262 GCA_964635955.1 uncultured bacterium | reverse complement strand
ACCGACGAATCAACCTCCCGATACACCGAGTCCCGACACGACTGATGCGGAGTTCCTCCGCGAGTTAGGCGACATCGCCAGTCGACGTCCGGCAGCCGATCCCACGCTCGATCAGGCGAAGGCGACGCCGGCGACGTTGGCGCGTCGCGTCGCGTATTTTTCAACGAACGATGGGATTACGGGTCGCAAAGTTGTCTGCATCGGCGATGACGACTTTACCAGTGCGGCAATCGCTGCGTGGAGTGTGCGTGAAGAAGCGCGTGGGAACGCCGTCGCTCCGAAGCGGCTGTGCGCGCTGGATATCGATGAGCGCATCGTTGACGCGCTGGGAGACGGCGTGGATGCGCGCGTGTGGACTGCGTGCGACGTCGTTTCGGAAGACCTCGTCGGCGCGTTTGATGTGGTCATTACCGATCCGCCTTACACGCCGGCCGGTGCGGAGTTGTTTCTCTCACGCGCCATCGATCTCGTCGGCGCACGAGCCGGTGCCCATTGCTTCCTATCGTTTGGCCACAGCGATCCGGCGACCATGCGGCGGGTGCAGGCGTCATTGGCGGAGATGGGCTGGGTGATCGTCGAGTGGCGACCGAGCTTCAACGCGTACGAAGGCGGCACGGTGATCGCGGGAACGTCGCTCATGGCGCACCTGATCCTTGCACCGGATGCGAAGCCGATTGTCACCGGACATTATGAAGGAACACTCTACACCGCCGACGCGCGTCCGATGATTCGCGCGTACCGCTGTAAATCCTGCCGAGCCGAATGGAGCGTCGGTCCGAATCAGCGGTGGGCGACGATCGAGGAGTTGAAAAACGCCGGATGTCCGAGTTGCAGCGGTAAAACATTCGACCGTATTGGACAGCGTCCTGCTGGAACCGCATCGACCGAGACCGTATCGTGAGCAAGTTTTCCACCGCCTCTGTTACGCCGATTCATCTGCTCATCGACTTTGTCGTCGATGACGAGGAACTCCTGCTCGAACCCGAACCCGCGATCCGACACCTCCGCGAATCTGTTGTGGCGGGTGGCGCGACGGTGCTTCAGCAGCACACCCATCAATTCGAACCGCGCGGTTACTCTGCGATACTCATCCTCGCGCAATCCCATGCGAGTATTCACACGTGGCCGGAAGATCGCCTCGTGTCCATTGACGTGTTCGCCTGCGGTCCGATCGATATCGACACGATACTCGGTTCATTGCGCACGGCGTTCCGGCCTACCTCCGAGCGAATCGAACAGCGCGAACGCGGTGTCGTCGGATTAGTCGCGCCGAAAGCCTAACCTGTGGAATCCCCACTCCACCAGCCGATTGTCGTCGGAGACACCACCTATCGACCGATGTGTTCGAATGACGTCGCGCTGATTCGAAACGCGGCGGAACGTTCGAACGCGTGGCTCTGGGCGGCATACGGTCCGTTTCTCCTCAGCTACGGACAGTCGCGGTCGCGCGCAATTCTCATTGGTGAACGAGACGACGCGGTAATCGTCGCGATTCGTCGGCGCATTCGTGATGCGAATCACCTCGATCTGGTCGTTCCGCCACTCGGCGACACGTCTGGATCGTTTTTGCGGTCGGTCGCAGACGCTTTCGCGATGTATAACGGTCCGGATACGGAAACACGCGTTCTCTGGGCTGATCTGCCCGCTGTTGCGTTGGTCGCTGATGCTCCGGATTGGAGCGCGACGCCGTACGAACGCGAGTATGTCTACGATCGCGAGCCGGTTCTCGGCATGTCGGGCGCGGAATACCGGATGCTCCGGAAGCGTGTCAATCGATGCCAGCGGGAAGCGACACCGTACATCCGCGAGTATGAGTCGGCTGACCGCGAGGCGTGCGCCGAGTTGCTCCGCCAGTGGCAGGATGCGCATGATTCGCGCGATGAACCGGTGTTCGATTTCGCGTATACGCTCGCTGCGTTGGAAGTCGCGGAGTCTGTCGGCTCGCCGGACCTCGTCGGGATCGTGCTCGAAGTGGGCGGCGAGATTCGCGCGTTCGCGTTTGGGGGCATGTTGCGAACCGGCGTGGGACAGTTCTTCATCCAGAAGAGCGACCCATCGATCGTCGGGCTTAGCGAAACGACGCGCGTGGAATTGTTGCGACGACTTGATGGATGCCGGTATGTGAACGATGCGGGCGACCTCGGTCACGAGGGACTCGCACAGCATAAGCGTGTGTTCCGACCCGTTGCGTTTGTGCCGACGTGGAAACTTGCGTATCGCCGCTGAGAGCATCTACTACCATCCCTTCGCACGCGCTTCCGC
>CAZWQW010000031.1:0-28716 GCA_964635955.1 uncultured bacterium | reverse complement strand
GTCTATTTCAGACCAAGTGTCTCACCAGTCAAATCGTTGCACTTGAGAATCTTTCGCGGTATGGTGTTGTGAGATTACTCAAGCGGGTTCGAATGTCGTATACTGAGTGAGCCGATGATGCGCGTCTGGCATGTCGGTATGAATACAGCGTCGGTACGCTGATTTGACGGTCCGACCCCATCCCGGGTGTCCCGTTCCGCTACAGAGTGCACCGCGCGCTTCACTGAGCCGTCATCGGCCTTACCATTCGTTGCACATTTGATACGGGCACGGTGTACTGTCACCGAATCTATTCGAAAGCGACATTGCCGGCGATCGACGACTGAACACTCCACCGACGCACAGAGTGGAAAGGTTTTTCCATATGAAACGGTCACAGATGCACACGGTACCTGGGCTCCTCTACCGTCCCGAATTCGAGCACGACGCGTGCGGTACGGGATTCATCGCCGACCGATACGGGCACCGTAGCCACCAGATACTCCAAGATGCGCTGACGGCGGTTGTAAACCTGACGCACAGAGGCGCGGTTGATGCCGACGCGAAAACCGGTGATGGCGCCGGAGTCATGACGCAGATCCCGTATGAAGTGCTCATGCCGTGGCTGACGGCGTCCGGCGTTCGTATGGATAACAAATCGGATCTCGGCGTCGGAATGGTTTTCCTACCAAAGGAAAGCGACCACGCGCGTGAATCGTGTCGAGAGATTGTCAATTCGGGGATCGATAGGCAAGATCTCGTGAATCTCGGATGGCGACAGGTTCCCGTCGATTCCACGGTGCTTGGCGACAAAGCCGCACTCAGTGAGCCGGTGATTGAGCAGGTGCTCGTGGGGCGACCGGATGGATTGGACGACGACGAGTTCGAGCGTCGACTCTACCTCGCGCGTCGTTGGGCGGAGCACGCGGCAGAAACGCGTGGGTATGATGACCTCTACATTGCGTCGATGTCGCATCGAACGATTGTGTACAAAGGCATGTTCGTCGGACGGCAACTCGGACGCTATTTCGTCGATCTGCAGGACCCGCAGTATGAAACCGCGCTTGCCGTATTTCATCAACGGTACAGCACGAACACGTTACCGAGTTGGGAGCTCGCCCAACCGTTTCGATTCATCGCGCATAATGGCGAGATCAACACGCTCAAAGGCAACGTGAACTGGTTCATCGCGCGCGAAAAAGACCTCGACAGCGACGCTTGGCATGGACGGCTTGCCGATCTCGGACCGTCAGTGAATACCGGCGGGTCCGACTCGGCGCAGTTCGACAATGCGTTGGAGTTCTACATTCGATCAGGTCGAACACTTCCACACGCGTTGATGATGATGGTTCCAGAGGCGTTTGAACACGTGCCACTTATGGACGAGCAGGTGCGTGCGTTCTTTCGCTTTCACGAATGCCTGACGGAGCCGTGGGATGGACCCGCTGCGCTGGCCTTCACCGATGGAACGATTGTTGGTGCAGCATTGGATCGCAACGGATTACGCCCCGCGCGGTACAAGATAACCGATGACGGACGAATCATTCTGGCCAGCGAAGTTGGTGTGCTCGAGCTCGATGACCGACACGTGATTGAGAAAGGGCGACTCGGGCCGGGACAGATGTTCGTCGTCGATACGACCACCGGTGCGATCAAGCGGGATGATGATGTCAAGCACGAGATCGCTGAACGAGCACCGTACCGCCAGTGGGTTGAGAGCGGGCTTGTTCCGTTCGTTCACACCGACGCAGAATCAGAAAATCCGCGGCGTGGTGAGGCACTTCAACGCTCGATGCTCGGTTTCGGTTATTCGAAAGAATCGCTCGAAGTCGTTCTCCAACCGATGATCGAAACGGGGAAAGAACCGATCGGATCAATGGGCGATGATACGCCGATTTCTGTGCTATCCGAACGGCATCGTTCGCTCTATACGTATTTCAAGCAGCTCTTTGCGCAGGTGACGAATCCGCCGATAGACCATCTGCGCGAGGAACTCGTCATGTCGCTCACGACGTATCTTGGGCCGCGCCGCGACGTTCTCTCAGAATCACCCGAGCACGTGAAGCTCGTCGCGCTCAAGACTCCGTTTCTTACACCATACGAGCTTGACACCCTCCGTTCGCAGCCACCCGAGTATCTGGTGCCGACAACACTTGACTCGCGTTTCGAAGCGTCGACTGGTACGGACGGACTCGTCTTGGCTTTACGAGCGCTTGCGCGCGACGCGGCTGATGCGGCGAAACGCGGACAGAACGTCCTCGTGCTGAGTCATCGCGGTGTCGACGCTGTTCGGGCGCCAATCCCAATGCTTTTAGCCGTCGGTGCGGTACACCATCACCTTGTCCGCGAAGGGCTTCGTATGCAGGTGAATATCATCGCCGAGACCGACGACGCTTACGAGGTGCATCACTGTGCAACGCTCATTGGGTACGGTGCAGACGCCGTTGTGCCTCGATTGGCGTATGATATTGCCCGACATTGCGTTGAGAACAACCTTGTTGAAAACATCAGTGGTACGGAAGCAATCCACCGTTACCGGCACGCCCTCGAAAGCGGCCTCTTGAAGATCATGTCGAAGATGGGTATTTCGACTGTTTCGAGTTACCGCGGCGCGAAGATTTTCGAGGCGCTCGGACTACACCCCGACGTCATCGAGGAATGCTTTCCAAACACACCGTCGCGTATCGGCGGGATCACGTACAAGCGCATCGCGGCAGACGCGCTCGCGACCCATGCGAAGGGGTATAGTGTCGACGAGCCGCAGGATCTCGCAGAAGAAGGGGTGTACCGGTACCGGCGCGGTCTCGAATACCATGCGTATAATCCGAACGTCTTCAAGGCGCTACACAATGCCGTGCGACAGGGTGGCGACGACCGATTCCGGTCGTACGTAGAACAGGCTGAGAGCAGGCCGCCGTCGAACATCCGCGATCTTTTCGAATGGAAGCCACTCGGCGATTCGGTTCCCATCGATCGAGTCGAACCGGCTGAACAGATTGTCCGCCGATTCGTCACTGCTGCGATGTCACTCGGTGCGTTGAGTCAAGAGGCTCACGAAACCCTGGCGATCGCGATGAATCGTCTCGGTGCGAAGAGCAACTCGGGCGAAGGAGGTGAGGACCCGGCGCGATACCATCGTGATGCGAACGGCGATTTACGGTCGAGTGCGGTGAAACAGGTTGCGTCGGGTCGGTTTGGCGTGACTCCGGAATATCTGACGTCGGCGAAGCAACTTGAAATCAAGATGGCGCAGGGATCAAAACCTGGTGAAGGTGGTCAGCTTCCCGGGCCAAAGGTGTCGGAATACATCGCGAAGGTCCGCCACTCGGTTCCCGGTGTGACGCTGATCTCGCCTCCGCCGCATCACGACATCTACAGCATCGAAGACCTTGCGCAGCTTATCTACGACCTGAAGCACGCAAATACCCGGGCGAAGGTCGGCGTCAAACTCGTCAGTGAAGCAGGTATCGGCACAATTGCGGCTGGAGTGGCGAAAGCGTATGCCGACGTAATCCACATCTCGGGCGCCGACGGAGGTACGGGCGCGTCGCCTCTCACGTCGATAAAACACGCGGGTCTGCCGTGGGAATTGGGTCTTGCCGAAGCGCAGCAGACTCTCGTCTTGAATGGCCTACGGAGTCGCGTGTTACTCCGTGTCGATGGTGGATTTCAGACAGGTCGCGACGTGATCATCGGCGCGATGCTCGGTGCGGAGGAATACGGGTTCGGGACATCCGCCCTCATCGCCGCGGGATGTGTCATGGCGCGGCAGTGTCATCTCAATACCTGTCCGGTTGGTGTCGCCTCGCAGCGGGATGATCTCCGAGCGCGTTTCCCGGGCAAACCGGAGCACATCGTCGCGTTCATGCTTGGTATTGCGAACCATGTGCGGGAGCTTCTCGCGTCCATTGGAGCAAAGAACCTGAATGACATAATCGGACGGATGGATCTGCTACGCGTAAAGCCGATACCCCCGGGGAACGATTGGGAGCATCTCGATTTTGGTTCGATTCTCCGTGTACCCGATCCGACATTCCGCGCGCCACGGTATCATACGCGCGAGCGGAATGATCGAGCAGAAGACGAATCACTCGATGCCGCAATCCTTCAAGACGCGCGTGATGCGATACGCGGTCGCGAAGGTCCTTTGGTCCTCGATTACCATATCCGCAACGTGCACCGTGCGGTCGGAACGCGCGTATCCGGCGAGATCGCGTACGAACACGGTGACGACGGTTTGCCAGAAGGCACGATCGAATGCCACCTGACGGGTACTGCGGGACAAAGCTTCGGCGCGTTTCTCATCAACGGTATGCGGCTGATTCTTACCGGTGAGGCGAATGACTACGTCGGGAAGGGAATGCATGGTGGCGAGATCGTGATCCGACCGCCGCGTGATACAGGTTTCGCTCCTTCCGACAACGTCATAGCCGGAAACACGTGCCTCTACGGCGCTACCGGTGGAGTTGCCTACATCGCGGGATGTGTCGGCGAACGATTCTGCGTTCGGAATTCGGGTGGCGCAGCGGTCGTCGAAGGTGTAGGCGATCACGGCTGCGAGTACATGACCGGTGGCGTGGCAGTCGTATTGGGGCCGACCGGCCGCAATTTCGCAGCCGGCATGACCGGCGGTATCGCGTATGTTTACGACCCGGACGATCGGTTTGAACAGGTATACAATCCCCAGCTCGTAAACATCGTGAAGGTTTCAGACGAAGCCGATGTCAACGCGCTGCGCGAACTGATCAGTCGCCATGCGCTGTGGACGAATAGCGCTCGTGCCGGTGAGATACTCGGCGAATGGGATGTAGCGCTCGGACGTTTCTGGAAGGTTGTGCCGCATGAGGCCGAGCGACCGGCAGAACCCGCTCGCGTTCCCGGCCAGAAGGTTCGTCATCTGCCGGTCGTCGAGGGCGTTGAAGGCGAAAAATCAACGAAAGAAACAGACGGACCCGTGAAGCTCGTCACGAAGAACTGATGTCCGACACACGGCGATACAGTGATGCGAACCGCAACCAGCTGCTCGCGCAACGCCTGAACGCGCTCTACGAGACGTACGATCTACGTGATCTCGATCCCGATCCGTTGGTGATCGTTCGCGAATATCGCGACTCGAGAGATCAGGAAATTGCCGGTTTCTACGCGGCAGTGCTTGCGTTCGGCGGCGTGCGACAGATCATGCGGAGCGTACGCGCGTTATTCGATCGGATGGACGGTAGTCCGTACGAGTTTGTGTCGGCTTTTGAGCCTTCCCAACAGGATGTGTTTGCGGGTTGGTATCATCGATTCATCCGCGGTGACGACATCGCAGCGCTTACGTGGTCATTACGCCGTGCGCTTGATGTACATGGATCGCTTGAGGCGCTTTTCGCCGCAGGTTTCCGTCATGAACACCGAGATATCGAGATCGCACTGCGATCGTTTGTCGGGAAGCTAAAATCCTTCGACGTGTCGCCGATCGCTCCCGGTAAGTTCTATGGACATCTCCTCAGTTCGCCAGCGGATGGTTCGGCGTGTAAACGCATGAATCTGTTCCTCCGCTGGATGGTCCGAACGACTGAACCAGATCTCGGCGTATGGACAGCAATACCGACGTCACACCTTGTCATACCACTCGATACCCACATAGCGAGAATCAGTCGGCATCTTGGGTTTACGAACCGAGCGACGCCCAACTGGCGAATGGCACGTGAAATCACCGATCGATTGGCGGAATTCGATCCTGCTGATCCCGTCAAATACGACTACGCCATCTGTCGGCTCGGAATACTTAATCATTGTCCGCGACAAAGAGACACCGATGTATGTGCGGAATGCGTAATGCGCGATGTTTGCGTCGCGTAATCGACGGTAAAACCGTCTGAGAGCTTGTTCCCACTCGCTCTCAATCAGAGCTTCTCTACCATACAACACGCGTTGAGACCTCGGAGAACGTAATGGCGTCCCAAGCATCCCACGAGAACCATCCGCTTGCAGAGAATGACGAGATCGACCGGATTCAGAGCGCCCGTATGGACGCCGTTTCGTCTCTTTCCGGTGCGGTCGGGCATTCGCTCAACAACCTGCTCTCTGGGTTTGTTGGCTACCTTACGCTCCTTCGAAGTGCACTCCCAAGCGAAGACGCGCGGGAGTCCGTTCCCCGCTACCTCGATGCACTCGATACCACCGTCGATCGATTCCGTGAGCTTACCCGAACGCTGATGACTGTAGCGGGACGCACCGACGCCATTTCGCGTTCAGTCGTGGATGTCGGCGCACTGGTCGCGTCGCTGGTTGCCAACCGGGACAACATATCCTTCGAGATACCATCCGACGCAAAAAACGTCATCGGTGACAGCGATCTACTCACGAAAGTGATCACACGATGCATCGACGGCAGTGCGAAGGTACTCCCGGCAGTATCGCGAGTCTCTATTGCGGTGGAGCCAACCGCGAATAACGCCGCATTCGATGGTTGCGACACGCTCGAATCAAAGCAGCCGTTCGTATGGGTATCGTGCGATTTCGAGCACGAGTCGACGGACAACATAGCGTTTGAGCGTTTCTTCGAACCATATTACACTGCACGCGATGTCGGCCACGGCGCGGAGTTTCTACTAAGCGAAGCTTGGGTTCTGACACGTGCACTCAACGGTCACATCGACGTGCGCGCCAAATCGTCATCCCACACGATCGTTACAGTGCGTTTGCCCAGTCCGTCGTAGTAGTCCAAACGTGCGTTTCACTCTTTCCGGACCGCCCGTTTGGGGCGCAAGTCAATCCCTATACCATTTTTCACATGTAGAATGCCGTAAAACGGCCATATCTGGTCGTGTAAGACCGGCGAAACCGTTGCGATAAATCGTTTCGCTCGGTATCTTGCAGCGCATCTGGACGCGATTTGATATGCGAGGTAGCTCTGTATGGCGAAATCAGCACCGAGTTTTGAGGATCGGATCTCTCTAATCGCTGCGGAACTCAGCGAACTCGGTAAACGACCCGTATCATCCGAGACATACGACGAACTGACGAGTTTACAGGAAAGGCTCGGCGATATCGTGGGTGAGTTCATCATGTGCGAAGGTTGTAGCGGTATGTTTCCCGCGGCTGTTCAGGTGACAATCGGAGACGTAACCGCGACGCTATGTAGAAACTGCGCAATCACTGCAATCCAGAAGGATACTCTCGAGCTTTCACCCGAACGCGCGGCACCGCGTCCAAGACGTAGCGAATCACTTCGTTCGAATCGACCGAAATCAGACTCGCAACCTGCCCGCATTTCTGTGCCGGAGCCCGTTGACGACGATGATGACGTTTCTGTGGACGGCGATGAGCCTGAGCCGGATGAATCTTCACCGGAAAAACCGGCACCGTACGTTTCACGTCCCCGCACACGATCTCAGTCTCGTTCGATCCGAAAGGCATCAACGACTGACGACGACGAAGTTTTTGTACGAACCAATCCAAAACGCGCGACGAGCAATGCCGACGACGATGGCGAGGTGGAATCGACACATTTCGGTGTCCGTCCGAGTCGAACTCGAAAACCGGTCAGTGGACCGTTTGAAATCGAGGGCTCCGATTCCGATACCAGCGTCGACGATGTGTTATCAGCACCCCGAGCACGGAGTGCTCGTCCGCCAAAAGCGGAAGAACCGGTTCTGAAAGCGTCATATGTCGAGGTTGCTAAGCATCTCGATCGCACGACTCGCGAAGTCCGGCAGATCGGTAAGCTCGTTGAGGAAATCTCGCCGCCGATGGACGTGGAGAAAACGACCCGGTACGTTCTCGCCGAGCTCCGAAACCAACGTTCAAAAATACCTCTCGACATTGTTCCTCGCATCGTTTCGGCGCTGAAGAAAGGCGTGCCCTCGAAGGACAACGGCAATGCCAAAGCCTGACCGCCGAATCGACGAGCATTGGCCGACCTTCGGTGAGCTTCGCGCAGACTACCGCAAACGTAAGATTATTCTCGGTATAGATCGACAGTATGCACGTCAGTGGCTCTTTCTCGGTGGGCCACACAGCCCCATCCTCGGTCGGTTGTCAGCGTTACTCCTCGGTGTTCTCACGCTCCTAAGCATCGGTGGCGCGGCGTTTTCCTTCACGGAAGGCGCTATTTTACTCGGTGTATTTCTCCTCGTTCTCGCGTTTCTCAGTTGGCGACTCTTGCTCCAGCTTGCGGTTGCATATGCTCGGCAGGCGGCCCTCGCCGATGAGGCGCTATTCCGCCAATGGTTCCGCGAACGTCGATTGAGCGTGCTTATCCGCGAATCTGGTGATATTGTCTGGAACGACAGTGACGAGTCTTCTGACTCGAACCATTCAGATTAGCGCATCATAACCTTCTATAACTCTCCTACACAACGTTATATACGTCTCCTCGATAGTTACTGTTGCACGAGGTCGGTCGTGTAACAATTCCCTGATTCCATCGTCTCACCGGGAAAGGCAGTCCTCAAGGCGGGCACGAGGTGTTTTTCCGATGACCCTAACGCGGCATCTTCGCGAGAGTCTTCTTCCGCGTATCTCGATTCAGCGACCGGTTACCGTGACAATGATCTTTGTCGCATTGCTTGTCGTAGGAATTGTCGCGTATACGCGGATACCGTTCGCGCTCCTACCGAGTGGGAATGAAAGCCCGTGGCTCCACGTATTTATCCCCTATCCCGACGCACATCCGCGGGAGATCGAACAACAAATCGCGCGACCGCTTGAAGCCGTGTTACGCACGCTGAGCGGAGTTGAAGCCGTGTACACTCACAGCGGACCCGGGCGTAATGGTGGAGCATCGGGCTGTATCGCGGAAATACGTTTTAGCCAGAATGTAGACATGGCCGAAGCATACAATCAGCTCCGCGAACGTGTAGACCGTCTCTTGATCGAGTTGCCAGACGATGTCGAAGACGTCTTTATTCGGAAATGGTCAACCGACGACATCATGGTGCTCGGTGTCGATTTTCTGTTGGACCGTGAATACCCCGATCTACACGCTCTCGTCGATGAACACATCCGGCAGCCGTTGGAGTGCGTGGACGGTGTCGCAAACGTCGAAATATGGGGCGTCCAACCGATGCGCGTCGAGATCGGACTTATACGCGATCGGCTGAACGCTCATCGCGTCGATGTTCACGCGCTGGTTTCCCAGTTGAGAAACGATAATTTCGCCCTGAGTACCGGCTGGGTGCGTGACGGTTCGCGCAAAGTGTTCGTTCGGAGTGACTCACGCTTCGCGTCACTCAACGACATTCGGAATACCCCCATCAACGGACGTCCGGATCTCGTTCTGGGCGATGTTGCCGATATCACGTATGCTCCGCCAGAAGATCCGCACTATTTCAGACTGGACGGGCAACCAGGCGTAGGCATCGTGGTACGGAAAGAAGGCAACGCGAACACCGTAGACGTATCGAGACGCGCGGTCGACGTTCTTATGAATGATCTGCTCCAACGTCCACAGTTGCGAGGTTTTCAACCTCGTGTCTACATCAACCAAGGTGAGATTATCCTCAATTCGCTCCGACAGCTCCAATCAGCCGGCTTGTGGGGCGGCGTCTTCGCGGTACTCGTACTGTTTTTCTTTATGCGTCGCGGCAGGATGACTCTTATCATCACTGCGGCAATTCCACTCTCGGTGCTTATTTCGCTCACGGTTACGTATTTCATGGGATGGTCACTCAACGTCGTTACGATGATGGGGTTGATCATCGGACTTGGGATGGTAATCGACAACTCTATCGTCGTCACAGAGGCGATCTACGCGCGTCGAATTGCCGGCGAACCACCCACCCGTGCGGCGCTTCACGGCGCGAGCGAAGTGGCACTCGCGATTACCATGTCAACCGCGACCACCTGCGCGGTGTTTCTCCCGTTGATATTCATGTCCGGCGACCGACAACTGTCATTCATGATGGCTCGCATTGGGATGCCCGTGATATTCGCGCTGGTCGGAAGTTTGCTCGTCGCGCTGCTCTTTATTCCACTCGTCGCGAGCCATATCCTGAGTACAAAACCGCCCGCTGAACCGCCCACCATTGCGTGGTTAACCAATACGTACACTCGGTTGTTGAACACCGTGATAAAGTACCGATTCGAAACGGCGATGATCGCGATCGCCATTCTCGTATCGGCGACGTTTCCGTTCGGTCGGATAGCGAAGACGTTCAGCGGTGACGGGAACATCATCAATTCGATGTTCGTACGATTCGATATGCCAATCTATTACAGTGCCGCACAGACAGATAGCATCATGCTTCAATACGAAGCATTTCTCGACGAACACCGGGAGAAATACGGCATCATCTACGTGCAATCGGACATCTGGAAAGCCGGTGGGAGCTGCTGGGCGTTTATGAAGTCCGATGAGCGGGCATGGTACACAGTCGCGTGGCAAGGGCTTTTCGGGAAGCTTGGATTCGATATCGACACGCCAATGACGTCTGCGGAGGCGACGGAGCACTTCCGTGCACATGCTCCTCGATTCGCCGGTGTCCGTATGAACGTCGATCGGCGTGAAACGGCTGAGGGGAATACTACGGTAACACTCTTCGGTGACGACACGAGTACGCTTCTCGTGCTCGCTGAAGAGGTCGAACGCCGACTTCGGCTCGTTCCCGAAATCTCAGCGGTTCGATCCGATATGGAGCGAGGCGATGACGAGCTATGCATACGGATTGACCGTGACGCGTCGCAACGCTGCGACATCGACGGACGCACCGTTGCGTCAACACTCAATTCCGCCATGCGTGGAGCGACGCTTACGCCGTATCATACCCGTGAACGCGAAGTCGGTCTGCGATTGGCTCTTCGGAAAGACGATCGGAGAACGCTCGATCAGATTATGAGTCTACCGATCGAAAATCCGAACGGCGTCCCGACGTCGCTACGCACGCTGGTCGATGTATCGGTGAACAAGACGATTGAGCGTGTCTCGCGCGAAAACGGAAAGACGCGTGTCACTGTCACGGCGTTTAGTAGCGAAAAGGATCTCCAAAAGCTGGCCGGCATCATTCGCGATGCCCTCGACGGGTTCGAGATGCCGACTGCGTATCAATGGACACTCACGGGCCGATTCGAATCGATGCAGACACAGAATACCGAGTTGGCGTTCGCTGCGCTGATGGCAATCGCGTTTGTGTTTCTGC
This sequence comes from uncultured bacterium, assembly GCA_964635955.1. GTDB lineage: Bacteria > Latescibacterota > MWCZ01 > MWCZ01 > MWCZ01 > CAZWQW01. Next base: position 17,614 of record CAZWQW010000031.1, on the reverse strand, counting down.
TCATGGGGGTCTTGTTTGAATCGTTCGTTTTGCCGCTTTCGGTGATACTGGCGATCCCGTTCAGTTTTGTGGGCGTCTATTGGCTACTCTATCTCGTCGATCAGCCGTTTGATATGATGGCGGGAATCGGTGCGATTATTCTTGTTGGCGTCGTTGTGAATAACGCCATCGTGCTCGTCGATCTGATCAACCGACTACGTATGGAGGGGCATTCGCGGGTAACCGCAATCGTAGAAGGCGGTCGGAACCGATTTCGCCCAATTATCATGACGAGTGCCACGACGATCTTCGGCCTCGTGCCAATGGCGGTGGGAAACACCAACGCGCTCGGAATCCCGTACAACACACTCGGCATCGCGATGATCGGTGGACTACTGTTGTCGACAACGCTTACACTGTTTGTTGTTCCGCTGTTCTACGCGCTTCTCGACGACCTGAGCATTGTCGTACGACGGATGGTCGCGCTCGTCCGTCTTGCACCGTCGCGCACATACGCGAAAACCGCACCTCGCGACTACGCGTCGTCGTATCAAATACTCCGCGGTTCGCCAAGTATCCGATTCACAACCACTTCGGCGAATGCGAGCGCACTGGTCATGCCGGGTGAAACTGCGTTCAAAACGTGTGTCTGGTCGGGATAGTATTCGACGATCAGGTCATTCACCATACTCCCCTTACGATCCACCATCTGCGCGCGTATCCCTGAGCGATACGGTTTGATATCGCGCGCTTCTACGCTCGGTCCGAGTCCGCGTACCTCATCGAGGAATGCAGATTCGATGAACGAGACTTTCGCATTATAGATTGCGAGTTTGAGGAACTCGGCGCTGAGGATTAGCTTCCAGAACGGCATCTGGCCCATGAGCCATAATGCTTCTCCGATTCGGATACGCTTGTCGTATGCCTCGCGTCCAAAGCTCAACGTTGCCGTTGGTCCAGCGAGAACCTCGTTATCAACGGTCTTCGTAAAGTGCACTCCAAGAAAGGGATAGCGAAGATCCGGAGCTTGGTATACCATGGATCTGATCGTCAGATTCTCTATCTCGAGATAATCACCGCGGAAGGGAATCACAGTATACTCAGTACCCGCACCCATCATGTGCGCGATGGTATCGGCGTGTAACCCCGCGGCGTTGATGATGTGATCGGCAGGAAACGTATCGGCATTGGTGATGACGGCCTGCTGGCTACCACGACGGGCGTGAGCCGTCACAGACGCGTTCATGACGAATTCCGCTCCGAATTGCTTCGCTTCGTTGACCACCGCTTCCAGAAAACCGGTGCTATCGACAATCGCGCCATTCGGAGACAACAGTGCCTTATCAGCAACAATCGACGGTTCGCGCTCACTGAGTTCGTCTCGGTCGATGATTCGAAGCCCTTCCACCCCAGATTGTCGGCCGAGGTCGAGAAGTTCACGAAGAACCGATTTTTCTCGCTCGTCGCGTCCAACGACGATGGTGCCGCATGTTTCTATCTTCACACCAGCTCGTTCACAAAACGCTCGAGCTCGACGATTTCCTTCCACCGCCATGCGTGCTTTCATGCTCCCCGGTTTCTGATTGATTCCCGAGTGCAATACTCCACTATTCCGTCCACTTCCGTGTTCGCCAAGATGATTTTCTTTCTCAATGACTACGACATCGCCCGCGTCGCGTTCGGCGAGTTCTCGAGCGATGCTACTTCCAACAATACCTGCGCCGATGACAACATACCGTTTTCTACGTTTCATGATGTGCTCCGTACTGTGGAATGACGTGACAATGGACACGGGACTCTGAATCTATCACTGTATATGATGCGGATTCAAGTCAGACAGACTGAGGACGCGGGGATTTTCGTATCTTGCGTATACGACATAGACGGGATATCATAACGTTTTGACGCTCTGTTCGGACGGTTTGTTTTTTTTGTAGATCATCGTAATACCGAATAACCGGAGACAAACGGAGGGCGGGTCGATGAACGAGACGGTGATCGTTCGCGGCGTTCGAAGCGAGGAATGGCACGATCAGCTCGCCGGTATGCGAGTGTATTTCGGTGGTCGAACGCAGACGCCTTCGTCGAAACCTACACGTGACGCCGATTACGTGGCGTTTTACCAAACCGCTCCGGAATCCGCGATCACGCATATCGGGATCGTTGGTGACATCGAACGCAACGTTGACATGCTCGGCTCCGATGTCTTTCACCTGACCTGTCTTGTCGCGCTCGACCCACCAATCGCGTGTGGACACCCCGTCAGCAACTTTCTCTACACGACTCTCGAGGAACTCGGTATTCGTCGGCTTTCGTTGTCGCTACGAAGGAAGCGAGCTGTCGTGTTTCGGTGAGCTTGGCGAGACAATACGCACTGTCGCAGGGTGAGTTACTCGCTTGGCTGCGGATTAGTCTCTCGTGGGATATACCGTCCGCGCCGGAACTTGACGAAGTAGTTTCTCACAAGTGGATGGATTATCTGCTCACCACAATCGTCGGGCTCAAGCAATTCCTCAGCAACATACGTAGAGTGCGTGCACCCGTGGACGAGAATCTGATACCACGGTTGGTCTCGCGCAACGCTCGTTGCATTGCGATGCCACCAATCATCACTGGCTTGACACGTCTCGTCGTTTCCGACCACCACTCCGCGATAGTCGTATCGTCGGTGTTTTACGACGTCGCCAGTCCGGAATTTCGGTATCTTTGAGACAGCATCCATCGATGTCATCCGAATACACGTGTAACAGTACACTGTATTTGAGTATTCGCGCACTCATCGTTCGAACAAAGGGCGGCACGTTCTCTACGTTATCTACCGCCCGTTGATACGCCCTTTACCGGAACCACCATGACCGATTCCTATAGCACATTGACGATTCGCGTTCCCGCCCGCGTATCCGACATTCTCGACGCACTTCTCGACGAGATCGGATCACTCGGCGCACAGATCATCGGCGACGATCCGATTGAATATATAGCGTATTTCGAAGGCGGCGCGAATCTCGAAGCCGTCGAACGAGTCGTCCGGTCGCGCTTCGCTGACGAGGGATTATCCGACAACGAGTTCAATATTGACCGCGGTGAGCTCCATGAGGAAGACTGGGAAGCAATATGGCGGCAGACCCTTGCACCCGTTCGTGTTGGGCGTAATTGGCTCATACACCCCTCATGGCTCTCGTGCAAGCCTTTCGACCGAAAAACGATTGTTGTCGATCCGAAAATGGCGTTTGGCACCGGAACTCATGCTACAACGCAACTCTGCCTGATCGAACTGGAGGACGCCGAAGTAGCTGCGAAGGATGTTCTGGATATTGGAACCGGAACCGGTATTCTCGCGATCGCGGCGTCGTTACTCGGTGCGAATAGCGTCACCGCCGTGGAGGTTGACCCGATCGCCGTCGAGTGTGCCGCGGAAAACCTGCGACTCAATAGCTGCGCGGATAGTGTTGAGTTGATAACCGGCGTACTGAACGACGTTGCCGGCCGGAAGTACGATCTTATCGTCGCGAATATCGAATACCGAACACTCGCTCGAATCGCCGGAGACATGACCGGGTACCTCGCTCCCTCCGGAGTCGCGATTTTCAGCGGTATTCTCGAAACCGAGCGGGACGCTTTTCTTCGCGATATCCGGAACGCGGGATGGTCGCCGATCCGCGTCCGACGCCAGTTCGATCCCATGACGGATGACGGATGGATATCCGTCGTTGCGCATCGCACCGTGTGAATCCTCGAACAGACCCGCGTGACATTTTGCCACTCGTCACCGTCGGAAGTCCGTGCAATGGACCATATTCACGGCATCAGTCGCGCATGGCATACCGATTGCCCCCGTGCTCAGCTGGTCACGCACGTTACGCGGGAAGGTGACGGTAGATGGGTGAACGCAGTCGTATCCGCATCGAGATTGAAGGCGTCGTGCAAGGCGTCGGGTTTCGACCGTGGGTATACCGGCTTGCCCACGAGTACGGCCTCACCGGTTGGGTGACTAATTCGAAAAGAGGTGTCGAGATAGAGGTCGAGGGCTCGGAAGCGTCACGAAGCGCCTTTCTCGCAGCACTCCAAACACCACCCCCGCTCGCACGTATCGACCGACAAACCGTTCGTGATGCGTCGCCGAAGAACGGCGATCCGACGGAATTCGTCATTCTTAGAAGCGATAACGGTAGCGCCGACGAGATCACACCGGTCACGCCTGATGCGGCCATCTGCGCGGATTGTCTTCGCGAGCTATTCGATCCGACCGACCGACGCTATCGATACCCCTTCATCACGTGTACGCATTGCGGTCCGCGCTTCTCGATTGTAACAGGCGTTCCCTACGATAGACCGCAGACTACGATGGCGTCGTTCCCGCTCTGCACTGACTGTAGTGCCGAGTACCAGAACCCCCTCGATCGGCGATTCCACGCGCAGCCGATTGCGTGCGCGACATGCGGACCTCACATATCACTCCGGAACGCCGACGGCTCAACGATGACAGTTTCAGACCCGATATCCGCGGTGATCGGAAGACTCGAGTCTGGCGAGATCGTCGCCGTGAAAGGAATCGGCGGATACCATCTCGCGTGCGACGCGTTCAACGCCGAAGCGTGTAATCGTTTGCGAAAGAGTAAGTTACGAGAAGAGAAGCCGTTCGCAATCATGGTGCGCGATCTTCTGGTTGCACGCGAAATCGCGTGCGTGTCCACCGAAGCTGAACGGATTCTCGAATCGCCTCAGGCACCGATCGTGATTGCTCCGAAGCGAATCGCCTCCGAAGCGATGGAGGCGATTGCGCCGAGTAATCGAACAATCGGCATTATGCTACCCTACAGTCCGATTCACCATCTCTTGTTTCATGATGCGCGATTCCGTGCTCTTGTCATGACAAGCGGCAACCGCCATGACGAGCCGATCTGTTTCGAAGACGACGACGCGTTGTTGAGGTTGCGCGGCATCGCCGATTGTTTTCTCGTTCACAACCGACCGATACACGTGCGTGTTGACGACAGCGTCGTTCAAATGACACAATGCGGAGCAGTACCAGTACGCCGTTCCCGCGGGTACGCTCCCGCTCCAATTCGTCTAAATACGAGGCTTAATCGACCGGTGCTTGCTGTTGGTGCCATGTTGAAGCACACCTTCGCACTGGGCGTTGGCGACCGGGCGTACGTGAGCCAACACATCGGTGATCTGGAAAACGCGGCCACGTGGCGATCGTTCGTCGATGGAGTCGCACGATACGAGAAGCTGACCGGTATCGAGCCCGATCTCGTCGCACATGACCTCCATCCCGACTATCTGTCCACGCAGTACGCCGAACAACTCGGCATACGGACTGTTCCGGTGCAGCACCATCATGCACATATCGCGAGTTGCGTTGCCGACGCCGGATACGATGGTCCGGTTATCGGCCTCGCGTTCGACGGCACCGGTTACGGCGATGACGGGACGCTATGGGGCGGAGAATGGCTCCTCGTCGATGGCGAAAACTGCGAACGCGTCGGGCGTCTCCGCACGTTACGGTTACCCGGTGGCGAAAACGGAATCCGTGAGCCGTGGCGCATCGGTGCGAGTATGCTCGAAACGGTATTCGATGATAGTTGGCGCGACTATCGACTTCCGATAGAACGATTTTTCGCCAATGACGAGTGGAGTAAACTCCGTCGGTATATGAACGACACAACGCTTACGCCTGCGACCTCCGCGGTCGGGCGCCTTTTCGATGGCATTTCGGCCATCGCTGGTGTCCGTGGAGCAATCTCATACGAAGGCCAGGCAGCGATTGAGTTCGAACAAATACACGACATCGCCGCTGATGGTGCTTATCCTTTCGTGGTACGCCGATCCAATGGACGGCATGAGCTTGATTGGGAGCCGATGGTGCATGCCTTTGTCGATGATCTCGTCAACAAGCAGACTATCGGTGCGGTTTCAACACGTTTCCACCGTGGTCTTGCGACGGTTGTTGCCGACATAACTGAGCAGATCGGTCGCGATACCGGAATTACGGCGTGCGCACTGAGCGGCGGGGTCTTTCAGAACGCGCTTTTACTCGAGCTTTTGGTTCCGCTCTTACGCATGCGAGGTTGCCGTGTCCTTATTCACCGGGAAGTTCCTCCAAACGATGGCGGAGTTAGTCTCGGGCAACTCGTTATCGCGGGTCGAAAAACACGCTAAGGAGCCTTCGCGATGTGTCTCGGTGTTCCGATGCAAGTATGCGAGTTAAAAGACGGCACTGCGGTGGTCGAACTTGGAGGAGTACGCCGCGAGGTCAGTACGGTTCTCGTCGAGGAATGTGAGATCGGAGACTTCGTATTGGTACACGCCGGCTTTGCCATCAGCAGACTGGACGGAGCCGACGCTGAAGAAACCATCGCGTATCTCCACGAGAAGTACGGCGAATCGGGAAGCGGCCCGAACTGAAATGAAGTATCTTGACGAATTTCGCGATCCGGCGCTCTGCCGTTCGATACTCCGCGAGATCCATCGCGTCCGTCTCGATGGACACGTTACAATCATGGAAGTATGCGGTACTCACACCATGGCCGTCGCTCGCTACGGAATTCGTCGCTTGCTCCCCGATTTCGTGCGACTGGTGAGCGGCCCAGGTTGTCCGGTATGCGTGACACCGAATCGTTACATCGACTACGCATGCACCCTTGCTCGAAACCGCGACGTTATCGTAGCGACATTCGGCGACATGCTGCGTGTGCCAGGTTCGCGATCGAGCCTTGAACGCGAACAGGCGCGCGGCGCGGATATTCGCATCGTGTTTTCGCCTCTGGAGGCACTTTCGTTCGCGGTCAACGAGCCGCGTCGTCATGTAGTGTTTCTCGGCGTAGGATTTGAGACGACCGCACCGACGATCGCGTCGCTGATCGTGCAAGCGGCTGAATATGCCGCAGAAAACCTCAGCGTTCTCGCCGCGCCGAAAACGATGCCGCCACCGATGCGTGCGCTTGCAGGTGATCCAGACGTCGGTGTCGACGCGTTTCTCTGTCCCGCTCACGTGAGTGCTATCATCGGAACGAAGCTCTACGAAGGGATCGTCCACGACTTCGGGATACCCTGTGTTGTCGCGGGATTCGAACCGGTCGATATCCTTCGGTCTGTACACCTTTTGCTCGAGCGACTGCGCGACAAGTCACCGGGAGTCGATATCGAATACTCGCGCGTGGTTCGACCGGAAGGGAACATACGAGCGCGCGCCGTTGTAGACACCGTATTCGAACCCGCCGACGCCGAATGGCGCGGTCTCGGAGTGATTCCGGACTCCGGACTCGCAATCCGGTCGGCGTTTCGGCAGTTTGACGCCGCCGCACGATTCCCGATCGACGTACCTCCACCGACAGAGCACGCCGGTTGCATGTGCGGCGACATCCTGCGCGCCGTCGCGTCTCCCGCTGATTGCCCTCTATTCGGGACTGCATGCACTCCGCATTCACCGGTTGGGCCGTGCATGGTTTCGACTGAAGGAACCTGCGCAGCTGCATACGCGTACGAACGACACACTCAGTCGACCTAAGAATGGGTTGTCCGGCCAAGGTTTCTGCTGTGATCGTGAACGTGTATCTTTTCTCCGCCAATCGGTGCACTCGCGTAAGATAGGGTTACATAGATGCAGTTAGTCGTTTCACTCTGGAAGGGCGCACTTCGTCGAATCGTTGAGGTATACGATACGAGGCGCGGACCTCTCCGCACGTTCTTTCCCGCGCTGTTTGTTTTCTTTGTTGTCGTTAATATCGCGTGTTATTGGCTGGCGATGTTCACCGCGTTCCCCGAGCTAACCTCAGGCGACGCTGGCTGGCACTATTTCAAGGTTCAATTCCCAGTCGGTATATTGGGTGCGCTGTTCGACAGCCTTTCGTTTTTCGCGACTGTCTGGATCGTACGACGTGCGCTCAAGGCGCAGAGCTCCGCGGAGTACATTGCGCACCTATCTCTTGATCTCGTAATAGCCGCGCTTGCGACGATGTGGGTTGTGTTCGTTTTTACGTTCTCAGGGTGGATCATCAACCTGCTTGCGCAAAGCTCGCAGAGTTATGCCGAGCGAAGCGCGCGATATAACGCGATGCTGGTTGACGCGGCCGTGAATCCGATCGACAACGTGAGGAATATCTACTTCGGACTTGTCATGGGGATATCGAGCGCGCTACCAACCGTGCTTCACCTATCCCTATTCGTTCAATCCACTGTCATCGCGTTCGGAAAGCGGATAATGGCGCCCGTAGTCGAGCGAAGCGAATAGATGTAAGTAACTCTCCGACAGCGTGTTCGAAAGGTGCGGTATGCGAGACGACACGATAATGCTCGCTCATGGCTCGGGCGGACGTCGCATGCACGATCTCGTTCGCGCGACAATCGGACACATCCTCATCCAACCCAAGTACGCGCAGTTTTCCGATTCCGCAGTACTCGGTCTTTCCAGCGGACAGGTTGCGTTTACGACAGATACCTACGTTGTGAAACCGCTCGAGTTTCCCGGCGGTGATATTGGAACGCTCGCTGTCTCCGGTACCGTAAACGATCTCGCGGTTGTCGGAGCCGAGCCGCGGTATCTGAGCTGCGGATTGGTGATCGAAGAAGGTTTTTCCATCGAGCGGCTACGTAGGATTCTGACGTCGATGCGTAAAACCGCCGACGAAGCCGGCGTGGCGATCGTGACCGGCGACACAAAGGTCGTCCGACACGGTGAGGCTGACGGACTCTATATCAATACCGCTGGCGTGGGAGTCGTCGCAGAACATAATGCGTTGACATCCGATTCGCTTGTACCCGGAGACGTGGTGATTGTAAGCGGTACCGTGGGTGACCATGGCGCCGCAGTAATGGCTGCGCGAGAAGGCGTCGAGACGACTCTCGCCAGTGACTGCGCACCATTGAACTGCATGATTGAAACGGTGCTGCACGCAACGGACGGCGTGAAGTTCATGCGCGACGCTACGCGCGGTGGCGTCGCGACGGTATGCAACGAAGTCGTTGAAGGCGCTTCATTTGGAATGCGCCTCAATGCCGAGTCAATACCGGTTTCGGATGCTGTCCGAGGATTCTGCGAGACACTCGGCCTTGATCCCCTCTACGTGGCCAATGAGGGTAAAATCGTGCTCATTGTCGCCCACGACTCTGTCCAAGTTGTACTTGCTGCCTTACACTCTCATCCCTTCGGACGCAATGCGGCGATAATCGGCGCGCTCGTCGACGACCTACCCGGAATGGTGATCCTCGAAACGCCGCTTGGTGGAGACCGCATACTCGGCATGTTGAGCGGTGAGCAGCTCCCACGTATCTGCTGATTCGCTCGCTTTTCCCGATCTCTCCGCTCATCACGCCTCACACACGAATCCGCTCAGCGGACCGCGCGACACGTTTACCTCACATTCGTGACAATTTGGCACGGACGACGCCTCAATGAAGGTGCGTTGTTCTTTCGTAAGTTGATAATCTACAAATATCTACCCGCGTATACTCCATAGTCGAAAACGATGTTGGCATACCGTTTGGATTGTTTGTGCAATCGGTATCGCGGCGCACGTGAGGGGACATGTGCGCTGGGTCGGCGTTCGGGCGATGGCACGGGAAACCGACTGTAGGGGGTTACCGATGAAAAAGGTCATGACTCGGGGCGAGTTCTGGGCGTTGATGGATCGGCTCGTGGAAGAGCGGCACGTCGTTGGCGTCGTGGAAAAATCCCCCGGACACTACGTCTTCGATCGGCTCAAGAGTATCGAACAGGTCGCCAACAATTACATTCCCACGATTCTCCCTCCGAAAAAATACTTGCTACCTCAGACCGAACCGCTCTTTCGCTACAACCGCGAAACCGGTGCGATGGAACCCGTCGAGGCGTTTGAAGAGACTATCGTGTTCGGCGTCCGTCCGTGCGATATCACAGCGATGGCGATTGTAACCGAGCGAATGCTCGACGGTGAGCCGGATGAGACAGTACGCGCGCGTCGCGACGCAATGACAATCATCGGATGGGACTGTAAACACCCGTGCGACGAACACAGCTTTTGTGAAAGCGTCGGAAGCCTCGACCCGGATTACGGCTACGACATACTCGTTCGCGATATTGGCGCGCGGAAGCTCGTCATCGAAACCGGGTCCCCTAAAGGTGATCACCTCGTGAAAGACGAAGGTCGCCTGTTCGACGAAGCCGACAAAGCGGTGCTTGCTTCCTACATGGCACAGCGTAACGCGAGCTTTCCGAAAAAACTCGATATCCCGATATCTGATGCGCCGTTGTTGTTCACAGGAACCCACGAGCACCCCCTGTGGGATGAACTCGCCGAAAAGTGCTACTCGTGCGGTACGTGCACGACGGTCTGTCCGACGTGCTATTGCTTCGACGTGCACGAACAGATCGAGCTTGACATGAAGCACGGCGCTCGCGTGCGAAATTGGGATAGCTGTCAGCTCGATGAATTCGCCGAAGTAGCGACCGGTGAAAATTTCCGTGAGGAGCGTGCCGAGCGAGTACGACATCGCCTGCAACGCAAGTTCAACTACCAATTTACGCGGACCGGTCAGTCACACTGTGTTGGGTGCGGAAGGTGTGCGCGAGCGTGTCTCGTCGGTATCGATCCCGTGGATGTGGTGAATACCCTTGCCCAGACACAGACCATCGGCTGAGGGAGACGAAGGATGATTGATTCAATCTATCTACCGGAAATGACGGAAATCGTCGAAGCCGAGATGGTCTCGCCGCACGAAAAGCTGTTTCGATTGCGTTTCCGAGATGGCCGATCTTTAGGGCACAAACCGTGTCAATTTGTCGAAGTATCGATTCTCGGTACCGGCGAAGCTCCCATATCTATCTCGTCGCCGCCGTATATCACCGATTCGTTCGACTTGTGCGTCCGCGCTTGCGGAAACGTAACGAACGCGCTGCACCGGCTCGGAGCGGGCGATGCGGTCGGTATACGCGGACCGTTCGGTAATGGTGTCGATCTTGACGAGTTCGGTGGACGCGACCTGCTGTTCGTCGCAGGCGGTATCGGAATCGTTCCGCTACGGTCGCTCATTGCTGAAGCAGTCCGACGCGCGAGCGAATTCAAGAGCCTTACGGTGTTGTACGGCACAAAAACGCCCGAGGAGTTGCTCTTCGCCAACGAATTCGCCGAGTGGGAACGGCATGCGACCTGCCGAATCACCGTCGATCGGAAAGCGCCGAACTGGAACGGGCACGTGGGTGTTGTTACGACGCTTATGACCGATCTCGATCTCGATCCGGACTCCACAACGGCGTTCATCGTCGGACCGCCGGTTATGTATCGGTTCGTTCTGCTGGAGCTATTCCAAAAGGGAATCGCACACCACGACATACTTATGAGTCTCGAACGGCGTATGAAGTGCGGTGTCGGCAAGTGCGGTCACTGTCAGATCAACGGTCTGTACGTGTGTCAAGAGGGGCCAGTGCTCCGATACAGTCAGGCAGTCAAGTTGAGCGAAGCGGTGTAGACTGCGTGATGATCCCAGTGTACGATCGCACGTAAGTGGCTACGAGAGAGACAACTGGAGGCGAAATGTGAAACCGACCGTCGGGTTTTTCGAATTCTCCTGTTGCGAGGGGTGTAAGCTCGCGGTGCTCGAGATGGAAGACCGCTTGCTCAACATACTCGATTTGGTAGATATCGTCGAAGGGCGTGAGATCATGGACGATGTCGCCGAGCACATGACGATCGCATTCGTCGAAGGGAGTATCACGCGCGAATCAGAAATACCGCGTCTGAAGGCGATTCGCGAAAAGGCCGATGTACTCATCGCAATCGGAGCATGCGCAACGATTGGTGGGATCAACGCGATAAAGAACTCCTACACCGAACCCGACGTGCGTAAATACGTCTATGGTGAGCAGGCTGATTTCTGGAAGGACACGATCCCAACCCGGCCACTACGCACGTACGTCACCGTAGATTACGAACTGCAAGGCTGCCCCATCAACGGAGAAGAGTTCCTCAGCGTTGTGCAAGCCCTCCTCAAAGGCGAGAAGCCGCACATCAAGGATTACCCGCTCTGCGTCGAGTGCAAGCTCAAGGAAAACGTGTGTCTGTTCGACAAAGGACAGTTCTGTCTCGGGCCGATCGTTCGCGCAGGCTGTGGAGCTTTGTGTCCGTCGCTCGGTGATGGATGTGAAGGGTGTCGCGGTCTGATTTCGAACCCGAATGTGAACGCCCACGTCGACACGCTTATCGAGCACGGCCTTACGGTCGAGGATGTCATGAAGCGATTCACGATGTTCGGCAATTTCGTGCGCGAAGAACGTGAGCTGGATCTAAAGCCTACTGGTGTAACGCGTCGCTGAAAGGGATTCCGCATGACTACTGCCACCAAAGGGAGTCGCGAAATGGACGCGGGCAACCGAAATATCGATCTCCACGTTGAACACGTGACCCGCGTCGAAGGGCACGGTGATATCCGTCTCAACGTGAAAAACGGAGTCATCGAGGAAGCGAAGCTTCACATTACCGAGTCGCCCCGCTTTTTCGAGGCGATGCTTCGCGGACGAAGCTATGAAGACGCGGCGCATATAACATGCAGGATCTGCGGGATTTGCTCGACCGGACACACGACAGCGTCGTTGCGCGCGAGCGAGGATGCGCTGGGAATTATCCCGTCTGAACAGACGATCAAACTCCGCAAGATCGCGCTCCACGGTGAGTTTCTCCAAAGCCACCTACTCCATGTATACTTCCTCGCTGTACCCGATTTCTTTGGCCTCGGGAGCGTATTCCCGCTTGTGCAGACGCATCGTGACGTCGTTGCTCGCGCACTTCGATTGAAAAAACTCGCAAACGACATAACTGGTGCGATCAGCGGACGACATATTCACGGCATTTCGATGGCGGTAAATGGATTCACTTCACTCCCCACCATCGAGCGCCTTGAGGAGCTACGCGAGCGCATCGTTGCAGCAGTACTCGACTTGGAAGCGACGGTGGAAATCTGTTCGACGTTCGATTGGCCGGACTTCGAGCGCGAAACCGAATACGTATCGCTCGGAGGCACATCGGATTATGCTATCTACAGCGGCGACGTAGTAACCAGCGACGGCACACGGGTATCGCCGCGCGAGTACCGCTCGATAACAAACGAACGCGTTGTAAGACACTCGACCGCAAAACACACTCGACACGCACGCGATGCGTACATGGTGGGAGCACTCGCGCGATTCAATAACAACGCCGATAAACTGCACCCGAAAGCAAAGGAAGCGGCAAGCGCACTCGGACTCGTTGCGCCGTGTCATAAGCCGTATTGGATCAGTGTGGCGCAGGTCGTTGAATGCGTCCACTGCGCGTACGACACGCTTGCCATCATCGGTGACCTACTCGAAACGGGATTGGTCGAAGAGGATCGGTCCGTGCAAGTTCGCGCTGGAAATGGCGTGGGTGCGGTGGAAGTACCACGCGGTATTCTGTTCCACAACTACGAGCTCAACGACCGTGGGCAAATCATGAACGCGAACTGCATCATTCCGACGGGTCAAAATCTCGGTAATATCGACGCCGACCTGCGCGAGCTTGCTCCGCAGATTCTCGACAAGCCGCGTGAAGAGATTACCCTTGCGATGGAGATGCTTGTGCGCGCATACGATCCGTGTATCTCCTGCTCGGTTCACATGCTGAACGTGGAGTTCACCGAGTGATAGCATCGAATGTAGTAATCGGCCTTGGTAACGTTCTCCGTGGAGACGATGGCATCGGTCCGCGTGCGGTAGCCGCATTGGCGCGTGAGCGGTTACCCACCGATGTTGAGCTGATCGATGGCGGGAATGCCGGTTTGACGTTGCTCGATTGGCTCGAAGGTCGCGATACTGCGATAATTATTGACGCCGCGTCGATGAACTGTGTACCTGGCACTGTCGTGCGATTCGATTGCGATTGTGTCATTGATAGTAATCGTGCTGCGATTGGAGTCTCACACGCTCCAAACGCGTTTGCGGTATTGTCTCTGGCAGAACAACTTGGAACGTTTCAGTTGCCGCGCATCACAATATATGGTGTCGAACCGGAATCGGTCGAGCCGTCGATGTCTCTGACGCGTACCGGTGAACAAGCGCTTTCAGAGGTCGTTAGACGTGTTCGACTCGAATTACAGGTGGCAGATGGATCTGCCGTCGGTGTTACAGGGAGGCCGTGATGGCAAGAGCGAAAATCCTGATTGTTGATGACGATCCCGATATCGTCGATGCGATGAAGCTCGTGCTTGAGGCGAATGATTACGAGGTGGTGAGTGCGTACTCCGCCGAGACCGGATTGGATACGCTCGTACGTGAAAAACCCGACCTCATCGTCCTCGATGTGATGATGGAAAAGGATACCGACGGCTTTCATGTTGCCTATAAAATCAAGAATCCACCCGCTGATTCTGAACTTGCGCGAGTATGCCCGATACCGATCCTGATGGTTACTGCGATCGCGAAGATGAAGCGGATGAAGTTCTCTCCCGAGCGTGACGCGGAGTTCCTACCGGTGGATTCCTTCGTCGAAAAGCCAATCCAACCGTCAGTGCTCCTCTCGCGTATCAGTGCGTTACTCGAGGAGAAGGCGGGGTAGTGCGATGCCGCCGGCGTCGCGAAACGGCCGAATGCAGCGAATAACGAATCGAGTCTTCGGCATTGGCGTCGGAGAGGATTCGGAGACGATTCGTCGTGGTGGATTCCGATTCGTTCTTCCGCTTGAAAACGAGCTGCACAATCGGCTGAGATGGTTCGTTTGGTTGCGCGCTCACGCGGCGGTACTCGCAAGTGCTGCAGGAGTCGTCGCGTGGCGTTACGATCTCGGCGTTTCAGGCGTTAGGATCGTTCTCGTTGCCGCCGCAATCGCTGCGTACAACGTTTTCTTTCTATTCGCTACCCGTCGTGACTCCCTTCGTCCCATACTCAATGCGCATCTCCAAATAACGCTCGACTGGATAGCGCTTATTGTGCTCACCCACGAAACCGGTGGCGTAAATAGCCCGGTGCTCATGTTTTTTGTCTTCCACGTGATATTTGCCGCGCTACTTATTCCGGGATTCGGTGCGTATGTCCATGCCGGCATCGCCACGGGCGTTGTCGCGGCGATGGGATTTCTTGAATCATCCGACGTGATTCCACACAGCGTTCCAGCGTGGACACAGGCCGACCCGCCCGCTGGATTCGAACTCCTTGTGCTTGTAGCGTTCTTCGGAGTGGTTATGTTTGTCTCCGCGTTTATCGCGTGGACGACGGCGAACCATCTCCGTGCACTCGAACGCGGGCAAGTCCTGTTGCAGCGACGTCTTTCGATTGCCGTGGACCGTCTGCAGAAAGCAAATCGGGATTTGATCGCGATGGACGAAGAGAAGAGTCGGTACACTCGCGTCGTTACCCATCAACTACGTGGACCGCTGTCGTCCGTTCAGTCTATGCTTCGCGTGATTCTCGATGGATACAGCGGGGTCTTGGAAGCAAGCCCGCGAGGGATGATCGAGCGAGCGGAACGTCGTGTTCGCGGCCTTATCGAGACAGTCGGCGATCTCCTCAGTGTAACCGAGTTGGATTACTCGGCAAAACGCGGTAATTCGACCCATTTCAATATGGCTGATTTGATCCGAACGGTACTCGGCCAGTATCAGGCGACGGCGGCATTGAAACAGATTACTCTCGTTCATGATCTCGCCGATTCACTAATGGTTCGCGCGGACCCTGAGGACATCGAACGCGCGATCGACAACCTCGTCGATAACGCACTGAAATACACCCCGGTAAACGGGCAAGTGACTGTTTCCGGGCGGGTTGCGGAAAATTCGGTCATTATCGATGTTACCGACACGGGTATCGGAATACCGCCTGATGTGCAGGAAAATCTGTTTCAAGAGTTCTATCGCGCACCGAACGCCAAACAACATGAACCCGTAGGTACTGGCCTCGGTCTTGTCATCGTCAAACGCGCCGTCGAGCGATGGAATGGCACAGTAGCTGTCTCCAGCGATGGTTCGAGCGGCACACGATTCACTCTCACCTTCCCGGAATCCGGTCAATAATGCAGCGAACTCTCGGGTACCGATTATTTCGAAGCTTCGCAATCGTAATCGCCGTCGTCGGTATTCTCATCGGCCTTGTCGGGACGTATCTGATCAATCGCGCGGCCGTCGACGAAGCGCAGCGTCACGTACGCCTCAACCTGCAGTCGGCGTGGTCTATCTACAAGACGGACTACTTGAGCGACCTTCACTGTTTCGCGGAAAATCTCGCGCACGATCACCGCGTCGTGGCGATCGCTGCACGACGAGAGCCTTCCAAGCCGTATGCGTGGTGGGACATCATCTGTGGCGACGTTCGCCCGGACATTCTCACGGTAACCGATGCCGACGGACGGGTTCTCTTCCGTAGTCACGCTCCGGAGAACCGTGGCGATTTACTGACCGATGATCCGATGGTCCAACAGGCTCGCATCGGGAAGCGAACCGTTGGTTCCGTTGTATGGTCGCTCGAGCGACTCGCGCGAGAGGATAGTCTCCTCGCGAAACGTGCAATAATCGATCCCGTGGACACGCCACAGTCACGACGGATAACGGATAACGGTGCGACTTCGGCGCTTATGATGCTCGCCGCTGTCCCGATTTTGGGTGATGTTGGAGAGATCGTCGGTACCATCCAAGTCGGTCTCCTCCTCAATCGACATAACAAGCTGGTGGATATAATCAAGGATGTTGTGTTTCAAGAGGGGTACTACGGAGACAAGCCATTTGGAACGGTAACAATATTCCTCGGCGATGTCCGAATCGCGACGAATGTCCGCAACGCGGAGGGAGGTCGCGCAATTGGGACGCGCGTATCTGAGGAGGTGTACGACCGTGTCGTCCGTCGCGGTCAGTCGTGGGTAAACCGTGCGTTTGTCGTCGATGAATGGTATCTCGCGGCATATGAGCCGATCTATGATATATCCCAGAATGTTGTCGGGATACTCTATGTCGGCCTGCTCGAGAAACCATACCGTGACATGCGTACGCGCACCGTAGCGCTACTACTCGGTGTGACCGCGATCGGCCTCATGCTCAGCGTCGCGATATCGTGGCTCCTCGCACGAAGGCTCGCGCGCCCGCTCCATCGCCTCGCCGATGCAACCAAAGTACTAAGCGCCGGCGACCTTGCTCACCGAGTCGAACCGCACGAGGACGATGACGAGGAGGCGGCGCAGTTGACGACGGCGTTCAACCGCATGGCCGACGCGCTCGCGGCGAGGCAGGCTGACCTACAGGATGCGAACCGGACGCTCGTCAGTACGAACGAGCAACTCGCCCAACTCAACCACGATTATCTCGATATGCTCGGATTCGTCTCACACGAGTTGAAGAATCCGCTATCGTCGAGTCTGATGAACGCATACAGCTTGCGCGACGGAATCCTCGGCGGACTCTCCGAACACCAAATGCGTGCGGCGTCATCGATGGTGCGCAATCTCGAGTATCTGGACGAGATGGTCCGGCATTATCTCGATCTCACGCGTATCGAACAAGGCCGACTACAGGTATCGTACGAGACTGTCGACGTCGTACATGACGTGATCGAGCCAACGATTGAGACCTTCTCGCGCGATATCCACGATCACAGCGTGACAATCGAGTGGAATTGGCCGAGCGAACCCGTCACTCTTCATGCCGACCCGTCCCTGATGACCAT
>CAZWQW010000030.1:26776-29546 GCA_964635955.1 uncultured bacterium | reverse complement strand
CCACGAACTCCAGCCCGACCATACAAAACAGCACGATCGCGAAGAACGACTTCAGCGGAATCATCGCGTATGAAGGTGCGCGTCCACGCATCGTTCGGTCAAACGTACGAGATAACGGCCTCACCGGTATCGACAACCGATCGACAGGTGACATTACCGCTGATCGTATCTGGTGGGGATACATTGTGACCGACCAGCGACCCGCACCGGTCATTGATGCAGCCGTCAGGCGTGCGCGGGGCGAAACCGTCGACGCAAATACCAACGGATCGGTCATCGTCACAAACTCGCTCGACGGTCCGTCGGTTGACGTACCCGGCACTCCGGATGAGGTCGTTTCGCTTACCCTTGCATCGACATCGGCGTTTGATGACCCAGATCCGATCGCGACGGTAACAAACGGCGACACGTTGTGGATTCGCATGGTTGCCGTGGATGAGAGTCCGTACCTCGAAGACCAAGGGGTGATCATCATTACGAGCTCAAGTGGCGATCCAGAAGGTACGCAACGCGTTCTCAATGAATCCGGACCCAATACCGGTACCTATGAGGGATACGTCATTGCGTCACTTGTCGCCGGTGACCCCAACATTGTCGTCGAGGTGCGAAACGGCGATCAGATACGCGTCACAACGGGAACGTCAACGCCCATAACGCAATCCGTCACGTTTGTTAGCGAGCCCGCAATTGTATCGCGCCTGCGCGTAAATGGAGAGCTCCGTGGCGCGCGTCTGATCAATCCGAACCCGACGTTCTCATGGCAGTACATCGACCCAGAAAACGACCCGCAGGCTGCGACTCAGCTCGAGCTTTCTACTGACCCCGTGTTTTCAACCGATCCCATATGGCAGCATGAAGAGACCGGGCGTCTTCTTGAATACACGTACGACGGCCCATCGCTCCGACGAGGAACGACATACTATCTCCGCGTGCGTGCGAACGACAGCTTCAACTGGGGGAGATGGCGCGAAACTTCCTTCCACATGAACATTGCGCCACCGACACCGACACTGGCCTATCCCAAAGACGGTGCGATCATCACGTCCGGATCAGGACGTCCCGAGCTCGCTGTCAACAACGTCGTTGATGCCGATGGCGATCCGGTTTCCTACGTGTTCCAAGCATTTTACGGCGAAGACTTCGCGAACGCTCGTATGCAAGCTCGAGGTGGCGAAGCGCCAGTACCAGGCGATCCAGATCGTGATGTAACGGTTTGGAAGACCGTGCCGATGCTTTGGGAAAACAGCACGATCTGGTGGCGCGCGAAAGCGACCGACGGGTTGGAAGACAGCGATTGGTCGGCACCACGTTCGTTCCTCCTGAATGTACAGGATGATCCCCCGAGCCCGTTCAATATGCTCGATCCGCGGCCGGATAGCACAGTGCTTACCATCCATCCGCGATTTGAATGGGAGCACACATACGATCCGGACCCGGACGAATCAATCGAATTTGTCGTTACGGTCGCTCGAGATTCGCTATTTCGCGATGTTGTGCACTCGTATACCGTGGAACCGCGCCCGGAGCCGATTCAGTACTTCCAGATTCCACAGCCAGACTCGTTACTCGACAACACGTACTACTACTGGAAGGTAACCGCTGTTAGGGATGGCGAAGTCGTTGTTATTGCGAACGAAGAGGACGACGAGCTTCCGGAAGTGTGGAAGTTCTTCGTTGATACGGGTAACGACCCGCCGTACTTCCTTTCGATTCCACGTGTAACGATGCAGGAGGATACTCCGTACCGTGTCCGTGTCGGACGGTATATCGTCGATCCGGATAACACACTTGACCAGATCACGGTTACCGCACGTGGTTCACAGAATATCTCCGCTGAGGTGGTCGGTGATAAAGAAATACTTCTGACACCGAGACAGGACTGGTTCGGCGGACCAGAGACTATTCGTCTTGAAGCACAGGATCCGCTTCGCAGTATTGGAATCGGTGATATTATCGCGTCCGTCGGTAATGTAAACGATCCGCCGACCGTTCAATCAATCCCAGCGCAGACGGTCGCAGAAGACACGGACTTGCGCCTCGACCTGAATCCGTTCGCCAACGATATCGACAATCGGGTCGAGGAGTTGACATGGCGCGCGGAATACGATCAGACGAAGCTTCAAATATCGATCGAACGCAGCGTCGCAACGATTCGTGGCACGCACGATTTCGTTGGCGAGAACGTTCCCGTTCGGTTCGTCGTGACCGATCCGGGGGGCCTCTCCGCATCGACCTCGACAACAGTGACGGTCACTCCGGTGAACGATGCACCGCGTGTCGAACAGATTCCGACGATTGTGATCGACGAAGACGAAGTCGAAACTGTCAATCTCACACAATATGTAAACGATCCGGACGACGCGAAGAATACGCTCGTTTGGACTGCGCAGGCAGAGGATCCGATTTCTGTTGAGATCGACCCGCGCACCCATATCGCGCGGATTTGGGCACCGGAAAACGTCGGCGGACTCACCAGGCGCGTTACGTTTACCGTTCGAGATCCGCAGGGACTATCGAATCAGATCGTCGCCCAGGTGCAGATTCGTGACGTGAACGACCCACCGGTGATCGCTACAATTCCGCCGCAGACATTCAACGAGGACGAGTCGCTTACGCTTGAACTCGATCGGTTCGTGAGCGACCCGGACAATGCGGCGCGTGAGATGACATGGTCCGCGACTCCGGGAGCGAACGTTCGCGTCGCGATTGATCCGCAAACGCGACGTGCAACGTTCAGCGCTCCACCGAACTGGTACGGTGGTCCCGAATC
>CAZWQW010000030.1:20390-26676 GCA_964635955.1 uncultured bacterium | reverse complement strand
AATGACCCGCCGGTGCTCGCCGCTATTCCACCGGTGACGTTCGACGAAGACCAGTCAATTACGGTTACGCTCACGGAATACGTGACCGATCCGGATAATACGCCGGCGGAAATGAAATGGGCGTTTGCGGGCGCGGAAAACGTGCGTGTCAACGTCACGAACGGTGTGGCAACGTTCAGTGCCGCGCAGAACTGGAATGGAACGGAACGAATCCGGGTCACAGTCACCGATCCGGGTGGTTTGACGGCGTCAGGTGCCATCGCTGTCACTGTTCGTCCGGTAAACGATCCGCCAGTGCTTGCGACGATTCCGCCGGTAACGTTCGATGAGGATTCACGCACGACGCTCAACCTCGCTCAGTACGTCAGTGATCCGGACGACGTAGTCGGTCGTCTCACATGGACGGTAACAGGAGTACAGAACGTTCAGGTGAATATTTCGGGAACAACGGCGACGTTCACCGCAGCGCCGAACTGGCACGGAACGGAGCGGATTACACTCACCGTGAGCGATCCGGGCGGTCTTCAGGCGACGCAGACGGTGCAGGTAACCGTTCGTCCGGTAAATGATCCGCCGCAAATATCCGCGATACCAGCCGTAAGCTTCGACGAGGACAAGAGCACGTCGATTGATCTCTCACAATACGGACATGACGCGGACGGTGATGCGATTCGGTGGACGGCGTCGAGTCCGAATCCCAACGTTCGAGTATCGGTGAGTGGATCGGTACTAACGATTTCGGCGGCGGAAAACTGGTCCGGTGGACCGATCAGTGTTGCGGTGACAGCGACGGATCCATCCAACGCGGCGGCAAACGCGACGGTGCAGGTGACGGTACGGCCGGTGAATGATCCGCCGGTGCTTTCGTCGATTCCGCCGGTCGCATTCGACGAAGACGCGAACGCTCGCGTGAACCTGAATCAGTATGTTACCGATCCGGATGACACACCTGCTCAACTAACGTGGACGGCAACCGGTGCACAGAATATCAACGTGAACATTGTGAACGGCACCGCGACGTTCAGTGCTCCGGCGAACTGGCACGGGGCCGAACGTATAACACTTACCGTGCGTGACAGAGCTGGTGCGGAAGCTTCACAGGCGGTCCAGGTTACGGTGAACTCGGTGAACGATCCGCCAACGTTCTCGCGCATACCGCCGGTGTCGTTCGACGAAGATGGATCTACGTCCATCGACCTCTCTCGTTACGCGAGCGATCCCGATGGCGATGCGTTGACCTATGGCGCGACGAGTAACGACCAGAATCTCCGCGCGACGGTGAGTGGAAACACGTTGAATCTACGCGCGACAGAGAATTGGTTTGGTAGCGCACAGGTAACCGTCACGGCGACCGATCCGGCGCGTGCGACGGCGACAGCAACGGTTTCCGTCACGGTGAACGCCGTCAACGACGAGCCGGTTTTCCGTCCGCTACCCGCTGTTACGTTCAACGAGGACGAAACGGCAACACTCGATCTCGCATCGTACGTTACTGACATCGAAGATGCGCCAACGGCCATGAATTGGTCGGCGAGCGGCACGCAGAACGTTCAGGTGCGTTTCTCCGGCACTGTCGCGACGTTCAGTGCGCGCTCAAACTGGTATGGGACTGAACCTGTCACCATTACCGTGCGGGACCGCGGCGGCATATCGAAGTCGCAGACGGTACAGGTCACGGTGAATTCGGTGAATGACCCGCCGGTGGTGAACGTCTCGCCGGTGAACATGAGTGCTGGCGAAACACGGAATATCGATCTCAACGCATTTGCGCGCGATCCCGACGGTGACGCGTTACGTTGGTCGTTCCAGCGACAAACCGGAGCACTCGATGTTCAACTCGATGGCTCGGTATTGCGGGTTACCGCACCGGCAGGCTCGTCCGGGACGTCGGTAATGACCTTGACCGTATCGGACGGAAAGGGTGGAGAAGAAACGGTTCGTCTGTCGGTAAACGTGAATCCGTAGCGAATACGCACATCGCTGCGGCGGCGAATGAGAATGATTCGACATATACAGGATGACGTCCGGGTACAGCTATGGGTGTGATACTCAGTGTGCTCGGCGTCATCCTGCTTGTTTTCGCGACGGTGTTCGCGCTTTTACTTCTTGCGCTTATTCTACCGATACGTTTCGGTATCGAAGCGCAGGGAGATATGGCGTTTGATGAAGGCCTCGCGAACGCCCGCATCTACGGTGGTATTGTCGGCGGCGGATTAAGGATTCGTCGAAACGCGTCAAATCCAGAGGCACCGTGGCGCGCGACGTTGGGGCTGATGTTGTGTCGCTGGTTTGTCCCAGTATATTCGCGCAATGTCGGATCGGACTCGAACGAGTCGAAACCACGAAGGTCGACACCGGATTCGACTCCATTCGCACCGGACGATTTCGACGCGAGTGATTTCGACGCGTCCGAAGAACCGAGCAAGCCGGCGGATGCTGCCGACGAAACGGATATCGAGTCGGAGCCGCTGGAACCGCTGCGACCAGAAACGGTCGAAACGCAACCACGGTCTCGCGAGACTGTTTGGAAGCCGGAACCACGTCCGAAAAAGGTTGCGCGACCAGAGGCAGAACGAAAGAAGCGCGTTGAACCGAAGCAGATTCCGTCGCAACAGCGCGGTACATCCGCGCGTCAGAAACTTCGAGAGACGATCGGGCGGATACGTGCGCTCTTTGCCGAATGGTGGCCTGTGTTCACCGGGGTGCTTCGGCGACTACGCGGTGTGATTCGCGTTACCCGGTTCCACGTCGACGGGGAGCTCGGACTCAACGATCCGGCGGTAACCGGTCAAGTAGTCGGATACCTGACCGCCTTACGTAGCCTGAGTGGCAGGCACGGTATTCTTGCACGCGTTGGACTCGATCGCGGTGCACTGCGTATTTCGATATCGCCATCGTTCGATGGATACGTACTGCGCGGTCGTATAGCGACCGAAGCGAGGCTCAGTCTCGCGCGGATTTGGTGGGCAGGGTTGTTCGCGGGATGGAAGGTTTTCCGACGATATCGCGCGATGCGTGCCCGTGAAACACAGGTCAGAGAAAGTGACCCATCTGTCGCGGAACCGTCGATGGCGGCATAGAGGGTTCCGGTCGTAACGATCGATTTGTGTTGGTAAATACGGATCAGGGAGGATATGAACCATCGAAAAGTTGATGGAGACCATGCTGACCCGTCTTCGCGAACTCGTGCAGACGGAAACCGTGATTGGAAAACCGGTTGTCGCCGGCAGCGTAACGCTCATTCCGATATCGCGTGTCTCGCTCGGTTTCGGTGGCGGCGGAGGTGGTGATAATAAAGGCGCAGGCGGTGCAGGCGGCGTTCGTATCGAGCCGATCGGTTTCGTTGTCGTGACGGAAGGAAAGGCGCATATCCTGCCGTTAAAATCGGAAGATCCGGCGCTGTATCGCCTTGTTGACATCCTTCCGGACGTTTGGGACACGGTCAAATCGTTCGTTGATCGTCATCCTGACGAAGACGCGTCGGGCGACGATACGCCCAGCAATGGTTCGTAAGCAGTGTGGTTCCGATTAGGCGCCGACGTAGCAAAGTGACGCGTTCTCGGGTACACGCGAACAGATGAACGACTCACACGACTCACGCGAGAGTTCTGCGTCTCATACGGAACAATCGGAATCACACGAACGGAAACCCGCTCGACGACTCACCGAACGTCTGTTTGAGAACCGAAACCTCGGTCTCCTCTGGTTCGGACAGACAATCAGCATCGCGGGCGACTCGGTCTACGAGAAAGCCCTGCTCTGGTTGATGCTCGACCTGACCGGATCGTCGGGTATCACCGGTATCGTAGCACTGAGCGCCTATCTCCCCTCGCTCGTTGTCGGACTCTGGGCGGGAGTAATCGTCGACCGGATCGATCGACGCACGGTGATGATTGTCGCCGATGCCGCGCGTGCGGTGCTGGTGCTCACTATTCCGTTCCTTCACGCATTCCATCTGCTCTCGCCAGCTGTTCTTTTCGGTATCACGTTTCTCGTCGCTTCTGGTGCGACGTTTTTCAATCCCGCTCGTGATTCGCTCGTTCCGTCGCTGGTCAGAGATCGCGTTCGGTTACTCAAGGCCAACGCGATCATTCAATCCTCATGGATGTTTGCGTTGTTCCTCGGGCCCGCTGTTGCGCTTGCATTCCTGCAAGGACTCAACGTCAGTGCGGTAGAGTTGTTCTACATCGATGCCGCCACTTTCGTCATGAGTCTCGTCGCGATACTCGGTATCTCGGTTGCGCGGAGCGGGAATATCCCCGTCACCGGCCATCCGCCGATTACAAAGGAGCTCGTCGAAGGGCTACGCACAGCCGCGAATGACGTTCGCGTACGGTGGCTTCTCATTATCACCGCGGTGAATAACCTCTTCATCATGGGACCGGCGAGCATCGGTATGGCTGTATTCGTGCGGACGGTACTCGATCAGGGACTCGGGAGCCTGATGCTCATTGAAGCGATGTACGCGATAGGTATGATCACGGGTACGCTGCTCTTACCAATCTGGCGCAGGTACTTCAACAACGGCCGTATACTGCTCATCGGAATGGTACTTGACGGTTTGACATTCGTACCGCTATTCTGGGTCGACACGCTCCTCGGAACGTGTGTGACGATAATCATCCACAGCATGGCGATACCATTGCTCGTCGTCGCGCGTCCATCGATTGTGCAAGAGATTGTGCCGAGCCGCATGCAAGGCCGTATATTCAGCATGATCGGAGTGACGGTGGTCGGGTTCACTGCACTATCGACCGGCCTCACTGGCGCTGTGGCGGAATTCGTGTCGATACCGGTAGTCTACGGAGTCATCGGTATTGGCGCAGCCCTATGCGGTATTTGGGGGTTTACCGTGCAACCACTGCGTGAGACATGAGCACGTCGCATTACGTTGTTGTATCTTTCGTTCCTATCGCAGCCACCTACAGAGCTTGACACAGATTTGTTCGAGGGGAAATCGGTGCCATCTCATCGCAGTCCGTTCAGACGACAATATAACCCATTCGTAGCCGTATTCGGGCTTCTTATGATGCTCATCGGAGCAGTTATCGTCGTATCGATTTTCTATCTGGAGTTGGACGTCGGTATGAACATGCGCTACATCGTTCTCGGTGCCGCGATGACGGTAATCGGATGGCTGCTCCAACTCCAGTTTGGAAAGAAAAGTTCGCGACGTAGGCACTCATCTTCGAGATGAATACTCACCTAACCTGATGGACAGCATGTCCAACGCCACCAACATTTCGCCGCACGATATTGTATCCGGACTGGATTGGCGTCGGCTTACGGCGCAACGTTGGTTTCGTCAGAAATCGAGCGACTCGGGGCATGTCGACTTCGTCGATGGGTGGCCGGTCTTTCGAAAGGACGTCCTCCACGGATGGTGGCTTCTTGTACGAGTTACCAACGATACCGAATCCATCGACTATCAGCTCCCAGTAGTACTCACAGCATGTCCACAACCGCAGGACGAAATCCTCGGAACGTGTAAGCACGGTAACGACACACTCAGCATCGTAGACGGTATCCGCGATCCAGTGATTCTCGCGAGTATCTTTACGGGCGGCGTATCACAGTTCGCACGCGGAACCGTTGAGATTGGCACTCGGTCGGATACATTACTGTCTTTCGATAAACTAACCATCTTACCCGCCGAGTCGACGAATTCACTTGTCAAAATCGGAAGCTCGCACCTTCTCAAGGTATACCGCGCGATAGATGCCGGAGGTACACGCGAGACCGAACTGCTTGCCGCCCTTGCCACGGCGAAGGTCACGAGCGTTCCCTCACTCGAAGCGAGTGTGGAGTACCGGGTAGACAACAATCGATTTGCTCTTGCGATTGATCAGGAGTGGATCGAGGGTGCCGAAGATGCGTGGTCGTGGCTGACGCGCTCCCTCGCAGATGGACCATGTGATATCGCCGACGACGTCGTAGCGATGGCTGATGCTGTCTGCGAGGTGCATCGAGGATTACGTGGTACCGGATCGAGATCGTGGAGCGCTTCAGACTCTGACGACCTCAAACGCAGAATCTTCGACGGAATAGACCGCGTCGAACGTTTACTCGTTGACGCCACACACTATCGGGATGTGCTGCAGCGAGTACGCGAACGTGTCACAGCAACTGTTCCACCGAACGGTGGACGTCTTCACGCGGTTCATGGCGACTTGCATCTGGGACAACTCCTACGACAATCTGAAAACCGAAACACGCGGTACCGCGTCATAGACTTCGAAGGCGAACCCTTGGCATCTCTGGACGAGCGGATGGCGTGGCATTCGCC
>CAZWQW010000030.1:5311-20290 GCA_964635955.1 uncultured bacterium | reverse complement strand
TGTTCAGGTGGTGCGGATAGCGTAGCTCTCGCGGTGATACTGTGTGTCCTCTCGAAACATCTCCAGTTCTCCGTACGCGTTGCCCACATACATCACCGAATTCGCGGTGACGATGCCGATGCTGACGCTCGTTGGGTAGTCAATCTTGCTGCTGCGTTGGGCGTACCGTGCCATGTTGGGTCAACCGACGTGCCGCATCTGATCGAGCGCCGTCGTGGATCAACCGAAGAACGGGCGCGTTGGGCGCGTCGACTTCTCCTCCGGAATATTGCAGACGACGCAGGCGCAGACGTGATCGCGACCGCGCACCATGCCGACGATCAGGCGGAAACGGTGCTGATGCACATACTGCGTGGCACCGGTTTATCAGGCTTGGGTGGGATGGCGTGGGGTCCCGAAGACGGTTACATCCGCCCGTTTCTCGGAACGCGTCGGAACGAGATTCGAGACGCGCTTAGTCGATGGGGCGTCGGTTGGCGGGAAGATGCAACGAATGAATCACACGAGTATACGCGGAACCGGATTCGGCATGTACTCATTCCGTCTCTCGAAGCGGACTGGAATCCACAGATAGTCCCTGCAGTTGCTCGTCTTGCGGAGATCAGCGCCGTTGATGATGATGCACTTGAAACGATTGCCGACGAAGCGTGGCGAAGTGCACTGATCCGCCGGTCAAATCACGCGGTTATCCTTGATTGTTCCCGTACGCGTGGGTACCCTTTATCGATCATACGAAGGATCTTCCGTCGCGCAGCCGAAGAGCTCGGATTAACCGATCGGACACTGAGTTACGCGGAAACCGACCGATTGGTTGCCTTGACGAATACGCCCGGTGACGTAACGTTACGCGGACGGCTCAGCGCGTGGAGTAACGAATGCGAAATCTGGGTTGAGCTGCCGGATGCGCGGAATATTCAACTCGAGATACCCGTTCCGGGGGAGCTGAGCGTACCTGGATGGGGAACGTTTACAGCGGCTATCGACAGTCCTCCACAAGATGCGGACGTCCTCGAGTATCCGGCGGCAGAAATTCGAATGCCGCTCCGAGTACGACGGTGGCATCCGGGAGACAAAATCACTGTTGCGCGCGGGAAACCGCCGGTACTCGTCGCGGGCATCGCGCGGAAGCGTGTTGGTCACAAGGCGCTTAGTATCGATGCGGTCGATCCGCGTACACTGCTTGTTCTTGAAGACGAACGAGAAATCCTCTGGGCTATTGGGTTGGTAAAAGCGGAGCCGCCGCACGCACCTCCTGATTCCCCGATGATCCTACTGGGGTGGCGACAGAAGTAAGTGTCACACCGAACGAAAAACACACCGTGCGAACTGGAATCTCGTCCACCTGTGCTCTTGAAACGCGAGCAGATAGAACACCGCGTAAAGGAGCTCGGTGCCGAGATAACGCTGGATTACCACGGACGAGATCCGGTTGTGATCGGTGTGTTGACGGGCGCATTCATGTTCGTGGCGGATCTCGTCCGCGCGATCGATCTTCCGGTGGAGGTGGACTTCGTCCGCGCTTCGAGCTATGGCGCGGCACGGGCATCGAGCGGTAGGGTCCAACTCACGCCGCCAACCGCACTCGACTGGGTGCGCAATCGTGACGTGATTTTTACGGAAGACATTCTGGAAACGGGTGAAACGCTGAAAGCGGTACATGAACTCGCCCGTACGCACGGCGCGCGCACAATCCGGACAGCGGTGCTTTTACGAAAACCGGTCGACGCACCGATTCTTGCAGAGCGGATCGAACCGGAGTATGTAGGTTTTGACATTGAACGCAGGTTTGTCGTCGGATACGGACTTGATGACGACGGCAAGTGGCGGCACCTGCCGTATGTCGGAACGGTTGACTGAAGGACAATACGTCCGTCTCGTTCGCGACATTACGCGGTACTGACGGCAGGAGACAGCATGGCAGCGGAGAATCAGCCGAGATCACACGAGAGCGGCTCACACGACTCGAGAGATCAGACGAGCAGACGCAGAGGTAGCTCACGACGGTCGCGCGATCGGAATCGAAAGCCGGACGGAACAGAACGGTCGAACGAACAGAAACCACGTGCAACTACGCCGCGTGATGAACCCAATCGCGAGAATCGCACAACGAAATCGAAGAGTGACGCACCGGTATTTGAGGCGCGCGACAAGCGGTCTTCTCTTGGACACCCGACAAGCCGGCGCGCCGGTGACTCGCAGCAAACCTCAACCGGAACGTCACGTCGACAGGAGCGGAGACCGCGACCGGTACGCCCACGTCGACCGCGAATGAATCGTTGGACGTGGGCGCGGGTTGCTACGTTTGTTGCTCTTTCCGCGCTTCTTGTGACGGTGCTCTGGCGAACGATACATACGACACGCGCAAGCGACACTGTTGCGTATAGCGAGTTTGTCTCCGAGTATGTTCGTTCCGGTGAAACCGAATCGCGCGTCACGGCGATCCGTGTCATGGGCGAACGCGTCGAGGCGACACTGAGCGAGGTCGACGAGAAGGACCGTTTCGAACGAATCACCGTGCATCTCGGCTCGATCAGTGTCACACCCGAACTGATTGATTCGTGGATCGCACGCGGTATCGAAGTCGAGTTCCGACCTTCGGGTAACACATGGGGCATCATCCTCGCAACGCTCCCGTACATCGCAATCATTATCGTCGTTGTCTTCTTGTTCCGCCAAGCGCAGGGCGCTCAGCGAGGTATTTTCAGCTTTGGGAAGAGTCGCGCGACAGAATTCGACGAAGACGTACCGAGCGTGACGTTCGACGATGTGGCTGGTGTCGAAGAGGCGAAACAGGAGCTTCAGGAGGTCGTCGACTTCCTCCGCGAACCGGACCGGTATCAAAAGCTCGGTGGGCGTATCCCGCGGGGTGTTCTCATGGTCGGCGCTCCCGGAACGGGCAAGACGTATCTCGCGCGTGCGGTTGCCGGTGAGGCGAAGGTCCCGTTCTTCAGCATCAGCGGCTCGGATTTTGTCGAGATGTTCGTCGGTGTTGGAGCGTCGCGCGTGCGAGATCTCTTCAAACGAGCGAAGTCCAAAGCGCCATGTATCGTGTTTATCGATGAGATCGACGCTGTCGGGAGACAGCGCGGCGCGGGTCTTGGTGGCGGTCATGACGAGCGCGAACAGACGCTCAACCAGCTTCTCGTCGAGATGGACGGATTCAACACAAACGACACGGTGATACTTATCGCCGCGACAAACCGCCCCGATGTCCTCGATCCGGCGTTACTCCGCCCCGGACGTTTCGATCGCCAAGTCGTCGTTGACATGCCGGACGTTCGCGGTCGCGACGGTATCCTGCGAATCCACGCCGCGAAGGTTCCAACATCGTCCGATGTTGACTTCGCTGCACTGTCGCGCGGCACACCGGGCCTTTCAGGCGCAGACCTCAAGAATCTCGTGAACGAAGCCGCGCTTCTCGCCGCACGCAGAGATCAGCCCAGTGTCAGTATGGCGGAGTTCGAACAGGCGAAAGAAAAGGTCATGTGGGGCATGGAGCGACGTAGCCTCGTCATGTCTGACAAGGACCGTCGGATTACCGCTGTACACGAAGCGGGGCACGCGCTCGCCGGACTCCTTGTTGCCGATGCTGATCCGGTACACAAAGTGTCGATCGTCCCGCGTGGCCGGTCTCTTGGTCTGACGGCGTATCTTCCCGACTCCGAGCGGTACACCGTCAGTCGTACATGGTGTAACGGCAAACTCGTCAGCGTTTTGAGCGGGCGTGCAGCGGAACAGATTGTCCTGAACGAGATCACGAATGGCGCGGCGAACGATCTCGAGACCGCGACGGAACTCGCACGCCGAATGGTGTGCGACTGGGGAATGAGCGATCGTCTCGGTCCCGTCATGTTGGGACGGAAGGATCAGGAAGTCTTCCTCGGTCGCGACGTAGTCCAAACCCGGCATCTCAGCGAACGGACACTCGAAGCTATCGATGAAGAGGTACGCAAGTTCGTCGAGGCGGCGTTAGAGCAAGCGCGCGACATATTGCGAACGAATCGGAAAGCGCTCGATGCGTTATCTGAAGCGCTACTCCGACATGAAGTGCTCGATCGACCATTTATCGAGGAAATCGTCCGCGACAACACCGAAACGGTGAATCCGCCGGGCATCGCAACAGAGTCCGATGCGCCTCGACCTCGGATCGTTGAGCGTCCCGCACTGAAACGAGATCGCTCACGGGACGACGTGGCTCCCGCTCCAACTCGTCGAGAATCACCGCCGCCGGATGAATCTCCAAAGGCGACGGAAGAGCCAGAAAAGCCAGTTTCGGCCGTTGACGAAGCACCGAAGTCAACCAGACGGAAGCGGCGCGACCGTCGTGGACCAGCACGTGCCGAATCGCCGGAAGCAGATAGACAGGCAGAGCAGGTCAACGAAGTCGAAGCACCGGAATCGTCGGATGACAGTATAGTCGTCGATCGAGATGATGAAAACGAGGTCGCTGAACTTTCGAAACCCGTCGAAACAGTTGAGGTCACCGACGTTGATAGTCGAGATCGCGATTCAGCTCCGACAGTACCGGAAGTCACAACCGTTCCCACTCCGACGGGGTACGGACGTACATTGAAACTGGTGCGACGTCACGGCCTGCGCAGGTCTGATACCCCGGACGAGGGGATGGCGGTATCACAGATTGCCGCCGGAGTCATTACATACGGCCGCTCTCCGCGTCCCGCCGATGACTTGAAGGAGATTCAATGGCGAACAGTCCATCAGAATCGTCCAATTACGGTTACCGCAGCAACGAGCGACGAACCGAAAACCGAAGAAGCTCGACCCGAAAGCGAAGCGTTTGAGATTGAATCGCCGCGGGAAGAGCCTACGCAAGAGATAACAGAGGTCGAATCGGTTGAGTCTGAGACCGTGGCGAGTGAGTCGGACTCCTCCGCCGCGGAGGAAATTCAGTCAGAAGCATCCGACACCGAAGAAAAGCCGACGAGCGACTCGTCGACAGAAGCGGAATCGGAATCCGAACCGGATACGCCGACGGATGTCACAGAAACCGCGGAGCTTGTTACGGAAGCGACGTCGGCGGAATCATCAGAGGAACCGAAACCGGCAAGTCGACGTCGGTATGGACGTCGTCGAACAACAGTAAAGCGTTCTGCGTTGCGTGCTGCAGATACTCCGGAGGAAGGTGTATCCGTATCCGAGGTCACGTCTGAGGACGTCACCTACGGACGATCAGTGCGTCCAGCGGATGAGAATCCGGAAGCGACATCCGAAAGCAAGAACGGCGAAGCGCCAGTGTCAGCGGAACAGGAACGTACGGAAAGCTGACTCGTGAGCACCACGACACCGCGTTAAGGAGATACGACTACGTTTACCTTGTTTCGCATCGGATTCGTTGAGATAACGTTCGCCGATTTTCTCGACGTCTTGCTGATGACGGTTATCTTCTACAAGAGCTTCGTACTCTTGCGAGGAACCCGTTCGGCACCGATGGTTGTCGGATTGGTGATCGTTCTGGCAGTCGGTGTACTCGCCGAACGCATGAGTATGGCTGGAACCGACTGGCTGCTAACACAGGTAAAGACGATATGGTTGATAGGTCTGGTGATCGTCTTTCAGAATGAGCTCCGTCGCGCACTGTTTTACCTCGGCCACAACAGGTTCGTACGGCCGTTTTACACAGAAGCACCCGATCAATCCATAGACGAGGTTGTGACAGCAACACGGGTTCTCGCGTCGCAAGGCGTAGGCGCGCTAATCGTCATGGTACGCGACACGGGAGTCGCGGGTATCATCGAAACCGGTGTGCGGCTTCGTGCAGAGGTTTCCGCGGCACTACTCGTGACGGTATTCAATCCGAAGACTCCACTTCACGACGGAGCCGTCGTAATCACCGGTAATCAGATTGACGCGGCGAAGTGCATACTGCCGCTTACTCAGAACCCGATTGATCCGAATCTTGGAACGCGCCATCGTGCCGCAGTCGGACTTTCCGAAGAATCGGATGCGCTTGTTGTAGTCGTTTCGGAAGAGACGAGCTCCATCTCTGTTGCGCAGAACGGGCAACTGGAGCGCGACATATCGCCAGATGACCTTCGCGCGCTGCTCACACGGGAACTCGGTCGACGTCCATCGCCGGTATTCTCGTGGCGTTGAGTTGATTGTTCGATCTGCACCTTCGCGCCGAAAAAACAGTAATCAAACGGCGGTGATCGCGTTAATGGATACGTACTGTAGCACTCATGAATAACAGACGAGACTCGATGCTACGAATAAAATCGATCCGCTCCGTAGGATTTATTATCCTCAGCCTCCTCGCAATCGTCGGCGGGAATACTGTACATGCCGAGATTCGAGTACTCCATTCCGGTCCATCCGGTCTGGATATCGAGGTGGCAACCACCTTGCGTATCGATTCAGTGTCGGTACACGGTGCCGACGCGGTGCAGCTTCGCATCGACGATTGGCCGACTGTTACGACCCCCGGAGAACCCGCACTTCCCTACCTCGTTGTACCGATCGTCGTACCGGTAAACGGTACTGCACACGCGATGATCGTCGAGCGCGAAGACACCGCGACGGTGGTCGGCTCTATCGTTCGCGCATCCAACGAGACGATGATCGGCGCAAATGAATCCCCAATCGCGGTGATTGAAGAAATCTCACCGCTACCTCAGGGTGATATTGCCGTCGAAATCGTTGGAATCGCGCGTGACGTCCGACTCGCACGTGTTGTGGCGCGTCCGGTTCGCGTGGAAGGTTCGCGTGTAATTTGGCCGAAGCGTATGCGCATCGCGGTGCGCTTCAGTTCGCCTGCCCCAAGACCGGCTGCCGCGGGTCTGTCTAATGGGTCGCAGGAAGAAGCGCATCCGGCGAGATTCGTGATCAATGCCGACCAGCTCGATGCGTTTCGGATGACCGAGAACAGGCAAGCACGACTGGCAGTAGTTTCTTCGCCCGACCTGACGCGCCGACCGCGTCTGCAGATGTATATCAACTCGCCTGGAATCTACCGAATCACTGGCGAAGATCTTCGTAGGTGGAGCGTCGACGCAGGAATAGACGTTACCCAAATCGATCCGAAGACGCTGCGGCTATGGAAGCGCGGTCGCGAGGTGAAGCTCTACGTCGAAAGCGAACGCATCGGCGAGATCACGCCGGCGTCGGCGATCGAGTTTTACGCTGAACCGAATATCGGGCGCTACCTCGATGTCGCACCCGATTCGTACAACGATCCGTATGTCGACCCCGGTATCTACTGGCTTACATGGGGCGATGAGCCGGGAGCGCGGATGTACGAAAAAAGCGTCTCGGTTCAATACGAGCGCGGACCCGGCATATTCGAAGCGGAAACGTATCGTCAGAAGATCCATTTCGAGCAGGGAAACGGAGTCAGATTCGTCAATCACTTCGACGACCACGCGGACCGGTTTTTCTGGCGCCAACTCACCGGAGACGCCGTCACGACCTTCCAGATACGCCTCGACGCGCCAGTTCCGAACACACGACCAACGGTTCGCGTCATGGCACGCGGCGGAACGAACCGGCGCCATTCAGTCGAGTTCCGAATGGGCGGCGTCCGCATCTTTTCGTTGGGCGAGAACGAGGTTTTCCAGAATCAAGACTTGATATATGGCGAGGCGACCGCGGCAACGGAAATGTCATTACTCGACGGGATAAACACGTTTGAGGCAATACCTGGCGGTTCGATCGTTAGCAGCGTGCCGGAATCGATTTTGTTGAACTGGTTCGAGATTGAATACGATCGATACTACCGAACCTCGACGGACTTCCTCGAGTTCACGAAACCGAGTCTTCCCGATACCGGAACATTTACATATACACTCTCGGGCTTCACGGTTCCCACCGTATCGATCTATAAAGTCGGCTCGAGCAAGCTGGTAAACTATAGCGTCACCCGTGAAATCGCCGAAATAGGATACGAGATTCAGTTCCAAGACCGGGCTATAGGCGATAACCCACGCTATATCGCGCTGACAAACGCACAGAAGCTCAAGCCCTTCAGGGTAGATTACGTGCCGCCGCGAACGCGTTCGATTCGCGATCTATCACTCGAAGCCGATTACCTGATCATCGCTCATGAAGCGCTTGTAGACGCCATCACGCCGCTCGCCGAGTACCGAGAAACGTCGGCAGGTGGGGGACACCGCACAACCATCGTTTCCACAGCCGAAATCTACGACGAATTCGACTGGGGCTACCCAACCTACGCGGCTATTCAGGAGTTTCTCGCGTATACGTTCGACTATTGGCGCACGCCACCGCGATACCTCCTTATCGTCGGCGACGGAGTGGATAAGTTTACCGCGGAACGTCTCGCCGGTGACATGGCGCTCATACCGATACCAATGGTCGGTATATACCGCTGGGGGATTGCCGGTTCCGATCACGTATACAGTCTCCAGACCGGAGACGACATGCTTCCTGATCTCTTCGTAGCGCGACTTCCCGCACCGGATGTCGGTAGTGTCGAGGCCGCTGTTGAAAAGATCATTCAGTTTGAGCAGTCGCCAACGCTCGGTGACTGGCGGAAACGCGTCACGATGGTATCGGGAATCGGTGTTGCATTCACCTCGCAGGTCGATGCGTTATCGTTGACCATTCCCGACCGGTACGAGGTGCGAAAGTTCTATTCGAGCACCCTCACCCGCGATTTCCCACCGTTCGAAGGTCGTAAGGAGCAGTTCATCGATCTCGCCAACGAGGGCGCATTGTGGACGATATTTCTCGGACACGCAGGCGGTGGCATCTGGGATGCGAACCGGTTGTTGGAGCCGATGGACGCGCACACGCGGATCTCGAACGCCGGGAAAGCCGGTATCTTCCTGAGCATGACCTGCTTTACGGGCGCATGGGAGAGTCCTGGGGTACACGCGTTGAGCGAGACGATGATGTTCTCGCGAAATGGTGGTGCCGTCGCGTGGTTCGGTGCGAACGGTGTCGGCTGGTACTACAACGACTACCTGCTGACCGAATCTCTACTCAGCGCCAGTATCCGCGCTACTCGATCAACGCTCGAATTAGGCGAAATTATCGCGGCGGGAAAGACGGACTACGCGTTACGGTACGGCAGTCCGAACCCCGGTCCGACGACATTTACACAAGCTGTGCTCCACGAATTCTCGTTGGTAGGCGACCCGGCAATGAAAATCAGGCCACCGGAACCTACGCTTACGATATCGCCTTCAGTGCATACTCCGGTGTTTGGCCAACAGGTTGACATCACTGGGAGTGTCGGATCGACCGTATCGGGAACTGCCGTGCTCGCAATGTATGACGATGAGCACCTCCCACGGTATACGTTCACGGGCATCCCGGTCGCGAACGGATCCTTCAGCACAACGATGACGATTCCAGATAGCTCCGATCTCGTATTGCTCAACGGAGACGCTGCAACCGGTTTGACGCTGAAGGGGTACGTATCCACGACGGGTGCTGAGCCACGCGACTGGACAGGCCACGTACGGCTCGCCGTTCGAGAATCGCTCATCGACAGCGTTCTCGTTGAATCCAGCTCTCGTGACTCGGTTTTCGTTAGCGCCATCGTCCGTGATTCCGACGGAATCGACGTGGTTACGTGCATCGCCGCGGTAGACGCGGGAAGCGCCGTTGACGAGGTCCCGATGGCTCGCGTCGACGGCACCGATCGGTACCGCACGACGCGCCCGCTCGACCTCTCGCGTTTACAGTCAACTGACCCGGCAGCGATTGTACGGATTCGTATTCGCGCGATCGACGCGAATGGCCAGAGAACAGTCCGAGATGATATTCCGGCGATCTATCCGAATCGCGCGAGCAAGATCGCAGTATCTGACATCGACATCGACGGTATTGCAAACGCGGAGATCGCCGTTTCTGTGAAGAACACCGGCACGGGCCAGTCTGATTCAACGCTCGTCCGACTCTTCCTTAAAGACGAGAACAACAATCTGATCCAGATCGCGTCGGTGACAGCGACACCGCTCGCGCCTCAGCTAAGTCCGGGAACCGTCGCGGGAGATATACAGATCGGATCGAGCGCGCGTATCGCCGCTGATGACACACCGCTCATCCTGCCGCAAGCAGCGACAGTGCGCCTCTCGATCCCTGACTCACTCGTTCGCGGGCGGGACCCAGCGCCGATTCTCGTTGCGGTGGCAGGCACCAGCGCATCGCCGGATCAGGCACAGGCTGAATTCGTCGTACCCAGGAACTGGGGTGTTTATTCACCCGGTGCCGGAGAAGCGGTGACCGTTCGAACAAACACCGGCACGTTCACGGCACGAATACTACCCGGAACACTCACTGATGCGACGATCGTAACGGTCGTTGAATCGTCCCGCCCGGCAAAGCGCGGACAACCTGATATTGTCGCACCAGATACGACGGCATATGTGCTCGCATGGCGCGGAAGCGCGAAACTCGCGACGAGCGGCGAATTGCGACTCGCCATCGCACCGGATACAACGGTTGCGGCAATTCGCGATGCCCGTGACGCTGGGCGGTTGCGCGTCGGATACTGGAACACTGACCGCGAGCAGTGGGAGATGATTGGTGCGGATCTTCATACGTGGTCGGACGACCGCGACACCGTCAGTGTGCCAGCGCCAAGAGACGGTACCTATGGCCTCCTTATCGTGAACGATGACCGACCACCAACCATCGAGGTGACAGTAACCGGTCAGAACTTTGGAGACGGCGCGCGAATCTCGGAATCCAGCCGATTTCTCGTACAGATTGAAGATCGGAACGGTGTAAGTACGCTACCCGGTGATATCGCCGTGTGGATTGATGATTCCGCACTTCCAGACAGCAGCATTACGGTACCGGGAGAGCCCGGATCAGCAACATCGCTTGTCGCGACGGTAACACCTCCGCGACTCATTCCGCGTGAAGCGGCTTACCGATTGCGAATCGTGGCACACGACGCGGCAGGCAACGATGCGGAGTACATCGCGAGTTTCCGAATCGCACAGTCCTCTGAAGCACTGATGGATTTCTACGGCACATTCCCAAATCCGTTCGGAATAGATGGCACCGTGATCGCATTTTCGCTTTCGACGCAGATGGAGGAGGTGCGGGTTCGTATCTACGATGTTGCAGGACGGCTCGTATTGAAGTTCAGCAACTTCGATATGACGGAACTCCGACCAGATGATCCAGCCGCTTCGAATATCGATCCAGAAGGATTCCTTCTCGACGATTTCGCGGGCGGATCGAGCAGGGTACTGGTTGCGCCAGATTACCACGAACTGCGTTGGTCCGGTGCGAACCGACGGGGTGAATCGATCGCAAATGGCATCTATTTCGGGATTATTTCCGTGCGCGATCTCCGCGGTAATACACAGGAACACACGTTTACCATGATGAAGGCCGAGTGACGATGAGAACGCGACACGGAAAAATCTACGGCCTCGCGCTCGCATTACTCGGTATCACGTGGCTACCGGCGCATGCTGAGAACACGCCACACGCCGACGCGTTTCTGCTCCTACCAGTCAGCGCGCGAGAAGTGGGTCTTGGACAGGCGACTCTGCCGATCGTCGACGATGCGACGGCATTCCACTGGAATCCCGCTGGAATC
This sequence comes from uncultured bacterium, assembly GCA_964635955.1. Taxonomy (GTDB): domain Bacteria; phylum Latescibacterota; class MWCZ01; order MWCZ01; family MWCZ01; genus CAZWQW01. Next base: position 8,748 of record CAZWQW010000030.1, on the reverse strand, counting down.
GGCATGGTCGAGCGATTTGACGCAACGGCATCGTACGCTCGCCTTTATACTGATCTCGCAAATCATCAGATGATCGCCGCGGCGACTCCGATTGGATATGAAGATATCAGCGTCGGAGTCGGCTGGGTCAGGCTCGGCGTTGACGACATCCCGCGGTATCCATCGCTTCCGCAGCTCGAACGCGACCGCATTCGGATCGCCCAAGCCGGCGCGATCGGTGCGTTTAACTACGCACAGAACGCCTTTTTCTTTACCGTTGCGCGTCGAAGCGACTTCGTGTTCTCCATGGGATGGCAGTATCTCGAACTCCCGGTCACACTCGCGCTCGGATCGACGGTGAAATACTTGACCGTTAGCGCCGGTGATAGCGCGGCTGTCGAAGGCTCGGGAATCGGACTCGATCTTGGCGCGCAGCTGCACTTCGAACTGAGTCGTGCAATCGATAACGAACGACTCGGTCGCGTATCGCTCGGAATGACCGGCGTAAATGTCGGCGGGACAAAAATCACGTGGAATACAGATACCGAGCGTTCTGATATGCAGTCGTTTGGGATCGGCTACGGAGTCGCGTACACGCAGCCGATTCCCGAAATCCGCAGTGCGATTACCGGCACGATCGCTGACCATGCCGCTGGAACGGTGTGGGGACTCGAATACACCTTCGCCGATCTCATCAGCCTGCGTGCCGGAAGCGATATCTCGGATTCGTCACCTACGGCATTCGGTATTGGACTCGGCTGGCGCGGACTTCACCTCGATTACGGCCTCCAGCGCCATACTCTTGGTGCATCACATAGGGTGAGTGTGCGGTATGCGCTCTAAGCTGCTACTCGGACTCGTCTTCGCCGCGTTCGTTGTGATCGGTATGGACTGCTCATCAACCGGTCCGACGAAGACCGAACTTGCCGCACCAGTATGGGAATGCCCGCAAATTCCAACCGCGCCGGTTGTCGGCGGCGTTGGCGGTTACGGCGGTATCGGCGCGCGTTCCGACGGAAACTCAATCCACCTGCGGTGGTACATCGGTGACGAAGAGGAGCTCATCGGCTATCAGGTATTCCGCCGCGACCCCGCGCTGAATGTCTATCGTCGACACGAAACCGTCGTCCTCACCGCCGACCAACTCCGGAACAGACGCGGTCAACCGATCGAGTGGATCGACGGTGACGTTACCTTGAATCAACAGTATTTCTATATCATCTTCGCCATCGACCCCGACTCGAACCGAAGCGCACCAAGCGATACACTAAGTTACGGTCTCGTCGGCAAACCAACGCTGGTATCTCCCGACGATTACGCCCAGCTCAGTGATCCGACACCGGTATTCGTATTCGGACATGAGCTTCACTACCTCCTCCTTGTGAACGGCTATGTCCTCCGAGTCGAGCGCGATAACGGAACCGACTGGGAGCTCGCGTGGGTCAGTCCGCAGCGCAGTCCGGCGCTCCAAGGACTCCCCAACGATCGGACATCGATTGAATACGGCGACGGTGGACAGGTTTTTCTACCGGAATTACCTTCGGGGCGGTACCGATGGCGGGTCGATTTTCAGGGTGTGCTGAACGCCATTCCGCCTGAGCTTCCATGCCGATGCGTGTATGCCCCGTCGCGGTGCGAAGGCGCCGATCCTACGCTGCCGTTGCCGAGTCAATTCAGTCACGCCGGATCCTCCTCTCGCTGGCGCGAGTTCACGATTGTCACGCAGTAACGCGAACCGGTTGAATGACACGCGAACGAATCACCATATCCGCTCCCGCGAAGATCAACCTTGGCCTCGCCGTGACTGGTCGTCGCTCTGACGGTTTCCACGACCTCATTTCGGTGTTCCAGACCGTATCGTGGTCGGATGAGCTCGAGTTCACGGAAGCTGACGGTCTCTCCCTCTCGTGTTCCGACGCCAGCCTTCCGATCGGACCCGATAATCTCGTATGGCGCGCTGCTGACCTCGTGCGGAAGCGTTTCGGTATCCGGAGCGGCGTACATATACTCCTCCATAAGTCGATACCGTGGGGAGCGGGGCTCGGTGGCGGAAGCTCCGACGCCGCTGCAACACTACGCGGACTTGCGAAGCTGTGGTGTATTGAGGCCGATGAATCGGTCTGGCTCGACCTCTGCGCGGAACTTGGTTCCGATGTCCCGTTTTTTCTACGAGGCGGTACCGCAGTTGTAACCGGTCGTGGGGAACACGTCGAGCCATTGCCTGTCACGCGCGATTTTTCGCCCCTTGCTTTTGTCGTCGCGGTTCCACCGGTTACCGTGAGTACACCGTGGGCGTTTCGTGTGCTCGCATCCCATTTCGCCGGGACGTACCCGGACGCCTGCGAGTATCGCAAGTATGTTGACGCGCTTCGCAATGCCACGCTGACACTGCGCGCGTTTTGTGAGCGGCTCGACGGGTGGAACACCTTCCAGTCAGTCGTCGAAACACACCATCCCGAAATAGCCGACGTACGCCGCCGATTGTCCGATGCCGGGGCACTTGTGGCGCTGATGAGTGGTAGCGGTTCGGCGGTGTTTGGCGTGTTCGCTACCGCATCGGATGCTGACCGCGCGCTCGTATCGCTGGGCGCCGGTGTGAGAGCGATGCGCGTCGTTGCGACTCCAGCAGTTCACGCTCCGTAGGTACGTCTGATTCTCGCACTTGCACAACCTTTCGAACAATCTGAATGTTGCGCTCGTTAGGCGGATTCGGTACGTTTTGTTAGACATTCGAGGAATGCGTGTACACTCTGCGTGTTTGTACTTCCGCGCGTGCGTTCGATACTGAGCGGACGGGCATCGTATTCCAGCACCGCAACGAGATCGATTCACATGCGACAGGGAGGCCAAACATGGCTTCAGCAAAAAAAGGTGACACGGTAAAAGTCCATTACACGGGTAAGCTCGACGACGGAAGCGTATTCGACTCATCGCGTGAACGTAACGAGCCACTCGAGTTCAAAATCGGTGAAGGCGAGGTCATCCCGGGTTTTGAAGAAGCGGTCGAGGGAATGTCTGCCGGCGATGAAAAGACGGTGACGATTCCCGCAGATCAGGCGTACGGTGATTATAATCCGCAACTGGTTCACGAAGTTGACCGCGGACAGATTCCCGAATCGATTCCGCTTGAGGTCGGAGGTCAGCTTCAGGTCCAAGGACAGGATGGTCGCGCGTTCGTCGTGACAGTTGCCGAGGTGAATGACGATTCAGTGAAGCTCGACGCAAACCATCCGCTCGCGGGAAAAGACCTCACGTTCGAGCTTGAGCTCGTATCGGCTGAATAATCATCTACATCGATAGATAGCTCATTTCGAGCGCGGAAGTACAATGCTTCCGCGCTCGCTGTTTGTACGGTAGCTTTCTGATAACCAATTTGCCCTCCCGCATCAGGTAAGGTTGACGATATGTCCGTTCAGTTCATCAGTGAACCGATCATACCGGATATGGAATCCATGGAC
>CAZWQW010000030.1:0-5211 GCA_964635955.1 uncultured bacterium | reverse complement strand
AAAACGCGATGGTGGCTCTACGGCATCGAAACGTGACGCTTGCCCCTCAACTCGCACCAAGTATCTTCTGCGTTTCGCGTAATCAACTCTGACAATCAGAATTGTTATCCAATCACATCAGAAGAAGAGGTTCACACATGGCAGAACGGACATCGATCGGGCTTATCGGCTGCGGCGGCATGATGGGCGCGCACGAACGCGGCTTCAAAATCCTGCACGAAAAGGGCATCGATACGTTCGATATCGTTGCGACGTGCGACGTTCGCAAAGAAGCCGCGGAGAAAATGGCCGACACGGTGGCGCAGTGGCAAGGCCGGAAGCCGAAGGTGTACACCGACGTCGACACGATGCTGCGTGAGCAGGACGACATGCAAGCGGTCGATATTGTCACGACGCATCGCGCGCACCACGTCGTCGCCGAAGCGTGTTTCGCTGCTGGCAAGCACGTTACGATCGAAAAGCCGCTCGCGATTACTCTGCGCGCCGGGAAGCAGATGCTCGCCCAAGCGGAAAAAGCCGGTACGGTATTTCAGGTTGCAGAGAACTACAGACGGGACCTCGAAAACCGCGCGTTCAAGTGGGCTACCGAGCAAGGCATGATCGGCGACATTAAAATGATCTACTGGATCGACGTCGAGGAGCGGCTGTGGTATTGGCAATGGCGTGACCACGTCGATATCGCCGGTGGCGGATGGCCGTTGGATGGCGGTGTGCATTTCGCCGATCTGTTCCGCTATCATATCGGAGATCCGGAAAGTATGTATGCCGGTGTGCGCACGTACAATCCGAAGCGGTATAAGGAACCGGAAAAGATGGCCGGACCGATCGATGTGACCGTCGAAGACACGACGCTCGCAGTGGTAAACTTCCCGAACGACGTCATCGGGCAGTGGACCTACACGCTCGCGGCGCCGGGCTTCAAGTTCAGTAATCGCGCGCTGTACGGTGACAAAGGTGCGCTTGTATGGCGTGAAGGATTCCGGAGCCGCACCGAATCGATGACGCTGCAGCAGCTCATCGATCTGCACTGGAAATCGATTAGCGATGAGGAGCGTGAGAAGCTCTTCCCCCGCGGGATTACCGACACCATCGCTACAGAGCTCAACGAATTCGTCGAAGCGGTGCAAGGTCGTGGAGAGGTCGAGATGACGGGTATCGAAGGCTATCGCGACGAGGTGATCTGCATGATGCTCTACGAATCGCAGGCACTCGGTCGTGCGGTGACCTTCGACGAGGTAGCGAACCTCGAAGCGGAAGCGTACCAGAACACCATCAACCGTGATCTCGAAGGTCTGCACAAATAGGAAGTCGCGACGAGTAGCAAAAACAACGGGGAGTGGTTGAATAACCACTCCCCGTTTCTCGTTCAGATCGTATGCTTGGATTACTTCGTTCCGATGACACCTTCGTCGAGCATCGCGTGGAGCGGGTTGTCTTCGATGTCGAGCGGGAATGTCACCCGGCCTCTGCGGCGCGATGATTCGTAGGTCGCGAAGATGCACTCGGTTGCCTGAAGCGCCTTGCGTGCGCTCAGCTCCGGTTCACGTCCGGTTTCCAGGCACGTGACAGCGTCGCGAATGCCCCACGTGATAGGTGTCCAACCTCCGATATTCTTCTCTTCCGGGAACGTGATCGTACGCATCTCTTTATCGCCGCGGCCACGAACGCGTACAACCGGCATCGCCACTTCGATAATGCCGTCAGTTCCGAGGAGACGGTGGTCGGCCCAGATCGTGTGTCCGGCACCCGCCATCATGAGACCGTATACGCCGTTAACGAACCGGACGTTCGCCATCCCTTGGTTTTCCAGAAGAACGCCGAACACGTTTTTGGGCTTATCGACGTGAATCTGTCCGAGCACCCATTCCGCGGGGATATCGTTGTTGTAGAAGTGCATCATATCGAACCAGTGTGTTCCCCAATCAAACAAATCGGGACACGCGGTCTCGATGCGTCTGAGCTTCCCGATCACACCGGTGTTGACGAGATTCCGAGCAGTCTGGTACTGTTTCTCAAAGCGGCGTTGATGATTGAACGTGAGTTGGATGCCTTTATCATCGCAAGCCTTCTTCATGGCACGCGCATCACCAAGCGTTACGGCCATCGGTTTTTCGCAGTGAATCGCTCGAACACCGACCTCGGCGCATCCTTCAACGATCTGACGATGTGTCGCGGTCCACGTGCTGATGCTGACGATATCCGGTTTTTCCTTACGGATCATTTCCTTATAGTCGGTGTAAACACCGGCGATATTGTACTTCTTCGCGAAATCCTTCGCCCGCTCTTCGACCAAATCGACACACGCGACGACGGTGACATTCGGCAACGCCTGATACCCCATTACATGCGAATGTGACATGGCGCAACCGGTTACGTCGAAATCTTCTTCTCTACCCTGTCGCCCACACCCAATCATTGCTGCCTTGATCTTCCTCATCATGTTTCTCCGATTTTTCCTGTCAACGGTGATACCTGTGCGCGCTATTCGTATTCCTTACCGCGTCAAATCACTCCAGCGTCGAGCATGGTGTGGAGCGGATTATCCTCGATTTCGAGCGGGAACGTCACGCGACCTCGACGACGCGAGGATTCGTACGTGGCGAAGATGCATTCGGTTGCTTGAAGCGCCTTGCGCGCGCTCAGCTCCGGTTCACGCCCCGTTTCCATGCAAACGATGGCGTCACGAATACCCCAGGTGATGGGCGTCCAACCACCGACTTCCTTCTGCTTGGGTATATCAACCGTCCGCATTTCTTTGTCGCCGCGCGCACGAATCCGCACGTCCGGCATTGCGACTTCGATGATACCCTCGGTGCCGAGGAGTCGGTGATCCGCCCAGATCGTGTTTCCGGCACCCGTGAAAATGAGACCGTATACGCCGTTTACGAAGCGGACATTGGCCATTCCTTGGTTTTCCATGCGCACGCCGAACACGGTCTTCCCTTTGTCGACATGGATCTGTCCAATGAGCCATTCGGCGGGAATGTCATTGTTGTAGAAGTGCATCATATCGAACCAGTGCGTTCCCCAGTCGTATAGGTCCGCGCAGGCAGTCTCGATGCGTCGGAGTGTTCCAATCGCGCCGGCATTGACGAGATTCCGCGCAACTTGGTACTGCAATTCAAACCGACGTTGATGGTTGAACGTGAGCTGTACCCCTTTTTCCTCGCACGTTTTCTTCATCGCGCGCGCGTCACCGAGCGTCGTCGCCATCGGCTTTTCGCAGTGAATTGCGCGGACTCCGGCTTCGGCGCATCCCTCGACGATCTCGCGATGAGTTGCCGGCCACGTGCTTATGCTGACGATGTCCGGTTTTTCTTTCCGGATCATCTCCTTGTAATCGGTGTATACACCCGAAATATTATAAGACGCGGCGAAATCTCTCGCGCGCGCTTCGACGAGGTCAGCGCATCCAACCACGGTCACGTTCGGTAACGCCTGATATCCTTTAACGTGCGCGTGCGACATTCCCGAGCCCGTGACATCGTCACCGCCACGAGGACGCCCACACCCGATAATTGCTGCTTTGACCTTCTTCATCATGCTTCTCCCGTTTTTCTCTGAATTGTGATACGTGTTCGCGCTGTTCGTTTTCTCTATCGCGTCAAATCTCTCCAGCTTCGATCATCGCGTGGAGCGGGTTGCCATCGATCGTGAGTGGTAGATCAACTCTGCCGCGACGACGAGACGACTCGTATGTTGCGAAGATGATTTCGGTCGCTCGAAGCGCTTTCACCGCGCTGGTAGCCGGCTCGCGTCCCGCGCGATATGCGTCAACCAGCTCCACGATAGTATCGGTAACCGGGTTCTCGCTCGCCTCGCCGGGGAGTATTCGCGGCTCGATATCGTTCTTCCCCCATACGCGCACTTCCGGCCATGCGACTTCGATGATGCCATCCGTACCGAGCAGACGGTGCTCCGCCCAAATTGTATGACCGGCACCCATGAGGAGGAGTCCGTACACGTCGTTCGTATAGTGCACGTGCACCATCGCTTGCGATTCGACCGAAACACCGAACGACTTCGGATCGCCGTCGCGATGGATCTGTGCGAGCACCCAGTCCGCGGGAGTCTCGTTGTTATACATATTGAACAGGTCGAGCCAGTGTGTTCCCACATCGAACATGTCGCCCCAGTGGCCTTCCATGCGGCGTAGCGTACCGATGACACCCTCATCCAACAAGCGCTTCGCCGTATTCCAGCGCTCCTCGAAACGATTCTGGTGGTTGAACGTCAGTTGACACTTCGCCTTTTCACACGCCCGTACCATTGCCTTCGCTTCGCCCCATGTGGGAGCCATCGGCTTTTCGCAGTGGATGAGTTTCACGCCGGCCTTGGCACACGCGATGACCATCGGTGCGTGGAGGTGCGGCCAGACGCAGAGGCTGACGCAATCCGGTTTCACCTCGCGAAGCATCGTCGCGTAATCGGTGAATATTTGCGGGATACTGTATTCATCGGCAAATACTCGAGCGTTCTCCTCAACGATATCGGCAACGGCGACGACTTCGCAGTTTGGCGCCGCTATCCATCCGCGAACGTGGTTGTGTGCCGTACCGAATCCAGTGCGTTTTCCACTTTCCCGTACTCTTCCGGCGCCGATTATCGCGACGCGCAAGTTCGACATGATCGATCCTCCCGTATAGGTGTATGTCAGTACCGAGTGAGAAATGTCACGTGTGACGACGGAAATACCAACGCCGCGACCGTACGCGTAGAAGGGCGACCGATCGACGGTCGCCCTTTTCAACTCTCAGTGTTGTGTTTTCGCAAGAATCACTTGATGTTCGATGCGGTCTTGATGCGTCGATGACTGTAACCCGGGAAGTGGCCCGGACGCGTTTCTTCGATTTTCACCAACTCTGTCTCTAACTCCGGTAGATTGGCAATCGCGCCACCCAGATACTGGTCGAGACGCCATTTCGTCGTTTCAAGCCGTGTGATAAGCGTACCGTAGCGGCTCTCGACGACTTCCCAACCTTCAGGTTTGTGTTGGTCGAACCACAGATCACGGTGAATCTCGCGCAGCTTCTGCACTTCGCCGACGAGCGTTGGGATACCTTCCGCAATCGTGCGTAAGTCGTCGAGCTTCCGATCGGCGTACGCCTTGCGAATCCGGGTTGGAAGATCGGCTTTGACACTCAGTACGCGCGCAACCTGTTCCGGGAACCGCAGGTGGTGATCCATGAAGCGGCCTTTGATCGCGGTTGT
>CAZWQW010000029.1:23369-31441 GCA_964635955.1 uncultured bacterium | reverse complement strand
AACTGACGTTTTTGCCAGTCGTCCGCGAACAGATTGAAAAAGCCTTCCTTGTATGGGTGCTCGGCAATGAGGTCTTCGTTTAGTTCGATACCGAGGCCCGGTCCTGTCGGTGGCTCGACATAACCATCGACAACATTAGGAACTCCCGGCACAGCGTCCTTTACCCACGGTTCGACGAAATCGTCAAATATCTCCTGCACTTTATAATTCGTCGTGCAGAATCCGAAGTGAATCGATGCCGCCGTACAGACTGGCCCGTTTGAGTTATGTGGAGCAATGACTCGGTATTGCGCGTCGGCCATCGCGGCGATTTTCTTCATTTCGAGAAGACCGCCGGCGTGTATTACGTCGGCTTGGACAATGTCGACAGCGCCGGAGTTAAGAAACTCAGGATACTGGTACCGCGTAAACAATCGTTCTCCGGTTGCGATTGGAATGTTTACCTGCTCGTGCACCTGTTTGAGTGCGAGAACATTTTCGGGCGGCACCGGTTCTTCGTACCAACCGGGTTCGAATTCTTCCAGTTGCTTACCAATCTGAATTGCCGTACGTGGCGAGAATCGACCGTGTCCTTCAATAAAGATCTCCACGTCGGGACCGACAGCGTCGCGGATTGCTGCGACAAGGTCCAACGAGCGATGAATCTCCGCGCGCGACATCTCATACGTCCCGGGTCCAAATGGATCGACTTTGAGAGCCTTGTAACCCTTCGCGGTAACACCTTTTGCGCGTTCGGCAAACTTTTTCGGGTCGCGATCGACTGTATACCAACCGTTTGCGTAGGCCTTGAGCTTCTCATGTGCGCGTCCACCCAGAAGACGATAGACCGGTTGCCCCGTAGCTTTACCAATGATGTCCCAGCACGCGATCTCGACCGCACTCATTACCGTTGTGCATATCACTCCGTTGCGCCAGAAATCGTTCCGATACATGCGCAACCACAGGTCCTCAACATTAAACGGGTCGCTACCAATAACGTGCCTACGTTTTGCGCCTTCGAGGTAGCCGAGGACGCCTTCTTCGCGATTTTGAAGTGTCGCTTCTCCGATGCCGGTCAATCCCTCGTCTGTTTCGACCTTCACGAATATGAGATTGCGCCACGATGTACCCATTACGACTGGCTTAACGTCCGTTATCCGCATGCCCTACCCTCCAGATTCGCAAGTCCATAATCAATCTCATTGAGAGTCGATAATACGGCGTTATCGGTTTACGGACCAAACAGGACTGATTAATGATCGGCGTGTGTATACCGTGGACACAGAATCGTCTCATCCGGTGTTACGATGATATCGACCGACTCATCCGTGGGACCAGTTGGGACGTGTTTGATAACTTGATTTGAGTGAGCCACTGCGATACGTGGCGCGGGAGTTGTTCGAAGGAACCGATCGTAGTATCCGCCGCCCATTCCGAGGCGATGCCCGTCGCGATCGAACGCGACACCCGGGACGATTACAACACCGATGGAAGCTTCATCAGCGATCTCCGTTGCCGCAGGTTCACGACCGCCCCATGAAGTGGGAACCAATTCGTCAAGGCTTCTCAGCCATACACTTCGCATACCGTTTGTCGACTGGTCGACGATCGGAACCATTACGCGACAGTTTCTCTCGAGACAGTGTCGAATCAATCGGTCTGTTCTTACCTCGCCCGGTAGGGATCCGATAAAAACGTGGATGGTGTGAGCGGATTGCCACTCGGATAGCATCATTACATTCTCTGCCATTCGCTCAGATGAACGTTCGATTTCAGCCTGAGAAAGAGATGCTCGAAGGGCGCGCATTTGCTTGCGAAGTATACGCTTCTCTTCTGAAATGGTATCGTATGAAGATGACTTCACAGGGTTTCTCGTATGCGAGGTTGAAAGCTACGTAGCGGTAGTGAATGCGAGGAAAGGTACGGTAACTGAAGCGGGAACGCTACATTTCAATGGTGTGGTTGCTTACCATGCGTACCGCAAGCCGAACAGGACGCTGATTTGCTCGTAGGTATAGAGTGGATCGCTCGAACGTTGTCGCTTCGCACCAGCGTCTACGGTAAATCGAACGAGTCGATCGGCGACTAACCACGGAAGACTGCTCTCGACGATCGTACCGCCAGAAACGCGTCGATCCAATCGTTCCGAATCGTACCCCAATTCGTTCACGTACGTCTCGTTGGTACGGTCGAACGCGAGGTACGGGCGAAGGGTCACGCTGAACGGAGCAAGCCACGATAGTTGGAGACGCCCACCGAAACCGCTGGTAGCAAGAGGATCTCCAAGAACCTGCCAGTAGTCGTCGCGCCAACGGTTATTTCCACTACCCAATTGCGCGTATCCGAGTAAACGGATTCCCACCGTCTCGGCAATATTCTGACTCACAAATCCCGTTGCACGGTATTGGTGGCTCGTCGAACCGCCGTTGTCGACAAACAGATCGTCTAACGTTCGTGTCGTGTATACTCGATACGCGAATTCGCCAGATACGCCGACTGCTGTACGCGTGGCAAACGAGTGCCTCGTTGCACCTGTTATCACGTGTTGATGGTAGTTGAACTCCGGACTACTGGTGTATTCACGGACAGTTGCGTCGTATGTAAAGGAAACGGGAACACGAGCTATGTACGTAATCGACCCGTTTACACCGAGTTCGCGAAACGAGTAAGCTTCGTAATCCGGATGATTCCAGCTGCCTTTCGCTTGCGCGCTGATTTCCCACGATATCTGCTGTAAACTCTGATCGGAATACCGAGTACCGATGGTGTGTTCATGAGCGCTCCAAGATCCGTTCGGTACGAACGAATACCCGTTGCCCGAGTAATGCACCGCGAACACACCCGGATCGACACGCTCCGACCATTCGACATCGAGTTGCGTCCAACCGAGCGTCTGTGGATCGTTGACCGCGTACCCGGCAGGATTCGTATCGTATCCTCCGCCACCAACTATCCGCCACGATATATCGCTGGCGAATGAGGTGTTTGCTGCGAGAAGAACTATTACGACTGATCGAGCAAGCGCGTTCATTGTTCTATCTCCAGAAAAGGGAAGCGCAGAACAAACTGCGCTTCCCCTCGGTGACGCTATTTAGTTTCTTCCACCGGACCGACGCGGTTCACGCGGTCCGCCTTTACCATTGTTCGGACCCATCGCCTGTGAGGCGACGCCCCATTCGTTGAACTTCGCAGAAATCGCCGCGCGAACCTGCTCGTTCGTCGCGCCGCTTTCGCGGAGACCGGATACCATACTCTGCAGTTCGGTACGCTGGGCTTCTGAAAGCCGGTTCCCACCCATATACTCGCGAGGACCTTCGTTCCATGTTTCTGGAAGATTGACTCCAAACTCACCAAGCTTCGTTGTCACTTCAGCGTGGATTTCCTCTCGACTCTTTCCCTCAGCGCGAAGGGCGGTCACGAGTTCGTCGAGTTCTGCACGCTGTTGGTCGTTGAGCTGTTCGCGAATGGTATTCATTTCGCGTGCCTGCTGCTTGATATGCGCCTGAGCGAGCGCTCGATTACGGACTGTGTGTCTCTGCTGCGTTGCGTCGTTGATGCCGTCGCCGTCTACGTCGACAAACGCGGGGGTCTCAACGGGATCTACAGTTTCTTCTGAATCTTCGCTTTGAGCGTACGCGTTTGCCGCAAACGTCAGCGCAACCGCGCCAACAAGCAGTGTGAATAGGTTTATACGCTTCATGATGTAATCTCCCTCTGCCGTGATACGTGATACGTGAACCTTAGGAATCGACGATCGAGCTGATGGCCAACCAGCGTTCTGCATGTCTATTTTGCAACGGCTGTGCCAAACATCGGTTCGAAAATTCTGATAGTATCATAAGACATTATTATAGATAGTACTTACATAAACTATACTAAGTGCGACGGTAACGTGCTTAATGAGAGAAACCGAAAGGTTGTGTACTGAACGCACCACGGCAGTCTCAACGTAATAGCGCTATAACATTCTGATATATATATACTAACGACTGTTTCATACGATGTACGTCTACGTACACACTTTCGTCTTTTTGATGATGTACGTGGAGGGACAACATAGATCCATCCGTTTTAACGAGAAAGGTCGACGGATCAGAACGATCCGCCGACCTTCGCCGTGCGATGGTAGGTGATGTTATAACGCAGAGATCGGCGCAGGCGCTGTCGGTTCAGCGGTGAGTTGGTCCGAGTACTCGGTCTCGGGAAGTCCACGAAGACGCCGAGTCCAGTTTCGGAATCGGTGAATACGCCGCGCGACGCGCTCCCAGACAACGTACGTTACCGGTACGACGACCAGCGTCAACACGGTTGAGACGATGAGTCCACCTATGACGGCGCGAGCCAACGGCGCCCACGTTTCGCCCGATTCACCGACACCGAGTGAAAGCGGTATCATTCCGACGATCGTCGTGAGTGCAGTCATCAAGACTGGACGCATACGTACTTTACCTGCTTCACGTGCCGCCTGCCGTATCTTCATTCCTTTGTGTCGACGTAACTGGTTTGTGAAGTCGACGAGCACGATACCGTTGTTTACAACGATTCCGACGAGCACGAGCATACCGATCATCGCCATGACGCTCAGCGACGTGCCCGTGACAAACAACGCAAGCGCAACGCCGATGAACGCCAGCGGTATTGTCACCATGATGATGAATGGATCGAAGAGCGATTCGAACTGGCTCGCCATTACCATATACACCAAGACGACACCTGCGAGAAGTGCGATAGCAAGATAGAAGAACGACTCCTGCTGATCTTCAGCCGTGCCACCGATTTCGTAAGTAATGTCACGTGGAAACTCGATTTTTGCGAGCTCGCGATTCATGTCAGTGACAACACCACCGAGGTCACGTCCAGAGATATTCGAGGTAACGCTGATCATACGACTCTGATCTTCACGAGATATCGATACCGGGCTGACGTCTCGTTGGACTTTCGCTATTTGACGAAGCGGGATCTGCGCGCCGATAGGTGTCGAGATAAGAAGGTTTTCGACTTGATCGGGTGAGTTACGGTATTGCTCACCGAGCCTGACAAACACATCATACTCGTCGCCGCCTTCGCGGTACTGAGTCGCCGTAACACCTTGGATCGCGTACGAGATCGCCTGCGTCACCTGCCCCGCTGTGAGTCCAACCGCCTGAAGCCGCGCTCGATCGAGTTCGATACGTAACTCCGGTGCGCCTCGTTTGAAGCTTTTCTGCACATCGACTGCGCCGCGTACGTTTTCCAGCGCTTTTACAACACGATCGGCGTATGTCTCCATTAGATCAAGATCATCTCCGTAGACCTTGACCTCGATCGCGCTTCCGGAGCCCATCGCGCCGCCTTCGGTAAACGAATACTCGATACCTGCAACGCTTTCGAGGAATTCGCGTATCTGATCCTGTATTTCGAACTGCGATCGTGATCTATCAGCAATACGGGTGAGTTTGACCTGCATCGTTCCGGAGTTCGTCCCGAGCCCCTGGAACACGTTGCCCATGGTCCCCTCAGAGCCAATTGTCGAATAGATCGTCACCGCTTCGGGGACGTTTTCCGCAACGAAGTCCTCGATGCGTTTCATCGTCGCGAACGTTGTCGGTAAGTCACTGCCGACTTGTAGTTCTACGGTGAACTCGATGCGACCTTCGTCAGTTTTCGGTAGGAAATCGACGCCGACAACCTGAACGAGACCGATTGCACCGATGAACGCGACGGTCGAAAGCGCGATGATGGTTTTCCGATGCGAAAGTGACCAATCAAGAGCTCGTTCGTATACGTTTTCGAGTCGAGTTAGCGAGTTGCCGACACCGTCAAAAATAGCTTTGCCGATTCGGCTATGTGGGGTATGAACCCGTGTGAGTAGACGCGATGCGAGCAGTGGAATAAGCGACAGAGCGACCATCAACGATGCAAGCAGCGCGAAGACGATGGACAAAACCATGTCGCGGAACATTACACCTGCGATACCGGGCACGAAGAGGATCGGCAGAAAGATCACCACTGTCGTTAGTGTTGACGCGGTGATCGCCATTCCTACCTGAACCGTACCGGCTTCCGCCGCATCGTTTGGGCTATACCCCAATTCACGGTGACGGTAGATGTTTTCGAGCACTACGATACTGTTATCAACAAGCATACCAATCGCGAGTGCGAGTCCTGCCATGCTGATAACGTTGAGTGTTACACCGGCCATGTCCATCACGAAGAATGTGAACACAACGGACATGGGAATCGCTACCGCAACAACGAGAGAGCTCTGGAAGCTGCGAAGGAAAATCAATAACACGATAGCTGTCAAAATGAACGCATAGAACGCCGTGCTCGACAGGTTACTCAGAGAAAGCGTAATAAACTCGGCTTGATTGAAAACCGGCGTTAGCGAAATATTCCCCGGCGTGGTTGCGATGATCTCGGGGACCTGTTCCAAGACTGTATTGACAACTCGGACCGTATTTGCGTCGGATTGCTTTCGAACAATGAGCACGAGCCCCGACTCCCGGTTAATGCGCGTATCTCCCTGCACTTCCCGGAAGCTATCTTGTACGTCCGCAATATCACTCACATGGATTACTTGACCACCACGGTTCGTAACGATCGTGTTCCGTATTTCATCGATGCTCCGGTACTCGCCGAGAGTACGCACACTGAATGCGGTTCGACCGTCTCGAATCGTGCCACCAGGTATCTGCACGTTTGCGCCGCTTAACGCACCGATTACGGCGCTCGTGGAAAGTCCATACGATGCGAGAGCGCGTGGATTCACTTCAACACGTATCTGTCGCTCAAGTCCGCCGACCGCGGTGGCGGCTGCAACACCTTCGATACGCTCAAGACGCGGACCCAACGTTTCGGTCGCGATACGCCGCATTTCAGCCTGGTCAATTGATGGCGAGGACATACCGTAGAAAAGGATCGGCATTTGCGACGGATCGAACGCGAAAACCAACGGATTCGAAGCATCGTCGGGTAGGATGTCACCGAGCCATTCAAGCGCTCGCCGGAGATCGGTCTGCGCTTGTTCCATGTCGGTGCCCCAATTGAACTCGAGAATGACGAGCGAATTGTTGCTCTGCGATCTGCTTGATACGCGCTTGATATTCTCTACAGAAGCGACAGCCTGTTCGATTGGACGTGTTACGGTCGTTTCAATGTCGAACGGTCCGGCGCCATAGTACGTCGTCATGACGATAGCAATCGGGAACTCGACATCGGGGAATAGCGACAACTTAAGACGGCTCAGCGAGAACAAACCAAAGCCGAGCACCATGAGATAGATCATGGTGAACGTCACGCCACGCCGGATCGCCAGACGTGGGAGAGTCATGATGCGGTTCCTCCGTTGGTACTCGGTTCTGATATGGACACAGGCTGACCGTTCTGTAAGAGATGATGACCGCGAACAACCAATGTGTCATCAGCAGAAACCCCGCTGACGATCTCGACCCGTTCGCCAGTCGTAAAACCTATTTCGACGTTTCTCCGCACTGCACGACCGTTTTCGACCACGTAGACATAGTAGACGCGTTCGAAATCACTACCGGTAGAAAGCGCTGCGATGCGGGATTCCTGAAGAACCGCGTCGGACGGAGCCATGATCGTGTTCAGATGGCGCCCGATTTCGATATTCAGAGTCGCGAACATACCGGGTTTGAGAAGCAAGTTGCGGTTCGGGATCTCGACTTCGACGTCGACCATCCGTGTAACAGCGTCGATTATCGGACTGATACGAAGCACTTTACCGTTGAACTGACGCTCCGGGAATGCAGCTACTTGGATTATGACCGGCTGACCGACCGAAACAAATCCGAGATCACGTTCCGGTACCTTCACGGCACCGATGAGCGGATCGCGGTCAACGATTACCGCAACAGGCACGCTCGGTGCGATCATGTCTCCTACATTTACCATCACCTGACCAATGACACCGGAAAACGGTGCACGGAGTTCCGCTTCTCGCCGCATGATTATCGCTTGCTCAAGAGCGGCGCGGGCTTGATTAACCCCTTCTCGAGCGGCACGCTCCTGTGTGCGGATCTGATCGAGTTGCTGTTGGCTCGCGCCACCGGCAGCAAAAAGGCGCTCAAGGCGCTCGAGTTCTGACGTCA
>CAZWQW010000029.1:9778-23269 GCA_964635955.1 uncultured bacterium | reverse complement strand
AGTTCGTTGTTTCCTTCGGCTGTCGCACCATCCGCTCCACCGCATCCTGCGGACACGTATAAAACGGCGGCGATACTTACAACACCGAGTATAGTTGATACGCGATTCTGTTTGTTCACCTGCGTTGTCTCCTTTGCGCTCGTTATCTGAAATCAGTTGCTCGGTATATCTATCGTCGCCACCAGTCCAAGCGCTCGTTCCATTTGCGCGTGAGCGATGTGGTACCGGTAAAGCGCTGTTGCATACTGTGTGCGCGCCTGCGTAAGAGCGAGTTGGGCGTTCATGATATCAAGCTGCGTGCTTCCACCTGCAGCGTATAAGACGCGCGCGAGTCTCAACGATTCCTCCGCGAGCTCGACAGTTTCCTGTAGCGACTGAAGACTCACCGAGGCTTCGTGCAGGGTTTTCTGCGCGGATTCTACCTGTAACTCAATACCCTGCTCTGTCAGGCGTTGTATCGATTCGACTTGTCGAACGCCTACACGTGCCTGTTGAATCTGCGAGCGTCGACCGAATGAATCCCACAGGTTCCAGTTTAGCTGGACGCCAACGGCGACGGCGCGGTCCCACGTCTCTGGCCCGATCTGCTGCCAACTCGACCGACCGAACGCAGCGATCTGAGGGTAATACGAGCTCTGTGCGAGTCGCACGCCGTATTGCGCAGTACGTTCGACATTCAGCAACTGCTGGATATCCGTTCGGTTCGCATACGCGATGCTGAGGAGCGAATCGTACGGCATATCCGCCCACCGACTGGAGAATCGTTTGAGCTCGTCTGTTGGTTCGACCGTAACGTCAGATTCGAGACCCATTACCATGCGAAGATTCGCGTCTGCAAGCTCTCGGTTACTTTCCGCGGAGATGACGTTGGGACGGAGCGTTGCTACTTCGACCTGCGCGCGTATCAGGTCGAATTTCGAAGCAGCACCGACGTCGTAACGTCTTTGGACTTGGGCGAGTGTGGAATCAGCCTGCGCGAGAGCTTCGCGCGCAACATACACAAGAGAACGATTCAGGACTGCACCAAGATACGCCTGCCTAACCTGATCAACGATGCTCTGGCGAGTTTCATGGTACTGCAGTTCGGCAGTTTTCACTCCAAGCTCGGACATACGAAGACTCGTAATTCCGGCAAACCCGAGGAAAAGCGGCTGCGATCCGGTAATAGCGATCGTATAGTCATTGACCGCGCCGGTTTCCATCTTCATTCCGCCGAAGTAGAACGCGTTACGATCGACGTTTCGCGTGTATGCGGCGGATCCGCTTATCGAAGGGAGTAAGGTTGCTCGGCTACCGGTTACTTTCGCGCGAGCGGTCACAAGCGAATCCGCGGCCATCTGCATCCGCGGACTGTTTTCAAGAGCAAGTCGCTCGGCTTCAGTCAGCGTCAACGACAGGATCGATTCCGACCCCGACGCTGCGGAAGCGATCAGTGCGCTGAAGAGCGCCGCATACATTCCGCGGCGTGCGCGATGTGAGAACATGAACGCTCCTTCGTGATATTTCGTAGTTCCGAGAACTACGACTGTATTGATTGCGTTGGGTGTACTCTCGCGCCATTAATGAATTGCGATACGACGGCATCTGCGAGGCGATCATCAATCTCTGGTTTCGTGCAAAACTCAGGCCGGTTAAGAGCGATCTGAATATGAACGAAGACCGATGTGAGACCGATGTACATCAGTGTGAGCGTATCGGGATCCATGTCGGAAGTAAATTCGTTCTTCGCTTGCGCTTCTGCTATCATCTGTGATATTGCGCGGAGTGGATACTCCATTCGTTCGCTGTACTCGTGAATCAGCCCCGACGCGTTTGGTCCGAATAAAAAGTCGTTATGAAACCGCATAATCTCCGGGTTTTCCCGTACAGCACGGTATCTTTCCCGAGTGAGTTCTCGCAAACGCTCCTCGACTGATATCGGTTTCGTGACAATTCGGTTCACTTCGGCGATCATTTTGTCGATGCCGTCTTCAATCAATGCTCGACACAACCCCGTTTTACTTTCGAAGTAGTAATACAGCATCGGCTTGCTGACCTCTGCCGCGTCTGCTATCTCACGCATAGAGACAGAGCTATATCCGCGTTCCGCAAATAGTTTTGCTGCCGAATCGAAAATGCGTTTTCGTGTTTCGATTTGCTGTTCTTGATCCACATCGGCCTCCGATAGTCTACCTTCCGGTAGGTATAATACATTCGAGCAAACCTACCGTCAAGTAGGTACGGCGACATCTATGCAAGATTCTTCGATGGAACCGCTGTTTGGAGGTCGTGCGTATATTCTTGAAATCAGACGGTACAGACTCAGAAATGTTACAAAGGCCATTCGGAACGACATGTCCGCATTGAAAACCACATCGGCGCAACGAGAACTAATTCGGCAAAAGGTCTCGCTTCTACCGCGAACCCCGGGCGTCTATCTCTTTCGGGACAGCGAAGGAACGATCATTTACGTCGGGAAGGCGAAGGTACTCGCGAACCGTGTGCGTGGCTATTTCGTCGACAACTACGACGATGGTCGATTGCAGATTCACGCGCTTGTCCGCGACGTTGCCGATCTCGACTATATCGTAACGCAAACGGAAGGCGAAGCGCTGGTTCTGGAAGCCACGCTCGTCAAAAGGCACGCACCGAAATACAACGTCCGTTTGAAGGACGACAAAAAGTATCCCTACCTCATGATTACCGACGAAGACTTCCCCCGATTGCTGTACACGCGAACAGTCGACCGAAAACGCGGACGATACTACGGCCCATATCCCGACGCCAGCGCGGCGCGACGGACGCAGGAATTACTGCACCGATTGTTCCCCATTCGCACGTGTGAACCACCGCTGCCGAGTCCGAGTATCACACGTGTGTGTCTGCAATATGAGATAAAACGGTGCAAAGGACCGTGTGTCGGCCTACAGTCGCAGAGTGCGTACGAGAAGGTTGTCGATCAAGCGGAGCGCTTTCTCAAAGGGCAGGTTACCAGCGTTGTGCGCGATATTCACGAGCAAATGGAGCAGGCCGCAAAAGACCGGGATTTCGAACACGCGGCGGAGCTCCGAGACCGTCTCGCCGATATCCGTGCGACGAGCGAAAGGCAAACTGTCGCCGACCCGAACGGTGACGATCGCGACGTGATAGGTATCACCCGAGATGACACCGAAGCGATAGCCGTCGTGCTCGAGGTCCGTGAAGGGCGCATGATCGGACGGAAAGATCATTCGCTTACCGTCGGACTGGACGAGAATCTACCATGTATCATGAGCGCGTTTCTCAAACAGTATTACCTCGACTCACTGACTATCCCGAAGAACCTTCTGCTGTCGACCGAAGTTGAAGACGCGGTAGCGCTCGAGGAGTGGCTATCGAAGCAGCGTGGTGCTGCAGTAAGAATTCACGTTCCCCGCCGTGGCGAGAAAACGCAGTTGATTGGGATCGCGACGAAAAACGCGGAGATGCTGCTCACTGAACGACGTATTCGTCGCGAAAGACAACGCGATCGTATTCCACACGCTGTACAGGCGCTTCAACGTGATCTTCGCTTGACGAAACCGCCACGTCGAATTGCATGCATCGATATATCCCATCTACAAGGTATCGAGACGGTCGGGTCGATGGTGGTCTTCGCGGATGCCAAACCTCTGAAGAACGCGTATCGTCGGTTTATCATTCGCGAATCGGGTGGAAGCATAGGTCATTCCGACGATTTCGGTGCGATGCGAGAGATAATCGAACGCCAGTACCGACGATTTGATGAGGATGACAATGAGATTGCTCCAGACCTGTTGGTTATCGACGGCGGGAAAGGTCAACTTTCGACGGTTGTAGAGGCGTTAGGTCGCATTGGACATGGAGATCAGCCGGTTATCGGATTGGCGAAACGCCTCGAAGAAGTATTCGTGCCGGGAGTCGCGGAAGCGCAGAATATTCCACGTACGTCCAGCGGACTCAAGCTCCTTCAACAGCTACGCGATGAGGCGCATCGCTTCGCGATTACACACCATCGACAGCGGCGCGGGAAATCCGTATCGGCGAGTATTCTGGATACGTTACCGGGGATCGGACCGACTCGGAAACGCTCGTTGATACGACGCTTTAAGTCGGTAGCCGGGATTGTCGCTGCCTCTGAAGAGGAGCTCTGTGAGGTCGACGGGATCGGCCCGTCAACAGCTCGGTCGATAAAAGCCGCACTCTCGGAATAGGAAGTTTTCCTACTGCATCAGGCTGTTTTCAGGAATCGGAATAATCCCGACACGACCGACGAGAAATGTTTGTGTTTCGACTGCACCAGCGAGGTTCGCAAACACGTACCCCCGTATTGAGTCGTATCGCTCGAAACGGTATGGGGTGTACTGAAGACGGTCGCGGTCCCGTACCCAGACTATCGGCGGCCATTCCGTAAGTGGTATAACGTGTGTTCTGGGGATAACTCGGTTTTTTTCGTATTCATACCATGTACCTTCGTACCACTCGACACCTACGGACTCGCCTCCTTCGTCCCCAACGATCTTAGCGATGTGCCATACAGTAGATTGCGTACTCGGACGAGCAAGAACGATCTCGCCTATCTCGTATCTGCGATTAGGCCCGCTACGAAGCACATCCGCAGAGCCGGGTGGAAGCGGTACAAAGCGATTTTCATTGTTTGCGAACAGGTATGATATGGCACGCTCGGCAGATTCGCGATAGAGCTGTGCCTGATAGTCCGATGGACTGTTGGCGTACTGATCCCACGCCGCCCGCTCGTCGAATGTCGCTCCGAAAAGCGGCCCGATAACGGTCGTATTGATCTCGCGACGATCGTGCTCCCAAACGATCTTGTTCGATTCGATATCGAAAACGGTCATACTCAGAGCAACGAGGCCGCCCGTCTGAAGCTGCCACCGAAACGACGCCGAGCTTTGTTGCGACGACCGGTTCCAGTATTCTCGCTCCACGTTCCAACTGCGAACGACTGTTACCAACGTCAACGCGATAAGGTCGCAGCCACGCTCCTCCTTCGCCCATTGCGCTCTTTCGGACAGTCCAAACGACCCGTTTGGAGCCGCGATGATTTCCGCTGAGTATCCGTAGATCTCGAGAATTTGACGGATCCTCTCGGACATCGATCCGATGAGATCTCGGTCGTAGAAGTTTCGATGGGTGAGCGTAGTTTTGAGGGATGTTACGTTCGGAGGAGGTTTGATCGTACCCAGATCGCCGGACATCGTGGTTTCACCGGTTACCGCGGAACTCGTCGACGTTACGCGTTCGTAATCATCGGCTGCCGCGCGGCGCGCTACGCGGCCTTGATCGAGTGCGCTCTGTTCTTCGTCGACGAGCACCACCATCACGCCGACCTTTTTCCCTTCGAAGTGATAGTCATCCGCAAAGGTAAATTGAACCGGTCGAACACCAGCGCATCCAGCGAACGTTATGGCAAGCGTTCCTGAGAAAACCTGAATAAGGCGTGACCATCGAAAGGGGAAATTAAACATAGTGTTTGGACCTTGCGTGGGTGGAGCGCTACACCGGTTACCTTGTGCAAGGTATCACGGTACTGGTGCGAGCAACAAGGAATAGGGAAGGAGTATTACGAGTCGTTGCGATGTTCCCATGACGCAAGCATGGTACGACAGCGCTCTCTATCGCGAAGGAGTTCCATACGACGTTTGTGTAAACGCGACGATATTGGCATTTCGTCGAGCTGTCGATTGATAATAATCAAATGCTTTCGGAGCTCTTCAACGCCCTTTTCGTCGAGACGACGGCCATGACGCCGCCATCGCGCACGAGTAAACCATCCAAGCAAACCGGTAACAACCGGCTGTTCGTGAGACGATGAAGCGGATGTATCCGAGATGAGCGTCACGTATGATCTCCCGCAACTACGAAACTAACCGCACTGGTGTTGACCATTTCGATATGATAGCGCGCGATAATCCTTGATTTTACAATTATTTGCGTTGTTTCTTCATCATGAGAACTTTGTCGCATTGTATGCAGATCGGTGCAGCGTCGATCGAAGGGTTACCGTCGGATTCCTTTCCTTCTCGGCACGTCGGGCAGCGATAGTATAACGTCGTCGGAATGAACGTCGGTACTTCGTCTGAATCGATTCCGAAGATCCGCAGAGTAACGACTACCGAGTGTCCGCATTTGCAGGTCACGACCGGTTGCACCAATCCGCAATTCGAGCAGCGACAGAGTTCGGTCGCCGCAACGTACGGATCGGTTTCGGTCGGCTCATTGGGAGTAACGACGTGCGGTGGAACAGGTAGAAGCGATGGTTGGTTCATCAGATGAACGCCGAGACCTGCCCAGCTCGCCATGCCAACGAGTGGACGACGTGATGCTCGCGATGTCGTCACACCGGTACCTTACTCTCGATCGTATCGCCGTGCCGCTCTTGAAGCGACAATACACTAATTTCTTTCTCGCGGACGACAGCGATTGCTTCGGCAGCTGCGCGAGCGGCCGCTACGGTAGTCATGTAGGGTAAACCACGGCGAACTGTTTCGCGTCGTATCCGCTTTTCGTCAGCCGTCGAAGCTTTCCCGACAGGAACGTTTATCACAAGTGAGATCTGGTTCGACTTCATAAGGTCGATGACGTGCGGACGTCCTTCTGCGAGTTTCGGTATGAACGCCGTACCGACGCCGTGTTCCGCCAGGAACCGTTGTGTTCCGGCAGTAGCGATCAACTCGAATCCCATATCACGTAGCTGGCGAGCGGGTTCAATTAAACCGGCTTTCTGCTCATCAGTGCCCGCGCTGATGAATACCGTACCCGACATCGGGAGACGCAGATTCGCCGCCATCTGCGATTTTGCGTAGCTCTCTCCTACAGTGTCGGAAATTCCCATCACCTCGCCAGTCGACTTCATTTCCGGTCCGAGCAGAATGTCTGTCCCAGGGAACTTCAGGAAGGGTAGTACCGCTTCTTTTACGGAGTAGTACGTCGGTACGACCTCGTGTGTAAATCCCTGTTCCTCAAGCGACTGACCGACCATAACGCGTGCGGCGATTTTCGCGAGTGGATACCCGATCGCTTTACTGACGAACGGGACTGTGCGAGACGCACGCGGGTTGACTTCAAGCACGTAGACGTCGCCACCTCGAACCGCATATTGGACGTTCATCAACCCGATGACCTCCAACTCGCGAG
Organism: uncultured bacterium; assembly: GCA_964635955.1. Lineage (GTDB taxonomy): Bacteria > Latescibacterota > MWCZ01 > MWCZ01 > MWCZ01 > CAZWQW01. The sequence continues at coordinate 16,135 of CAZWQW010000029.1, read as the reverse complement.
CGAGGTCCTTGGTATGCGTCATCACCTTCTCGATTACCGATTCGGAGAGACTATATGGCGGAAGCACACATGCCGAGTCACCGCTATGCACGCCGGCGTATTCAATATGCTGCATGATCCCACCGATGACGCATGTCTTTCCGTCGGCGACAGCGTCGACGTCGATTTCTATCGCGTCATCAAGGAATCGGTCGATCAATACAGGGCGTTCGGGCGATGCGGAAACGGCTTGTTCCATGTAGTGGACGAGTTGCTCGCGGTCGTGAACAATCGCCATCGCGCGGCCACCAAGCACATACGATGGACGTACGAGAACAGGGTATCCGATTGAAGCGGCTACGGCTTCCGCTTCTTCGAGACTCGTTGCCGTGCCGTTCTCCGGTTGCATGATGCCGAGGCGATTTATCAGTGCACCAAAGAGCTTGCGGTCTTCGGCGATATCGATTGATCGCGGTGACGTGCCGATAATTTTGACGCCCGCTTTTTCAAGCGACTCAGCGAGTTTCAACGGTGTTTGACCGCCGAACTGGACGATCACCCCGTCGGGACGTTCTTTTTCGCAGATATTCAGCACGTCTTCGACAGTAAGTGGCTCGAAATAGAGTTTATCCGACGTATCGTAGTCGGTTGAAACAGTTTCCGGGTTCGAGTTCACCATTATCGTCTCGTACCCGTCCTCGCGAAGTGCAAAGGCCGCGTGACAACAGCAATAATCGAACTCGATTCCTTGACCGATGCGGTTCGGACCGCCGCCCAGAATCATGATCTTCTTTTTATCGGTCCGAACGACTTCGCATTCACGCTCGTAAGTGCTGTAGTGATAGGGCGTGTATGCTTCGAATTCAGCGGCGCAGGTATCGACTGTTTTATATGTCACCGTGACGCCGTGTTTCGCACGTAGCTCGCGAACCGTCGACTCGGTAGTATTCCACAGGCGCGCGAGTTGAACGTCGCTGAAGCCGAGTTGCTTGGCGCGAAGAAGCTTTTCGGGTGGAATACGAGTCGATAGGTGTTCGAGAGTAAGTTTCGGGATAGTCGGCATTCGCGTTTTGACTCCGTTTACGGTGTCGGTTCTCTACCGGACACAAAACAACCCACAAGGCTGCAAGAACGCCGAGTGGGCGAAAGGCTATGTTTGGCGGGTATACGCCACAGTCGAGTGACCGACCGAAACAATATACCGGTTTGTGATGGTGGTCGTCAATGTCGAGGTAACGGCTCATTCCAAACGTGTGCCTATTCACGGCAGCTTCGGTCGGGTATACTTCAAAGATACATCGCAATCCCATCACATGATTAGGAGATTGACTATGAAAGCGGCGATCATGAACGGTATCCGCCAGGTCGTTATTGAAGAAATACCGCAACCGGAAATCCGACCGGACCAAGCTCTTGTCGCGATACGGTCTGTCGGTGTTTGCGGTTCGGATATCCATTATTACACACACGGTCGAATAGGCGATTACGTCGTAAACCCGCCATTTATCCTCGGGCATGAGTGCGCGGGCGTCGTAGTTGAAGTCGGAAGTCAGGTTACGAACGTTGCGCCCGGAGACCGTGTTGCGGTTGAGCCCGGAGTGCCGTGTCGACGATGCGTGTTCTGTAAACAGGGACGCTATAACTTGTGTCGCGATGTGGTGTTTTTCGCAACACCACCGGTCAATGGCGCTTTTGCCGAATATATTGCGCACGCTGCCGATTTTCTCTACAAGCTTCCCGGTAACGTTTCATTCAACGACGGGTCGATGTGTGAGCCGCTTTCGACTGGCATGCAAGCGGTGAATCGGTCGGGACTTCGGATGGGCGACAGCGTGTTCGTCGCGGGTGTCGGACCGATCGGACTGATGACTCTGCAAGCGTTTCGTGCAGCCGGTGCAGGCGCTGTTTACGTGAGTGATCTCGATACATCCCGGTTGGAGCTCGCTAAGAAACTCGGCGCGACAACTGTGTTTCAAGCGAACGATGCGGACCTGATTTCAGAGCTTCGCGATCTCACCGACGGACTCGGTCCGGATATTGTTGTCGAAACAGCCGGATCAGAGCGTGCTACTGCTCAGAGTATCGATATCGTCCGTCCTGGTGGGGTTGTTGTTCTTGTTGGACTGGCACCGACGGCGGGAGTTGAAATGAACACGCTCGCAGCGATCGACAAAGAAATCGATATTCGCGGCGTTTTTCGGTATGCGAATACGTATCCTGCCGCGCTATCGATGATTGCGCGCGGAACAATTGACGTAAGGAGCATGGTTACCGCGGAATACCCGTTTGAAGAAACCGACCGCGCGCTTTCCGACGTCGCAGATCGACTGCCCGGAATTGTGAAAGCGGTCGTCACGAACGAGTAACGACCGCCTTCGCAAAGATTCAGTCAGCATCAAAACGCAGCAAGTGCGTCCGGAGTTAGCGGCGTAACGATTCGAACGTGTAACGCGTCGCCTGATGTAGCGTCGAACACGTAGACGCCCGACGTTGTCTCGCCGCGGTCAGATACAATGAGTGCCGCACCGCTGCGAACTAACTGCGCTGGTGAGCCGAGACCGGCGAGACTATCGACGATAGCACCCGTTGTTAGATCTATCCCGTAGACAACACCATTCGGCCATGTCTGCGATACCACTGCCCAGGCTTCGTTCTGAGAACCCGCCGATACGATACTCGTTGGCCGTCCGGATAGCGCTGCGCCTGCAGTTAGACGCGAGGATTGTGTCTGACCGATCTCAAATACGTCGATACCGGTTGTTGCGAGATCATACCACGAGCCACCGGTCACGTACAACGTGCCATTCCGCTCGATGATCGATTCCGGATTCTCAATTGTCAGATCGCAGACCGACGCGATTTCGCCATTGGCTGTGTTTATCGCAACGACCTTGCCGGGACCGCTGGGTGCGAACCACTGGGTTTGATCGAGCAGTTGGCACACAACATACAACGTATTACCGACGAGCAATCCATCGACCATTTCGGGAACGCCGTCTGCGTCAGCAACAGACGACAGATCGACGGTACCGGTACTATCTCCGGTAGCCGGATCGATGACGAGGATGTTCGGAGTGTTGTGCCGAAGCACATACGCGTTGTCGTTGACAAATACCATGTCCTGTGGATTCGTCCCGTTACCGACACTGTAGTTTGCTACGGGCACCGTCGGATTGGCGGGATCGAGCACGATAATCGCGTCCTTCCCCATTCGTTCGATTACGTAAACACGATTGTTATGTATACGAATCGTTGCATCGGTGTGGAGTTCGTTGAGAGGAATGAGACCGATCGCGGAATCGCCGACGGTGAACGAGCCGAGTGCCGCGCTTTGGTAATCGGTCATATAGACGTACACGTCTCCGGCATTCGAATTCGAACCTAATCCGTTGTCTTCGTCGCATGCGATGACGCTGAAGGCAACGACGATCAGAACTACGAGCAAACGTTTCACAAGTCTTCTCCTCAATGGCGACAGAGATCGTGGCGCGTTTCGCCGGATCTCAAAGTGACGATCCCTGCAACGTAAGGAACCACGAGCGCCCGGGTAACGGGACATATCTGCTGTGGAACTCCTTTACGTCGGTGATATTTCGAGTTTCCGCGGTGAACGCGAGGTACTGACCGATTTTTACGCGAACTCCCATATCGAACACCCATTTCGCGTCGATACGGTCGGCAAGTCTATTTAGCGGTTGGCGGTAATACCGACCTCGGCCGTAAACGACGGAAAAAACGCCGATGCGACCGCGAATGTATTCGGGACGGAGCTCGAGTTGCCAACGCGGTTGATGGGGAAGGTCGTTCCCGTAGTAGAGCGAGTCGATGGCGGTGGAAGTGTTCTTCGGACGCTGCATCACAACATTCCCTGACAGCGAGAGGCCCTCCGAAAACTTCGCACCGCCATGCAACTCGACTCCGTATACATGCGTCGCGCCCATGTTGAAGGGCCGTACGCGGTTGTAGACTTCCCAAAAAACGATTGCGTCTTTCACTTGGTTATCGAAGTACACGACTTCGAGCACACCTTCTTCAGCGCCTATGGGTTCGACGTCACCAGTGATGCGAATACCGATATCGCGATTCGTCCCGGATTCGGGTTGCAGTTTATCGTTCCCAATCGTGCCGCCACGGTCTCCGAAAAGCTCAAACAGGTTGGGAATGCGAACGTATCGACCCCAGTTCGCACGTGTCTGAAACCACGGATAGATACGCCAACTCATCCCGATGGAGCGCGGAACGTATGACCCGCTCGTAGTATCGAGTCGCACGTCATACCCGACGTCGGATTCGCGGTGAGTGGTTCGGCTACTGACTCTATGTATTCCGAGTTGGGTCGTGAGTTCTACACTTCGATCGAAGAAATTCGTCTCTGTGGAGATATGTCCTGTGTATTGACGACGAGTACTCGGAATGAGTGCGCGCGAACGGACTGTAGGGTCAGTAATCAGGCGTTCGTTTGGCGAGAAACGCTCCTGTTGCGCGCTGGCATCAATAGCGAGCCGGGTATTCGTAACGCGGTAGGTCGCGAATGTGAGACGACCGCCCCATGTAGATGTCGAGTCGTCGGTGAGCTGTCGTCCCAATCCGACTTGTCCGAAACGATCGTCGTACCGGTCCCGACGGAACGACCGGTACCCCTGCAAATCGACCTCGCTCAGCCACGGTAACTGAGTTCCGACAGATGCGTCGAGAAGATGTTGCTCCGTCTGTAAGTTCGCAGAGGACTCCTGGGCGTGCAGCGTACTGTTTCCGGGAAGATGATTCCTAACGAGGAGAAGGCCGTAACTCGCGTCCCATCGAATCTTTTGGGGCGACCGGGACGCGATTCGGGCGAATACGTTCGTCGACCGGAACTGATTATTCGTGCGACTCACCCATTCATCGTCATCGGGATTATACGTCGTACCGTTGTCGTCAAGGTACCGGAAATCGTTGTCGCTGTATGAGTAATCGACGGCAACAAGAGCTCCAACCGGCCCAACGGACCTCGTCAGCCACGCACTCGCCACTTTCGTGTTCCAGCTTCCGTATCCGGTGCGAAACCGCCAGCGAAGTGTGTCGGATGGGCTTCGCGTAGTGAAACTCACCACTCCGGCGGTGCCAGATCCTCCGAAACGTGGCGGTATTACGCCTCGGTACACGTCAACGCTTTCGATGACTGAGAGAGGTATCGCGGCAAGGTTGACCCCGCCACCAAGCGCTTGGTTGAGCGGGATGCCGTCAAGATACACCCGAACTTGCTCCGATGAGCTGCCTCGAATCGACACCGTACTAAAACTTCCGTGTCCACCGGTATCGCGTATACGGACACCGACGACCTCGTCGAGCACGTCGGGAACCGTAAGAGCGGGTCGGGTGCGCGCGTCCGGGAGAATTGTCGAGACAAACGCGGTCGTTCGTTGCGCATCGGTAGGTCGGTATTCCGATACGGTGATATCGGGTAGCTGGAACAGATCGGGTTGAAGTCGGATAACTACTATGTCGGACGGAGTCGAGACTTCGGTAGTGTCGGGGATATAGCCAACTGCTTTTGTAATCAGGCGGGCCGGCGGTAGAGTGTTTATACGGAACGCACCAGTACTATCTGCATACACAACGGCCGTTACGGAGGTGTTATCGGCAGCGATTACCTGCACAGATGCATAGGGTATCGGAGTACCGTCAATCTCGCGAACAACGCCGGAAACGGTGACAGCGTAAGCACCGGTAGCGAAGACCACCAGTGCTACGAGCGAGGATACGGTATTTCGGACGGACATACGGTCACTCCTCACGGAGTGGACGCGCGTTTCCGTCGGTTCGGGGGTATTGCTTGTCGTAGCATGTGCCGCCCCTGCCCGCGCAGGAATCGCAGTAAGACGTGTTCGGGCAGGTCTCCTGGCTCACGACAACGTTCGTCAGCCTTCCCGGGGGTATCCCAGTGGCGTGATCGACGAGCGTTTACCTGTCGCTTACAGTGGCGGGGCCGCACCGGATTTACACCGGTTTCCCTATTCTCCGACGACGAGAGCGTGCCTTACGTCTGGTCAGTCGGCACCCGTTCACAGGTTGCACACACAACATCGCAATGTCTCGGTTCAGAGTCAATACCTTCCACGGCTCTCGGCGATCTATTGAAAAAACCGATTCGCCCCATATCATTGTGTTGTACGAACGATTCGTTGGCGAGTACCGTCATGTCAGACCTTATCGACCGGATGTTGGCGGGAACGGAGGTTCACCTATGGTTCGATTTCTGTCTGCAATCGCTGCGATGGTAAGTTGCGTTCTCATTGGCGCCGTGAGTGCGCAAGAAGCAAAACCGTTACGAGGAATATCGTCGGCGGAGAGACCCAAGCTCGAACCGTGGTACTTGGCGGTTGGACTGGGCGGAGC
>CAZWQW010000029.1:0-9678 GCA_964635955.1 uncultured bacterium | reverse complement strand
ACTGGGGACTTGGTTTGAACGCTGGAGCGGGATATTCGTTCGAAATCTTCCGGGGAACTCGATTCAGTATCGATGGTGCGTACTCGTACAAACGTATCGAAAAGGATAATTACGGAGCATACACAATCGGTTTGGGATTTATGTTCTGATATACTAACGGATTACCGCTCAAGCAGCATCACCCGCGCCTATTTATCACTGTGGAACGGCGGTATTTGTATTGCTGTTCCGTATATTCCCTCTTCTGAAAAACTCTTGTACGTACAAATCGAAAGGTTGTCCATGCGAATTGCTTCGCTCGTTCCGAGCGTTACCGATACGCTTCTACAACTCGACGCCGGTGGCGAACTCGTTGCGGTTACCAATGAATGCCGTATACCCACGGACCTGAACCCGCGGATTGTAACGCTCGATCCGTTCGGTAATACGGAATACTCGCCGAAGGAAATCGCTATCTACCTGCGAATGCTTGGGCACGCGGCGCAAGAAGGCGTCTTTGCGGTAGATCAGGACGCACTTGTCGAAACGAACCCCGACGTCGTTTTCATGCAGGGCACATGCGAGCTTTGCGCACCTGGAGCGTCTGTTGAAGGTTCCGCAGTCTTCGACGGACTTCCATCGACCACGAAGGTCATCAGTTTCGCCCCACACAGTCTCGGCGAGGTACTTTCGGAAATCCGACGTATTGGCAACGCTGTCGGACACGCGCCTGAAGCGGAATCGCTTATCGGTGATCTGCGTCGCCGCATGATGGCGACAATGCGTCAGGCGGCTGTTGCCGCGCGAGGTCGTCGTCCCCGCGTCGCATTGCTTGAATGGGTAGATCCACCGATCGCCGGAGGTATGTGGTTGCCCGAGTTGATTGAAGCGGCTGGTGGAACTCCCGTTGTCGGTACTCGTCAGGCACCGGCGGTACAGACACCGTGGCAGGATATCGTCGACGCTCAGCCTGATGTTCTCATTTTCGCCCTCACGGCGTTTGACCTGAATGACACGTTGGGCGAACTGCCGTTGCTCCGGAAACGTGACGGATGGAGCTATCTACCGGCGGTACGCGCAGGTGAGGTTTACCTCGTGGACGGTCGGAATACACTTCATCGGGCGTCACCGGGAATTATCGATGGGCTCGAGCTGCTCGCTGCAGTGCTGCATCCGGAATCGTTCGATCGCGAACCATTTGATGGTCTGATTCTCAAGGCGACAGTAGAACAGACTGCTCAAATAACCGTGTCGTAACGAGGAGCGTAACATGGCGCGAATCTACACGCGTATGGGTGACAGCGGAACCACGAAACTCTACGGCGGAGAGAACGTTCCGAAGGATCATGCGCGGCTATGTGTCTTGGGAACGATAGACGAGCTCATGGCACATATCGGCGTTGTGCGTTCGATCAACGACCATTCGGGAATCGAGCGGTTACTCGAGGAGGTTCAGCAGATACTCTTCGAAGTCGGTGCGGACTTTGCCAATCCACGTGCTACTGAGTCGCGGATCCGTGCCTCGGACATCGCGGGGCTTGAACGCGAGATCGACCGGTTAACCGAATCATGCCCCGAATTGCGCGCGTTTATTCTCCCTGGTGGCACACCCGTCGCCGCGCATCTTCACATCGCTCGAACCGTATGTCGTCGCGCCGAACGCGAAATCGTAGCGCTGTCGTCTACAGTAAGTATTCCAGCGCTTACGCTTGCATTCATTAATCGGCTGTCGGATCTCCTCTTCGCGCTCGCGAGATATGCGAACGCCGAATCAGGAGTGGTTGACACGGAATGGAAACCGCGGAACTGATCGGACCTTTACGGCCAATGCCGCTCAGGTCGGTGTAAATTCATCAGGCCACTGCTTACGCCATGCGGTGGGGTCGATGCGGAGTTTCTCTCGACCGAGCTCGTCTGCTTCGCGGTCTACGATTCGTTGCACACCATTGGTGTCGCGAATGAATCGATCCCATTCCGTCGATAACACGTACTCGAGTGCGGCGTTCCGTAGATCGGCGACGATTGCGGAATCACGTAACTCAGGCATCCGATTTCGAATTTCGTACGGATCATCGACGAGATTATACAGTTCCGCTCTTCCATCGCGCGTCTGTATCAGCTTCCAATCACCTTTGCGAATAGCGATCTGACCAAGCGTTTCAGATACAGCTACATCGGTGACCGAATCCGTCTCTCCGCGAATCACCGGCCCAACGTCACGACCGTGAACCCGATGATTGTGCTGGATTCCCGTCCGTGCTGCGATGGTAGGGAAAAGGTCGATTAGATTTACGAACGCGTCGCTTACCTTCCCCTGAACACCGACGGAAGGATCTGCGACAACCAACGGCACATGAATCGTGTCCTCGTACAAGACAAACGGCGTTTTGGTGATGAGCCCGCGGTGCCCGAGGTAGTCGCCGTGATCCGACGTAACAACGATGATCGTATTATCCAATTCGCCACGTCGGTTAAGCGCATCGATCATTCTGCCGATGCAATCGTCGATAAGGGTGATGTTCCCGTAATACAGCGCCGTCATCCGACGGATGTCGTCGTCTGTCCACGTTGAAATGTCGTAGTGTGCGCGCTGCGGGTCGAATCCGGTAAGAAGCGGCTTGTTTGATCGATCGTCCTTCGGTGGTAACTGGATATCGTCCGGATTGTACATGTCGGCGTATTTACCGGGCGGGTCAAACGGATGATGTGGTTTGATATACGATACCCATGCGAACCACGACTCGCTCTCGCCGTCTCGATCCAGCCAGTTGATGAAGCGGTCGGTGATCCAATTCGTATGGTACGCCTCTTCGGGAATTGGTGATTTCAATACACCGTATGTTTTGTGAAACCAATCTGGCGCTGTTGCGCGAAAGGCTGAAGCCTGGTCCCAGAGATCTATCCAATCGACTATGCCATGTTTTTCGTACAGCCACCGATGGTAGTCGTCGATTTGCCAACCCGCGCCGTGTTGTTCGGCGAGTTGCATTGCATCGAAACCAAGATCAGCGTAGACTGGCACGAAATGCATTTTCCCGAACGCACCGGTTCGGTATCCGGATTCGCGCAAGAGTTCTACGATTGTGCGGTTGTCACTGGGGACGATTCCATTCGTGATGCAACCGTGAGCACGCGGAACCTGACCGGTGAGTATTGATACGCGCGTCGGTACGCACATCGGTGCGGGTGCATACGCGTTCTCGAACCTAACGCCACGCGCGGCCAGACGGTCTACATTCGGAGTCTGAATAACAGGATTTCCCGCGCATCCGAGCGCATCTGCGCGCCATTCATCGCCAGTGATGAGAAGAATGTTCGGTCTGCGGCTTGTGTCTTTATCTGGCATCTTCTTTCGTCGCGCCTCATCGATCGCCGGGAGATGTGATAAGACGCGAGAACGGAGAATATCCATTCTCGCGTCTTGAAAATCGCGGAACTGTTTATGCTCTTGGATCCGAAGGCGGCTTCTCGTCGGCGAGATTGATATTGATTAGGTAGTGCACGAGTTCGTCGTTGCCAATATTGACGATGTAATGGTCGGTTTTCGCGGGAACGTAAATCATCATTCCAGGAATAGCATCGAATTCTTCGTCGCCAATGTGCATACGACCGGTTCCGCTCACCATGATGTACACCTGCTCCAGCGAATCGTGCTGGTGCGGCTTGTGATCGCCACCCGGTGTGTATTGCTGAAGTGTTATGCGCACTCGCTCGGTATTCCCGATCGGAGCGAATCCTTCGTTCCAGTCGCAAAGCCACGTAGCACGTAATCCGGAGGTTGTTGACGCGCGTACATTTTCGGTCGGCACTTCATCGATCATTGCCCAGCGTTTCATCTCGCGCTCCCTTCCAAGATGACTCGTTCGTTGTCCTATGACTCGTCCCCGTCGACTACGACATCGATCAGGTAATTCACGAGGAGATCCGATCCGGTGTTCTTGATTTCGTGCTCGGTGTTTGGCGGAATGTAAAGGATTGTTCCGCCTTGCACGTCAAAATGCTCATCGCCGATACGCACGTGCGCTGAGCCGCTTTCAACAAAATACGCTTGTTCAGCGTGCGGGTGTTTGTGAGGAAGATGCGTTCCACCCGGGCCGTAGACTTGCCGGATGACCTTGAGGCGTTTCGTTCCGCTGTACGCCGCTTTTTCACTCGATTTCGCGATAAGCGGTTGATCTTTTAGGTTTTCGGTGTGTAAACCGGATCCGTCGGCTGATTTCGCACCGGCTTTTCCGATGACGTTCGCGATATTTACGCAAAGAGACACGGGTACCCCTCCAATAGCTGACGATAATCGAATTTGTTATACGATGTCGCTTTTACTTATTTGCACGCCGATCAGCACGTTAGCACAGGTGTCCGGACCCGGGTTTACCAATTCGTGTTCGATATTCGGAGGGAGATAGATAACGGTCCCTGCGGTCATATCGAATGTCTCGTCGCCGACACGGACACGCGCGTTCCCCTTGGCAAGATAGTACGCTTGTTCGTTATCGCTATGCTGGTGGGGGTAATGCCGTCCACCGACACCGTACCATTGACGAATCATTCCGAGTCGGACCGTGCCATCTTCTTTCCGTCGATGTAGCAACGACTCATCCATAAGATTCGTGGTGTTCGGCGTGCCGTCTTTCTTTGTCGCGATACCGGGGACGAGTTCGATGTCATCGGGTTGAATACAGAATCCTCGGCGCTCCGATAAGGTCGCCATGTCGGCTTTGTCGACGATCACGCTGATGAGGATGTTCACACACGGCTCGGTGCTGTTGTTCTTGAATTCGTGTTCGACGCGCGGCGGAATGTACACGACACTTCCCGGCACGAGATCGTATACCGCTTTGCCGACTCGGACTTGCGCATTACCGGATTCGAGATAGTAGGTTTGTTCGGCAAGGTCGTGTTTGTGTGGGAGATGCGTGCCGCCAGGTGCGTAGTGCTGGCGAATCATCGTGAGCCGCTTGGTTCCGATGAATCCAGCGCTCTTTGCAGTTTTCGACACGGTATCGGTGGCGTGTGAAGGTGCGAGGAGGCTTTCGTCCATCAATCCAGTTGTGTCGAGACCGCCAGCTTCTTTTTGTTGGAGACCTGGCGTGAGCGGGACCTCTCCGGGACGAACGCAAATCGACATAGCTTGCTCCTTACGTTTCACACGCATATACAGGACATTCTTCACAGAGAAGATCGAAGGTAGATTGAACGAACCAAGGGCGAAATCCATAAAACTCGGAAGATTCGACTTGAGCGACGCAAGCGTGAGGGAGAGATAGTCATATGGCAGACGAAGTACGGTACGAATACCTGCGACCGGCGCAGATCGTCGAACGGAGATCAGCATATCCACTGGCGTTTGTACCACTGGGAACGCTCGAGTGGCACGGTCCCCACAATCCTGTTGGACTCGACGGACTGAAGGCACATGCGCTGTGTGTTCGTGCCGCTGAGAAATGCGGAGGCCTTGTTTTTCCGGTGGTTTGGTACGGAGAGCATCGCGAGTCGCATCTGATGGAGATCAATGTAGGATCAGGTGCGGCTATTCGGGAGCGCATGGAGCTACCAGACGAGAATTTTGCTTCCGGATACACTGGCGCAGGAACGATCTTTACACAAGCCGAGGATTATCTCCGTCTGCTCTGGAAAATCGCTTCGCAAGTCAAGTCACTCGGATTCCGCGGGCTCATCTTTTTCAACGGCCACTATCCACTCACGCATTACGGGCGTTTCGTCGAGCATCTCGCACGACGCCACCTCGGTCTCGCGATCTGGGCGGGACACGAAGGCGAGTTACTCGCTGAAGTGGGGAACCCGGGTCACGGCGATCACGCGGGGAAGTGGGAAACATCGCTCATGATGAGCATAGACGCAGATCGTGTCGACCTCGATATATTGCGTACCGCCGGCGAGTTCGTCGGTTGTGGAACTGACGCGCTCGATAGTTCGATTGAGCAAGGTAATATCTGGGCAGACGAAATCACCGAGGCACTGATCGCGAAGGCGAATTCGGTAATTGGTACGCAATAGTCGTCCGAAATATCGCGCGCGCCTAATCTCGGTCGGATGCTTTCGTCATGAGCCATCCGGCGAGAAGAACCGCTCCGGCGATCAACGCGAGTATTAGTCGTCCAGAAGAGGTTTTATCGGAACTCGTTGACGTTCCGGTGAACGCGCGACATGCGTCGGCGAAACGTTTGCGACCCGTCATTGGTCCCGAACCGTCCGGTGGACCTTTTCCGTCACCAAGTGGCATACAAACCTCCGTGTGCGAATACTCGCGACAATTTTCGGTACACGCATTCAACAGTACGATACATCGTAACTCGTGGGAAGTTCCGTATGCGTGGATACGCGATACTTTGCCCGGCACGGGTCTGCGGCTACCTTCGTGAGTCACTCGACAGTTCCACCAAAACAAGGGAAGCACGATGTACAACATCAAGAAAATCGCGAGCGGCATTCCAGGCTCTGAGGGTCCGGTGCTAAACACCCGAGACGAGTTCTTCATGGTAGCACCGAATCGGGGCATGATCGTGAAGGTAGAAGCGGATGGAACCCTAACGGATTTCGCCGACACAAAGGGAATCCCCGCGGGCCTTCAGTGTGATCCGGACAATGTACTCTGGTGTGCAGATATGAAGCACGGCATTCTCTCAATCACCGAGGACGGCGTCGTGCACGATGAGGTAATCGAGTTCGAAGGCGAGCCGATGCGCGGATGTAACGACTGTGCATTCGACACGCAAGGCAATCTGTACGTGACGGCTCCAGCGGGTTCCAGCGCTGAAAAGCCGATTGGCGAGATCTATTGCCGTCGTGCGAATGGCGAGACCGTACGCCTCGATTCGGGCTTTGCGTTTTGCAACGGGATCGGCGTTCGTGGCGACGATTCGCAACTGATTGTCGCAGAGACGATGACAAAGTCACTTTGGGCGTACGACATCGTTTCGCCGGGCGTGGTGAAGAACAAGCGACTTTGGGCGAAACATCCCGAGGGCGGCCTTGGACCGGATGGCATGGACTTCGACGAGGAAGGTAATCTCCTCGTTGCGCACTGGGGTGGCGGTTCGATCGACGTGTTCGACCCGAACGGGAAACTTATCGAGCGAATCAAGACGCCGTTCGAAAAGCTTTCGAATGTCCATTTTGCTGGAGCCGATCGGCGAAGCGTATATATCACCGAACACGATACCGACGGCCTCTGGCTCCTCGAATCGTGGAAATACCCGGGCCAACTTCAGTACTGCGACCGTCGCTAATCCCTATGATCTTGGGCGCGAGACGCACGCCGGAATCTCGCGCCCGTGTATCCCCTTACACCGAACCTCGCCAACCGACGGCAATTTCCGTATATTAAATCGTTTTCCCCTTGGATGTCTCTCGAGAACGGTTTATCAACGAAATGATAATGAAACGCCTACAGCAGAACGACCAAATCCGCAATATCGCTATCATCGCCCACGTCGATCACGGCAAGACGACCCTCGTCGATCAGCTTCTTCGTCAGAGCGGCACGTTCCGCCCCGATCAGAACGTCGATGAACGAATACTCGATCGCATGGACCTCGAACGCGAACGTGGAATCACCATATCAGCGAAAAACTGTGCAATTAAATGGCGTGGTACGAAAATCAACATTCTCGACACACCGGGACACGCGGATTTTGGTGGTGAAGTCGAACGTGCGCTCATGATGGTGGACGGCGCGATTTTGCTCGTTGACGCATCGGAAGGGCCATTGCCTCAAACCCGATTCGTTCTTCAAAAAGCGCTCGCACTCAATCTCCCGATCATCGTCATCATCAACAAAATCGACCGGAAAGACGCACGCGCTGAGGCCGTTCTCAACGAAGTGTACGACCTGTTCCTCGACCTCGACGCAAATGAAGAACAGATCGAGTTTCCCGTTCTCTATGCAGTCGGACGAGATGGTGTCGCAAAGACCTCGCTGGATGAAGCTGGAAGCGATCTGACGACGCTTTTCGAGATCATTATCCAACACGTGCCGCCGCCATCATACGACCCGAACGAACCGTTCCAGATGCTTGTCGCCGATCTCGATTACTCCGATTACCTCGGACGTCTCGCCATTGGGAAGATCTTTCACGGTTCCGCGCATACGCAAGATGACCTTGTATGTATCGGCGAAGACGGTGCGCTTCGATCTCTCCGTGTGACGAACCTTCAGGTGTACGACGGACTCGCGTTGCGAAAAGTTGACCGCGTAGAGCCAGGGGATATCGCGCTTCTCGCTGGTATTGACGACGTGCACATCGGTGACACAATCACCACGAAGGAGACACCGAAACGTCTCAAGCGGATTGCCGTCGACGAACCAACCGTCAGCATGGCTTTCTATGCGAATACGTCACCGCTTGCGGGTCGCGAAGGTCATTTCGTCCAATCGGCGAAGATACAGGAACGGCTCTTCAAGGAGACACTGCGAAACGTATCGCTCAGGCTCGAAGAATCGCCTGACGGTGACGCGTTCATCGTGAAGGGGCGCGGCGAGTTTCAGATGGCGATCCTCATCGAGACCATGCGTCGCGAAGGATACGAAGTCGCTGTCGGACGGCCACAGGTAATCATGCGAGAGGTCGACGAGAAAACACTTGAGCCGATCGAACACCTGTTCGTCGACTGTGACGAGCAGTTTATCGGTATTGTGTCGGAGAAACTGTCCCGTCGCAAAGGCCGAATGATAAACCTTGTCAATCACGGTACCGGCCGCGCGCGCATCGAGTTCTCGGTGCCGGCACGTGCGCTGATTGGGTACCGGTCCGAATTCCTCACTGATACAAAGGGCACGGGTATCATGAACTCGTACCTCGAAGGGTACGAACCGTACCGCGGTGATTTCCCGTCGCGACTCTCCGGATCGCTCGTTTCCGCGAATCGAGGCGACGCGGTAGCGTACGCGCTGTATAATCTCGAACCGCGTGGCACCCTGTTCATTACGCCAAACGAGCCGGTCTACGAAGGCATGATCATCGGCGAGCACAATCGTGACAACGACCTTCATGTCAATCCGTGCAAGACGAAAAAGCTGACGAACATGCGCGCGTCAGGCTCGGACGAAGCGGTGATCCTCACGCCGGTTCTTCCGATGACGTTGGAAAAGGCGATCGGCTTCATCAAAGACGATGAGATCGTCGAGGTGACACCGAAGTCGATTCGGCTGCGGAAATACGATCTGCGGGCGTAAGTAACAGCGCGATCTGCGCGCCCCAAACATTGCCGCAGACCGGGCATGTGCGGTATTCTTGGCTACTGAACGAATCAGTCAACCGAGACCGAGGCTGCCATGTCCGACCGCAAACGCCTATTCCTCCTTGATGCAACCGCGATGGTATATCGCGCGTATTTCGCCTTTGTCCGCAATCCTCTTGTAACAAAGCGCGGCGAGCAAACGAGCGCGTCTTTCGGCTTCGTCGGGACGCTGCTCAAGATTCTCCGTGACGAACACCCGGATTACATCGCCGCAGTATTCGACTCTGATAAGCCGACCTTCCGTCACGAACAATTCGCCGACTACAAGGCAACGCGCGAGAAGATGCCGGACGACCTCGCGGCGCAGCTTGGGCGAGTGAACGAGGTCGTCGAAGCGCTCAATCTCCCGAATATCCGTCTCGACCGGTACGAAGCCGACGACCTCATTGGAACGCTCGCCATAAAAGGCGTCGATGCCGGTCTGGATGTAGTGATCGT
>CAZWQW010000028.1:23462-32065 GCA_964635955.1 uncultured bacterium | reverse complement strand
ATGCACTACCGGCTAATCCGCATACAGCGTTTACACCGCGCGAAGTTTTTTCGACTGGCGACGCGTCATCCGCGGAAGTCGGAACGACGATCGAGGAACTTGATGCGATTCGTTCGGCGTTTGAAACCACGCGTCGAAAACTCTACGATAACGCGATGGAACCACATGTCCGATTCCGCCGACCGTCGATGCACGGTGATGAACGTGACAGTTTTAAGGAAGTCACGGTCGATGACGATCGGACTCGGGATGATGCGCTGCGTCTTGGTACGGTCGTACATGCGGCGCTGGAGCACGCCGTATCGAAGCGCGCTACCCTCGACGACGCCGATCTTCGCGCGGTTGTGGATGCGTGCGCGGACGAGTGCGGACTGGTTTCGACGACTCTTCGCGATGAAGCGGTCACCCTTGCGCGTCGCGGATTGAACGCGGGTGTGGTGCGTCGTGCTGTGTCGGCGCAGCGCACGTGGACCGAAGTGCCGGTGACGTTGTGTGAGCGGGACGAATCGGGTCATGGTATCGCGATCAGCCGAGGCATTTGCGACCTCGTATTCACCGAGGGAGACGGCCTGATTCTCGTCGACTACAAGACTGATCGGTTTGGCGCGACCGAACCTGTCGAGTATCAACTCGAACGAAAGGTCGAGACGTACCGCGATCAGGTTGCCGCGTACGTACGAGCATTGACCGCCGCGACGGGATTGCCGGTTGCCGAGGCGTGGCTCGTGTTTCTTGCAGCGTCCGACGACGGCGCGGAGTGTATCGTTCCACTGCGCTCCAATGGCGGTCGGGCGTCGTAACCCTTGCCGTGCGGGCGTTTTTCAACGATTGTATCGTTGGGAAACCAGTGAACAAACCGTATCGGAAAACGAAGATGATTTGTCGATACATTCGACGGAGCCGGAACGCCAGTATTCACCGCGCCGTGGTTGCGGCGATGGTATTTCTGACGTCGGTCGTATCCGCGGATCTCGTCAAGGCAGAAGTCATCGAGGTTGCCGAGTGGCGCATCTCGAATGCCGCGGCTGGAATGGCGTACGCTCCGCTTGACATCGACGATGGTGTGAATGCGGCGGATGTTCCGCAGATCGTGTTTCACGCGTTGGACCGTGTGCGTCACCACCTATCGGATGAGCAGCCGCGTATCCGGGTGTTCGGACCTCACGATCTCGTTCTCCTAAACGGTTTTTCGCCATTGAGTCTCGATTCGCGAGCCGGAACTTGGCTTGCCCTCATCGAGGTAAAAGAAGACGCGGCGTTGTGGCTGACGATTCGCCCTGATTATGACGGCGCGTCGGTGCGATGCGGAGTGTTCCGCGTTCCGCCACACTCGTTGTTCGGTCGACTCGCAGACACCGTCGCGCGGAAGGTTCCGGGTCCGTGGCAACCACTCGATGCGCGCCTCGCGAGGTTTCTGCGTGCCAATGCAGACGGTATGAGCGGGAATATTGCGTTGAACTGAAATCGAACGGAGCTTTGCACATTCGATTGAAGGAGTGCCCCATGACAAATGAAGAGGTTATCGGCTTACTTCAGCACGATATGGAAATGGAGCATCAGGCGATCCTCCAGTATCTCCTCGCTGGGTGGACCCTCGAGGATTTCGAAGCGAGTATCGTCGAGATTGCCCGTGATGAGATGCGCCATTTCAAGTGGTTCGGTCAGGCGATCCGCATGCTCGGTGGCGAGCCGAACATGACGGTACCTGCGGTGCCGTTCGACCGCGATCCGGTCGCCCTTATTCGCATGAACGTGGCGGCGGAGCAGGATGCGGCCGACACGTATGCGAAGCACATCGAGTCTATCCCAAACGCCGACGTACGGCGACTCCTTGAACGAATTCGCGGCGATGAGCTCTATCACAAGGGCGAGTTCATCGGTCTTCTTGAGAAGATTGAACCGCTTGTCGCGGCGGGTGAGCTTCACATCGCCGACCTCGATAAGAGTCCGGACAAGAAGAAGCGGATGCTCTGGCGTTTCTTCCAGGAGGACGTATCGGGCGAGTACAACGCCATTCTACGGTATCTGCATCAGTCGTTCACCGTTGAAGATGGATGGCTCGCGGACAATCTCGAAGACCGCGCGATCGATGAAATGCGGCATATGGCGTGGGTCGCCGAGGAGATCATCGAATCGGGCGGCGAAGTGGACATGGTCCCGGATCCGGTGACATACACGAAGGACTTGCGTGAGATATTCGTCGGCAACGCGAAACTGGAACGCGCAGCCGAGGATCGATACCAGCGGCACATCGACGCGGTCGACGACGATGAGCTGCGCGAGCTCTGGGGCTACATCAAGTTCCAGGAGGAGCATCACGCGGCGGATTTCGAAGACCAGCTGTCGACGCTTTCAAGCGAAGCGAAGGCTTCGAAGCCAGAGACGCCGAAGCAGTCGGAAGCGGAACCGGCAAAGGACGCTACGAAGCCGGATGTTCCACGGGACAAGAAGCCGACGGTCGGATCACTGTTCCGCAAGAAGTGATGCACACGTTTTTTTCGCGATACCGAAATACAAAACGGAGGATACGAACATGTCGGATTTTCTCATGCGTGGCGATGCACCCCTGACAGACAGTGAGTGGGAAAAGGTTGATTCGATCGTCGTAGAAGTAGCGAAGAAGCGGCTGGTATGTCGGCGGGTGCTGCCCATATTCGGCCCGCTCGGTGCCGGCGTTGAGACGGTGCCGGTAGATTCGTTTGAAGGCTGTGGCATATCACCCGACGAACCGATTCGTCAAGGCAATCGTCGTTTCATCGTATTGCAGGAGCTGAAGAAGGACTTCTACCTGACGTGGCGGGAGATCGAAGCCGCGCGTAACAACGTACTTCCGCTCGCGCTTGGACCTGCCGCGGCTGCATCATCTGCCGTCGCCATGGCAGAGGACACGCTTATTCTGCGTGGTGACGCGAAGGCCGGTCTCGATGGTTTGATGACGGTCAAAGGCAGCACGAAAGCCAAGATGGGCGACTGGAGCCAGACCGCGGCATTCTCGGATATCGCGGCGGGTATCGGAAAGCTTCAGGCAAACGGTTTCCCCGGCCCGTACGCCCTTATCGTGAGCCCGATGGGATACGCGCAGTTGCAGAAGCCGTACGCGCAGACGGGCGCGCTGGAGATCTCGCTCATCCGCGAGCTCGTATCGGACGGTGTATTCCAAAGTCCGGTGCTCAAGGATGGCGAGGCGGTTCTCATCGCCGACGGTGCGCAGAACGTCGACTTGGCGATCGGGGTTGACCTGTCCGTCGCGGCACTCGGCGCTGACGGGCTCGATCACCAGTTCCGTGTTCTGGAAACGGTCGCGCTGCGCATCAAGCGTCCGGATTCGATCTGCGTGTTCTCGCGGTAATCACGTACGCGAACGTGACGTTCGAGCGGACTCGACGTCCGTGCGAACACAACGTCCGTGCGAACAACGAAAAACCCGCCGGAGCGACGCGTTCCGGCGGGTTTTGTCTGTTAAAACGGATCGTTGCAGACTACTCGTCAGTGTTGTTGAGAGCGCTATCGATGGCGGTTACCCACGCGGACGGCTCGGTTCCCGGGCTATCGACCTCGTTGCGGAGGTAGTAGTTTTCCGTAACGGTCATGAGGCTCTCCCATGTGCATTCAGTCCCAAGGAACGCCTGCTCAAGCCCGTGTCGGTGGTCTTCGTAGAAGAAGAAGTCACCGCTGAGCACGAGATCGTCGATGAGGTCGTGTTTCACGCGCACCGTCGCGCGGATCTGGCCGCCCGGGGCAACATAGACACCGTCGCCGATTCGTGTATCGGCATCGGGAACCCGACGCAACGACTCGATCCGATCGTCTACCTCGCGCACCCAAGCAGCGTCGCCGATTTTCGCTTCGCACGCCTTGATTGCGCTCCACTCGGCTTCGGTGAGCATTCCAAGGTGTAGCGACGTTTTCATACGGGTTTCGTATTCGGCGAGGAAGTGATCACGCACGGCTGTCGGGTCTGGTGCATGGTCGGTCTGTTCGGCGATACTCGTGTAATCACAGTCGACCGTTTTCAATACGCGGCGCGCGAGTTCGTCGTTGTAGTCCAGCACGATGCCCGACGCAAGCACGATCGCGTCGCCGAGGCGGCCGATGGCGCTCCCACCGAGGCGGGCGTTTCTCACGCGAATGTCGCTGACGGGCAGGTAGTGCACGTCGGTACCGAAATGGCGATACGTTTCCACAGCGACACGGAGAACGTCGTTGTAGAGCTTTGTTGCGCTGCGAGCTGCTCGTGACGCGGGAAATACCGTCTGGAAGAGCATCTGACCGGAGTCGATAATCATCGCGCGGCCACCGAGCATACGTCGAAAGATTGGGAGGTTGGCGTCGCGACAGGCGCGGGTGTCGACGTTGCGCTCCGTCTCCTGATAGAGGCCGACGGAAACGCATGGCTCGGTCGGCGACGTCAGGATGAGGGTCGGCTCGGAGTCGATTCCGATACACTCGCTGAGCGCGTGGTAGACACACTGCGAGCGCAGACCGGAAACCTCTCCGAGATCGATAAGACGCGTCACATTCGGCAACGCGGTCTCCTTTACGTTGCGTGGTCGACGATACACGGTAAAGATACGAATTGTTTCGCTGAACCGCGCAATGCTTCGCGTCGAGTCTCCGCGCGTTACGAATCGCGACGTATTTCTGCGAGATTCGCGAATACCGGTGTCATGAGCTCCGGTACGCTGCGATAGACGTCCATGAGGCGATCATAACGCGCGCGCCACTGGTCCCGCGGACGAATCACGCGCGGCGTTCCGATGAGCGATCGGACGGCGGTGAGCACGTCGGGGTGCCGTCCGAGGGCTACGTCCATCATTGCGCGAGCACCGCGAACGGTGCTGTTGTATTCTGCGCTCACGTAGACATCGAGGCCGGTAACGTCGGCTTTGATCTGGTTGAAAAGTTGCGAACGCGCCGTGCCACCACCGACCCACATGCGTGTCGGCATCGTTCCCGTTCGCTCGCGAAGGAGTTCGATGTTGTGTCGAACCGACATTGCGACGCCTTCGAAGACCGCGCGCGCCATGGCATCGATGTCGGTGTTCACGTCGAGACCGATAAACATCCCACGGAGGTCGGCGTTCCACATGGGGCTGCGTTCTCCGTCGAGATACGGCCAGAAGAGCAGCGGAGCGACATCCGAAGGTGCGACATCACGTTGTCGCGCTTCGAATTCGCGAAGCCACGTCGCAACATCGTCGGTTTGCGCGATACGCCGGATATACCAGTCGATGGAGTCGCCGGCGGCGCGTGTTACGCCGAAGACGACTGATGAGTCGTTGACGAGCGGATAGCAGAGGAACCCCTCGAACGGTGCGGCAGGAGCATCGCGAATCAGGCCGATGATCTCCGAAGTGCCGCTTACGTCGCATATCTCTCCGGCATCCTGACCGCCCGAGCCGATCAAACCACTGAACGCGTCGATCGTTCCGCATCCCACGGGAATCCCAGCGGGGAGGCCGGTGGCGCGTTCCTGGTCGGCGGTTGTGTAGCCGATCACGGTCCATGGCGTCGACACTCGTGGAACGATATCGCGGCGCAGGCCGAGTCGCTCCGCGTACCATGGGGAGAACTCTCCGGTACCGGCGTGGACGATGTCTTTCATTCCGTATCGGTCAGTGCCAAGCTCGCCGGTGAGCTTCAGTGCGATGTAGTCCTTCGGCTGGATGATCGCGACGGCGTTTATGTAGCGTTCCGGGTCGTTGTCGCGGAGCCAGAGGAGCTTCGCCGGCCCCATGCCGGGTGCGATGGGAAGGTGCAAACCAAGCGCGCCGAATCGCTCTTCGGTGGTTGTGTGCGCGGATATCCACGCCGCTTCGGCACGTGCGCGTGTGTCCTGCCAGATGAGCGACCGTCCGAGTGGCTGCAGATCCGGTCCGATGGGAAGGTGGCTCGGTCCGTGCCCGACAGTAATGACGCCGATGACGTTGCGCGGAGTAGGCTCCGCGTTGCGCGGTTCGTGGCCCGCGTTGCGCGGTTCGTGGCCCGCGTTGCGCGGTGCTTGGCCCGCGTTGCGCGGCGTGTGTCCCGCGTCGGATAGGCCGCGTATCGCGTGAACGACGGCGTCCCACCAGTCGCCGGGCTCCTGTTCGGCCCAACCCGGATGATCGCGGTAGGTTGGGTACCGCGGCGATTCAGCGCGCGCGACGATACTACCCGCGCTGTCCATGAGCGCCGCAGTCGCCTTGTGAGTACCAAGGTCGATGACAAGAACGCTGTCTGCCGCCACGGCGATCAGTCTCCCGGTTGAATAACGATCTTAAGGCCGCTCAGGGATTGCGCGGTTTCCATCGCGGCGCCGATTTCGGCGAGTGGAAAGCGATGCGTGACGATGCGCGCGGGATTCACCTTGCCCGACGTGAGGAGGCGCAATGCTTCGGCGCCCTGTTGCGGCATCGAGCCGAACGACCCGTACCACGCGAGCTGGCGGTAGTGAATCGCGTTCATATCGACCTGCAAGACCGATCCGTCTTTCGGCAGACCGGCGAAGAGCAGCACCTGTCCACACCGACCGGCGGTTTCGAACGCGAGGCTGTACGCGGATGCGGAGCTCGTGCACACGATCACCACGTCCGGACCATCGCCGTTGGACCAGTCGCGGATACGTTCGACGGCGTTTTCGCGACCGTCGATTGCGACGACATCGGGAAGGTTCTGCCGGATCATGCTGAGTCTCGGTTCGGCGACGTCGATGATCGCGACGGATTCAGCGCCACGGGCTCGGACGAGCTCGCTGTGCATGATGCCGATCGGTCCGCCGCCGATGATGAGCACGCGGTCGTCAGGGCGCCAATGTACCTGCTGCTGGCCGTTGATGCAGCACGCCAGTGGCTCGGTGATCGCTGCGTGTGCCAGATCGGTGGATTCAGCGATTGGGTGGAGGCTGCCGTTCGTGACCAGTGGTGCGGGAACAGCGACGTATTCGGCGAATCCGCCCGGGTACTCGTACGACAGCGCCTGCCGGTCGCCGCAGAGGTTTTCCTGACCGCGCCGACAGTTGCGGCACACTCCGCAGGACCATCCCGGAGGCGACAGGGCGACGAGATCGCCCGGTGCGTACGTGGTGACGTTGGCACCGATTGCGACGACGGTTCCGGCGATTTCGTGGCCGATGATCGCGGGAAGGGTGATCCGTTTGTGGCCGTGGTTGTAGATGCGAACGTCGGTTCCACAGATCGCGCAGGCACCGACCTTGAGTATCACGCCACCGGCTTCGGGAACCGGATCGGATACATTGCGAATCGCCATTGTACGTGGCGCTTCGAGCATCGCTGCGCGCATATGGCCTCCTCGTCGAATCGCATTAGAACGTGCTCAGTGTGCAGACGGTATGCTCAGATTAGGTGCGTCATATCTGTGGGGCAAGCGTGGTGCCGCAAGATGAGGCGGTATGAGTTGCTATCAGCCATGTGATTGGCTATTGTCACGTATCCAACAAATCAGCCGAAATCGATTCGGCGTAGTTACCACCGTAATCCCCGTGAGTTATGCATGAGTCGCAATACGCTTATCGGCCTCGTCCTCATGGTCGTGATCGTCGCAGGAACCTTGTTCTGGATGCATTCACGTCAGCGAGAAAGCACGCGGCGGCAGAAGGAGATCACGGCAATTCTCGAGCGCACTGAATACGATCTCCATGGGAGAATCGTTGCGCTTGACAGCATCGCCGAGGCATACCCGGACGACAACGTGATCCAACGCGTCGCGGGCTACCAGATTCTCCGGTCACACGATGAGCTGGGAAGCCCGCAATCGACGCTTATCGCCGCTGCCGGTCGGTTCCTCACGGCGGATTCGTCCGGAGGCGCGATCAATTATGTCGCGTCGGTCTACGCGAACCACGATATCGCGGGGGAATCCGGACTGCGACTGGCTCGGCGCGCACTCGATGAAGCGTATGCCGTGGAGAAACCGGGGAATCTCACACCTGAACAGTGGAGCGAACAACGTCGACTCATGATCGGCGAGGCGCACTACGTGCGCGGGAAGCTCCAGATGCTCAACGCGCGACTCGCTGACGCGCGCGATTCCTTCGAGACCGCGATCGACAGTGTGCCGGATTCGCCAAACTTCCTTCGTCACCTCGCGCGCCTTCATCGCGAGATGGGAAACCAGCCGGCCGCGTTGACGCGCTACATGGATGTAGTCCGCTTGCGGTACGAAGACGACGAGGCGCGAGACGCCATCATGGCGCTGTATCCCGAGATCTACGGCTACCGCACATCGGTTGCGCATATGCTGGATACGCTCGTCACAAATGCACGCGAACGGCGTAGGATAAAGCTTCTTGCCGAGAAAATCGAGATGCCGACACCGAAGTACTCACTCACCGGAACTGATGGCGCGGTCTACGTTGCGGACAGCCTTTTCGGGAAGGTGATCGTGCTGAATGCGTGGGCGACGTGGTGTACCCCCTGCAGGAAGCAGTTACCGAATATCCAGCAGGCGTACGAGCGATACCGCGACCGCGACGATGTCCTTGTTCTCACCGTCAACTTCGACGAGAACCGCGAACGGGTCGCGCCGTATCTCGAACGGAACGGTTACACGTTTCCCGTGGCGTACGGAGATGAGTCGTTCTATCGCGAAATCCAGCTTCAGGG
>CAZWQW010000028.1:13073-23362 GCA_964635955.1 uncultured bacterium | reverse complement strand
GAACACGGCGAGATGCCGTTCCGCGCACATCGCGACGACCTTCTTCGCCAGTGATCCGGCGACATCGTAGTCGTGGTATTGTGGGAAGAGACGAACCGCGCGGAAGCCGAGCTTCTCGTGCGCGTCTCGGATATCGTCTTCCCATGCGGGGAAAATTGGATTGATCGTTGCCGCACCGAGGAGCTTGCCGTCGAACGGTTCGAGCGATTCGGCCAGACGTTCGTTTAGCGGTTGCGGATTCCGGTGGAAGATTGCTTCAATCGATGAGACAACGGCTCGGTCGATTCCCGCACGGACCATGCGACCGGCGACTCCGTGCGCGTCGGAATCGGTGAGGTGTCGAAACGGCCACGTCCCGACCCATGCATTGATGTCGAAAATCACGCCGCAACCTCCTCACGTATGGAATCGAGCGGCATCAGTCCGCGTCGCTTGAGTAGACGCACCGCGTTTTCACGGAATATCGCCGACCGGTCGGAGTCGGATATGCGGGCGCCAAGCACCTTACCGATGCATCCCGCCATGGTGCCGTCGGTGCCAAACAGCACGCGTTGGATACCGAGTTCGCTCACGGCAAACTCCACCTGCCCGTCGTCGAGATTACTCCCGCTCACGTCGACATGGACATTCGGGGACGCGTCGCGCATCGCGCGCACGGTCCACTCCCAGTCGCCGCCGCCGCCGATGTGTGCGTGGATGAGCGTCGCTTCGGGATATCGCTTGCTGAGCTCGGTGAAGTGTTCGCCGTAGGATACGAGCGGCTGTCCGGCGTGATGCTCCGGAGTCAGTTTGCCGGCGTGCATGAGAATCGGCGCGTTTCGCGCGATCGCCTTTTCGATGACGGGGTACTGGACCGGGTCGCTGAGGGTGTATTGGTGGTAGAGTTTGATTCCGACCATGCCCTCGTCAAGACACCGGTCCATTTCGTCGAGTGCGTTGCGGAAATGGGAGGGAATGATGAAGCACATACCGCGGATGCGCTTTGGATGCCGCTTCATGACACGGAGGATCGTGTCGTTCACGGCGCGTACCTCCTCGATTTCGGCATTTCGGTACGCGATGATCGCCGATGACCAGAACTCGGTTATGCCGAGTGTGTCGCCCGCTTCGACGAGTCGATCGGAAGACTCCGCTTCGGCATCGGGATTATTCATGAAAAAGACATGGGAATGCATGTCGATCTTCGGGTATTTCAGACCGGCTTCGATGTCGATGCGCATCAAGCCCTCCTTCGACGTAGTGACGGTTTTCCGGTATGAATATCGTGCGGATGGCATCGCGCGCCTACGGTCTTCCGGCACGTGGATTCCGTCATTGGGATTGGCACCGCCGGCCGCGAGCGGTACATTTTGCCATTCTCGCATTGATTCGTACCGACTATCGAGAACGCGCGCATCGACCGTATGCTCGCGCTGACCCGATTCCGAGGCGCCTTCATGCCAGACACCGCACAACAGAGCACAGTAAAGACTGCACCAGATAATGCACGAGTCACGGCCCGTATTGGTCGCGATTTTGAAGACGAAAACACCTTCGAAAGCTACGGCACGATTTCCGTACGATCGGTCATCGTCGGAATCGTCGTGTGTTCGCTTTTGAGTGTTTGGGTACCGTTGAGTGAGTTTATCGTGGGTGCGTCTCGACTCAACCTCTCGCAACTCCCCGTCGCGACCTTTGGCACCTTCTTCGGCCTTGTCATCCTCAATTCGGTGATCGGACGCGTTTGGAAGCGTGCGATGTTTTCGCCTGCGGAACTTATCGTCGTGTTCATCATGGCGTTTCTCGCGGCGGTGACAGCGACTTCCGACATGCTCAACTGGCCGCTCGCGGTTATGGGCGCACCGTATTACTACGCTACGCCGGAAAACCGATGGATTGACGACGTCTGGCCGCATTTGCAGCAGTGGTGGGTTGTTCAGGGCCCGTCGCAGGAGCTGCGCTGGGCGTTTGTCGGTATGCCGAGCGGCGTAAGCATTCCATGGAACATCTGGTTCATCCCGATGTTCTGGTGGTCGTCGTTTGTCGGTGCGGTTGGCTTCGCATCGATCTGCCTCGCGGCGCTACTCCGGAAGCAGTGGGCCGAGCATGAGCGGCTTCCGTTCCCGCTCGCGCAGGTGCCGCTGGAGATCATGAGCAACCCGGGTGGCCGGTGGAATCTTCCGGAAATGCTCCGCAAGCGTTCGTTCTGGATCGGCGCTGGAATACCGCTCTTTATCATCCTCTTCAACACTATTTCGTATTTCGAGCCACAGTTCCCGCAGATTCCCGCATTCCGCTCGTACGCGCTGCGCTTCGGACCCGGCTTCCCGGACTACTCCATGCGCATCAACTTCTACGTGCTCGGGTTCGCCTACATGGTGAATACGAACGTGCTGTTCAGCGTGTGGTTCTGGAATCTCATCGTTTTGTTCGAGACGGGTATCGCGAACCGCGTCGGCTTCACACTCGGCGAATCGGGCGACGTCTACTCGTCGCGTGATGCGCTCACGAGCTGGCAGGGCTTCGGCGGATTCATCATTTTCGTGTTCATCAGCCTTTGGATGGCACGCGGGCATCTGAGACACGTGTGGCGAGTATTCATCGGGAAAGACGAAGCCGACGACGAGAACGAGCTGCTACCCTACCGCTGGGCGATCCTCGGATTAGCTGCGGCGACGCTGTACATGTTCTTTTTCATGGTCGCGCTCGGCATGTATTGGCAGATGGCGCTCGTCTACCTGTTCGGTGCATTCGTTGCGTTCCTTGGCGCAACACGACTCGTAGCGCAGACGGGTATCGTCTACATGCAGAGTCCGCTCACCCCGTCGATGTTCACCTTCGCGACGTTCGGAACGGTTGGCATTCCCGGCTCGGCAATCGTCGGGATGGTGGGGACGTATTCGCTGATCGTGAACGGGCGCGCGCCGCTCATGCCGGCGATCTTCCACGCCGCGTATCTGGGTGGCAAGCTGAAGCGACAAGGTCGACGGGTGTTCGTTGTCGTTGCGATTGGTGCGACTGTCGCGTTCTTCGTCGGCGCGGTGTATTACCTGTGGATCAGCTATAACCACGGTGCGACGACGTTCCTCTCTACGCACTGGGCGTTCCACGGTAACCAGATCTATACAACGATCATCCAGAAGATGCAGGCGCGCATGGAGCCGGACCTGCAGCGGTGGAGTGCGCTTGGCGTTGGTGCGCTGGTAATGTCGATCCTGACGTTCATGCAGTACCGCTTCCCGGGCTGGCCGATCCACCCGATCGGATTCCCGATCGCCGCGGCGAACATGGTGAACCGGATCGCCTTCACGATCTTCTTCGTGTGGCTCATCAAGGTGTTGATCCTGCGCATCGGTGGTCAGGAAACGTACGAGCGCGCGCGGCCGGCGTTTATCGGTATCGCGGCGGGATATGCGGCGGCGATCATGCTCAGCTTCCTCATCGACTACCTGTTCTTCCCGGGCGCGGGACACGGTATCCACGGCTGGTGAGATCGGTCTGATATGGCGAGCGCGAAAGCCGTCGATCCTTGTGGATTGGCGGCTTTTGTGTTGTGATAAGGGTTCACAATGAAAAAACACCGACTCTATAGCGATATGGCGTGGTTATGGCCACTGATTAGTCCGCCGGAAGACTACGCCGAGGAGGCGCGATACTGGATCGATGCGCTGCGAGACACCGTCGGACCGGGAGAGGTGCAGGTTTTCGAGCTCGGTGTCGGCGGCGGGCATAATTTGTCGCATATCGTCGGCGACCACGGCGACATGGTGGTAAGCGCGTGTGCCGTCGATCTCAGCGAGGGTATGCTTGCACACTCGCGGAAGCTGAATCCGAGCGTTGCGCACTACGTGGGTGATATGCGGAGCGTGCGGCTGCGCGATGAATCCGGCGGGGTTTCGACGTTCGATGCGGTGCTCATTCACGATGCGGTGAGCTACCTCCTCAGCGAGGACGACATCGCGAAGACGTTCGAAACGGCGCGCGTTCACCTACGGCCGGGTGGAGTCCTGATCATTGCGCCGGACTGGTATCGGGAGACGTTTCATCCGCCGGTATTCAGCGAGGACACGCGAAGCGACGGCGACATGGAAGTCACGATGCTCTCGACGGAGTTCGACTCGGATCCATCCGATACGATAATGGAAGTCGCCTTCACGTTCGAGATACGGGAAAGTGGTCGCCTACGCATTGAGGAGGACCAGCATGAAATGGGGCTGTTTCCCGTCGATACGTGGGTGCGCAGTATGGAGCGCGCCGGTTTTGCCGTGCAGTTGCGTCCGTTTCCCGTACACGCCGACGGCCGAGACGCGTGGCTGATTACCGGCGTGCGGAGCTGATCTCCGTCGTTACGGTCGCGCGATGCTCCCGTCGGTTAGTCGCGCCTGTGTCCATGTATCAACGCGCGGGATCGGCGGATATGCTTTCGCGGCGGCTTCGTCGATATCCACACCGTGCCCCGGTCGATCCGACACGTACACGTACCCGCAGCGCAGCTCTGGCAATCCGCTGAAGACGTCGCTGATTTCCGGTGCGAATCCGGACCACTCCTGAACGCCGAAATTCGGACTCGCGAGATCGAGATGTACGTTGATCGCGTGCCCCACCGGCGATACGTCGCCGGGTCCATGCCACGCCGTCCGTACGCCGAACTGCTCGCTAAACGCCGCGACCTTCCGAGCAGGCGTGAGACCACCCATCATGCTGATATGCATGCGGACGAAATCGATCCGGCGATTCGCGATGAGCGGGGTCCACTCACGCGGATGACAGAACAGCTCACCCAT
Organism: uncultured bacterium; assembly: GCA_964635955.1. GTDB lineage: Bacteria > Latescibacterota > MWCZ01 > MWCZ01 > MWCZ01 > CAZWQW01. The sequence continues at coordinate 18,599 of CAZWQW010000028.1, read as the reverse complement.
CGCGAGCGGCGTCGCGCATACCGCGCGGACGTTTTCAAACCAGTCGATATCCTCGGGCGCGAGCAGGTCTTCGAGAAAGTAGAGCCGCAACGGTTCGACTTCCTTCGCGAACTCGACAGCCTCGACAGGCTTGAGTCGTTCGTGCACGTCATGCAGGAGCTCGACGTCGTCGCCGACGGCCGAGCGGATGTGCTCGAGCGCGCGTAACGCGTCGCGGGTGTACCGCCGGGGGTGATAGTACGCTCCGGACAGGGCACCGTCTGGCGCCATTCCTTCGGATGCCGTGCCGCCGTATCCGCCGAATTGGACGCGAACGTGCCGTACGCCGTCGTCGAAAAACCCGCGCACCCGTTCTTCGACAACGGCGAGGTCCGATCCGTCGGCATGACGGTAAACGGCTGCGGCTTCACGCATTTTTCCGCCGAGGAGGTCGTACAGCGGCATGTCGGCGACCTTCCCCTTGATATCCCACAGTGCCTGATCGACACCGGAAATCGCATTGTTGAGAACGGGTCCGTTGCGCCAATATCCGTGCACCATCATCAACTGCTGAAGCTCTTCGATGCGCGCGACATCGCGTCCGACGAGCAGTGGCGCGAGATGTTCATCGACGGCGGCCTTCACCGCGGCATACCGCTGAGTGAACGTCGCGCAACCCAGCCCATACAAACCCGGCTCGGACGTCTCAACTTTTACCACCACCAAATGAATACCACCCGGCGCAGTTACTATTGCGCGTACACAGCGAATCGTAATCATTGAGCCTCCGATGCGGCGATCTCGCGATCGTTATAAATGCGCGTATATACAATGTTTATAGATAAATACGCTACTTACAAAAAGCCTGTACCGATATGAGACATGCACCAATCGTTTTGAACCGCGCAGGTCATTCGTCGACCGGATCAATCTCACCTTATCCGCATATGCTACGTCATGTTACCGCAGCCGAATTCGATTTTGGCACAGGAGTTGCTTCCAATAGTACCGGTTTTCGCGTTACGTGATCAAAGATCAGGCGGTCAGTTCACGAAACCATACGATAGTAACCGCCGATCGGAACGAACGCACCCACATCACCAAAGAGGTTGCATGTATACGAACCGTCGATACACCAGGGTGACGAAAAGCCCGAGGGAGCTGATTGCCGGCATCCTCGTCGTCGCGACCTTGGTAATCCTCGGTACGGTCCTGAACGGCTGCTCGCGGGTTGATCCTGAAACGGAATCTCCTGATGCCAGCGCGCTGGAAATGCTCGCGCTGCGTCCGCAGAAAGTCCGCGCGATTACCTTCCCACTCGACTCTATCGTGGCTCGCGACACGCTTCGTGTGCTCACGCGGAACAGCGCCTACACGTATTTCCTCCATCGAGGCACCGAGATGGGCTTTGAGTACGAGCTCATCTACGACTTCGCGGAGAAACTCGGCGTGAATGTGAAGATGGTTGTTCCCCCGCGATGGGACGACATGATCCCGTGGCTGCTTGAAGGTCGCGGTGACATCATCGCTGCGGCAATGACTGTGACGCCGGAACGCGCGAAGCAGGTTGCGTTTTCAGAACCGTACAACAGCGTCTATCAGGTCGTATTGACGCGCACTGGCGGCCCACGAATCAATGCACCCGAGGATCTCATCGGGAAGCAGGTTCACGTTCGGGCCGGAAGTTCCTATTACCGTCGCCTCGAGGAGCTCAACAAGGAGCTTGGCGGCGGTATCAAGATCGTTGCGGTGCCGGAATACTACGACACAGAATACATCATCGAACTGCTCATGGACCGCGTGATCGACGTCACCGTCGCTGACGTGAACATCGCGCGACTCGAGCGGAGTCATTACGATTCGCTTCGCATCAATACCCGTATCAGCGCGGACGAGGACCTTGCATGGGCCGTTCGCCCGAATGCAAACGCGTTACTCGACGCGATAAACGAGTACATCGACGGGTTATACACGACGACGGGTCGCTCGGCGACGTTCAACATCCTCACCCGACGCTACTTCAATCACGCGCAGGGGCTGGGCACATACAAGCACTCGCTGCAGGAGTTTCGCACCGACGGCCGCATCTCGCAGTACGATCATCTGATCGACAAGTATGCGGCGCAGTACGGATTCGCCTTCTCGCTGATCGCGGCGCAGGCGTACCAGGAATCGCGTTTCAATCCGAACGCGAAGAGCTGGGTCGGCGCGAAGGGGATCATGCAGATCATGCCGCGGACCGGTGAGGCGCTCGGTGTGCGCAATCTCGCCGACCCGGAGCAGAACATCGAAGCAGGTGTGCGGTACCTGCGCGAATTGTATGACCGCTTCGACGAATCACTTCACCCGCACGACCGGCTCGCGTTTGCTCTCGCGTCGTACAATGTCGGCTACGGACACGTGCGCGATGCACGACTCCTCGCTGCGGAAGAGCAGTTGAACCCGGATGTGTGGCAGGGCAATGTCGAGTGGATGTTGTTGAATCTCTCTCGCCAGAACTACTACGAGCGCACTGCTTCCGGGTACGCGCGTGGGCATGAAGCGGTGAACTATGTGAACAACATCATGAGTCGCGCGCGGACGTATCAGGCACTTCTCGATGGGCGACTGGAGCCGACGCTCGCAGCGGATATCCTCGCGGAAGGGTTCTCCGCGTTCGACGTGCGACCGATATAGAACACTCCGCGATCTTCATAGAAAACCGGACTGTTACCGCGTGTAGTTGGTAGCAGTCCGGTTTTTTGTCGCGTTGCTGCATATTCGGCAGATAAAAGCGCTAATTCATGCAATATCTGCGCGTTATTCGTCTTTTCTTACGGCGCGACCGGAAACTCGGTGATCCGCAGATTCGTGCAGCCATACGGAATCAGCGAAAGCTCAACCAGTTCCGAGTCAACGTTGAACGGCGGCCGCGGTGGTGCTTCCGCGGCGTCCTGCGCGACACCCCAGCTTGGAACGCGCTGCCCCTTCGCGCGGCAAATCACGGGAGTGCCCGACGGCGAGAAGGGCGTCGCGCCGACATGTCGCTCCTCGAAGGTGAACGACTTTTCCGGCGCTTTCCGATCGATGACCAATGCGAAGTTCCATGCGCTCGTCGGATGCACTTCCCAATCGCCGTGTGGAAGTTCGCGTCCGGGAACGTCCTCGTGAATACGGCTCCATTCCTCGCCGATGAAGAGCGAATAGACGAGTGGTCCGCGTTCGACGGAGACGCCGTAGGGGCGATCGATTACACGCGGCATCATCGGCAGATGCAGTGATATTGTCGCACCGTCTTCCCACGTCTGCTCGATCCGATGGAACGTGCCGGCAGTCGGCGTTTCTTTTGTTGCACCGTAGATGATGCTGGCAGATTCGCACCACGCCGGTATCCGGAAATGCAGCGGCAGGTGCACCGGCGTCTCGGTATGAATCGTGATGACGACGGAGTCCTCGAAGGGGTATTTTGTGGCAACCGTCAGCGTCACGTCCGCGTCGTTCACCGTCGTGTGTACGGAACACGGCGCGTAGGCGACCGCGGCAAGCCCGTTCGCGCCACCCGCTTCGACTACTTCCATCCACAGGTTCGCCGCGAATTTCGGCCACCCTTGGTGCATGTTCGCCGTGCAACAGCCGTAGTTCGGTTCAAGGCCGAAGATGTTCGAGTCGGCTCCGTTCGTCGTATAGATACGGTCTTCGATTACCGCGCAGCGAATCTGGTTCGCCTGTTGGTCGTACTGATGCGCCCACATGTCGGGTGAGAAGGTTGCGGGGAGCGCGTTGAACGCGATCTTCTCGAGCCGGTCACCGAGCCACGCCTCGCCCAGTGTCGCTACGAGTATCTCAAGCGAATACATCGCCTCGACGACGGCGCACAGCTCCGTTCCCTGAGACGGCATGAGTCCCGCAAGCGCCTCATCGCCGGTGAACATGCCGTTCGCCTGTCCATGCCAGCAATCGAGCTGCTCGAACGCGATTCGCGCGAGGTCGCGATCGTCCGATGCGCCGGACAGTCGGTAGAGAATCGCTGCGAGCTTGAGCGCCATCGCGTGATTGACGACGTGGGTGTCCATATCCCATCGTGTGGATTTTTCGCGGAACGGAAACTCGATGAAGTGCGTCACCCAGTCGTATCCAAACCGCGCGGCGCGGCTCGCGAGTTCAGCGTACCAGCGTTCGCCGGTGCGGTCGCACATCGCCTGCGAGACGAGGGCGAGTTCCGGCCACCGCAACTGCGCCCATGCGCACAGGCCGTGTTGACCGATCCAGCGGTCGATCCGGCGCAGGAGTCGGTCGGCGGCTTGAATGGGGCGTTCGCTGCCGCTCGCTTCGGCGTATTGGAGGAGGCTCTTCACGATGAGGAACAGCGGCCACACGTCGCGCTCGACGTCTTCCGGGCCGAGCCAACCGTCCTCGCGCTGATGGTCGATGATGTAATCCATTCTGGCGTTCGCGCGCTCGATCAGTGCGGCGTCGTCGAGGAGGTACGCGAGCGGTATGAACCCGTCGAGCCAATAGGGCGCTCGTTCCCAACCTTCCGCATTTCCACCGAACCATTTGCTCTTGGCTATGTCGGGCCAGAACTCGTCGAGATGGCCCGATAGACCGTCGGCTTGAATACGAAGCTGTCGCTTCAGCCAGCCATCAGGTCGCACTTTCCCGAGGGGAAGCGGGCGGAACACTGGGTCGTTCAGAAATTGTGGCGATGTCGTCTGTACCGTCATACCATCCACCATGAGCCGGGAACAATAGCGTCAATTGCGAAATTTCGCTTGTCGGGCGGGAGTGACTCCAGAAGCTCGCGCGCCTTCACACCCAACGCCTCGGAGCAGATCTCTACGTTGCGACGGCCGACCTCCGCCGATGCGTGCTCGCGCGGGTCGAGGCCGCCGATGCCGTCGGGCGGCTGCATGCGCGGCGCCAGTGGCTCTGTTCCGAGTGCCGCCATATCGACGAGATCGGGGTAGAAGAACATCACGTTCGATGTTTCCCACTTCGCCGCGTGATCGGTACCGGATTCGCCGCTGTCGTCTTCGGGTATCTCCCAGAGGCCGATACCCGCGCACTCGCCGTCGGCAAGAACCGGTTCGAGTGCGGCGTTAATCATGTCGATCATACGATGCACGTTATGGCCGGAGACTCCAACGATCACGCGGAATCCGGTTCGTTTGAGCCGGGTGAACAACTCGGAAATGACCGGTCGCATGTGCTCCTGCGCGAAGCCTTCGTGAACATACACCGGCGGATGCACGACGCCGCCGAAGCGCTCGGCCGTCTTCACGAGAATCGCGTGCGCTTTAAGCGGGTCGTTCCCGAGTGGCAGGTGCCGTCCGTGCCACTCGATCGGACCGAACGGAACGTACACGACCGGAAATCTGCGACCCGCCGCTTCGAGTTCGCTCGGGCGCATGAACTGTAGCTGAACGTTCTTCGGGAGTTCGTTATCCACGTTTCGACCCTCCACAGCCGACGGTCTCTATCGGGAAGATGCGCGTGCGCATGGTGATAATCCAACCCGGCGGCAGATCAACGAAGCGAGTAGTCAGGCGCGATGGTGCCCGTACCGCG
>CAZWQW010000028.1:0-12973 GCA_964635955.1 uncultured bacterium | reverse complement strand
CCGCGCTGTGTCGCGGCAATGAAGCGGCCTGCGGGAATATCGTGCGCAACAGTGAAGTACGCGCGCACGAATGCCTCGCCGCGTTCGCGTATCGTTCGCGCGAGTGCGGGGTCTGCGTGGTCGACGAGTTCCGCGGCATCGAGCATACTCACGCCGAGACTGAGCGTCTGCACCGGTGAATTGGTACCGCGTGTGCGCCAATCGCGCTGATTGCTTCGACTGTGAATGAGACACAGTCCGGATTCGTCGTGGATCGGCCACCAGTAGTCGACTGCGCGGTCGATTTGGGTGCGGAAGTCGTCGCGGCCGGTGCGTATCCACGCGAACGCCCAATCGAGGAGGAAGAAGCCGATGTGGCGGGGAAAATCGCATGAGCGGTCGCCACTGCGGCGGAAATACGCGCGACGGTCGAGGTACGCGTGACGGTTGTACTCCAGCGTCGCGCCGGTCTGATCACCGACGTCGGCGGGCGTATCCGCATCGGGCTCGGCAACCCAATGGTTTTCCAGTCCTACGGCAAAGCGCTCTACGGCGGCGGGATCCGCCGCGTGGAGCTTCTGCCAGAGCCATACCGGCGCTTGCAGGAGGTGGTCGTGGATGCCTTCGGTGCGTGGACGCGGTGGCGCGTCGTTGAGCGGTCCGAATCCGGGGCGGTGCGTGTCGAGGTTCCAGAACGTGTGCTCGCCCCATGGAAAGAGGCCGCTGACGGTGTCGGTGCAGTGCGTCGCGAACGTCGCAAGATACCGGTCGCCGGCATCGGCGTACGTTTGGTCGCCGAGCGCGTCTGAGAGCGCGTAGAACGTGTTCAGCACGGATTGGTCGTGCGAGAGGTTGCTACCACGATGTGCGCGGTCGCCGACGCGTTGGCCGGGAATTGGCTCGGGTAGTTCTTCGAGCATTCGGCCGGTGCGGCGGTCGATGAGTGACGGGAGTAGGCCGTCGTACGGCTCGGCGGCGTCGATGAGCGCGTCGCAGGCACGGCGTACGCGTTCGATGAGGGTGTCCGGATTCATGTACGCGGTCCGATCGACGGTGGTCAGTTTCTATGTCGACACTATGTAGAAGGTGCGCAACAGCAATCCCGAGCGCCAGTCTCCCCGGTGCGATAGACGTGTGAAGTGGTCCGTATCCTTGCCCCGTCGAGCCGAGTTGTACTATGCTCTTCTGATTGCATATTTCACCGTTGAAAGGAACGTATCATGTCAACCAATCGCCCGAACGTCATTCTCTTTATGATGGACGCGCTGCGTCCGGATCATCTGAGCCCATGGGGCGGCGGTATCCATCCGACGCCGAACTTCGAGCGACTCGCCAACGCCGGGGCGTTCTTCCGAAACACGTTCTCGCACATGCCGTCGAGTCACCCGTCGCGCGCGAGCATTCTCACCGGACGCGATCCACACACGCACGGCGTTCGCATCAACAGCCGCCCGCTGCCATCACATGAAACGACTCTGGCGCAGTTACTCGCGGCGGAAGGATACCTCACCGCGACGACACGCGTCTTTTCGCCCGGCATCGGGCGAGGCTTTTCCGATCAGGGACTCGCGCGTGATCTGAGCCCGTTCGACCGAGGGCCGTGGGACGTGGTGAAGGAACTCCCGGAGATGGCCACGGACGAGATGGAAACCGACGTGGCAAAGGACGTCACCGCGCTCATCAAGTGGCTGCAGGATTACTCCGGCGACGCGGAGAAGCGGAAGCGTCCGTTCCTGCTCTGGGCCGACTGTGAGGACACGCACGAACCGTGGCGGCCGCCAAAGCCATTCGACGCACTCTATACCGATTCGGCGTACGACGGTCCCGACGTTTCCTGTCCGCCGATGTATTCGCCGACGCTGTCGGAGCGTGAAATTGCGCATGCGGTGGGGCTGTACGATGGCGTCGTCGCGCTGCTCGACAAGCACCTCGGACGATTGCTTGACGCGCTTGACCGCCTCGATCTCAGCGAGAACACGCTCCTTGTCGTCCTGAGTGACCACGGCGTGCACCTCGGTGAGCACCATCTCTGGCGCAAACCACCGACGCTCTTCGATGCGGTTCTCCGCGCGACGCTGATCATGCGACTGCCGGGTGTGATTCCAGCGGGTGTCCAGTCGGAGGGGATCAACCTTGTAAACGACGTATTCGCGACGGTACTCGATATCTGCGGTGTTGATGTGCCCGAGGCGGCGCAACGTCAGTGTACGAGTTTGATGCCGCTCGTGAATGGCGCGGAGCAGGTGCGCGAGTTCATTGGGCTGGAGTTCAACGCGTATAAGGGCACTGTCGCGAAAGGCATCCGCACGCCGCGGTGGAAGTACATGCACTACCGCAGCGTCGGCGACATCCCGTGGGATGTCGGTTCACCGGCCGATATCTGGCGTGGGAACAGTTGGCCGAAGACAATGCTGTTCGATCTCGAGAACGATCCCGACGAATCGCACGACGTACGCGCCGATCATCCGGACGTCGAGCGGCAGATGCGTGAGACGCTCATCGACTGGCTCATCGAATCCGAGAATGATATCCCAGCACCCGATCCGGGCGACTGACTGTCGGTTCGTATCGGTTTCACCAACGAAGGACCGCGACCATGGCGAAACGAGGCGATGTCTATCCCGCCGAAGAGATCACGCTGGTTGATTCGTCGACCGGCGCTGAATACGTGCAGATGACGAACGCGCCGGTGCACAGTGTCAATCTCTACTTCGAATACCAGTCGTTTACTCCCGACGACCGCACGCTGTTGTTCCTTTCGCAGCGTGTCGCGATGCGTGGTGCGCCGTACGATCTCTTCGCGGCGGACATCGAGAGCAAGCAACTCCGTCAACTGAGTGACGACGAGCATCCATTCAGTTCGCCGTGTTCGGTGCCTGATGAGCCGCGCATGCTCTACGGTGTGCGCGGCACGTCGATCGTTCGCATGAGTGTAGACGACGCATCCGACGAGGAGGTCGCGCGCTGGGAGGGCGGCCGCGCACTCGGCGTCGGCATGATGAGCGGTGACGGGCGCGTGTATGTGGCGGTCGGTACCCGCGCCGATGGCACGTCGACGCTCGTTCGGTTCGACCTGCACACAGGTGATGTACGCACATTCCTCGACGGGATACCGTCGCATCACCTCACCGTGAATCACTCAGGCACGCTCGTGACGTTCACCGGCACACTGAATGGCGAAACCGGTCCAGTGATCTGTGACATCGACGGCGGCAACGCTCGGTTCCTCTCTTTCCGCGGTTTCGCGCACGGGACGTTTTACGGGACAACCGATCTCTTTCAGGGGACGCTGCTGCCGCCGGGTCACGGTGTCGTTATCTGGGATCCGAACGGCGATCAACCGCCGGAGAAGGTCGCCGCAGGTCCATATTTCTGGCACTCCGGGTCGTCGCTCGATGGGCGCTGGATTATCTGTGACACGAATTGGCCGGATGAAGGCCTGCTGCTCGTCGACGTCGAATCGGGCCGATTCGGGCCGGTGGTCATTCCGTCGCATCGGGGTCATGCAAGTGGAAATCCGCAGGAATCGCACCCGCACCCGTCGTTCGATCGATCGGGCGACCGCATCGTGTATGCGTCGAACGAAACGGGTCTTTCGCAGGTGTATGTTGCGACGGTACCCGGCGAGTTGCGACAGGAACTCAGTACGGGTCATTTGACGAATCGCCGACGCTATCGGACGTAAGGTGTTATACTGAGGAAGTCGAACATGATGAAGCGAGGCGCTACATTCGGTGCGGAACATATCGAGTTTACCGACCGCGAGACCGGCGCAGCGGTCGTACAACTGACGAACGCGCCGGTGCACAGTCACGCCTTCTACTTCGAATACCCGTCGTTTAATACGACAAACGACACCGTGTTCTTCTACTCCCAACGGGTCGGCATGCGCGGCGCTCCGTGGGATCTCTATTGCGTCGATGGCGACGGGAAGCGGATCACGCTTCTCAGCGACGCCGAGCATCCGCTGAGCGCGGTGTATCCCGCGCCGGACGATTCGCGTGCCGTGTACGGTGTTCGCGGCAACGCGGTAATTCGCTTGAATATCGATACGCTCGAAGAACGCGAAGTTGCGCGATGCGAAGGTGTTCGTACCCTCAGTGGCGGATCGATGGATGGCGCGGGACGCTGGTTCGCGACCCTTGGCACAAAGACGCGCGACGATAAGAAGATCAATACGACACTCCGGATAGACACACGATCGGGCGAAGTCGCGGAACTCGGTGAAGACCTCGCGAATGCCCACCTCACGATTAACCATGCGGGCACGATACTTCACTTTCGACACGCTTGGAGCGGACCTGACGCGCTCGCGGTCTGTGATATCGACGGCAATAACTTCCGCAGTATCGGTTTTCAGGATTTCGCGCACCGGATGTGGCTGGGCACGACAGACAGGCTCCAAGGACCGTTGCTGCCGCCCGGGCACGGCATCGTTCAGGTCGAACTCGATGACACCGAGCCGACGCCGATCTGCTCGGGTCCGTACTTCTGGCATTCGGCGTCGAGTGCCGACGGTGAGTGGATCGTTGCGGATACGAACTGGCCGGAGCAGGGGATCATGCTGGTACACGTCGCGAGTGGACGGTACGCGCCGGTCACAATGCCGCACGCGTGTCCCGGCGCCGCGCAATACACGCATCCGCACCCGTCGTTCGACCGCACCGGTTCGCGGGTGATTTACACGGTGAATCGCGGCGGATTGTCGCAGGTATACGTTGCGACGATACCGGACGCACTGCGTCGAGAGCTTGTAACGGGAGAGATCACGAATCGGCTGCGATTGCGGTAGGTCGCGGGGCTATACGACGTGGATGTCTTCTTCGCGGTTGTACTTGACGCCTTCGGTGCAATTGCGGCACATGTCGATTGCGGCACGGTCGGTGAGTACGCGGCGGCGGAACTGGTTGAATGCGTCGTTATTCCAGAGTCGTTCGAATGAGCCTTCGCGCAGGTCGCCGTTGTACATGCCCATGGTGAAGTCGCCGTTTTTATCGAAGCAACATGGCGTCACCGATCCATCCCAATTGATCACCGGTTGAAGCCAGAGCTTCCGGCACATATTCGGCACGCTCTGCTTCCCGTTCCGCAGCTTGAACGAGTCGCCTTCGACCTCGTAGCGGCGAAACTCCCGATTCTCCGGTAAGAAGATCTGGATATCTTCCTTCTCGTAGATCTGTGCGGTCTTATACGTCATCTTGTCGACGCCGAGCTCTTCGGCAAGCGCGCGCACTGCGCCGACTTCGTGCTCGTTGTGCTTGAACAGGATGAACTGGATGTGCACGATCGGCGTCTTCGAGCCGAGACGCTTCTTCGCTGCAACGAGTTCTTTCGTACCTTCGATCACCTTCTCGAACTTCCCACCGACTCGGTACTCGCGGTAGGTCTCCGGCGTCGCGCCGTCGAGGCTGATGATCATGCTGTCGAGGCCGCTCCGAACTACGGCATCCGGGTCCTTCAGGAAGTGGCCGTTCGTCGACGAGTACGTGTAGATGCCGGCGTCCGCGGCGTAGCGAATCATATCGAGGAAGCGCGGGTGAATGAACGACTCGCCCTGATTCCAGAGCAGGAGCATGTGCGTGCGTCCGCGCACGTCATCGATGATGCGCCGGTACAGGTCGAAATCCATAAAGCCGCGTTCGCGACGGAGTGTGCCGTTCCCGCTTGGACAGAGAGGACATTTGAGGTTGCAGATATTCGTCGGTTCGATCATGAGAACCGGCGGGACACCCCATACAAACGGACGTTTTGTAAGGCGGGAGATTCCGTAGCTCGCGGATACTTTCGCGACGTTCCACGTCTTCCGAACACTGATGCTGCGACGGAGGAAATGAAGCGGCTCCTTGATGTTCATCGGCATCTATAACTCAATCCAGCGTAGCCCTGATGTTGTCACCATATCCTATACGTAACGCCCAGAGAGAACGTGGTCCAGTCCCGTGCGCTCGTAACCCCGGCATCTTCGGTCTTGCGGGTCGTTTGCGAAACCATGCCGCTTGCGAAGAAATCCCGCGCGAACTCCCAACGAACGCCGAAGCGGTATTCGTAGGTGCGTGTCACGTCGCCAAAGAGAAACTCTTTAGCCGGTGCGTCGGTGTCGTACTGTTCGACGATCGAACCTTCGGATCCCCGTCGAGAGAGCGACGCGGAACCGGTGAGCTCGACATTCCATACGGGTCGCCATTGGATGTCGAACCGGGCGTAGTCGCTATTGTGTCCGTTGAAGAAACCCAGCGGATACGCCACGACGGGGTCGTTCCCATGGTACGCGTAGGTGTCGTACGTGTTCCACGGATAGCGGTGGTGGTATGCCCATGGCAGTGCACCGGTATATTCCGCACGCAAATCGACGTTGGGGATCAGGCCCCATACGTCGGTTGTCAACAGGCCGATCTGCCACGCCCACCAACTGTGCGACATATCTCGACTCGTCAGTGCTTCGAGCGCCATTTCGTCGATGAAAAACGACCCGTACACGCGTGTATACGGAATCGCGGTCAGCGCGCCGTCGACGAACATCTGGAGGTTGTCGAGGTCGCCGACATCGTGCTGAGCCGCGCGGAACGGCACGACGGGGATGAGGTAGATCGGCTCGAGATTCCGCGCGCCGTAGATCACCGACTCGCCGAGGCCAATTTCGAAGCCGCGCCCGGCGTAATCGAGTCGATGCAGCACGAAGTACTTCCGTAGATGACGGGACTGCCACCCGTCGCTCTCGGTATACCACGGGCTCGTCGTATCCGGCACGCCGCTCTGCAGGAACATGTGGAGGTACGTGAACGTGAGCGCGGGCGTTGGATGCACCGTGAGTTGCACGTGCGGAAGTGGGGGCGCCTTGTCGGAGAGAATCGTGTTCGCGTGCCGCCCGTGTCCGATTTCCAGAGGAAAGACACCGCCGGAGAGCGTCGCGTGTCGACCGCTGTAGGTGACGAGCGCTTGCGGGTCGTCCACGCTGAACGATGATCCGAGCGTGCCGTCGATGAACGCGACGCCGCGCTCCGGTCCGAATCGCGGCGGTGGCGCGGCACCGTCTCCGAACTCGACGTCCTCCACCATCATCGCCTGCGCCGACCACGAAGACCCGAACGTTGCCCAACCGCCGACGCGAATCTTCCGCGACCACGTCATTGCCGTATCTTGCCCAATATCCGCGCCAAGGCTGACGAGTGGCCGCAAGGTGACGTCGTTGTCTACACCGAGTGTGCGCTTGCGAAGAAGATTCCGCCACCATGGGAGTCCGTAGTCGTGTGTTTTTTCCTGTTCGGTTGCGCGTAACGTCCACCACGCCGCATCGGATTCGCGGGCGGGGTGGTTCGACGGCAACTCGTCGGCGAACTCGCCAAGGTAGAAGCGAAGCCGACGACGGTCCTGCTCGGTAAGGCGTGTGCTCTTACGTGGGATGTCACTGAGTATCGTGGCGATTTCGTGGCGCGTTTTCGGACGGATTGCGAGGACGTGGCGCTCGACGAGACGTTTTGCGCTTAGGCGTTCGATGAACTCGTAGACGGGGTGGGCCGGCTCGACGTAGATCGCGGATTCGGAGTGAGAGAGCGTCGCGCACCCGAGTACGACAATTGCGATGCACAATCGGGAAATGGCGCGCGTGAATACCACAATCGTCTCCCTCGCGGCATCGCAGTGTTGCAGACGCTGATACTACGCGGTTGCGGGCGATGGGACCGCACCGGGATCCTGCGATGTCTCGCCGAGCATCTGATCGATCGTCACGAAGGAATATCCGCGGTCGCGTAGGAACGGAATGACCTGACTCAACGCAGCGACGGTGACCGTGCGTGGTGTGGTAATTTCGCTTCGGACGCCATCGTGCCAGAGCAGGATATCGCCGTTGTGGATATCCCGCACCCAGTTCGTGAGCTTGCGCGCACCATGGACTCGCCAGTCGCCCGATGATACCGCCCACTGGATGAGCTTCCAGCCCCGCTGTTTGAGAAGGCGTGGCATGAAGAAGTTCCGCGAGCCGAACGCGGGGCGATAAACGGTCGGTCCGACGCCACACGCCGATTCGATTGCGCGATAGCCGCGGTCGAGTTGCTGCGCGGTTGTCGTTGGGCCGGCCCAAAGGAGGCTTTTGTGTGTGTATCCGTGGTTGCCGATCTGGTGCCCTTCGTCGACAATGGCGCGCGCGAGGTGTGGATACGTTTCGGTGGCGCGTCCGAGAACAAAGAACGTTGCTTTTACGTTTTCGGAGCGGAGCAGATCGAGTATTCGCTCGGTGCCGTCGGGTGATGGGCCGTTATCGAACGTGAGGGCGATTTCGCGGCGGTCGCGGGGGCCATGCCAGACGCTTGAGCCGATAATCTGTGATCGAGGCGACGCGAGCGCGTATCCGAAAAACGCGCCGAGTGCGCCTCCAAGTGCTCCGGCATACCACCAACGATACTTCACGGCAGGCTCCTTACCAGTCTGCGAACAATAGCTCTATCTGAATACCCGTCAATATTAGTAATAACGCGGGGACCGCTAACTGTCCAATAGTTACGCGTCCAGCTTGTCGACCGAAAACATGCCGTCACGGGCGAATTCAAGTCCGTCCGACGGACCGAGGACGCGGACGGACGCGCCCGGCGTGACGCTCTCCAACGCCGGCTGGGTCACGTCCATTCGTCCGACGTGCAGCGTGTTGCGAATCCGCACGATGCGCGCGGTCGTCGGGTCGCCCACTCCGGCGGATACGAGCGCGGCTTCCACCGCCTCGCGGTCCGTCGCGAACGTGAGCGGCAGCATGCCGCCACGTGGTCGCGTCGCGGTGATCGAGTTTGTGTAGGTCTTGTGACGGTCGTATTTCGCCGCGACCCGGTCGAGCGTGAAGTCCGCGAGCCCGATTCCCGCGGCGTTCCCTTCGGACTTCGCCGTCAGGTCACGTACGAACACTCGACGCGGTGCGCGTGGTTCCAAGCTCTCGCCGACTTTGAGATCGGCCCAGTGCTTTCGACGGATCACGTTCGTGTCCATGCCGGAGCCGCTGATGTCCTTGCCCATCTCGTCCACGATGAGCAGGTCGATATCCTCGAACGGAAGCGTCGGCAGGTAATCCGTTGCGCGCTTGAGAAGCGCGCCTTCCGCCGCGAGGAAATCCTTTGGAGCAACGCCGATGATCTCCGCGGTTTCGTCGCGCGCGTTTTCGAGAATCGCGATACCGGCGAGGATCTTCACGCGGTCAATGACCAGCGCACCGGCTGTTTGAATCAGGCGCTCGAACGGTATTCGCGTCGCGGCGCGGTGGTAGTTGATGGCGCCGGTGTGCTTACCGAGTCCGATGAGGAGCATCTTCATCAAACCGCTCTGATACGGTCCGAAAAACTCCGTGTGCGGCTTGATGCGGTTTACGACAAGGATGTGATCGGCTTCGGAGGCGACTCGGTCGATGACGACGGGGAACCCATCGTCGGTGCGGCCGACTTCCACCGTCTCCATGGACGAACGAATCGGCGCGCCGACTGACGCTTCCGTGATACCGATCGAATTGAGCACGCTCGCCTGTCCCGCCGCCGTCCCACCGCCGTGGCTTCCCATGGCGGGTACGATGAACGGTCGAGCACCGCGTCGCGCGAGTTCATCGATCAGCGCGCGGATGATGGCCGGCAGATTGGCTATGCCGCGACTACCCACGGTAATTGCGACGCTGGCGCCATCGAGTTTTGCGCCGACGTCGTCGAGGATTCCGGCAAGTGTCTGCCGCGCCGCGCCTGCCGGATCGGGTACCGTCGGATGATCGAATGCCTGTTCGACGCGGACTGTCCGCGGCCAATTCATTCACGCCTCACGGTTCTTCGCGGTATTCGCGAATGGTGACTTCGGAGGTATCGTCGCGGAAGACGAACTCAATTCGGCGATGGTTCTTCGGTTCGAAGATGTCGTCACCGTCCTCGCAGCATGTCACGATGAGCGTTCCTTTCCAGTGGCCGAGCTCTGCTTGTAGCGACTCGTACCGGTCGAAGTAGAGGTCCATCCGATTGGAACGCTCGACGATGGATATCTCTCGCTGCGACAGGGAGAAGTCCGTGATGATGTCGGGTGTGCCAACGAAGGAGCGGTGCTTGCCGACGAGGATGCTGATAAGCTCACAATGGAACGGGACACTCAGTCGTCGTCCGATGGTGAATCCCTTGAGGTTCGCGTCGAGCGCCTGTTGAATCGTGCGCCGCGACATGCCCGGGTCTGCTTGTGACATGATCGTCCCCTTTCTTCGCTGATGCGTTCGAGAGGTGCCCGCTCATGTACAGAACGCGCCGCGGGATGCCGTACGTTTCAGCATCCCGCGCGCGGTGTTTCGTATGCTCCGATCAGTGTCCGGCCGGCATACCGGATGTTCTACCGGCGGACTGCATGATCTGCTCGATCTGGAAGCACGGTTCGATCTTCAACGCGTCGCCGTGGTCGACCGGATTCCGATAGAACAGCGCCCACACGATGATGAAGATCGGCAGCAGAATCGGCAGCGCCCACTTCACGAGATAACCGAAGAAGCTCGGCATGGGCAGACCGTTCTGGTCGCTGATCGATTTCACCATGAAGTTCGGACCGTTGCCGATATACGTCAGTGCACCGAAGAACACCGAGGCAACCGAGATTGCTTCGAGATACAGAATCGTCTCCGGGCACGACGTGAACAGACGCACATGGCTCACATTACCCGCTTCGAGGCCATACTTACCCATGGACGCCACGAAGAAGTTGATGTACGTCGGCGTGTTGTCGAGTACCGCGCTCAAGCCACCGGTTCCGAAGTAGAACAGGCCCGGCGTGAGCACCGACGCGTAATGCTGCGCTTCGTACGCGATCAACTGAAGCGCTGGCACCATCGTCATGAAAATGCCGATGAAGAGGAATCCGACTTCGCGAATTGGCTCGAAGTTGAAGTCGTTGCCCTTGAGCGCGTCCTTGTTCGCTGTCTTATACGCGAGGAACATCACGGCGAACATGATCAGCTCGCGGATGCCGAACGGCAGGTGGAACATCTCCTGCAGCGAGGGGAATCCGGCGATCACGTTCGGGTCGAGGAAGACAGCGCCGATAATGATTGCGAGCCAGATGAATCCCTTCCCACCAACGAGTCGAATCCCACCGGAATACGCGATTTCGGCCTGATCGGTGATCTTCTTCGCGAAGTAGCTATCGATCGTGAAGAACACGAGCAGGACCATGCCGACGGTGAGAACCCAGATGTGGAACACATGGCCAATCACCCAGAAGAACGGCACGCCGCGGAGGAATCCCATGAACAGCGGCGGATCGCCGATCGGGGTGAGACCGCCACCGATGTTGCTCACAAGGAAGATGAAGAAGATGACGTGGTACGCCTTCAAGCGCCCGCGGTTGACGCGCATGTACGGGCGGATGAGCAGCATCGAGGCGCCGGTGGTTCCGATGAAGTTTGCGAGTACGGATCCGAAGAGCAGAATCACCACATTGACGAGCGGTGTGCCCTTCTTATCGATGTCGATGAGGATTGCGCCGGATGCCACGAAGAGCGAGCCAAGAAGCGCGATAAACGAAATGTACTCGGCGAGTTCGTGATAGATCGGTCCGAAATCACCCATGCCGACGAGGTAGTAGAGAATGGTCACGGCACCGAGCGCGAGGGCGACTTTCGGATAGTGATGTTCCCAGAAGTGGTGATAGAAGAGCGGCCCCGTAGCGATCATTCCGAGCAGCACGATGAACGGAAGAATCGCCCAGACGGACGGAAGGGCATGAGCGTCGGCCGACGCCGCGTGCGCAGCCGTGGGAAGAATGACGAGTACAAGCGCCGCGACAAGTCCGATTGCTCGCATCCCCAGTCGCTCAGGTCCAACCGGCAGACCGCTCCGGCTCGAATGTGGCATTCGACAACTCCTTCTTTTGTGCGTGGTAGTACGTGTTGGATCGTGCGTTCAGATTAGTTTACGCGGGTGAGAATCGCCCATCCCGACGGCAACCGAAATGCCGGACTGATCTCCCCTGGGCGCAAGCGCGAGGCGACGCTCTCGATCTCCGGTATGAGATCGCCCTCCTCGAAAAAGCCAAGATCACCGCCGACTTCCGCACTTGGATGTATGGAGTGCTGCATGGCAAGCGCAATGAAGTCCGCTCCCGAATCGAGCAGCCCACGAACTTCTCGCGCCTCCTCCTCGGACTCGGTCATGATAATACGCGCGCGTTTCAGACCCTGTCGCACGCCGTCCTGATACTCGCGTCGGCGTTCGATCGCCATTGCGCGTAGCTGAATCACCATCGGCTCGCCCGGCGCGAGATCGGCCGCCTTATCGAACGCCTCGATCGCCTGCGTATACCGGTCCATGATCACGAGCACCGACCCGAGACGGAGCCACGCATCGACGTACATCGAGTCGATCCGAATGGCGCTGCGGTAATACCGGATCGATTCTTCACGGTTTCCGACTGCGTGTTGCACGTCACCGAGGCGAAGATAGGCGGGCGGAAACGGGTCGTTCCCAACGGTCAATCGACGGTATTGCGCATTCGCCCGGGCTGTGTCGCCGAGATCGATATACACGTCACTGAGTCGCATGAGCGCGGGCGGATACGGTGGCGACTTGGCCGCGACCTGTTCGAGTATCCGAACCGCTTCGTCGGCGTTGCCCGTCGCGATATGCACCGTGGCGAGATCAACCTGAAGCTGTGGTTCGTTGGGGAGGTACTCGATGGCACGTTGCAGCGCGTTGATTGCGGGGCCGTAGCGACCTTCCTGCGCGAGCTGCGCGGCGCGGATATAGTTCGCTTGAGCGCTGTCGCGCGCCGCCGACTGACCTTGGCCTGTCGCCTGTTCGATTATCGACTGCGCCGGCGCCACCGTTGCAAACGCACACAGGAGGAGTGGGCACATGAACCGCCCAACGATGCGCATAGTGCAGGTGGTCGGAATCGTCGACATGTAACCTCGGCTCGGCTCGAGCGAACGTATCAGGATACTGACACGTCTCGCATCACAGTGGAGATATTCGGTTGCACGGGTAACAATAAAAGATAACGA
>CAZWQW010000027.1:14795-32953 GCA_964635955.1 uncultured bacterium | reverse complement strand
TTGCGTTATCCTTAGTGCGTTCGCCGCGTTCCTCAACTATCAGAAGGAGCAAGAAGCTATGAAACGAATGCACCTGGTGTACGTAGCTGCACTGACGCTTTTGCTGACCGTCGCCGGTTCAGCACAAGCGGTGTCAAGCGCGTACGCGGGAATCGCCGGAGTAGGTGTGCAAACGGCACAACCGCTCGCCGATCGGTTCTCGTGGGGTCTCAAAGGCGAAGCCGGGCTCCTCGACGCGTTTGGATTAGTCGGAGCAGCGCTCATCCGGTTCGATGTACCGAGTCAGGATCTCCCGCTCTACCTCCAACTGGCACTCGGTGCGCGCTTCCGTGTCGACGACAACGCGAAGGTCCAACCGTGGGGTTCGTTCGGCATCGGAATGAAGATCGACAAGTATAACGTTTTACTACAGCTTCCCGGATATCCCGTTATCGGATTAGAATTCCCACTCGGCGGCGACTGATACTGACCTGAGCCGCGAGAACATCAAACCGCCTCGCGGCTCTCGCTTCCTCATCCGACAACGAACACCACCGCGGATTTCGCGCGCGTACGGTGCTTGTAGATACCGATATCCACGCATCGGCCGTCGTACGAAAAATTTCTCCGACAACACCCCTTGCCGACTCCACAGGTGCCGTGTATACTTGCGTCCGAAGCGGGAAAATATCCGGCTTCCGAGACATGGACACTCGCACCAGTCGAATCGCTCGTTGACGGATTCGATACTACTCACGACATTACGGCAATATGGCCGCCAAGACATTCATTGGTTTACGTGGCGGCGGTTGACTGTATGCGAAGTGACCGACCCGGCGGTCCTCAATGCGACACGTCGGGACCACGATAGACAGAGGTCGCACGACCACATTATGCGTTAAGGAGGACTACGCGATGGCGTATATCATCTGCGAGCCGTGTGTCAACACGAAGGATACGGCCTGCGTCGATGTGTGCCCGGTGGACTGCATTCATCCGACAAAGGATGAGGCTGAGTTCGAAAAGGAAGATATGCTCTACATCGATCCGGACGAGTGCATTGACTGCGGTGCATGTGAGCCGGCGTGCCCGGTAACGGCTATCTTCGCGGAAGAAGACGTTCCGGAAGAATGGCAAGAGTACATCGAGAAGAACTACGACTATTACGGCAAATAAGCGCTACATCGTTTTTTCGGTTTCGAACAAGCCCGCATCTCGTGGTATATCAGAGGTGTGGGCTTGCTACGTTTTCTCGACTCCTATCGTTATTCACGTTGGTCTCTCTGCATTGAGCGTTACCTTTCATCCTCGAGATGGCGCCGCGTTTACGTGCTTTGCCGGAGGTTTTTCCATGGTAGCACGAATTGTCCTGTTTATCACGCTGCTCGTCCCATTTGCGTTTGCACCCGCCGCGAACGCAGAAGCCGAGGACTATGGCCCGTATCACCCGATCCTTGTGGATTGGGATACGAAACGAGCTGACGGGTACTACAAGTCGACAAACTCGAGCACTCTCGCGTGGGCAGAGGCGTACGTGCTCAACGCGTTTATGGCCGGATACCGACTCACTGGCGATGCGTATTGGTTGGGTCGTATTGCCGATCACGCGGATACACTTCTGGCGAATCTGCGCGACGTTCCAGAATCAGTGCCGTATGACACGTCGATTTACGCCGACGGGTACCGTGGATGGGGTAGTACGGGTTACTATGCCGGAGATTACGACGAATACATCGTTCACGACGGTTGCGTCGGAAACGCGATCGCCGAGTACATCGCCGAGGTATTCAACAATCCCGACGAACTCTGGGACGAATTTGGTGACCGCGCCAAGGCGCATTTCGATACGCTCTCCTTTCATGTTGCGGGGAAATGGCTCGCGAACTGGGACGCGGATCGCTACAACGCGAGCACCTACGGTACGGTGCTGCGTCACTTTGGAGGCTTCGAGCGATTACCACATAACCAGGCAAATGCCTTCGGTTCACTCCTCGTTTTCCTCAATGACGTCGTGAATTCACCGAAATGGGCTGAACTGAACAACATCATAACGGGCGAACCTCCCGATACATACATGCCGTACATCGAGGAGATGGCGCAGTTCCTCAAGAATGATCTCCGCATCGGAACAGGAGATTCGTACCAATGGGGGTACTGGCCCGGCGGCGGCGACGAGGACGTATCGCACGCGAATATCACGATTCAGTTCGCTTGGGAGTGTTACCGGCGCGATATCGTGTTCGACGAAACGGATATGAGGCGATTCGCGAACACAATGTCAAAGCTCATGTGGAACGGAAGTTTCGAAAACGTTGGTATCAACAAATACAATAAGCCGGGCACCGATCACGAATGGACGAACTATATATGGAGTTGGGCATATCTATCCGAAGTAGACCCATTCCTCTTCCACATTTACCATAATTTCTTCCGGCATCGCACCTCATTCTCGTATTACGACATCGCGGGCGCTATTCGCAACTGGCGAAACGCAGACCTTGCCGGCGGTCTCATTGTTCCCGCTGACGTGCGCGTAATCGATGACGGTGACGGTGTCGTGCGTCCGGGGGAGACCGTTACGCTCAACGTCACATTCAGGAACTACGGTGTCGCGCCGGATACGTCGGAATATGCGTACGTTAACCTGCAATCGTTGTTCCCGGACGACGGGATATTCACGTTGGTCGGTACCGAGGACGAACCACTCGTGCTTGAACCAGACAGCACCGCGTCACGTTCGGTATCTGTCACGATACCGAACGACTTCGGTGGTACCGAGATCAATCCTGTAGTGGTTGTCGAGGTAATACTCAACGGCGAACCTCGCGAAATGGTTAAGTCGCTGCGTTTGACCTCCGGAAACCCCGCATATCTTCAGGTGACACCCGATCTTCCCGCCAATCTTCCGTACGATGCAGACATCAGCAGCTTCCTTCCGAAGTCGCGGCACACGTGGAGACACGACGCAGCCTATCCGCTATCAGCGAACGCAATCGCGAAGTTCGAGACGGTGCTCTGGCGTACGGCATTCTCGATTCCTGCTCCAGAGGAACGCGACGCACTCGCACAATATCTCGACGATGGCGGAAAACTCATTCTGACCGGTGGCGGCGGGAATCTCGCGACGTGGTTCAATCGGAGTGATGAGGATTCCGCCTTTTTCGCGGATTACCTCGGTATAACTGGTGTATGGGACGCGGTAGATAGCGTCGCCAACGCACGCGTCTTCGTGCGCGCAATCAATTCCACGAAATTCGGTGGGCTCGGCACCGCCCAGCGCGCGATTGGGACCGAAACATGGTCCAACCGACACATCGAGGTTATGTCGACACGACGGGACTCGGCGTACGCGGCGACGCTCGTCATGGTTGACGCGACAACCGCTGCGAGTAAGATCCTGCCAAACATGATCGCCGGTGTCGGTGTTGATAGCACGTACACGGCATTGGTACTCGGATTCGACGTTGCGCAAGTCACGCCGCGGACTGGTGCGCAGTACATGATGATCTCGATCCGTGATTGGGTGGCGACCGCTACCGCGATTCAGCAGGGTGTACTACCGGCACCGGCGGATGTCGACGTGTTCACGTATCCGAATCCGTTCAACCCGGCAACGACGGTGCTCTTCACGACACCGACGGCCGGACATTCGCGTGTCGCGATCTATAATATCGCGGGGCAATATGTGCGGACGATTGCCGATCAGTGGGGCGTTGCTGGTACGCACGAAGCGCGGTGGGACGGTATGACGGACGCTGGTGTGCGCGCTGCAAGCGGCGTCTACATCGTGCGGCACGAGTTCACGGATCACACTGGCGAGACGCTCTCCGCGACGCATCGGATGACGCTGATTCGCTGAGGTACATGGGAAACGGCGCACACCGGAGCGTCGGTGTGCGCCGTTATCTATCGAATGCCGTCGGGAATACTCACTGACGCTGGAAGCGGAATCACTCCTCGGTAGATGGCTTCGCGCCACCCTTCGCCGGAACGACGTTCACGGTCATATTCCGGCCTTCGTCTTGAATGAAGCCTTCCATTTTCCCGACGTCGGCGAGGTCGGCGATGTATTTTTCCAAAACCTCACGCCCAATTTCCCGATGCGCAAGTTCACGACCGCGGAACCTGACCGTTAGCTTGAGACGGTTGCCCTCACCGAGAAACTCACGCGCCTGTTTGAGCTTCACGCCGTAGTCGTGCTGCTCGATATTCGGCCGCATGCGCAGCTCCTTCAACTCTCCGCCGCTCGACTTCTGATTGGCGCGAGCTTTCTTCTGCTGCTGGTAACGGTAGCGACCGTAGTCCATCATACGGCATACCGGTGGCCGTGCGTTCGGCGCGACCTCGACGAGATCGAAGCCGGCGTCCTCGGCTTTCGCGAGCGCCGCTCGAGTCTGCATGACGCCGAGCTGCTCGCCTTCCGGTCCGATGACCAATACTTCTGGCACGCGGATCTGGGTGTTTACACGGGTAGTGTCTTCTGGTTTGGTGCTCTGCCTCGGTGGGCCGCTACGTCGCATCATTGCGATACTGTGTCCTCCTGTTCGGGAATCGATTCGTGTGTCGACCTACGCGTCAGGTTTTTTTCGCCATTCTCGGCGACTGTCTAACTCTCTGCGGCGTAACGACACGTTTTTCGTGTTCAACCAACGAACACGTCGAGAGAAGATACCGCGAAATGCCATACCGCGTCAACATGAAACGCTCTGAAACCGCGCGAATCGCACGAAACCTCGTTTGGATTACGTCGCTGAACGCCGATTCGCGATTGGTTCGGTTAGCAATCGCTATGCGGACCGGGGGATCGCCGTGTCCTTTGCGGTCGGAACATCCACGCGTACCGTTATGTTGATTGAGCATACTGTGTGCCTTTTACGGAAAGCTATTCCGTATCGCGCGCGTCTGCCTCGCCGGCTCGAGTTTTCGCCATGAACACGTCACAGCCTCCTACGACGGAACGTCAATCATGTATGTTCCGCATCCCCAATATGGACTGCCCGGCATGTGTCGCGCACGTCGAGCGTGCGTTGGGAAAACACCACGGTACCGAAGCGGTCCACGTGAATCTCGTCGAACGGACGGTCCGTGTCGAAGCGGATACGCTCGACCGTGAAAGTCTTGTATCAGAGCTTCGCCGCGCCGGGTATCCGCCCGTGGAAGAATCGCATGCCTCGGCGGATACATTCGAGCGCACTCCTGTCTGGAGCACCCCGGCCGCACGTCGTACCTACGCCGCGGCAGCATTCTGGTTGATCGCGTTCGTTGCAGACCTGATCGGACGCGGACCGCTCCTCGCGGTGGTGTACTTTAGCGATGGATGGACGTGGGAGCTTACGCCGTGGTCGATACTCGCGCTTGTTGGCACGATCGTCAGCGCAGTGAACTTCGTCCCCAGCGGAGTCCGATCGATACGCTCTCTCCGTCTCGGTATCGATGCGTTGATGACCGTCGCGATCGTCGGTGCGGTACTCCTCGGCGAGTTCACGGAAGCCGCGGCGATCGGCGCGCTGTTCTCGCTCGCGGAACTGCTCGAAAGCCGTTCGATGGTGCGCGCGCGAGATGCCATGCGCGAACTCATGAGTTTCTCGCCGCCGACGGCGTTGGTGCGTCGAGGCGATGATGTTGTTGACGTACCGGTAAACGTCGTTCGGCCGGGCGATACGGTCGTCGTCCGCCCCGGCGAACGCATTCCGCTCGACGGCGTGATAGAGCGCGGCGCGTCGGATGTGAACGAGGCGGCGCTGACCGGTGAGCCGATGCCGGTACGGAAACAGCAGAGCGATGACGTCTTCGCCGGTACATTGACCGTCGACGGTTATATCGAAATACGCGTCACTCGCGCAAATGACGACACGGTGCTCGCACACGTCATCGAGCTCGTTCGTTCAGCGCAGGAAAAGAAAGCGCGCATCGAGCGCCTCGTCACGCGGTTTTCACGCGTCTACACACCTGCTGTGGTGAGTATCGCCGTACTCGTCGCGATTCTTCCGCCGCTTGTTGTCGATGCGAGTTGGCAGACGTGGGTGCTCCGAGGACTGACCTTGCTCGTGGTGAGCTGTCCTTGTGCGCTGGTGATCTCCACGCCGGTGAGTATCGTCAGTGCGATTACCAGCGCGACGCGCCACGGTATCGTCATCACCGGCGGCCAGCACCTCGAAGCACTCGGCGAGACTCGAGCGATCGCGTTCGACAAGACCGGAACGATTACCTACGGGAAGCCTCGCGTTACCCATATTCATGTGAACGATGTAGATTCGACATCGCCCGATGTCTCAGCATCCGAAGCCGTGCTTTTGCGAATCGCGGCACTCATCGAGCAACACTCGGCGCACCCGGTCGCGTCGGCGATTGTGAATGCAGCACGCGAGCGTGACGTTTCGTTGAACGGAGCAGTGGTATCGGACGTAACGGAAATCCCGGGCGAAGGGATATCCGGCCGAATCGACGCGACAGAGTACCGAATCGTTGCCGCAAAATCGGACGAGCTCGTTCGTGCAGGATTCGACGGCGCGAATACCGTCGCGAGCACTATTGTACGCGTGTCGCGTCGGGATAGCGGTGTCGACGAGGCGCTCGGGTTCCTTGTGCTCGCTGACGAGATCCGTCCCGAAGCGCCGGCGATCATCGCGCGGCTGCGAGCGCTGGGGATTCGTGATATCGCACTCCTGACGGGCGACAACCCGGAATCGGCGAAGCGCGTGGCGGAGCAAATCGGTGTCGAATCCGTTCGCGCTGGATGCATGCCACAAGACAAGCTCGACGAAATCGGGCGTCTTCGCGCGAAGTTCGGGGCAGTGGCGATGGTCGGCGACGGTATCAACGACGCGCCGGCGTTGGCGTCGGCGACCGTGGGGATCGCGATGGGAGCGGCCGGAAGTCCGACCGCGCTGGAAGCGGCCGATATTGCGCTCATGGCGGATGACCTTCATATGTTGCCGTATCTCGTTCGACTGTCGCGGAAGACTCGACGAATCATTCGACAGAACATCGCGATATCGCTCGGCATCAAGGCGCTCATGGTTATCGCTGTTCCGTTCGGGTTCGTGTCGATGACGTTGGCGGTGCTGGTCGGTGACATGGGCACGTCGCTCGCCGTCACGTCGAATGCGATCCGGCGTCTCCTCGCGTTCCGCTCGGAGACGTAAGGCGAAGCTTACGAATGCGCAGCATTCGCGCTTCGCCCAAACGAACTCGTAGCGAAGCGGAGAATTCGCCGCCCCTCATCCGGCGAAAGCTTTACGTTCGCCACCTTTTCCCAAACGCGCTTGCGCGCGGGAGAAGGTTAAGCGGTGTCCCTATGAAACCGCGACAGTCCCTCGCCCAGCGCGTAAGCGCGGTATGGGAGAGGGACACGCCGAGCTCAGCGAGGCGAGGGTGAGGGGTCTACCGGTCCCGCGCAAAGGTGTAAAACGCAGCGTTGGGTTCGCGGTGGAGACGTTAGGGCGCAGCGAATGCGTCTCCTCGCTACGCAGGCTCCCCGCATTGGACTCGCGGCCGCCACCTGTTAGTTTCGGCGGAGATACGACGCACGAAAGGAAACACATGCTGCCGCGCATCCGCATTGAATCCGTCCGCAGGATTGTCGAGGACGGGAATCACAACGCGTTTACCGACCTGATCCGCTTCGGTGATCGGTTGTACCTCTCGTACCGGATGTCGCCGCGCGGTCATTTGGCGTTCGAAGGCTCATGGGGCGTCATCATCGTGAGCGACGACAACGGCCTGACGTGGCGCGAATCGTTCCGTTTCAGCGTACCAAACCGCGACGTACGCGATCCGCACTTAGTCGTTTTGAACGGACGATTGTTCGCGTACGCCGGAACGTGGTTAGTCGAAGAAAAATACGACGTCAACCATCACCTCGGATACACTGTGTGGACCGACGACGGCGTCCAATGGCATGGACCGCAGAGCGTCGAGGGGACGTACGGGCACTACGTCTGGCGTTGCGCCGCGCATGGCGGCACGATCTACCTCTGCGCGCGCCGAAAACGCGACTTCATCTGGACCGACGATCCGAAGGAATCGAACGCAGCGTTTCAGTCCGTCATGATGGAAAGCGACGACGGCTTCAGATTCCGTCCCGCGGGATTCTTCGATACGCATCACGCCGACGAAACCGCGTTTGTCTTCGACTCCGACGGCTCCGTTACGGCGGTCATGCGCACCATTGGGACAGCATCGCCGCATTCCGCGCGCGTGTGTCGTTCGCGTCCGCCGTACACAGCGTGGGAACGCGTCGATCTCGACCGGTTCATCGGCGGTCCCATGCTCGTTCGTTGGGGTAACCGACTCCTCGTCGGCGGTCGGTTGTTTACCGACGGCGCGACGAGTGGAACGGAAACCGCGCGAACGTTCGTCGGTTGGCTGGAAGGCGACCGAATGGTCGAAGAGACGTTGTTACCGAGTGGTGGGGACACGTCATATCCGGGGTTCGTCCCGTTGAGTGACGGCGAAGGGCTTCTTTCGTACTATTCGAGTCACGAAGGAAGTGGCACGAAAAACGCCCCGTGTCATATCTATCTCGCGAGACTGCGACTGGAGTAGGGAGATGGCTGACATTCACGTAGAATCCGTCCGCAACATATTCAACGACGGGAACCACAACGCGTTTACCGACCTCGTATGGTTCCGCGACCGTCTTTTCCTCACGTTCCGGTCGTGTCCGGACGGGCACATGGTGTTCACAACATCGCGCATTGTGGTCATGGTGAGCGATGACGTGGGCGAGACGTGGCGTGAGGTGCACAGGTTCAGCGTTCCCGAGCGCGATGTACGCGATCCGCACTTCCTCGTGTTCCGCGATACGCTCTTTGTCTACACCGGCGCATGGCTCGTGGAGGAACCGCGCGATATCAACCACCACCTCGGCTACTGTGTGTGGTCGGTCGACGGGGAGAAGTGGCAGGGACCGCGTTTCCTCGAAGGAACATACGGACACTACATCTGGCGCGCTGCGACACGCACCACGGAAAACGGCGACGAGCGCGCGTACCTCTGCGCGCGGCGTCGGCACGGATTCGCACGCGCAGCGGACACCGGTGACGGCGTCGGGAATACCGAATCAGCCATGCTGGAGAGCGACGACGGCATCGTGTGGCGTCTCGCAGGATTCTTCCAGCTCCACTACGGTGATGAGACCGCGTTTCTCTTCGAAGACGATGGCGCGGTGCTCGCCGTCTGTCGATCGGGTGGAAATCAAGCTGCGCATGTGTGCAGGTCCGCCCCACCGTATCGGGAGTGGACACGGTCGGCGCTACATCGGCACATCGGGGGTCCAATGCTCGCTCGGTGGGGTGATCGCTACCTCATTGGCGGCCGGAAAACCGCCGACGGACGCGGCTCGGTTACGGCGATCGGTTGGCTCGATCTGTCCGGCGCCGAACCACGACTCATCGAAGGGCCCGAGCTCCCCAGTGGCGGAGATACCTCGTATCCGGGCTTCGCGCCGCTGAGTGACACCGAAGGGCTGCTTTCCTACTACAGCAGCCACGAAGGAAGCGGAACGCACGACGCGCCGTCGTCGATCTACCTTGCGAAGCTACGTATTGCGTAGCTTCGTTGCGAGGTTACATACCGCGTAACCTCGTTGCGCGGTTACGCCTGATGTAGCGGCTCACGCGATTCCGGCGACGCGCTGGAAGTACGCGTAGTTCCGTTTGTTAAAATCGCGCGGATTGTCTCCTTCGGGCACGTTGACTTCCAGCTCGACGATTCCGTCGTACCGAGCGTCGCGCATCGCGCGGACGAACGCGGCGAAATCGATGTTACCCTCACCGGGTTGGAGGTGGATGTCCTCGCCACCGACGTTGTCGTCATAGTGGATATGAATGATCCGTTCGGCATTCCGCGTAAACGCCTCCGCGACGCTCATCTTCTCACTGATATTCGCATGCCCCGTATCGAAACAGATGCCTACCACTGCGGGATCGAGATCTGCGACGACCTCGCTGAGCTGATCGGTGAACCTGCCGGTACGGTTTTGTGCGTCGGGGCGGACGCGCATGTTTTCCACAGCCACTCGCGCGCCAAACGGTCGGGCGGCTTCACCCAACTCCATCAGGCTCGCGTGGCAGTTATCCAACCGCGCCACGTCGTCGCCGGGCTCTCGCGCCGGAAGGTAATCTTCCGGGTGCACCGCGATCACGACTCCCGGCGCAATTGAGCCAAACATCTCTACCGCGCCGCACACGTGGGCGACATTCGCCGCGCGCGTTTCAGGATCGGTGCAACTGATATCATGCGCGGGCGCATGCGCGCTGATTCGCAAACCTGCATCGGTCGCAGCCGCGACGACACCGCGCATCGTTTCGACCCACGCCGAATCATCGCGCGAGCCTTCGGGAATCTTGATCGCGCCGATGCCCATATCGACGAGATCACCGCAAATACGCGCCAGCGCCTCCGGTGATGTGCCTTCCTGTTTCAACCACGGCTTGATCGCTACGCCGAATACCATGTGTATGCCTTTCGGTCAGGTGTTATCCGTCTTCAATCGACCAGAAGCTACGGCGAAACCCGCTCCGTCGGAACCGTATTACGTATCGGTACACCGCACCGCGTAATCGATTCGACCCGCAAGGACGTCAACCGATTGCCGCGCGATCACACCGGTCAGGATACCACCGGGGAGCACGTCGTGTTCAATGATCACGCTGTCGCCGACTTCGAGCGCGAGCGTGCTGAGATCGGTTGCGACGTCGACGATCCACACACGGTCGGCGTCGTCGAAAAGGCGGTCCCGAAGCGCGATAGCGGTGTGTCGATCGCGGATATACGGCGCATCGACGGCAATCGTTCGCGTGAAGCCGTACCGCGCCAGCCGATCGATCGCGAGTCGCTCGCGGTTGTCGCGGAATGCCTCGTGCTGGTCACGCGCTCCCGTGCCATCGTCACTCCGCGCGGTGATGCGGTGGATTGCGTCGCCCGGTTGCATCGTGCTGGTTGTCGGGAACGCATTCGCGTCGAGATTTCGGATGATCGTCGCAGTGGTTGCGTTCGGTGTTTCGCATACGCAAAATACCTCACCACCGGCACGCAACAATTCGGCGCTGACGGACCAGTGCCCCGGTTCGTTCATGTACGGCGGCCGGTCAACGAGCCGCGCTTGCGTTGTGCCGAGTAATTCCGCGACGCGATGGAGGTAGGTGCCGTGACTAACCGTTACCACAAGCCAATCCCCCGGTATAACGCCCGCCGCGACGAGATCACCGGATGGGAAACTGATGATATCGCCTGATGTGGTGATGTTCGCGGTTTCCGCCGCACCCGCTTTCGGTACGATCTCCGCGCTATCAGTGACGTGAAGCGTATCGAGCGGTGTGCCTGCGGATACCGATACAACCGACTGATCGGTGCTCGACGAGGACACGGAGACGCCGGTGAAACCGTCGTAGCCACTGGTCACGCGATTCGGCGCATACCGCACGGCGACACCACCGGCCACATCGTCCGGCGCACCTCGGCGTGCGCGAATCGCCGGGACATACGCGTCCGACGCCCCGTCAACGCCGGATGGTTCGTGCGCGACGAGAATCCGCGTTTCGTCGAGCGTTGCGACGGGTGCCGATTCACCCGGCATCGGAACAGCGGCGATCTTCTCGTCGGAAGACATGCCAAGTCGCATGCCGCTTTGTGGGAGAAACAACTGCTCAAGCCACCGCTGTCCGTCGGCGGAGTCGTCGAGTGAAAACGCCATCCGCCACGGCCTGATCAGGCGCACGCTCGCCGCGTCGATAACGATTGAACCGATGCCGCCGGCGTTGCGAATGCGGAGCGTCATTGTCGCGTCGGTCGCGGTGACGTCGAATGCGATGCGGGTCCACGCCGCGCTGATGGGAAACACAGAACTGAACGACGTCGACTGCACCGTATCGACTCGCACCGCCGATGCTCCGCTCACGGATTTCGCGAAACACTCGACGCAATACCGCTCGCCGGGGAGGAGGCCGTTCAGCGACTGCGAAACACCCGGGTCGGCTCCGCTGATCGACGTGCGGAAGATCCCCTGTGCGCGGTGCCCCGTACATCCGGTGTCGGCGAACAGTGTTCCGATACCGTCCGGGTCGTACGCGGACCAGTCATCTGCGAGGCCGCTTGCGTACGCGCCTTCCATGGACTCGTTTGCCACCAACTTCGCGGCATCCAGCGACACGAGCGCGCTGCGTGCTGCGCGAAACGTCATGCTGTCGATAGCGCCGTCGGAACCGCCAATATACACGCGCACGCCGTCTGGATGACATGCGAGCCGAGAGCCAAGCACGCCGCGTTGGATGCTCAGCGTCGTGCCGTCGATATCGGTCACGCGAACGACTTCATCCTCGATCAGTGCGTAATCGCCGATACCGAACGACGCGGCGCTCGTTACCTCGCATTCGGACGCTGCTGCGTCGAGCGTACCGTCGAGATCAGCGCCCGTATCGAAGAGACTCGACGCCGTCAGACCGAATCCCCACACACGGTTGCGCAAGATCGTCTCGGTGATATCGGCCGGATGCTCCACCGGTTCGATGAGTCGCGCGCCGTGTAGGTACGTACCGTTCCGGTAGTCGTCGAGAGGATCAGTCGCGCTCTCGGTGAAGCCTGCCATTGACCGGAAGAAACGCTGCCGCTCGAACGCCGCGCCTACATCCGCGCACTGAAACCACACGCGCATAAGTACGCGGCGGATATCCACGCCCGACGTGCCCGCGACGCCGTCGACATGTATGCTGAGCCGCTGGAGGTCAGACCAATCGGTCAGGTGATCACCGATCTCTTGCGCGTCCACCGCAAGCCCGGCACCGCCGAGCGCGATGTTCGTATGCCCGGAGACGCCCGAACCGTCCATGAGCACGCTGATGCGCCCGGAATAGACGTCGCCTGAGTCGGTTTTCGTGTACACCGTGTAGATGACGACATCCTCCGCGCTCGGTGAGGATCCCGCACCAAAGAGTCCGAGCCCGCTCGATACGCCGGGGAGGTCCAACGCGAGGGTCGCGAGCGCGGGAATATGCGCGAATCGATCGAGGTCGGCGCCGGACGCGTACTCGGGATCGATCACCGTCGAATCCGTCGCGCTGTTCACGCGGCACGGCGGTGTCCACAGGTGAAATGTGGTCCCGTCGACCTGCACATAATCACTGCCTGCCGAGAGGAGCGTGTCGGGCACCTCGATGACGTGATCACCAATGCGCAGGAGCAGCTCCCGTGCGCCACCCAGCGTCGCATCATACGCCGCGAGACGTTGCCGCGCCGTGTTGATCGTGGGGACCGGTACGTGCGGAAACGCACCGCTTTCCGGTGTTGTCACGTCAAACGCACGACCGCGGAGATCACCGAAGACAACAGGCAGGAGACGGTTCTGATTCGACTTCGGCGCGTGGGGATACTCCGCCACGCTCATACGCGGTTCCCGTGGGAATACAGACGGCGAGTCGAGCACGCAATCGCGCCACGGTAGCGCAATGCCGCGCACGGTGACTCGCGGCTGTTCGATGACTCCACATGCGAGCGAGATACGGTCGGTGGGTGTTTCATCCCCGTCGGCGAAAACCACCGCGATTTCGCACTGCGCACCGTCGAGTTCACTGATGCCGAGCTCTTCCGAGACCAGGTCTCCGTCACGAGTCGGATTTGCGAGCACGATTTCGCCCGATGCGCGCGAGAGGGATTCGCGGGTAATCGGTTCAAGCGCGACGATTGCCGGCTCGTACTCGTCGCCGACGCCGCCGATGCGGTATCCACCGGAGCCGTCGTCCGCGCCGCGCGAAGCGTACCTCCGCGCGACAAGCTCGCCGGACGGGTTCCGCGCGGTGATTATCACCAGCACAACGGGTGCGCCGAAGCGTTCACTGAGTCGATCGAGTGCTGCGGGTGTCAGGTCTTTCACGTTACGACCTCCTGTCGCAACACGATCTCACCGTCGTATTGATCACGCGTCCGACGAAATGTCTCGATGCCACCGATGTACCGGACACGCAGCTCGGCGGACGTGCCGGTGTGGTCGAAAAATCCGAACGGCTTGCCGCTGAACTCGCAGAACGTTTCGAGAAACCGCAGGATGCCGTTATATCCCCAGAGCGTCGTGTCCGATGTATCGTCACCCACCGGCAGTCCGACGAAGCGCAGAACGATGTTGCGTCCGGCGTCGCCAACGCGGTACGATCGGATACCGCCGTCAACGGTCTCGACGAGGGCGTACTGTGGCTGAGGTGTATCCACATGTGGCGCGCGCCAGTGACACAGCGCGTTCGCCGGTGCGACGTCGAAAATCACGGTCGCCAGATCGGTGCTGTCGAACGGATAACTCCACTGCCACGCGGTCATATCGCATCACCTCCAGTCGCCGGTCATGGCGATTTGCGCGGTCAGACCGTACCTTTTCGTATTACCTCGTATCTGTCTCGAATTTCCGTGAAGGACGGTATTCATATGTCGAATCCTCTCAGCAACGCGTGGCACTGGGTGCGTCAGTGGTTCTCAACACGGGAGAAACTCCCCGACCTCAGTCGGAACGACCCCTGCTGGTGTGGAAGCGGCAAGAAATACAAGCACTGCCATATGGCAGAGGATCGTCGTCGAGGAACACTGAGCCGCAACCAGACGCCGAACGTCCAGAAGCAGATGGCGGAACGCGCGGCGAAACGCGTTCAGGTAAGGGGTCGGGGGAAGTAGTTTCCACCGTTATTCCGAACCGATGGCCGCCCACAACGAAATACGCAGGTCGATACGCGCCCTTCCCCGCCACGACCGTGCATCGGGTGCCACTTCGATTCGCGACGTTCTCACATGGTCGATGCGGTCACCGGTGCCGAGCAATCCGTCGAGCCGATTCCCGTCGGTGTCGTTCTGATCAACAGCCCATGCACTCACGCGCGCCGCGATCTCCCGTAAATCGCCACGTAACGCATCCGGATCGCCTCCGGCACCAATCGCCAGAATCGTACACAGCACGGAGACTTCGCACGCGTTCGTTGGCGCGATACCGCGAAACGGGTGCTCGACTTCGGTCACGGTTACGATTAGCGCGGGAAGTTCGTGGGCGGCAAATCGGGGATTACGATCAACAGCGTCCGCGCGAATCGTTTTGACCCCTCCCGTTCCTCCGGTCGATAGCCACTCATCGGCGCCGAGGCTGTCAACGACGCTAACTTCCACGGTTTCGATGATCTCCGCCGCCTGTGTACCTGTCAGCATACGAACACCTCCTTACAGGCGATCGAGCGAGCCATGGGTCGGATCGAGCAGCGTGCCATCGCTGTCGTACCGGGCCACGCGGAATGTCGGCTCGGCACTGCGCGTGGTGCTGGTGATGCGTGCCGATGTCGGTGCGACGTTACCGTCAGCTCCTGCGACAGATATCTCGCCGTCGCGGATACGTGTAAACCACGTGAGCGCCTCGTTGCGCAGTGATTCCGCGGCAGGCGGACCGTCGCCGCCGCCGATGGTGTGGAGTGCCGCGTAGATGAGGCTCGCGGCGAGTAGGCGCGTCGCCATTTCGATAAGCGGTGGCGTCGGAGGTGTTTCGGTGATGTCCGGGAAGCGTTGCCCCGATTCGTTCGCCGGAAAGCGCGGACCGACCAATGCGTCGGCCAGCGCGCTCGCCTCGGTGATGTATGGGAGTCGCTCTGCAGCGGTGTCCAGCGCCGTCGGAAGTGAACCGGGTAGCTCGCGGAGCAGGTTCTCGTCGCTGGTGTAGGTTGGCATCAGCGGCTCCTTTCGCTGATGATGCTCAGCGACGCGTCCGTCACCGGCTCGCTCATGGGGTTTCGCGTGACGATCGAGAGGCTGTCACCGATCCAATGGAATACACGCACCGAGCCAACCAATTCATCGGCATTGACAGCCGGACGCAGTGCGACACTATCCTCGCCAACGTCCACCTCGGCGCCGTGCCGAATCACGCGGACGACGCTGTGGAACTGGCTGTCGGGTGCTGTCGCACTGCTTCGACCACAGAGTGTGACAAGGTAACGATCCGGCTTCTCCTGTCGTGTGGGATCACTCACTACGACAGTGTCAACGCGTACGCTATACGGTTCGAGGAACTCATCGCGGTAGATATCACGCTGTGACGACGCCCAGAGTCCGAATACCGTCCCGACGAAACCTCCGAGAAAGGTGAGAACGAGAAAGAACGCGATCGAAAGCCACGGCGATATGTGTTTCATGTTGCGTCTCCGTGAAAAAGCGCCTTCGGCACCGGAATATCCCGTACCGAAGGCGCGTTGGTCATCACTCCGCTACGGCATCACCGATCAGGTAGGCACACGCTGTCGAAGTCACCGCTTCGGCGAGCTCCTCACGGACCCGCACAACCGTCGTCGAGCGCTCCGGCTCGCGATATGTCTCGGCAATGCGGTCGGTGAAGACGAATGTGTAGGTCGCGGCGGGCATGTAGCGGCTCGGCGCTTTCGGTGTGTAGAGCAACACGGCGTTGCGTCCCCACACATAGGCGAGTTCGTCCGCTTGGCCTTCGTTCGAGGTCTTATACCGCGCATTCCCAATAAGCACACGGTCGACGCCGAAGAACTCGGCCATCATCGTTTCGGTGACGATGCCGCTCTGCGGATTGTATTTGAACGCCTCAAGCAACGATGGATGGCGCTTGAGCACGTCGAATACCTCGCGACCGAGAACGAGCAGGTTCGGATTGGGCGAACCTGCAGCGTGGACTATCGACCGGGCGGTATCGATATCTCCAATGGGATCGCTGTTTGTGTAGTCGCTCCACTGATCGGTACCCGAAAGTGTCGTGTTCTGCGTGACACTCGATGTCGAGGTGAGCAGATCGGCGAGGCGTTTCTCACGTCCCGTCATGATGATGCCAGTCGCCTTTTCAACTGCCGCGATTTCGATTTCGGCGCCGGCATCCGCATTCCGACGTTCGCGGTCGTCGATGGGTACTTCGAGGCCGTATTCCTCGCACCGGTACTGCCCCGTACTCGGCGCAAACTCGGTCCGCGAATAGACGGCTTTAGCGGCGCGCGCGGTCGTCGGGTTCATGAACGCTTCGGTGCCCCAGACGAAGTAGTGGCCCGACTCCTTCGCGACACGGACACGTGGGCTCACGATATCCGCAATGAACTCGTCGTTGTGAAAGTCGAGGCTGATTGTCGAAAGTGCCGCATCGACGTGAAGATCTCCCGGTTCGGCGAATCGTTCACGCGGAAGCGGACGTGGATTGAGCGTCATACTGTCTCCTCTCGATAGTGTTTTGTTCTCTCTGTCCGAAGAGCATCGTCAGTTATGAGTTCTTCTGATAGTTCGTGACGAGTGCGCGAATGATATCGCCAGCCGCTCCCGAGTCTTCAAGCGCGACTGCGTGGATGTACTGTCCCGCGAGCGCTCCGACATACCGCCCCGATGGGTTCACTGAGAGCTCCGATCCGGCATCGAACGCCGCACCCGCGACGATCTTGCTCACGCCCCCAATGCGAACCCGTCCCAGCGCACCACTTGCGCTCGGTGCATTC
Source organism: uncultured bacterium (assembly GCA_964635955.1). Lineage (GTDB taxonomy): Bacteria > Latescibacterota > MWCZ01 > MWCZ01 > MWCZ01 > CAZWQW01. Next base: position 15,518 of record CAZWQW010000027.1, on the reverse strand, counting down.
TGCAGTACGCCTACGCACTGCTCGCCGGACGTGTCCGCCGCGACGATGGTGCCACCACTCTGCACCTTCACCGCATGGAATCGTTTCGCGGATAGGTCACCGCCCGCCGGAATCGTGATGTCGTGTCCACCAAAATCCACTGCCATGGAGAATGCTCCTTTCAGTCACAAGCGCCGTTACCGTTTGCCGATTTTGCGAGTGCTTCGCGAAAACTCACACCGTCGCGTTCGGCGATTTCCTTCGCGCGACGGTACCGTTCGAGCGATGCCGGATCGACCGCGCCACCGAATCGCTCGGGCATGTCGTCGACAACGCCGTCGCGGGAGAAACGGCCCACCTCCGCACGTTCGCTCCGGTCCACCATCGCCGTGTTCGCTTCGATCCGCTCAGCGACGAGTCGAAGCACGTCACGAAGCAACGCAAGCGGTTGTACATCACGTTCGCCGAAACGCACCGGTTCGGCCTGCGCGAACTGTTTTGCGAGCGTCGCAAGCTCGGGCGCATCGACGATGCCGGGTGTGTAGCCGAATCCACGCAGCTCAGCGCCGAATGCCTGCGCTTCGGCCTCGCGCGTGTGACGTTCCATCTGTTCGAGCCGCGACTGCGCTTCGGTAAGCTGCGCCTCGAGTTGTGCGGACTTCGTACGCTCCTCCTCCCGCGCTGCTGCGACAAACCGCGCAACGTCCTCCTCGCTGAATCGGTGAATGTCTTTCTGCTCGGCAT
>CAZWQW010000027.1:3067-14695 GCA_964635955.1 uncultured bacterium | reverse complement strand
CTCTGGAGCGCACGTCGCGCCCACGATTCGTCGTAGTTGAACCCTCGATGGTTACCGAGCTCGAAAATCGGCACATTGCGGATCGTATACGTGCCGTCCTGCGCGCGATCCCATGCAAGTCGCACCGCGTCCATCTATTCTTCCTCCCGTAGTTGTCGCGCCGTTCTGCTCTCCGACGCGGTTGTCTCGTTGATTTGTGGAAACGGAATGCCGAACGTCCGCGACACCCATTCAACCGGCACATCGATCCCACTATCGTGTAATCGTGCGACAACGCGAGCGAACGCTTCGAGGTCGCTCGCGTCGTTGAGCTCCCAATACCAGACCGGATAGCGGTCGACACGCGCGAAGTTCGCGTCGACCAACCGCCGGACGATTTGCTCATTCACCACGGTCGCCATCGCCTCGGCATCCGCCGTCACGATGTCGTCCTTCGTCATTTGGTGAACGGTTCCGAGCGCTTGCGAGCCGCGTGAGCCGACATACGTTGTGAGCGTCTGCCCGAGCACCACGATCGCGATCGCCTCCTTCTGCTCTTCGAGGAATTCGCGATACGATGCTGAGCCGCCCCGTGTCGCCTCGATGAAGTCCAACGCGAAACCTTCGGGTATCACGATTCCTGTTCGCTGTTGAATGGAATCGATCACCTGTTCGATGCTGTCGCGCTCGGTCGGACTCGTGCCCGGCGGAACCGTCGCGCGTATAAGCGGGGAGCCGAACCGTTCGAGAAACACCGCCCAGAACTTCCACCCCTCCCGCATGAACCAGTCGTGCCAGTAGCATCGCGAAAGCAGACCGTGCCCGTACGGGTTTTCACCCTCCGATTCGAACGCGAGGTGGACGAACTTGTCGAGCGGTAGATGCGTGCGTCGTGCACCGCGGTGTTGCACGAGTCCGCGCACGTTTCCATTAACGTCGGTGACGAACTCGAACTGTTCAGGCGGCTTGTCCTTGATCGCGCGGATGCTGACACGTTCGCCGTAGCGGGTGCTTTCCCACGCTTCCCACACCAGCTCGGCGATGCTATAGCCATACCGAATCGCGCTGCCGATATGCCGCAGATCGTCCATGAATGACCCGTCGATTCGCTCGAGCGCGTCACGCACAAACGCTGCGATCATTACATCGCGCGCATCCGATGACCCGGGCCGCACGTCCCACCGCCTTCGCAGGAGACTCTGCTGACGGGTTCGCAGAACGCCGTAGAGGAAGCCGTTTTTCTGCTCCATCTCGCGGAGGTAGGAGAATCCCTTCCGACGGATGACGTCGTCCGGGTTTGCCGAGGGTGCCCATTCGGAGCGTGATAGCGCGCCGAGGATGCTGTCGCCGGTGGTGGCGAGCTCAACGCCGATTGGTGGATGACTGACGGTATTGCTGCGGTCGGATGGCATGAGCGCCTCCGTGATACGGATCGGGGGTCTGCAAATCGACAACGCAACGTGGTAAGGGTGTACGGAGGGCTCGTGTCAAGCGCGAACTCAGCGCCCCGCGCTGAGTTCGTTAAGGCGAAGGCGTGTAACGCCTTCGCCCCACGTCTCCGAGCGTCAGCTCGGAGACGCCCGGTAGGGTGCGAGGCGTGCCTCGCCCATGAACAGATTCGCTTTGCGCGGTGAGGTGCGCGCAGGCGACTAAAGTCGCGCGCTATAGAGTGTACCCGTCTCCGGAAGGAAGTCCGCCTAAGCGGCGAACTTTCAAATGCGTTCGAGTTCGTTAGGGCGAAGCGACGTTGTCGCTTTGCCTAACGTCTCCGAGTGGACCGCGAGGAGACGCCCTGCGTAGGCGGGCTTCGCTACTGTAGCGAGCGGTTTTAACCGCGCCACGAAACCAATGTAAGATTTGAGACCCTACCACGGCGAAGCGACAACGAATACGAAGCATTCGCGCTTCGCCCAACGAACTCATCACCCCGCGCTGAGTTCGCCGCGCTTTGAACGTCAGCTGCCCACCGCGTATCTTCACGTTGTTCCTCTGGTTGTACCCATGCCGCGCAGGCGCTCATGTTCGCTCGCATCGTCCTCATATGCCTGACAACGTTCATCTCCGTTGCACCGGCAAGCGCAACGGAATCGACGAGGTGGAACGTCGCCGTTGGGCTGCGCACCCACAACCTCGTCGGCGACGGATACGCGGGCATTCCCACCGTCGAAGCACCCCTATCCGACCACCGTTCGGGCACCGGAATCGGCGCGGAGTTGGGATACCGATTCACCCAGCATATCGCGGCACGACTTGTTGTCGAGGTGTACGCTCACGGCGGCGACGTCGGGTCCGCGCGCACATCGGTTGACGTACTCAGTATCCGTTCATTTGGTACCGTCGACGGTTTCGCATATCTCCGATATGGGCGTCAGGCGATAACACACGATCCGATTGTCGATTCGGCGAATGGAATCCGCTACGGCTCGTACATCGGAAACCTCGGTGGCGTTGGGATTGGCGCGCGATATCGGCTGACTCCACGCATCTCAATCGGCGCTGACGCAACCTATATGTACTGCCGACTCCACGCACGTGTCCGCGATGATCCGTCCGATATTCACGACGCGCTACCCGAAAAACGGGACGGGACCACGTGGAACGTGACGCTCCTCAGCGTCGGATACCACTGGTAACGGACGCTTCGCACGATGATACGCGCGCACATCAAACGACTTATCGAGACCCTGCGTGCGGCTCCCAACCGGGTGTTCCCGATCACGTTCGGTATCCTGTTCCTCAGCGCGGCGACGTCGTTCCTCGTCCACGAGCACGCCGTTGCACAACAGTTTGGATTTCCCCTCGATTCCGGCTGGCTCGACATCGTCATCGGCCGACACCTGCTCCGCGGTGAAATGGCCGGTCTTGGCTCCGAAAGCCCCGCGTATGCGCTGATACTCGGTGTGATTGATCTTCTCGGTCGCGGCAATGCCACAATCGTCGTCATCATCGCGAAAGCGTTGAGCTTCGGAGCGCTCGTTATGACGGGTTGGGCGTGCTATCGATTCGTTCGCACACTCCTCCCCGACGCATTACTCGGCATCCTCACCGTTGCGATTCTCGTTCCGCTTTCACCCGCGCTTGTGTGGAGCGGGACATCCGGCCTCGGCATCGCATGGGGAACCGCGCTGATCGCGCTCGGAATGCGTGATTTCGCCGATAACCGCCACGTAGCCGGCACTGCGTGGCTGGGCGCCGCCTGCTGGTTCACACCGATTGCGGCGCCGATGGTTCTGCTGGCATACGGCATCCGACCTCGTACGCGAACCATCGTGCGCGTCGTCATCGGTTTCGTGGCACTGACCGGCTGGATAAGTTGGCGACTGGTCAGCGAAACCTCGCTCATAGTGCCGCCTGGGACGCGGGACTGGCAGATGTGGGGTGCGAATTGGCTCGCATTAGCCGGCATCGCGCGGACCGGATTCATTCATCCGCCGTTGCTCGCACTCTTCGCCGCCCTCGGTGTCCTTCGACTTCGGCGACGCGCATTACCTCTGATCGCCGCTGTCGTTGTTCCGGCGCTGGTGCTACCAATTATCGAGTCGAGCCCCGGCGCGTTCGGTCGGCTGTTCTTTCCGATACTTCCCGCGATGTTTGTCCTCGCGGCCGCGGGTATTGATCTCGTCGCCACAAGGGAATCGCGCGGCGTTCTTCGCGGCACGCGTCTCGCCATGCTCCTCATTGTCGCGTATGTGGCGTGGGTCGGACCCGGACTCTGGAATACCCGCACGATTTCCGCGTGGCAGGTGGAAAACACCGTGCGCGCCGGACTCGACGTCGGCGAATGGATTCGGGAAAACGCTCGCGCGGGAGACGTCGTCGCGACAACCGCTCCCGGTGCCGTCGGATACTTCTCTGGCCACCCGATCATCGATCTTTCAAGAACGGACGATGTCGACGCGCTGATTGTGACGGTACGACCGCCGTGGGTCGCGATAAACGTCGCGTACGCTCTCCCGGAAGTGCTCCGCGCGGACTACGAGGCGGTGCACGCGACGGGTTTCCGCGTGCGCACGGGTGTGTATCCTGTTGGACCGCTGGTAGTGTTTCGTCGAATGTACCGGGCGGGTATGGCGTTTCGTGTGCCCCGTCAATACGATGCGCGGCTTCAAACCCATACCGATACCGACGCGCGCGACGCATATTCTCCGTGGAGCACCATGGTGATTCAGGCCCATATCGACCGGAGTTCCTGATGCGGCAATCCCGCGTGCGCGTCATCGTCAGCGTCGCGATTATCTCCGTTTCAGCGGCGATTTTCGCCACGGCCGGCTTCTTTATCGATCGCCGGCTCGTGAACGTTCTTGATGCTCGACTCGGCGACGCGCTCGAGACGCAAGCGCGTACCATTGCGACGACGATCACCATTCCGCCCGACGACGATCCGGTATCGCTCGCACTCGTCGTCGAGGACCTTACAGCGGCGCGTATTGCGAGCGAAGCACAGCTTATCGTGTTGTTCGACCGATTCGGCGCTGTGATCGCCGCAGATCCTCCCGCGCTTGGCGCGGTGCCGTATCTCCGTCTTGATAACGCGGCACTGGCAAGCGCGCTAACCGGTGAGGTCTCCACAGGTGAGCGATATCAAATCGGCGGGCAGGACCTGAAAAGCGCGTTTGCGCCGGTTACCGGACCGTTCGGTGATGTCATCGGCGCAGTCGGAATCGAAGCGCCGGCTGGCTTTTTCGGTGCACTCCGTGACGTTCGTGCCGCTCTCGTTACGACACTCGGCATCGGCATGGCGCTCGTAATCGGTCTGACGCTAATCGTGTGGCGATTCTGGGAACGTTCCGAACGTTCGGAGCGAGCGATCTTCCGAGCGCAGCAACTCGCAACGATCGGCCAAATGACCGCGACAATGGCGCATGAGGTGCGGAACCCGCTCAGCATCATTCGCGCGACTGCGGAGCGAATCAAGCGAAAGTACGGCGATGGCGACGAGATCTTCGACTTCATCCCCGAGGAAATTGATCGTCTCGACCGCCTCACGCGATGGTACCTCGATTTCGCACGACCGTCAGAAATCACGCTGGCGTCAGTGGAACTGAATGAACTCGTGAAGGAAACGCTCAGTCGCGTGCGAAAAGAAATCGAAGCGGCCGGTGTCACTGTTGAGATTGGCGAAGTCAGCAACCCGGTATTCGTCGCGGCGGATCACGATCGCCTCCTCCAAGCGATACTCAATATCCTCATCAACGCAATCGAAGCAATGTCCAACGGCGGACGAATCAACACGCGAATCGCCGCTCGCGGCGACACGGCGCGGCTGGAAATATCCGATACCGGACCGGGTATCAGCCCCGATGTCCGCGCCACTGTATTCGACCCGTTTGTAACGACGAAAACGACCGGAAGCGGCCTCGGCCTCGCCGTCGTCCGTCAGGTCGTCGAATCGCTCCACGGTCACGTTGGTATCGAGAGCGAGACGGGCGGCGGGACGACGGTCTGGATAGAATTGCCGAAGGTGGATTCCTAACGGCAAACAGTTTCGCGATCGATACGATCCGAAACGCAACAAGGGATGTCCTCAGGAGGAGAGAATCGCATGCTGATTCGTACCCCGCACCTCAGTGAACGCATCCAGCGGATCGATCCGGTAACGGGCATTCGCGTCATCCAACTCACAAGCTACCCGCTTCCTTCGGCGCATCTGCACTACGACTGGCCAAGTGTTACTCCGGACAACAAGCGCGTACTCATCTACTCGCAGCGGTTCCTCCGTCGAGGTGCGCCGTGGGATCTCTACCGGGTCGATACGGACGGACTCAACCTGTTTCAACTCACAAACTACGGTCAGTGGGCCGAACCGGGTGGATATTATGGACGACCGTGGTCGGTGTTGACGCTCGATGGTGAGACGGCGTACGTCAACACGGGAGGCTGTATCTATCGCGTCGATGTTGAGACCGGACGTGACGAGTTGATTGCCGACCTGAACCAGTTCCGCGAAGAGGGAGGCTCGCTCGAAAAAATCGTGCTCAGTGCATCGGGAGAACGACTGTTCGTGAATCGCACAAGGCCTCCCGATCCCGTCGATCCACGAAATTCGCCGCAGCCCGATTGGATCATCGTCGATCTGAAAAGCGGGACTGCGCGGCCGTCGGAGGGCGATGGTACGATTGGCGGATGCGCGTACGACGAAAACGGCCTGATCGTACAACGCGGCAGGGTGATCTGGGGTGTGAACGAGAGTCCAGACGGATCACGAACCTATTATAACGCGGGCGATTCGCTCGGGCTCTGGCTCGTCGACGAAAACGGTCTCAACGGACGGCCCTTCGGCGAGAACATCTACGCGCACAACACGAACCTCGGACGACGTGGCGTGATGCAGGGGTGCGGTCTCCCGCCGCATCGGTGTATCTGGATCGGAGAGCCGGAGCGTGAACCGATCAAGCTGTGTCAGGGACCGTACTTCTGGCATTCCGGCGCATCGTTCGACGCAGAGTGGATCGTCGCCGATACGAACTGGCCCGACGAGGGACTACAGCTCATTCACGTGCCGACGGGACATTTCCGCACATTGTGTCACCCGGGCGCGACACAAGATCACGTCGAGTTCGGACATCCCCATCCGTTGCTCAGTCAAGACGGTCGCATCGCCATATTTCGGTCCGATCGCAGCGGAGTATCGCAGGTGTATGCCGCTCACATCACCGATGAGTTTCGGGAGAGCGTTATCGCCGGGGAACTCGACCGGCCGCGTGATAAATGGATGTGATCAAATCGCACACCGGCGACGTGTGACGTGTTCGTATCCTTCCCGAATAACCGTGGGCGGAGGTACATTCATGTCCGAATTCCCACCGCTTCGAGGATCGTACATGCGTCGTGATAAAGTGAATACCATTGTTGCCATCGGGAACGGTCTGTGCCGTGTTATCGTGCGAAGTGAAAAGCTCGCCCGACGGCTCGGCCGCATACCCGGTGTCACCTTGCGCGAAGACGACGCAGAGAACCTCGGATGGTGGGTGATCTTCCCGGAAGAGCTTCGAGCGATCATCGAGCCGGTATTCGAGAAGGATCAGCAGCAGGTCGTACGCGGACGTGGAAAGCGGCTCGTCCAATCGTCGCTTTTCGATGACCTGCGTGATCACCCCGACGGCGACAAGCTCTGGGCGGCCGAACGCGGACGGTCCCGTTCGGATACCGACGACGAGGACGAGATTCATGGCGCAGATTCTTCTCGTTGAGGACGAACGAAAACTCGGCATCGTGCTCGCGGGAGACCTACGCGACGCCAACCACGAGGTGCTGACCGTTCAAGACGGTCGCTCTGCCATCACGATCCTTCGCGAACGATCGTTCGACGTGGTCGTCACCGATATCCGTATGGAACCGGTCGACGGGCTTGCGCTCCTTGCGGAGGCGAAAGCAATAGCGCCGGATACGGACGTCATCATGATGACAGCGTATTCCAGCACCGAATCCGCCATCGAAGCGCTGCGACATGGTGCCGCCGACTATCTGCTCAAACCGTTTCGGTCCGAGGAGCTCATTCACGCAATCGACCGCGTTCTCGAGCGACAACGGCTTCGCCTCGAAAACTTTCAGCTCAAGCGCGAAATCTCCGCTTCAGCCAGCGCGATGATTGCCGAAAGCGCGCAAATGAAAGAGATCGCGCGGATCGTCGAGCGCGTGGCAAAAACCGATACGACGGTTCTCATCACGGGTCCGAGCGGTTCGGGTAAGGAAGTCGTCGCGCAGGCGATTCACGCAAAGAGCACGCGGTCGGCCGGCCCATTCGTCGCGGTGAACTGCGCGGCGCTTGCGGAATCCCTTCTCGAATCCGAGCTGTTTGGCCACGAAAAAGGCGCGTTCACCGGTGCCGATAAACGGCGACTCGGTCGATTCGAGATCGCTGACGGAGGAACGCTGTTTCTCGACGAAATCGGCGAAATCGGACAGAGCGTGCAGGTAAAACTCCTCCGTGCGCTCGAGACGAAGTCGTTCGAGCGCGTCGGTGGAACGGAGCGCATTACGACCGATGTGCGAATCATCGCGGCGACGAACAAGGACATGGACGAGGCCGTTACCGATGGTCGTTTTCGCGAAGACCTTTTCTATCGGCTCAACGTATTCCCCATCGAAGTTCCTCCGCTTCGTGAGCGCCCCGATGACATCCGCGCACTGGCGACTCACCTCATCGCATCCACTGATCTGACCCTGAGTGACGCCGCATTGGATCTGCTCACTCGCTACGATTGGCCGGGCAACGTACGCGAACTGCGGAATGTGCTCGAGCGCGCCACGATCATCGCCGAAGGACCGGTTATCGGACCGAACGACCTGCTCCTTCGCCCGAACCGTACACCCCATACGTCCGAACCAACACGAAGCACCAGTCTCGATATCGCCGAAAACGAGCGTACGCTGATCCGTGAAGCGCTGTCTCGCGCCGACGGGAACAAATCCGAAGCGGCGAGGCTACTCGGCATTAGTCGCCGCGCACTCTACTCGCGCGCGGAAAGCCTCGGTATGTCGTTGTAGTACGCGCTGTACCTCTGCGTACAGTGCCGTGTACAGTATCGGCTATGAGCGTGTGCTTTCAATCCACCGTTGCCCATCCAGTGGCGTTTATCTCAATAGGCACGAGCGTTGCACGGTGTATCGGCAGACTCGATACATACAGGTGATTTTCATGACAACGATATTTCGCACATTCGCAATCGCTACGGTGCTCATTCTCGCAAGTGGAATAGCACCCGACCACACCGCACTGGCACAGCCGGGACACGGCGGATCGAGTGATCGGGATGAACGGATACTGCAGGCGCGTCACCAGCAGCTCACGCAAGCGTGGCAGCGCGCATGGGATCAGACTCGGCAGTCACAGGACCCGCAGGTTCGTGCGCTGCTCGAACAGGCGCGTGAGCGGCTGGACAAGGCGCAGGAGCTTATTACGTCTCTATCGTCCGGCACACCCGATGACACTCGTCTATCCGCGCAGGCGACCGGCCACCTCGATATCGCGCAAACGCTCATCGAACGCTCGCTTGGCATGTCCCGTCGCACGGGCGGAGTTACCGGTTCTTCCGCAGCGCGACGACCGGTAGAGGAATCGTTACGCGGCGCCGAGCTGATGCTTGACCGGATGCGTCGACAGGGCGCGGTGCCACCGCAAGCGCGTCAGGTCGAGGAGCTCATTTCGCAAGCGCGTCAGGCAGAGGCGGCCGGGAACCACGATCTCGCCGCGCAGCTCGCCGAACGCGCACAGGAGCGCAGTCGGATGGTCTGGCGCGAGGAAATGCGGCGCGAGATGGCATCGCACCGCGCCGAAATGCTCGATACCGTAGTTGAGCCGATGGTCGAGCGTGCGCTTCGACTCGCGCAACAGGCCGGCGACGAGCGGATGAGTGGCGTCGCCGAGCGCGCGCGGGAGAATCTCCGCCTCGCGCGGCAGTTGGATCCGGAAACGCAGGCGGACGCTCGTGCACGTCTTCTCGAAGCGGCAATGCGTGATGCCGCACAGGTCATGCGAGGGCTCGATGAAGAGGGGTTCAATCGGCATCGCACCGAACAGGCCATGACCGAAGCCGAAGCGGCGCTTCGTCGCGCGTCCGAGGCGGTACGCGACGGTGATGAAGAGGGATCGGCGCTTCTCGATCAGGGAATGCAGCTTCTCACACAAGCACGCGCTCGGATGGAAGCCGGCGATTCGGTGGCGGCCGAACGACTCGCGGAACAGGCGCGACGGAATGCGCGACAGGTGCTCGAACAGTCGCTCGGCACAGTGGACGCCGAAAGCGTCACCGAAGCCATCGCCCAGACGGATCGACTCATTGAGCAGGCGCGTTCGCGTTCGTCGATGCCCACCGCGTCGGAACAACTCCTTCGCACGGCACGTGAGCGTCAGGAATCAGCGAAGCAACTGCTCGCGAACGGTGAACTCCGTCAAGCACTTGCAGAGACGCGGGTCGCCGCGCGATTGGCGGAACGTGCTCGCGTCATTGAGAACTGAGCGGCGAGATGAAAACTGCGACGTTTCATAAGCTCGGATGCGTTTCGATCGCGATGCTGCTGCTTGCCGGTGTACTATCGTGCAACGGCAAGCAGCCGGACCCGTACCCGCAGACCGGCTTCGACGGCGTCGAGGCTACCTACGAAGACGATCTTCCGGACGATGCGCAGCTCATGCACGAAATGTGGAGTCTCCTCCGCGCGGACGCAGATACAACCGATCCCACTGTCATTCTCGCTGATATCCTCGCCGATGAAGCGTATGCACATGCGCTCGCTGGCGCACAGGACGACGCACTGCTCTTCTGGAGCGAGGCGATTCGTATCATCGAACACACTCGACCCGATTCGACCCGTGTGAGTCCGAATCCTGTTGACCCCTAACGCTGCCGTTGCATACTCGCGCTCGGTACGCGTTCGTACCGATATGCTTCACCGCCGAAGACCGAGCCGCGAGACCGATACCGTGCGAAGGCTGCGAGTCACTCTATTCGCATTCATCGCCGGTCTTATCGGTATCTATACACCCGCCACTGTAGTTGCGGCAAACGAAACGCCGAGTACGCTCACATGGCGCGTACGCACAGGCACGGATGTAATCGGAGAGCGGTTCAGGCTCGTCGATACGGATACCCTCGACCTTACAACAGAATACCGTGGTCAGCTCCAGACGACGTGGCGGTACCGAGGCGACGACTGGATAAACATCCTCGTCGACAACCGCTTCGGAATCGGCACACTCTCCGCCCGACACGACCTCGATATGCGGGCTTCGCGACGCCTTGGGCCGCGCTGGAGTATCGATCTCAGTGGAATCACGGCATATCGCCACTATCTCGACTCGGCGGACGGCATCCGCAGCGACTTTACCGAAGGACGATTCGTCACGACGATACGGCGCGGAGGTCGGAACGCGTTGCGTACATGGGGCATCGAGCAGGGAATCGAAGGGCTCGCGTACGAACAGGATTCGCCGCTGTTCCTCGACGGTGTGCGCCATTGGCACGGCTTCGTCTACGATTCGCGACGCGGACTCGATTTCGTCGGCGCGCGTGCCGCGGTTGAACACGAAGTAGTGCCCGACTCATCGGGGATGAACTCGTGGGGCATTGTCGCCGATGCGTATACAATGCGCAGTCTCGGCGAATCGTGGACGCTGTCAGGCGACGGAAGTGTCGTTGGGAGACGCTATCACGACACGAGCGCACGTCCGCACAGTGTGGATGTGTACGCGAACAGTCGTCTCGCGTACCGTTTTACGCCGTCGTGGTCGATTGAGGGAACACTCGGTGTCACCGGGAATATCTATAGTCCCGCCGACAGCATCTACTACGACTTGTACCACTTCCAACCGACAATCGAGATCGTCTGGTGGCCGCTCTGGGGACAGGTGCGGGTTGGACCCGCCTTCGCCGTGCAGCGATCACCGACCGTTTCGAGTGACGACTACACGCAATGGGGCGCTACGGCGGGAACGAATCTCTTCAGCATCCGTCACGGTTTCCTCGACGCGACGATTACCGTCGGTCGCCGAAATTACGCAAACGACGCCGAGGCGTATCTCAGCGACTATCTCTACTGGGACGGAACCCTTGCGTTGACAACGTATCTCCCGTGGGGAATCGATCTCGACACGTTCGTGCTGATTCGCACCGAGCGGCACAAAGAGTCCGGCGACAATTCCACGAGCGT
>CAZWQW010000027.1:0-2967 GCA_964635955.1 uncultured bacterium | reverse complement strand
GCGATACTGTCTCCACCGGCCGCGGTCAGGTTCACCAGATAGTAGTCGGGGAACCCCTGATCTTCCCAACGCGCGATCGTGTGCCCCATCTCTTGGATAAATCCCTCGGCGCCACGCACGGTGTACGTGTCGGCGCACCACAGCGTCAATTGCGGCTTTAGACGTTGCCACGTGCCGAGCAGACGCATATTCCACACGTTGTTTAGCGTCGAAAACTCCACGGCATACGTCGATCCGTCAGCGCCGTTTACCACCGAGATGTAGTAATCCACGCCGTTTTCAGTTCTATCCGGCTCGATATTGAGCTTTTCGTACGGGCGGGTCGTGCCGCTACTTCCGCAGGCGACAAGCAGCGCGCTCATCGCAAACACGAGTGCCACGCTAATACTGCGAAAACGCATATTCGGATCCTCCGGTCGATGCTTTCGTTGTCATTTCGATTAGAACACGCCGATCGTTCACGGTATGCGAACGATCGGCGCGCGCGTTTCAAATGGTAAGTATAAATGTAGGTAAAATTGCGCGATTGTCTGTGAGTTGGATCACATGACGAATCTGATTGCGCTACGCGATGTTTACATTGCGCTACGCGATGATCGCGTCGCGCTACGCGATCATCTCATCGCCGACCGACGCGATCCACTTCCGCGTCCATTCGACCGCTTCCAAGCCGACATCGACAACGCAGTTCGACAGGAAGATGATTTCCTCGATGCGACCGTCCTTGAGCGCTTGCAATCCAAACTCGCACTGCGCCGCCATGGCATCGACGGGCATCGGTTTGTGGTCGCCGTAGTCCCACATGTAGCAGCCGAGGATTTTCCGCGTATTCGGCGCGCGTTCTTCGAGGCGTGCGAAATTCGCTGGCAAGTCGACGAGTTGCGACGCGTTCCATGTCCAGAAGGTCAGCACGTCGCAGTACTTCACGTGCTCGGTGAATGCCATCTCCAACTGTCGGCTGTAGAGCACGACCCAGAGATCGAGGCCGATCTGCCCGTTTGCCCGTGGCGCCGCGTGGAGCGTGTTCTGATACTCGCGGAGCTGATCGACCGACGCGCGACCCGCACTGTCGCCCTTGTCATGGAAAAAGTCGTCCATGATCGCGGCGCTGATGTTCGGGAACTTCTTCGCGAGATCGAGCACCTCGTCGAGATCGGTCTTCTCGTCATTCCGTGTGGACGACGAATCGCCAATAATCGACCATGTCACTCGGTCGAGTGGGCTGAGCGCGAGCGCCTCCTGATCGAACGGAGGCTCCGGTTTCCCCTGATACGCGACCATGACCACGTTCGGAATACCGAGGTAGTACGCCGCCTCCGCAGGGGTAATGCGAGAGTTCTTCGGGAGTCCCCAACCGGTGTTATGGCTTGCGGCGACGTGTCCCCACAGCCAGAATCGGTCTCGTGCAGTCGACATACGGAATCCTTTCACGTTTCGAGTCAGCGAAGATCAAGTCCAATCGATTGTAGCGCCGAGGAGCGCCGGATCGCGCTCCGCCAACCGCGCGTATAGTTCCGGCGCTTCGTTTGCGCGGATACGTTGAGTGATGAGCGGTTCGACGGCCACAAGCCCGCGGTCGAGCGCGTGCATGGCGTCCCACCGGCTCGCGCCACCACAGGGGAAGACCATCGTCAGGTGACGCCAGTGCGCGTTCGTGAAGCGGTATTCGAGGCTCCCCGGATAGTGCCCCTGGACGACGAACGTGCCGTAGTTCCGCGCAAGGGTAAGCGCGCGCTCCAGCACGCGGGTATTGCCCGTCGTCTCGAACACGACATCCGCGCCCTTATCCTGCCGCTTACGGATTTCCGCGTCGAAATCGTCAATATCCGCTGCGAACGCGGTGATTCCCAGTCGATTCGCGATCGCCACCCGTGTTGCGTCGAGGTCGCTCGCAACGACGTTTGCACCGCGCGCTCGTGCGACCTGCGCGCAGAGCTGGCCGACGACGCCAAGCCCAACCACCGCGACGAGGTCGCCCCGCCGGATGTTCGCCAATTGCGCACCTTCAAGCGCTACGGCCACGAGTATCAGGTACGATGCCGATGCGTCCGTTACGTGAGGTGGTACCATGAGTGGACGCGGGAAGAACTCGCTCGCTGATACCGCGGGGATATTCGCGCGGGAGACGTGCGCGACGCCCGCGCCTTCGGAGTATCCGTCGGGAAGCGTGCCCGCGCCCACGAATACCCGGTCACCAACGCACAGGTTCTTCACATCCGCGCCGAGTTCCTCGACGACGCCAACCGACTGGTATCCCACGAGACACGGAAACTTCTGATACGGAAACTGCCCGCACAGAACGAGATACTCGGTGCCCATGCTTACGCCGGACGTGGTGACGCGGACCTGCACTTCGCCGGGACCCGGTGACGCGATGGGAAATTCACGGAGCTCCGTCCGGTTCGGCTCCGGAAACACAACCGCAGTGAACGTTTTCGCCATGGTGACCTCTCTGGGTGACGGAAACCGGTATCAGGCGTCGAGAAGCACTTTGAACGCGTCGCGGCTCGCAAGCGCATCGAAGCCGCGTTCGATCTCGCTCAGCGGGAGTCGGTGCGTCGCAATCTGCATCGGATCGATTCGCTCTTCCGCGACCAATCGGAAGAACTCGGCATGAACCTCGGCTTCATCCGGGGTAATGTAGCGGACCCGAGTATCGCGCGCATGCGTCGCCGATTCTTGATTGTTCGGTGGAACACCGTAGACACCGACGAGGCCGTTTTCGGTGATACAATCGAGCCCCCAATCGATGATCCGATTGTCGCCGACGCCCTCAACGACGCGTTCGACTCCGCGCCCTCCGGATACGTCGCGGATGCGGTCGGCAACATCGCCGGCCAAGGTGTTTACGATGGCATCGGGCTCGCAGTATTCGGCCGCGCGCTTGATGCTCGATTCAGTCCTCCCAACAAGGATGGTCTGCCGCGCTCCGAGGTATTTCGCCCACAGCACAAAGCATACACCGAC
>CAZWQW010000026.1:32180-34130 GCA_964635955.1 uncultured bacterium | reverse complement strand
CCGGTGCCCTTCGTGCCGTGCTGGTAGAGCAGGTACGGCGTGCCCATGGTCTGGTAGGGGCTCGCGATCCGCTCCAGCGACGGATGCCAGTTCGGCACGTAGGCGGTGTGCTCCGAGATATCGACGACCTGCCAAGCGTGCGTTCCTGCCGGACGAAAGAGCAGCGCAACCTCCGAGTCTCCATCGCCCCAGTGACCAAGCTCGGATACGGTCTGAGCGGCGACATACGTGTTTCCAGCCGCGTCGACCGTCACCGTTCCGTCCATGCTGAAGTACCGCTGCTCATCGTGCTCCCGGAGCACCGGCAGCAAGTTCGTCGAACGCCAAACGGGGCCATTCTTCGTATCGTCGTTCACCGCCTCCCACAACATCGCGCGCCCATCCTCGCGGTGGAACGCGACGATCAGCGGATTCCCTTCCGGCGTCACCGCGACGTTGCTTGCACGCATGTCGAACGGCGCCGTTTCGATGTCGCCGTCGAAGTCGCTCTCCAACGTGTCCGCGCCGGTCGGTCCGCACGGAAGGGTGAGCTCGTCGCCGCGCGCGTTCGTCCACGTCTCGCCACCGTCGACGCTCATCATATAGCCGACGGTGTGGCCACGCTCGGTGTATTTCTGATCGTACACGTGGAAGCCGAGATGAAGTCTACCGAGCCCATCGACGGCGAGGCTACTTCCGTACTGACAGTATCCATTCGGCACGAGCGGCACTACCATTGACGCGGGATCGCTCCATACCGGCACCGGATCGCGTCGATGCCCGAATCTGTCCCAGTTCATCCCCGGGCGTGTGCGCTGATACCCCAGCGAGGGCGTGACGTGATACGCCCTCGGACCACCGCGTATCGCGATGTTGTGCCACCAGCGGTAGGTCAAGTGGAGTCGGTTGTCGAGACCGCACACGAGCGACGGGTACGTGGGGCTGTCGCTGATGGCACGCGCGGTCCACCAGTTGTCCCATGACCACGGCTTGCGCGTGATTCGATGGTCAAACGGCAGCTCGTTGTGCGAGCCGCAGACCGCGTGGAGGAATCCATGCTGATCGACCGTAAGCGCCGCACCGCAGTGGTTGTCGATACCCTCACGGAGTAGCTGCGGCGCGCCGATCGGTTCACCAGATTCGTCGAACGCATCGATCATCGATCGACCGGGCGATTCGAGCCACGTCGCGTAGATCAGTCCGTCGTGCGAGATGATCTTGTTCGACGCCATGTATGCGGTTGCTCGCGTCGATCCCTTCGTCGACACGGTGCGTTCCCACTTAATCGACACGGTAGGGGTCGCCATATTCGCATCCTTTCGCGCAGTTCAATGCTCGAGTGTTTCGTTGAGTGGCGATTTTCCTGTACAATGTAGGGCGGTATCACAACTCGTCCCAACGCAACAGCGGGAGCTTTCATGCGCGCACGATACCGTGCCGGAGCCATATCCACCGCGCTCGCACTGATGTTGTGCTTCCTTCCATTCGGATGCGGCGACGCAAACGATCCACGCGACTCCGATACTCCGAACACCCGGCCGGACAGCGTCGCGTTCGACGCGGATTCGCTCCTCCGACTCGCACATGAGCGAGCCTTCGACTATCTCAACCGGCGTCGAGACGAGATCGAGCGAGACCCCGGTGGCATCGCGCGACGACGAATCGACCGTATACAGCGCATCGCCGAGCTCATCGGGATTACGTCGGATCCGAACACCCGGATTTCGTTCGAATCGCTGCATCTGCCGCCGGAAGAGGGCGTGTGGAGTTACGACGCGGTTCGTGAACGGGAAGTTGCGTCGTTGTCGGATATCGCCGAGTGCCTTACGGTGGACCCAAGCTTGCGTGGAGTGGTCGTGATCCGATTCACGATTGCGCCGGATGGTAGCGTATCGGACGCGTACGTTGTGCGTGCCAATCTGGGCGACCGACGCATCGAATACTGTATCGCGGACGTTGTTGGGGCGTGGC
>CAZWQW010000026.1:17161-32080 GCA_964635955.1 uncultured bacterium | reverse complement strand
ACACCCGCCATACCGATCAGCCCCATTCCGCAGGCGAATCCTGCGTTGAGCACAATGGCATATTTGAACCATTGCTCCGGTCCGCCGAACTTCTTCGCGAGATAGTATCGGCTCAAGAGCGCGCCCGCCATGGGGAGGAACACGCCGTGCGGCCACGCGCCGATACCGCCGACCAGTCCGTACCACCACATGGGCGATGCGCGTAGCACATGGACGAGGTAGTAAAGCACACCACCGATACCCGCCGCCCAGCCGATCACGTCGAACTTGATCGCGTTGAGCATCGTCGAGTTGCCCTGAATCGTCGCTGTCTGCCAGAGTGCCGTATTATACGCGTTCAACGGCCACATGCGCATGGCGAAAGGATACGCCGCGGAGGGGATCGGATTCAGCTTCCAGATCACCTGCCAGAAGGCGAAGCTCAGCACGAACACGATCGGCCACATGATGAACTCGACGGCGAAGAAGCTCGTGAACTTCGTCTTCGTAAGCTCGATTTCACGGAACCGCGAGACGCCGGCCGAGAAGTCGTGAATCTGCGAGCCGACCCACCACACGCCGATTCCCTTGTAACCGGAAAGGATATACGCCGCCTTATCGACTGGTGGGAAGGCAACGTGCATACCGGCGTGCCCAATCATGCGCGCGCCGACGTAGCTGATGAACGGCGTGTAGACGAACGCGAACACAATGAAGATCCAGAGCGGGAAGTCGGGTACGAGCCAGTGCGCGACGCTGACGAGGATTGCGCTGGATATTGCCCACACGAGTACGGCAAGCCAGAGCGGAAGGTCGCCGCGCCCCGGTGGCGGTGCAAACGTTCCCGCGCCACGCTGGTCGCGATGCCGCATGAGCACCTTGGTCGACTGGTAGACACCGAGGATCATCACCGGCACACCGACGCCGAGGTGAACGCTCGTCCACAGATCGAGGTTGTTGAGAACCGACGCCTTCACCACGCCGAGACCCGGTCGCCAACCTTCGAAAATACCCGTCTCGACGAAGACCGGTGGAAGCGCGAGACTCGTGACAATCGCGCCAATGAACTGGCCCGCGATGATCGGGAACGGCACAACGAATCCCCAGAGGAAGCCGCCCATGTCGGTATTCAGACCGAGCAGCGAACCGGGCATTACGGCACCGACTTCGCGGGTGAAATCGATAAAGGGAATCGGCACGATTTCCAGCGCTTCACCGAAGATGCCCGCGGTAACCGTTGGCACTCCGAGGTAGATTGTTCCCCAGACGAGACCGATCATCGAGCCGATGCTGAACCAACGCCACCGCCAACTCTGCGTTTCGGCTTCGGCGAGCGCGGTCACGCCCTGCGCGGCGATCGGTGCGAGTGGGAACGGGAGCCGCTCCACGTCGCTCGTCATACGGAAGAGGAAGTAGTATGACGACAGCGTCTGGAAACGACTGATGAGCGACGTAAATACCATCAGCGAAACGATCGGTACCCAGTCGCGATGCCAGAAGGTCCGCAACGCCACCGCTTCCGATCCGGCAGGTGGCACGGCCCACCAGATGTTTTCCGTGGTCAGCCGTTGCGCCACACCAAGTGAGAGCGCTTCCTGCGAATGCTGGAGGTAGACGTTCCAGATCAGCCCCTGAAACGGCCCACCACCAACGAGACCCGTCGCGAGGATGAAGAGGATGTAGATCTCCTGGCGACGGAGCGGCATGAAACTGCGCCGCGCGAGTTCCGCGAACAAGATGATCGATACCCATTCAGCCGCTGCACCGAGTCCCGTCCCGGCAACGAGGCCGAGGTAGATCGACGCGGGCATCATCACGACCGCGACGAAGAGCGCTCCGACGAGTGTGCGAACGGTGAGTCCGCTTTCGTACGGCGCAGCCTCGAGCTCGGGGTCCATGCCGTATTTTTTTCGCTCGGCGGCGATCTTGTCTTCGTCGCTTGGCGCAGATTGCGCGGCATTACTGCCGGACCGTCGGAACTTTCCGAAAATGCCGGACCCTTTCGGAGTGTTCTCGTCAGAACCGTTTTCGTGTGTGCGGTTTTCGTCAGCCATCGTGCTCCGACCACGAATGGGAGTTGGTACCGAACCGTTCCGTCATCATATCGCTTTACACCGGTATCTCTGCGTCAGCGGCGCGCTCGATGGCGCGGTGCCCGTCGACGCTGAACATTTCACGTCCGCGAAGGATAAACGTGTGACGTTCCTCCGGTGTCAGCGACCTCCAAATGAGGAACTGCTTCCGGAGGAAGTTCACGAATCGGCGGTTGACACGAACCCATGAGGGCACGTCGCCCGATTCGCGCGATACGAGGAGACTCATCTGATAGAGCCCCTTCTCGTCGGGAACCGGTGTCGTGATGACCGTAACAAGTTGGCTCACACCGAGATCGTAGGGCGCGAGCCATGCCATGGTTTCGAGCATGAACCGACCGTCATCCGACCAAAACTCGACGCGATCGATATAGAAGTCGCTCGACGATTCGTCGTGATGCTGCTCGAAGTAGTGCTTCAGGAATGCGTTGACACCTTCGAGTTCTTCGTCGAGCAGCGTAAACGGCAGCTTGAAATACCAGTCGTCGCCCTGCGGATCGGGCAAGCGCCATGTGCGCGCGATATCCGGCACGGCAAGCTGACTCGCCTTGCGCGCCGGCCAAATCGTGGACAGTAGCACGGTCACCATGACGATAATTGTTGAAGCAACGGCAGAAAGTGACGAATAGTTGAGCGTAATCCCGCCGAGCATTCCGGCTTTGTACACCGCCTGCCCGACCGTCTGTCCGAGAAGGTAGCCGGCAATCGCACCGAGCACCGCGTAGACGGTCGCTTCCGCCATGAACAACATCGCGATGTGTGATGGCGCGAGACCGACCGAGCTGAAGATGCCGATTTCGCGCGTGCGCTCGTAGACTGCGCTCAGCATAGTGTTCAGGACGATCAGCGCTGCGATGAGAATGGGGATCAGCACATCCTTCAGTCCGCCCAACGTAGTGAGCCCGACGGCGCTGTAGAGATACGTGCCTTCGTGCTCACCGACGTACATCTCGAGCGCCCATTTCGGAATCACCCCTTCGACGAGTCCCTTGGCGTGCTCGGGGTCTTCCGTCCGAACGGCGACGCTTACAAGGCCACCTGTGACGGAGCGCAGTGGCATGAACATACTGTGTGCGGGTGCGTAGTGGACGAACGCCTCGCGCTCATTCATGTTCTTCGCAGCCTGCTCCGGGTCGAGTTGTCGTCCCGCGCGCTGCTGTGTCGCGAGTGACCAGTCTACCGGTGTCAGGTCTTCGCCGTCAAGATCCTTGAGTTGCCGCAGCGCTTCGTCATCGAGAACGCCGACGATACTGTACTCAACACCTTCGAGTCGCACCTTCGGCGCAGTCGCGATATCGCCGGTGACGTCGTCGAGCGGGATATGAAGCGCATCAGCGGCGGAACGTGGAATCACCAGCGCGTGCAGGTCCGAATCGACGAACCAGCGTCCGGCGAGACCGGCATGGCGGAAGATTCCGGTGACACGATCCTCGTCCGGCTCCATGCCAACGAAGCCGCTGAGGGTGTATTTACGACCGTTCTCCGCCTCAAGCGTGAAGACGAATCCGGCGCCTTGAAGCATTGCCTCGCGCCACGCACGACCGACGACGATGTGCTCTTCGCCGAATTCGTTTTCGATGGCTGGGAGCGTCTCGGCGGGCCAGAAGTTCCACATCCGATCGCGAATGAGCACGCCGCTGTAGACCGGATCCGATTTACCGAGGCTCACGCGGTTGACGCGGAGCACTTCCGAGACGCTGGTAAACGAGAGGACGGTAAACGTCAGAATGATAAGCGTCGCACAGGTAAGCGCGGTGCGGATTTTCCGCTTGCGCATGTTGGAAACACCGAGCATGAACGCGGTGAACATCGCGCTGATACGACCGACATCGGCGCTGAGGTATCCCTGCTGCTCCTTGCGGATCTGCTGCATCTGCGCGGTGAACTTGCCAATGATTACCGAGACGACGAACAGGCTCAGCGCGAATACGGTGAATGCGAGAAGCACCATCGGCGAGGCGACGGTGATATCGAACGCGGGATGCACCTGTTCGATGAGCACGAACATGGCGATGAAGATCGCAAAGAACCAGAGCGCTTGGTTTTTCACGTCCACCGCGCCGATGAGAAGTCGTTCGAGGAAGAACGCGAACGGCAGCAGGAGCGCCATATAGAAGAGCACTCCCTTGAGCGCGCCGTTGGCCGTGCTGAGAATGTCGGGGAGCACTCGGGATTCAAGTGCGAGCGCCGTTCGCGCCTCGGTGAGGTGCAGCGCGATATCCCGTTCGGCGAGCGCGCGTTTGGCGTTCGCGAGATGCTCGGCGGCGAGTTGGTGCACGTCGCGGGTGCCTTCGTCGATGATACCGTGCCGAACGAGCGTCGTCAGGCGCGCTTCATCCAGTTGCCACATATCGCGTGCTGCCTGATAGATCGTGTTCGTGATCAGTGTCTCGGATTCGACCGGGAACCCGATACCCTGCCGATGCTCGGGTCGCCCGATGGAATCGGGCACGTTCGTGAGCATTGCGCGGATACCGAGGATACCCTGCTTGAAGATGAACTTCACCCGCGTCTCGGGTTCGACGAAGAACGTGTTCGCTCCGTGTGCGATATGCGAGTAGAAATGCCACGGTTTGGCGTCGGTGCGCGCGTCGAAGACTTCGCCGTTGGAGAGGTACTGGAAGTAGCGCTGATCGAGCACGTTCGTGACGCTGACAGAGACGCAGTCGAAGACGACCATCATCCAGTCCGGGAAGCGGTGCCCGACACTTGGCTCGAACGTGTACTGTTCGTTTCCGAGATCGACGGCGTAGAAGATGCTTCCGCTGTCCGGATTCATCTTGTATGCGTGGAGCCAGTACGGATTCCCCCACGCGCGTACCGCTGAGCGCCCGTCAATTGGCAATCCGACGATCTCGAAGCTTCCGCGGCGGTCAGTCAGCGCGGCGAAGTTATACCGACCGCGTTCCGCTAATACAACCGCGCTGTCGACTGGCACATCGGCCGTCACCGAACTCACGCGGTCGTCGTACAATACGACGCCGCGGGCTTCGGCAAAGTAGTCACCGAGCGCGAAATCGTCGGGCACATAGGGGTCGGCGAGAGTCTGTGCGATCAATGCGGTGACGGTATGCATCTGAGCAAGCGCACCGTCGAAATTGACGTGCTCCACGGTGCTGCTCGGGCTGTCGAGAAGCAGCGCGCGGTCATCGAGTGTGCTGATCGCGACTGCGGGAAGGCCGCCGAGCGTCGCGATTTCGCTGGTGAAGAATCGGGACGACGGGAGGAAGTGATTCCACGACTTTCCCGGCAGTCCGGCGACAGCATCGACAAAGCGACGATCGCCTTGGAGTCCGAGGAATCGGATGAACGCATTCAGAGAGTCGAGCTGCTGGTCTCTGAGGTCCGCAGGTGACACGTCGCGGAAGCGCACGAGCTTGTCAAACACCCCGAGTTGCTTCGCGATATTCGCACTGTCGAGATCGAGCTTTTCGACTGTCGCGGGGATGGCTGCGATTACGTTCTCCGCGAAAAACTCGGGCGCTTCGGTAATCTCGGTATATGAGCGTCCCGTTTCCGCGGCGAGCCGGATCTTCGTCTTGTCCTCACGGGGGATACGCTCGGCGTTCACGAGCAGATCGGTATGCTCCCACATGAGCGTATCGATGCCACGGTATACGCGGGTGGTCGCGTGCCAATTGATATGGCCCGTCGCAGCGAGTCCGATCACGAAGAGCCCCGCACCGATACCGAGCCAGTAGGATATCGGCGGGCGGCCTAACTGTTTCGATCGCCGGACCCACATTCGCCATATGATGAAACCGATAAACGCCAGCGCCCAAAGCCACGCTGTCGCGTTGACAAACCGATGGTGCCCGGAGTAGTGGTGGATTTCGTCGAAACCGGACATGGTCAGCGGTTCGACTTCGCGGTAGCGGTCGCGGCGTTCGCTGATGGCGTTGACCTTCGACCAGATGAGCGAACGGATGCTGTCGTCGGACATGGACCAGAGCCGCGTCAGATCGTTCACGATCGTCAGATTCGTCGCGTATCCGTCGAAGCGTCTGCCGATTGGTCCGTAGGCGCGCTTCAACTCGAGATCGGGCTGCTGGTTGTAGAAGTATCCCTTGTAGAAAACGCCGACGTCATCGGAGTTACTCGTCAGCGAAAGATCGATGACAAGCGAGGGATACCGTCCGAGAACCGGCTCGATCGTGGCGAGTAGCGCGTGTTCGACGTCGAGTGCTTGGAGGTGATCGTTCGGGCCGATGCGCGAGACTTTGTTATACGCCTTATTGATGTCGCTAAGGCGTGCGGCCGCGAGTCGCTCCTCGAGGGAGGTTCGGATCTTATCCTCGCCGGCTTCGATAATGGGAAGAAGCTCCTCGCGGTCGTGTTCGAGTAAATCGATGAACCGCGCGTGCGCCTGTCCGAACGCGTCGATCACCGGCAGGAACGCTTCCACGGCAGCGTGATAGGCGGGAACGAACTCCGCCGCGGCTTGCTCAAGCGCGGCGGCATGCTCGCGACGTGCATCGTAGAGATCGGAGCCGCGCCGTGATTCGGTCACGGCTGCGTTTTGACGGTAGCTCTCGCGGGCACGCGAAAGCGACTGCCATCTGCGTTCGGCTTCAGCGACTTCGTTTGCGAGGACGGTGTTCAGCAACGCTTCGAGTTGCGACGCTTCGTTCTTGTATTCGGGAAACTTCCCAGCAAGGCGCGGATCACTGATGAGCCGCATGTCCTTCCGAAGCAGTTCCGCCTCACGACGGAGCGCGGCCGGGAAATCTCGCTTGACGGCTTGGATCAGCGTGCGCCCGCCGAGCATGGTTCCGCTGTATTGCCCATTGAGCGCGGCGAAATACACCGAGCGCGCATTCCGATGCTCGGTAAACAGGTGCGCCATTTCGAGGAGTGCCGCGGGACTCACCGCGGCTTCCGCGCCGGGTGCAATATCGACAACCGACGACATTGCGTCGAACGGCGCGGTCAGAATGATCACCTCGGAACTGAGCACCGGATCGGAGCCGGGGAGGAATCCGAGCACATTCGCACCGCTGACGTACTCCCACGGTTGCCGCGCGCAGAGTTGGATCGGCGTCTCCGGATTCGCCTCGGCCCACTCTTTGAGTTGTGCGCCGACTTCACGCGGCACCCAGAAGCGCGGGAAGTTCACCGACGTCTCAAACATCCCACCGGCTTGGATATACGGGTCATCCGGCTCGATGAAGATCGCGGCGCGGCTACCGAGTGTCGCGGCGAGTTTCCACCGGTCTTCGACGGTACCCTCGGCGAGGAGAATGCTTCCGGCCATCGCGTGGCCGTTATACTCGCGCTCGTATCCCCGTTCGGAATAGACGATATGCCCGCTGATGCCGCCCGGCACGATCGTGTTCGTGCGCGCGAAGTTTGGCATCAGGCTGTGCAGATGAACCGTATCGCCGGGTGCGGAGTCGCCATCGGAGAGAGTCGGTGGGCGGGGAAGGACGGCATACGCGTAATGCTGTCGTGGGACCGGCAGACTCATATCCTGGCGGACGACGTGCTCGAAGCCGAGCTCGGTAAACGTGCGCGCAATGTAGTCCGTTGCGTCGATGTTCGCCGGCATACCAATCGCCCGGCTACCATCTTCGGGGCTGAGCGCCTTCACAATATCGACGAATCGCGCGGAATCTACACGCGCACCGATTTCCGCTCCGTACGCACCGAGCTCGACACCGCTCGGGTCGAGGAACGCGGTCTGCGCGTGGGATACAGCCGTGACGCACGTAGCGATGAGCGCCAGAAGTGGGAACAGTCCACGCAGTAGAACGGTGGAAACCATAAGAACATATCCCCGGGAATAACGAAGCCGGATTCTGTTCGCGAGAGAACTTCGGTCCACTACCCGCACGCGGGATTGAATATGATACGTAGGGAACCTAAGTGACACCAAGGCAATGGCGAACCGTTTTGTCGGAAATTTTCGATTCATCGCGCGCACCGTAATCCGCTTTGGTATGGTTCGGTTTGCGCTGTTGATGCCGGTATATTACGGCTATCGATTCACCAAATCGGCTGCGAACGGACCTTAGCCGAGCAGGAGGAGGGCATATGAGTCTCAAAGGACGTACAGCGCTCATCACCGGTAGCACCGGCACGGGTATGGGGCGGAGTACCGCGCTTCGGCTCGCGCACGAAGGTGCGAACATCGTGCTGAATTACGGCACGCATCGTAATTACGGTAATCACGTCGGCGGTAGTGACGCGAAAGTACGCGCGGAAGAAGTCGCGAAGCACGTGCGCGAACTCGGCGGCCAGGCGATCGTTGTCGAAGCCGATACGCGCAAAGAGGACGATACGATTCGCATGGTGAACGAAGCGAAGAAAGCTTTCGGCACCATCGATATTCTCGTTCTCGCCGCAGGCGGTCGGTGGCATGTGCAACCGTTCGAGTCGATCACCGTCGAACACTGGCGTGACGTGATCGAAGCGGAAATCGACGCCCAGTGGCTCGCGCTCAAGCATGTGCTGCCGCTGATGCGCAAACAGAAGTGGGGACGGATCATCACGTTCAGCATGAATGGCGCCGTCACGCGGAAGACAACGGTCGATACGGGCGTCGACTACATCATCGGAAAGAACGCGCGCACGTGGATGGCGCTCGCCATCGGAAACGACGAGTTCGACAACGGGATTACGTTCAACATCATCGAGCCGGGACCCGTCGATCACATCAAGGACATCAACGCCGCCATCGCGCCGATCAAGGGCGATACCGCGGAGTGGGAAAAGCGCGTAAAGCCGAATGCCCAAGACGGCGCTGAAGCGATCGCGTTCCTCTGCTCGGAAGCAGGCCGCTTCGTCTCGCAGTCGATCATTCGGTTCCCAACAGACCACTGGTGAGATGCCGGCCTACGCCATAACGTAAATGAAGGGCGGATCCGTGTCACCCGCCCTTCGTTCGTTAAGTGTTGCATATCCCATCTATCGGGATATTGCTACTCCTTTATCCACTGCCGGAGGAAGGTGATATCTCTCACTTCGATACCAAGGAGCCACGCGAAGTGGAATGGTGTTGGACTCGGGTGTTCGATGCTGTGCTGATCGCTACTGAGGACCGGTGACACACCGCGGTCGAGCAGCGTGCGGTAGAAAAACAGGTATCGCTCGAGAAACGGCATCGCGTTATGGGCAAGCGCGCGGCCAATGGTCGATTCGTTTAGCTCAACCGGCACGTCATGCTTTACGAGCGCCTTCGCGAGTTCTTCGATGTCGATATCGAAATACTGCGACACGTGATCGACCTTTTCGCCGATGGTATCGAGTGCCGGCGTCGGACCGTAGAGCGGGGAACGCAAACTCCCGTCGGCTTCCCTTCCGCTCCGCCCGACGATTGAGTTCACCGCGTGCCTGAGCGGGTGTGCCACGAATGCGGGACGACTATACCGTTCACGCAGATCCGCAATCCACTCAATGCCTTCAACGAGATATTCGCCGTACCGCATGTCGGGTTTCCCACCACCGGGTTCTCCGAGAAAGTACTCCACCTGCGGCAGGGTGAACATCTCTTCCGCGACACCTTCGATTTTCGCACCGAAGCCGACTTCCGGACCGAATAATACGAGCACGTCGGGATACTTTTTCGCCGCACTCTTCACTTCATTCGCGTATGTTTCAAAGCCTTCCGCGGACGCCTCGTAATGTGCGTGATATTTCGAACTCCGCCGGAAGTACCGACCCCAATGGTCCGTTATCCCAAGAACCTTTCGACCCGATGATACGAGATACTGTAGATAATCATCTACTGAATGGTGTTCGGCGCGTTCCGTACCCGCATGAAGGTGTAAATCCGTTTCGTTCAACCTTAACTCACTCAATCGTGGCAATGACATATTCTTCCCTTCGACACACCCATATATCCCGTCACACGGGATACGCGCCTATTTGTGCGACGTCACACGCCGCTATCGTTTATCACAAGAAGACGCGACGTTCGTATCGACGATACGATATCTCGTCGCGCGCACCGACCCCATTTCGCGCGTTGATGTGTCGATGTCGAACGTCGGATCGACATCGGCATTTTCATTCGCAGGTACAGGTCTGATATCACCCCCTCAGTGTCAGATCGTCTTATTATGAATTTGATGATCATGAATAACATATACACACTCGCATTCCCCAAGGTAGACCATACCCCTCGCACGCATACGCCTTATTCCCTACACGGAGGGTCTATCATATTATGTATCGTTTCTTTACTCGGTTTTCGAACAGATAACTGATCATTGTTTGGAGAATTTCCTGTTCTGACGCGTACTTGCGGAAAACGGCCTTGACATCTGGAAGCACTATGCGCTAATCTCCTCTTTACAGAATATTCGTGATTTCTGTTTTACGGATATTTCGTAGTATTATGTTGTTATTACTTTCCTGTCGCCGGGACGCGTATACGTATTAGTGCGCGTTTCTTCGCTCATGAGGAAGCGAGTCATGCCTGCAGGTCTGAGTCGGAGACGAGTTATTTCGTTCTCCCACATTAAGGGCGGCGTTGCAAAGACGACGTCATGCGTGAATGTCGGCGCGGGACTGGCGAATCGGGGATACCGAACGCTGTTGATCGACATGGACCCGCAGAGTTCGCTTACTGACGTGTTTGTACCGCCCGGAACGCTGCTTGAGCGATCGATTTACCACGTTCTCTACCAAAAAGAGAACGCAAACGGACGCGAAACTCCGATTACCGACATAATCGTCCCAATTCGCGAAAACCTCGATATTGCACCCGCAACGCTTGATTTGGTTCGACTTGAACATCTGCTTCTTCCCGAAGTAGACGGGCGCGATCGGCTCCGTAGGGCAATCCGAAGTCTCGAATACGACTTCATTATCATCGATACAAGCCCTTCTGTCGGGATCCTCACCTCGAACGCGATGATTGCCGCCACGGACTTGATCATTCCCGTTCAAGCGAGTTATTTCGCGCTAAAGGGCATCGAAAACATTATGGAGACGTTTACAACGATACGTGATCGTGTAAACGAAGATCTCAATCTCCTCGGTGTCGTCGTGACAATGGTCGATCGACGGAAGCGGCATCCACAGGAAGTTGTCGACGATTTACGCGAGATATTTCCTGAAGGTATCTTATTCAACACGCAAATTCGAGAACTTGCGAAGATTGAAGCGAGTCCCGGCTACCATCAGGACATCTTCTCCTACGCGCCGAATACCTCGGCCGTTGAGGATTACGACGCATTCGTCGACGAGATACTGGAACGCGTTGCCGCATCGTGATAGTATTGTAACGAACGAGTCGAGAAGGGCGAGGCTAATGGCTAAATTCGTGAATGTCGATATGGCGATGGGGAGAAAAAAGGGCGATGATCAGCTTCGCGACCTCATTGCACCGGACAAGAGGGTTGGCCGACTCGTACCCATTGATGAGATCAAGCCGAACCCGGACCAGCCTCGGCGCTATTTCGATGAACGCTCTCTGGACGACCTCGCAGAGAGCATCCGTCTGCACGGCCTTATCAATCCGATCACCATCGATCAGGACGGGAAGATCATCGCGGGGGAACGCCGATATCGTGCATGCGTGAAGCTGGGCATGAGCGAGGTACCGGTAGTCAAGATGCACGGCTCCATGGAGATATCGCTTGTTGAGAACCTCCAACGCCTCGACCTTCACCCGCTTGAAGAGGCGTTCGGGTATCAGGCGCTCGTCGACGCCGGCAACACTCACGAGCAGATCGCGCAACGCATCGGAAAGGACCGGTCGGTCGTCTCGCATTCGCTTCGTCTCTTGGACCTTCCCGAAGAGATACAAGCGGAATGTGTGACGTCGCACAATATCACTAAGGATCAGCTATTACAGGTACTTACTGGTGATACACGCGAAGATCGATGGCGTATCTGGGAGGCGATCAAGCAGGGTAAATCCGCACGCGCGATACGTCGCGAACGGAAGGAACGTAAGCAGAAAAAGCGGATGTCGCCACGCATGTTCATCAATCGCGTCCGCATCGTGCATCAGAATGCCGCAGACCTCGATGTTGAGCGCGCGTCCGCACGGGAGCGCGAACGCCTCGAAAAGCATCTTTCCGAAACGATCGACGTTCTTCAGAGTATGCTGAACCGTATCCGCGAGTAGTCCGGTCTGCCCACAGAAACACCCCGATACGCCGATTATTATGACGTGTCGGGGTGTTTTTCTGTACAGTTTGTCAGTCGTTGCGCGCGTACATATGTTGTTCCGCTTCGCCGAGAAGCAGATTGTGTGTGTCCATGAGAAGTTTCGGGATATCGAGGTGCTCAGGGCACCGCGGAAGGCAGTCGCCGCATTCGGTGCACGCGGTCGCCTGATCGCCGGGATGCCAATGTCCGCCGCGGCTGAAAAGGTTGTACCGGTACTTCCCGAATTCGATCATATCGAAGGTGCGTGCCATGTTGCGTAGGCGGAGCATCTCGGGAATATGGATCATCTCGGGACATGGTAGGCAGTCGTAACACATTGTGCAGTAGGTAGTTCCGAGTACCTCACGGAATTCGGCATCGAGTGACGCGATGATCATCTTCTCGTTCATGCTGAGTGGTCCGCCTTCGTTCGCTACGACGAGGTGTTCGTCGAATTCGTCGGGGGTAGCGGCGCCGAGGCTCAGTGTGTGGATGTTCGGATTCGAGAGCAGGAATCGGTGATTCAGTTGAATCGGTGTGAGCGGCTTTGTCATCCGACGGAGTTTCGCAGGCGCGTTGAAGAGCTGTCCGCCCTTATCCGTCGGCGAGATGATGAAGACGCCCATGTCGTATTTCCGGGCGAGCTCGATCGCGGGAAGGTTGCGCTGGTTGAAGTAGTAATAATGAAGATTGACCGATTCGAACTCATCCGTCTCGATTGCGCGGATGATGACATCGAGCGGCGCGTGTGTTGAGAAGCCGAGATGACCGATCAAGCCCTCATCCATCGCCTTCCGCGCGCCTTCGATACTGCCCTTTTGCAGGACCTTGTCGAGTATTTCGCCGGTATTGACGCCGTGGATGTCGAAGTTGTCGATATGATTGACCTTCATCCGCTCGAGTGATTCATCGATCTGTCGGCGCATGTCGTCGGCGCTGTCTGTTGGACCGATTTTCGTCGTGATGACGAGTTTCTCGCGCGGCAAATCGGGCATCGCGAGACCGAGCAGCTGCTCGCTTGTGCCGTATCCGCGGGCGGTTTCGAGGTGGTTGATGCCCAGTTCGACGGCTTTGTGTATTGTCGCTACGGCGTTTTCGTCGGAGCCGCCCGGAATTCGCATGGCTCCAAACGAAAACACCGATATATTGAGTCCTGTCTTTCCAAATCGCCGGTAGAGCATGTCGCGTCCTTTCGTTCCGTCTTCCCTGTATGCCCTGTATTCTGTCTGCGGCCGATTGCGGCGCGGTGGTTCTCTTCGTACCTCTACTCATACGAATATACGGCGTGGGCTGCGCGGACCATTCCCGTCGAACCGTTGACAACCGGTCCTCCTCGATGTGCGAAGCGCCGTAAGGCCTTGACTGACCGGTCGTGTATGCGGTATCAATTCTCTCTGATTCGAAGCGTACATTCGCGTGCGTAACTCCTGCCGTATTTCGGCATCATGTTTCGAATCGCCGGACAAATCGTATAGAGGTTTCATTGCAAAGCAGTGCGGTCTCGAGGCTGACCCAAAGCGCTCTGAACGGCATCATCGCACCGGTCCGGAAGGACTACGACGCGGTGAACGCCGAACTCAACATCGTGCTCACAGCGGAAATTCCAACCGCGCACGACGTCAGCACGTATGTCGCGTCCAATAAGGGTAAGGGGCTCCGTCAGGCCATCGTCCTGCTCGCCGCAGCATGTATCGGCGAAATCACTCCGGCGGTGCGGTACGGCGCGGCAGGCGTCGAGCTGTTGCAAACCTCGACGTTACTCCACGACGACGTCATCGACGAGTCGCCGTTGCGTCGCGGAAAACCGTCGGTCAACGCGCGATGGGGTAACGAGATCGCCGTTCTCATGGGTGATGCGCTGCTGACACAGGCGTTGCGTCTGCTCGTGCTCACCGGTTCGCTTGCCGTAATGGATGTGTCGGCGCGGCAGACGCGTGAGCTTATCGAAGGCGAGATTTACGCGCGCGACCTCCGTGCCACACCGGACTTCGCCGAGACATCGTA
Organism: uncultured bacterium; assembly: GCA_964635955.1. Taxonomy (GTDB): domain Bacteria; phylum Latescibacterota; class MWCZ01; order MWCZ01; family MWCZ01; genus CAZWQW01. Next base: position 17,903 of record CAZWQW010000026.1, on the reverse strand, counting down.
TATCGAGCTCATCCGTCGGAAGACGGGTGCGCTCATGGCGCTCGCGGCGATTGTCGGCAGTATGCTTGGCGGCGGCACGGACGGGCAGACAAACAGCATGCGCGAGTACGGCTACTACCTCGGCATGGCGTTCCAGATCGCCGACGACCTGCTCGACGTCATGGGTGACCCGCGAATCGTCGGAAAGCCCACCGGTCAGGATCTTCGCGACGGTACGGTGACGCTTCCGCTCATCCGCGCGATTGCCGCCGCTCCCGAGAACGAAGCCGCCGCGATGCGTGAGTTCGTTCGCGCCGGAGTACGCACCGATTCGGACTGGCTCCGCGTGCGCGAGTTCATCGACCGGTATGACGGTATCAGGTCTGCGCTCGCGACCGCTCACGAGTTTTCACACGCCGCGCAGAAGACGCTCACGCAATTTACCGATTCACCTGCGCGACGCTCGATGATCAAGCTCCTCGACTACGTAATCGACCGCCAACTCTGATTCCCATCGAAGGTGATTTCGCATGTCCCGGATGTCTATCCGGTCGTTCCGATACCGCCGTCCGAAGAAGATTACCTGGGACCTCGAACTTGAGAATCGCGTCAAGATCGAACCCGACGCATATCCCAACCAGTGGGTCTTTCACGAATTATTCGGTCGTGATGCGCCCGTTGAAATCGAGATCGGATTCGGTAAGGCACGTTTCCTTCTCGCAGCGGCGGAGAAGTACCCCGAGCGGAATTGGCTGGGAATCGA
>CAZWQW010000026.1:14038-17061 GCA_964635955.1 uncultured bacterium | reverse complement strand
GAGATTGTACCGTGCGTCCTCGATGGTGGCTTCACCCTCGTTGATATGCCGGATGACGTTGACGACGAGGCGTTCCGAACGAACTTCGAGGAGAAGGCGCTGAATCGTGGCGAAACGATCCATCGCGCGCGATTTCTGTCCCCTGCGTGACGGAACTTTCCGACACACCGCATCGGTTACACATCGGTAGCGGAACACTCCAGAAATGAAGTGTTTTACCGCTGTTGTATCGAACCTTTTCACGAGGAGATAGATGATGCCGAACGTCGGAGATGTCGCACCTGACTTCACCTTGGTCGATCAGAACGGAACCGAACACACGCTGAGCAAGTACCGCGGCAAATGGGTCGTGCTCTACTTCTACCCAAAGGACGACACGCCCGGATGCACGAAGGAAGCGTGCAGCTTCAACGAGAACCTCGGTGCAGTCGAGGAGAAGGGCGCCGTCGTATTCGGAGTGAGCGCCGATTCGACCGCTTCGCACGAAAAGTTCGCGAACAAATACAGCCTCCAGTTCCCGCTTCTTTCCGACCCCAAACGTTCCGTCATCGAAGCTTACGGCGTTTGGCAGGAGAAGAACATGTACGGGAAGAAGAACATGGGAATCGTGCGCACGACCTACCTCATCGGTCCGGACGGAAAGGTTGCGCACGTGTGGGATCGCGTGAAGGTCGACGGCCACACGCGCGAGGTACTCGACGCTATCGGCGAGTAGACGCCTCGGCGAATTAACCGACACTGCGTGTTTCTTGAGCGCATGGTACCGGCTCACACTCGGTATCATGCGCGCGCACGCACGTTGTATATCACCGCGTCAGAGCGGTACATTTCTCCTCTCGCAAACACCTTACCAGATATCCTGCCGAGGATCCCATGGATCAAAACACGTTTCGAAATCCGCCGAATATTTTCCGGTCCGCGCCGTTCTGGTCGTGGAATGACGACTTGCAGAATGAAGAGCTCGAACGACAGGCGCTCGATATGGCTGAGCGTGGCTGGGGCGGATACTTCATGCACAGCCGAATTGGGCTGATTACGCCGTATCTGGGCGAGGAATGGTTCGATCGGATTCGCCACACGGTGGAAGTCAGTGCGAAGGCCGGCCTCAAGGCGTACCTCTACGACGAGGATAAGTGGCCGTCGGGGTATGCGGGCGGAATCGTGCCGAAGATGAAGCCGGAGTATCGCAGTTGCGCACTTCAGTGCACACCGACGCGCCCCAATCCTGAGACGAACGACGTGAAGGCGATCTTCGTCCAACGACGTGAAGATGACGGCACACAGTCGTGGGTGCGGGTCCAAGAGGAATCGGCGGCGCGCGAAGGTGAGCAGATTCGTTTCGTGAGCGTGTGGATCGAGCCGTTGGGCAACGCGTGGTTCAATGACGCCGCGTATACGGACTTGATGAATCCGGAGGCGGTGCAGGCGTTCTTCGACGTGACGCTCGAGCCATACGCCGAGTTGGTAGGCGAACATTTCGGCGTAGATAAGGCGATTCCCGGCGTCTTCACCGATGAGCCATCGTACATGTTCTGGATCACAAAGGACCATGTCGATCCGAAGGTAACGGTACCGTGGACGCGCGATTTCGCCGAGCAATTCCGCAAGCGCTGGGATTACGACATCTTCGACGAGGCGATCTCGCTCTTCGAGCAGGTGGAGCACTGCGAGCTTGTTCGTTACCACTTCTGGCGGACGGCGACCGAGCTGTTCGTCGAGGCGTTCAGCGAGCCATACGGCCGGTGGTGCCGCGAGCACAATCTCAAGCTCACCGGCCACTACATGCTCGAAGACGATCTCCTCGGGCAGATGCGCTGGATCGGTGCAGCGATGCCGCACTACGAGCACATGGGTTGGCCGGGAATGGATCACCTCGGTCGGAATATTGACAACGTGATCACCGCGCGGCAGGTCTCCAGCGTCGCAAACCAGCTCGGTAAGGAGCGCACGCTCAGCGAGCTCTACGGCTGCTCCGGGCACAACCTCAGCTTTGCCGGCCGGAAGTGGATTGTCGACTGGCACCTCGTGAACGGTATCAACCTGATCAATCCGCACCTGTCGCTGTACACCATGCGCGGCGAGCGGAAACGCGACTATCCGCCGACGGTCAGCTACCAGCAACCGTGGTGGCGGTACAATAACATCATCGCCGACTATTCGGCACGAGTATCGTACGCGCTGACTCGCGGCGACCGTGTGCCGCAGGTGCTTGTAATCCACCCGATTGAGAGCGCGTGGTGCACCTTCCGACCGAGCGACGAGAACTCGATACGTGATCTGAACCGCTCATTCGTCGACATTACCCATTGGCTTCTGGAGACGCAGTACGACTTCGATTACGCGGACGAATCGCTGCTCGAAAAATATGGGAAGGTCGAGGACGGTTTCTTCAAGGTCGGAAATGCCGACTACGAAATCGTCGTCATACCGCCGGGCGTGACACTCCGTTCGAATACGCTGCGGCTTCTTTCCCAGTGGATGGAGGAAGACGGCACGGTCATCGCCGTGAAGCCGATTCCACGCCATATCGACGGACTCGCGCCGGACCGTGAGCTCGGCGAGGACGCATGGGACGTATTGCGCGAGGCGATCATCGTCGAGAAGAATCAGGAAGACTTCATCGGTGCGCTGGTGGATTTCGTCGCGCCGAGCGTGCAGGTGCTTACGCCTGAAGGTTTCCCGGTTGCGCCGGTCTGGGTTCACGAGCGGTATGTGGAAGCGGATGGCGAGAACGACACCGATATGAGCATCTACTTCCTTGCGAATACGGACAACACGCGTGGCTACGCCTGCACGATCGTGCTGCGCGGCTCGGGCGACGTCGAGTTGTGGGACCCGCGCACCGGCGAGATCGAACCCGTCCACGTCGAGCGCGCCGGCACGCACGTGATTATTGAGGACTACATCGACGCGGCGGGTTCGCGGCTTTTCGTTCAACGGCATACGGAGGAAGAAGAGCTGAGCGAAGCCGAGGCCGATCGCATCGCCGCGGAGAAGCTCGCCGAAGAGCAGGAGCATGTTCA
>CAZWQW010000026.1:7963-13938 GCA_964635955.1 uncultured bacterium | reverse complement strand
GCTTCCGCTTATCGACTCCGACGAAGAAGACGAGGTCTGGAACGGTCCGGACCCGCTTCATCGGCCGTTGGGACCGGTGCGGAAGCATACGGGAGCGTTTGAGCTCGCCTTCTCGTTTGTCGTCGATACGGTACCCGAAGGCGATGTCTTCCTCGTGTTGGAGACTCCCGAGGCGTTCGATATCACGCTCAACGATGTGCCGGTAACCGATGAAGACGCCGGATGGTGGGTCGACACAACGTTCCGGAAGCGACGGATTACCGGCATGATCGCATCGGGCGAGAACACGATCATCCTACGCGGTCAGGCGACACCGAAGATCGAGTTGGAGTCGATGTATGTGATCGGCGATTTCGGCGTATGGACCGAGGACCTGCAGGACTTCACCATCGCCGGCGAATCGGTCGATCTACCGGTTGGCGATCTCGTTGAGCAGGGGTTCCCTTTCTACGCGGGCACGATATCGCTGGAACAACGGATCGACCTGACACTCAACGGCCATACGTCGTCGCGCCTCGTCATCGACGACCTCGCCGCGACAGTTGCCGACGTGTGGGTGAATGGCGAAAACGTCGGTCAGATCGCATGGGAGCCGCACGAGCTGGAAATCGGGCCGTACCTCAAGGACGGACGGAACACGATTCGCATCGACCTGGTAAATACCTTGCGCAACCTGCTCGGACCGCATCACCATCGGTATGGCGAGTTACTCGGCGTCGGACCGGGGTCGTTCTCCGACGAAAACAACTGGACGGATATCTACCAGTTCGTACCGTTCGGTGTCGGCGGTGTGCGAATCGTCGTATCGGAATGAGCATAGTGTCATCGGCGTAATATCCCATAATACGGGATATTACGCCTTTCATTAAGGTTGGCTGTAATGAACACGACAATCCATGAACCCGCACGCGATCTCCCCGTGATTTCCCATGTGGACGTCTGCGTACTCGGCGGGAGTGCGACGGGCGTCTTTGCGGCGGTGCGTGCGGCTCGGCTTGGCGCGAAGGTAGCGATTGTCGAGCGCCTGAATCGTTTCGGCGGCATGGCGACGGCTGCGCTGGTCAACGTATGGCACAGTCTCTACGACGAGGTGCACGAGCGGAAAATCATCGCGGGTCTCACGCAAGAAACGATGGAGCGACTTGGGCAGCGGAACGCCGTGCAGAACATCGACAAGAACCCAAGTCATGCGTTCATCTTCAACAGCGCGGAACTGGCGACGGAGCTCGATCAACTCGTCGTCGAATCGGGCATCGAACCGCACCTTCACACGGCGTTCGCGGCGCCGCTTCTCGAAGACGGCAAGCTCGTCGGTATCGCCGTGGAGAACAAATCGGGACGTGGCGCGATTCGTGCGCGTGTATTCGTCGATGCCACCGGCGACGCGGACCTCTGCCACCGGCTCGGTTTGCCAACCTACCGCATCGATCATCTGCAGCCGCCGACAATGTGTGCGCACATCGCCGGTTGGAGTGCGCTCAAGGGAGCCGATTACAATGCGGCGATCCGTGCGCGGCGCGAGGAGTACCGTCTCGAAGAAGGCTTCTCGTGGGGCGCGCAAATCCCCAACACCGATGTTCGGATGCTTGCGGGAACGCGCGTGCCGGGGGTGGACTGCTCCGTTGCGGCGGACCTCACACGCGCCGAGATCGAAGGGCGGCGTCAGGTCCGCGCGATCGTGGATATTCTGAATCGCGACCTCGCCAACGGTGGTCTCGCGACAGTTGCGTTGCCTTCGCATATTGGCGTACGCGAGACGCGGCACGTCCGATGCGTATACCAGCTCACCGACGACGACGTGCTCTATGGGCGACGCTTCGACGACGCCATCGCCAACGGGAGCTACCGCGTCGACGTGCACCATCAGGACAAGCCCGGCGTAACATTCAAGTACCTCAACGGCGGCGAGCTCTACCTGCGCAGTGACGCCCCACCGGTTGAAGGGCGTTGGCGTCCGGAAACAGCGGAGAATCCGACATTCTACCAGATTCCGCTCCGCTCGCTCATCCCGAGTGGCAGTGAAAATCTCATCGTTGCGGGACGTATGCTCGACGTCGAATTGGAGGCGTACGGCGCGGTCCGCGTCATGGTGAACATGAATCAGACTGGTGAAGCGGCAGGCACCGCAGCCTATCACGCGCTTGATGCCGGCGTTCCGCTTGAGCGAGTCGATCCGGCGGTTGTGCGGAAGTCGCTCGCCGACGGTGGCTCGATCATCATTTAGCGACATGAATCAATGACAGATAGGAAGGGTATATGAATCGCTCACTGCTCGGGCTCGTCCTCGCGGGAGGACGCGGAACACGCTTCGGCAACCTTACGAAGCGAATCCCGAAGCCACTGCTACCCGTCGCGGGAAAGCCGCTCATCATCCGCAATATCGACAATCTTCGTCGCGCCGGTGTGCGGGATATCACGATCGTCATTTCACCGGACTCCGAACAGGTGCGCAGTGTCCTCGGCAACGGGCATACTTTGGGCGTGAACCTCGAGTACGTTCTCCAGAAGGACCACCTCGGAACGGCGCACGCGATCGGCCTCGCACGCGATATCATCGGTGATCATCGCTTTCTCGTCTGCTGGTCGGACAACCTGACGACATACGCGCTTTCGGATCTCATCGATAACGATCACGTCTTCCCCGCCGATGGCACGCTCGCGGTTCACTTCACCGAGAACCCGCGGAAGGGTGGCATCGTCATCACAAAGGCGCGGACGATCACCGAGTTCGAGGAAAAGCCGGAGAAACCTCGCAGCAACCTCAATCTCGCCGGTATGTACATCCTCGGACCGTGGGTGTTTGGCGCGATCGATAAGACGCGGCTCAACTCGAAAGAGGGCGAGTATTACCTGCCGGACGCGTTTCAGATCGCGGTGAACGATGGTCTGACGCTGAATTGGGCGCTCGTCGCGGATTGGCGCATGAACGTCAACACGCCGGAAGACCTGCTCGTGGGAAACGCGCGCCTGCTCGAACACGACGGCCACACGACGCCTGCGGACGGCAGCTACACGATCATGAAACCGGTGCATATCCCGTCGAGTGTGCAGATCGGGCACGGCGCGACCGTCGGGCCGTATGTGAGCATCGGCGAAGGCGCGGTCATCGGTGACAATGCCCGAATCGCGGACGCGGTGGTACTGGGCGGCGCGGTGATCCCCGACGGCGCCGAAATCGACCGCGCGATCGTGGATATTGACGGCACCGTGTATACTGCGCAGGGCGAGTGACCGAACGCTGGATTCATTACGGACGCGTGAAAGGTTTGATAGATGACCGACGAGATTACCATCGCACCAGCATCCACATGGCGCCAGATTCTCTCCCGACCGAGTGACGCGTTTGTCGCGGAAGTGGCGCGCTTACGTGCGGAGACTCCCACCGACGCAAAACACGCCATCGGTTGGTATCGGACGCTGCTCGACGGCGCGATAGAAACCTTCCAGCGCGATCCCGATGACGACGTCACACTCATCCGCGCCCCCGGCCGGGTGAATCTCCTCGGTACGCATATCGACCATCGCGGCGGCCGTGTGAACCCCATTGCCGTGCGCGAACTCATGCTGATCGTGTTCCCACGCACGGATAATCGCGTCCGTATTGCCAATGCCGATTCGACCTTTCCCCGTGACGAGTTCGCCATCGCCGACTTGCTTCCCGACGGACCGGTGAGCGACTGGCCCGACTGGACGCTCTCGACACCGAATCGCCTCAAGGAGCAGAACCTACTCGGAACATGGGGCAGTTACGTGCGCGCGGCGTGTGCGTACATGGCGAATACGTGGGGCGCCCCGGAAACCGTGCGCGGCTTCGACCTCTACGTCGACACGCAGTTGCCACCCTCGGCGGGTCTGAGCTCATCGTCGGCACTGACGGTCGGATCGGCCGTTGCGCTGCACATCGTCAACGAGCGCGCGTTCGACCGACGCGAACTTGCCGAGCAGATGGGGCAGGCCGAGTGGTACGTCGGCACGCGCGGCGGGTCAGGGGACCAGTCGGCGATTCTGCTGAGCAAAGCCTCGCACGTCTCGCACATTGACTTCTTCCCGATCACCGTCGACTGGAGCCCATGGCCGGACGGGTATTCGGTCGTTGTCGCGCATTCCCGCGTGGCCGCGCAGAAAACCGCCGGCGCGCGGAGCACGTTCAACGAACGCGTCGCCACGTATGTCATCGCGCTTTTCTGGATCAAGCATCTGCGTCCGGAATGGGCGCCGAAGCTTACGCACTTGCGCGACGTCCTTCGGCTGGGACTCGAGCTTCAGGAAATCTACATGGTGTTGCGTGAGCTGCCGTTCCGCGCGTCGCGTCAGCGGATTCTCGCTGCGCTTCCGGAATTTCGGGCGGATATCGAGAAGCTGTTCGGCACGCACGATGATCCGGACGAAGGGTATCGCGTGCGCGACGTGTGCCTCTACGGCCTTGCCGAGATGACCCGAAGCGAACGGCTCGCCGCCTACCTCCGCGCGGGTGACATCGAAAATGTCGGCATGCTCGTGGATATGTCGCACGAAGGCGACCGCGTCACGCAGTACGATGAGTTCTCCGACGAACGAATTCCCGTCGACACGGGTTTACCCGACGAAGAGATCGAAGGACTCATCGTCGCGTGCGAGATCGACGACGAGTTCATGGGAGAAGCGACCGACCTTGCCCAGCAGCCCGGCGGATACGCGTGCAGCTCGCCGGCGCTCGACGAGCTCGTCGACCTTGCGCATGAAGTTCCCGGCGTGATCGGGGCGGGTCTGATCGGCGCGGGGATTGGCGGATGCGTCGAGATCATCGTGGAGAACGACGCAATCGACGAGCTACGTTCGATGCTCATCGACGGCTATTACGAGCCGAACAACCGCGAGCCGTTCATCGAAGTCATGCGTCCCGTTGATGGTGCCGGACCGATTCCGATACGGTAGAAATACCTGAGTCCCTACACCCGCGTCAGACGCGCATCGATGAGTCCGCGGAGCCAGCTTTCGACTGCGGCGTGCTTCGGCATGCCGAACCGGTTATCGAGTTGGTACGGATCCGCGGTGAGGTTGTGGAGTTCGCCGTCGAGCGCGTCCCCCTGATGGAATGCCCCGTTCAGGCAGACGCTGAGCTGCCACTCGTCGCCGTTCCCACCATCAGGGCGTTCATCCCGTGCCCGCACCATGACGATCCGATCGTCGGGATTGACTTGGAAGCTGCCGAGCGTGAACTCGCTGAAGACCGGTCGGCGCACCGGTTCCATGCCACTTCGCAACGCCGGTGCGAGACTGAGATGTGTGGCGTGATCGGGCACTTCGAGACCGGCGAGGTCCAGTGCCGTCGGCAGAAGCGAAAGTGTCTCCACCGGATTCTCGAACACGCATCCACTCGGGATAGTACGCGGGTAGCGGATGAGAAACGGCACCTCCACCGACGGCGGAAAGAACGTCTGCTTCTGCACCATGCCGTAGTCGCCGAGGTGCGTTCCGTGGTCGCTGGTGAGAATCACGATCGTGTCGTCGAGCACACCGCGACGTTCGAGTGAATCGATGATTCGTCCGAACTGCTGATCGAGAAACGCCACCTCGCCGTAGTAATATCGCCGCATCTTCCGAATCTGCGCCCGAGTGAGCCGAGACGCGTCCGCTTTCGGGAAAAGCCCGTCGCGTAACCATCGCGGAAGGCGACGCGGCGTGGATTCCGTCTCGGGTGGAATCGCGATTGCGTCTTCGTCGATAAGGGTATCGAACGGCGCAGGTGGCACGACGGGTGTGTGCGGCCCGTTGAACGAAACACGGAGTAGGAACGGCTCATCGGATTGAACCGTATCGAGCCAATCGAGCGCAAGTTGCGTAGCGCGGGCCTCCACGGTCGTTTCGGGCGTTGCTGGGTACCGTCCGCCGAAGATCCACGGGTACGGTTTGGGCGGGTATTTGACGACATCGTGCGCGGATTCGTCGTACTGGTCCGCATACGCGTAATAATTGACGATATCGTTGACCTCGAA
>CAZWQW010000026.1:0-7863 GCA_964635955.1 uncultured bacterium | reverse complement strand
CGGTCAAGGTTTGGAGTGCGAGCCCAAGGGCTCGAGCTTGCCCACGGACTCGCGTAGCACCCGAGCGAATCGGTGCGCTGTTCGTCCGTCATGAGCCAAAGAACGTTCGGCGGGCGCTGCGATGAACGCGAGACAGACATCGCGCCTCCCCAATGGATTACGACAGATTACGACGACTTCTCGGACGCGCTCTGCGTATCGCCGTAGCGCGCTACGGAATCGGCCGTCGCATCGGCGAGCGCCTGCGCGTCTTTTCCTTCGGCACGAACGACGTAGAGTCGATTCGCCTCGACGGAATGCCATACACGGCCACCGACGTGATCGCCGCGTCGCCAGTTTCGCAACTGCGGCCCGAGCGATGGGATGCGGTACATCAAGCGTGAACGCTCTCCGTCGATGCGGAATCCGTCGTGACCGTGCCACGGCTCCTCGATGAAACGCATCCGACGACGCCGGAGCTTCTTGTAGTGAATCTTCTCGACGTAGCGGTCGATTGCCGTGTGTTTGAGGATAGCTTGCACAAGACCGATTCGCTCGACGACGAGCCGTCGGTTTTTCCCGTAGAAATCGAGGTTGATGAGACCAGCCTGAAGTTTGTTCTGCTGCAGATCGAGGCTCGTCGGCACTTCGGCGGCGAATTCGAAAACCGCCCAGAGGTTCGTGTCGGTTTCGGAATGGCACCGTATCGACGTGAGCACGGTAGAGAGCTCACGGAGGTTCACGCGGTTCTTCTCGGCGAGGCACTGCGCGATGATGACGCGTCGGCATACGGGACAGTGGTAGATGATGCCACGCCCGATTACATCGCCGGTCCAGCCGTACGTGCGGTACCGATACTCGCTCGGAATCGTCTGTTCGTCGAGCAGCTCGGTGTCGTGATCGACTTCGAAGTATCCCTTCTTCCCGACCTGTTTCCGCACGGCTTTGAAGTAGTTCTCGAGCGTCGTATCGAGTGCGGGCTGACCCCATCGGCGGGCGCGATCGAACTTGATCTCGAAGCGCCGCGAACGTTCGTCGTCAAACGTGAAATACCCCTGTTTCGCCGTGCCATCGATCCCGCTCACATCCCACGCATTGGGAATGAGACACGTCACGCCCTGCCAACCGAACGCTTTCCATCCGGAGGGCGGCGTACGCGCGGGAACATGATACGTCGTGGTCGATTCGGTCATGTGATTCAATGGAGAGGGTGGATGAAACGAAGGTCACGAACCGTAGGGAATATACGGCAAAGCGTCGCGGCGTCGTAAGGCTACGCGATACGACGCCGGTCGGTTCAATAGGTAATGAGCAGCCCGAGTGCAGCGCCGTACGACGTGCTGATCCACGGATTCGACGTAATCGGGCACGCACCGGTCGAACAGCCGATGAAGCGCCAGTACGCGAACCCGATTGCCGCGCCGATAACGACGCCGGCGATTTGTTTGAGATACGGTATTCCGAAGAGCATGGTTGATCCCGTGTATATGAAGTGGGAGCCGAGTATCGAGCTCGGCTCCGGCAGTGGCAGTGTTTGTTACAGACGCACAATCACCGAGGCTGTCTTCACGAATCGATTTTCGTGGATTCCACCGCTTCAATTGCGCGCTTCAGACGCGGTCCGACCTCGCCCGCTATCGGCGCGAGTTTCTCGTTTCCTACCGGTTGCATGGCGACATCGGGACGGATTGCCGATACAACCGATTTGCCCGGCTCTTTCTCAAAGACAATCACGTTACACGGAAGGAACAGGCCGATTTCCTCTTCCTCCTGCAAAACCTTCCACGCATTCGGCGGATTACACGCGCCGAGAATCACATACGGATGGAAGTCCTTATCGAGCTTCTTCTTCATCGTCGCGGCGACATCGATCTCCGAAAGCACGCCGAAACCTTCACTTGCCAGCGCGGCTTTCGTTGCGGCGACTACCTCCGCGAATGGACGGTTCACCTCGGCTCGGTATGAGTAATTGGCCATGTCGGTACTCCTGTTCTTCGTCTTCGTCAGGTATGGTATCACTACGCTGTTGGCACGTATCTCTATGCAAACGCAGGACCAACTCGCGAATCGCCATTCTCTGGGCGTTCTTACCGAAGTCGACTGTTTCGGATACGCGAAAACGTGTTTCGCGTTTCACCGATGAAACAGTCTGTGCGCCGATTGGTCACTCCACCATGCCGTAGCTCTTCATCTTTCGCCACAGCGTCACGCGGCTGATTCCGAGGCTTTCCGCCGCCTTTGTCCGGTTGCCGTGATGCTCTTCGAGGGCGAGTTGGATGCACTCCTCGTTCACCACGCAATCGGTCACCGGAGTGCCCGCCGGCGCGTGCAGCATATGCCCCGGGAGATGCTGCGGTGCGATAACATCGCCGTGGCTGCGAATCAGCGCGTATTCCATCGCGGCCTGCAACTCGCGCACGTTCCCCGGCCAACGATGGTGGCGCAACACCGCAAGCGCATCGTCGCTGACGACGGGCGGTTTCCGGCCGGAACGCTCGACGAGCCGCTCGAGGATTGCGTGCACAAGCAGCGGCAGATCGTCGGTTCGCTCGCGAAGTGGCGGCAGATGAATGGGGAAGACGTTCAGGCGATAGTAGAGGTCTTCACGGAAACGCCCCGCAGCCACCTCATCAGCGAGGCTCTTATTCGTCGCGCTGATGAGGCGGACGTCGCTCTTCCTCGTCTTGCCTTCGCCGACACGCTCGTAGGTCCGCTCCTGCAGCACACGAAGGAGCTTCACCTGCACCGTAGCGGGTATCTCGGCCACCTCGTCGAGGAACAGCGTACCGCCGGAAGCGAGCTCGAATCGGCCCGCGCGATCCGATACGGCACCGGTAAACGCACCCTTCACGTGACCGAATAGCTCCGACTCAAGCAGTCCCTCGGGTAACGCCGCGCAGTTCACCGTCACCAGCGGGCCGTCGGAACGGTCGCTCAACTCGTGGATTGCGTTGGCAACGAGCTCCTTGCCGGTGCCGGTCTCACCTTGGATCAGCACCGTCGCATCAGTACGCGCAACTTCGCGGATGAGCGCGAAGACCTGCTGCATCGCGCCACTCGCGCCGACGATGTTGCCGGGTCCGCGCGCCTGCTGAAGGTCCGTTCGTAGCCGATCGACTTCGCTCTCATCGTGCAGCACCACGACGGCGCCGATGATCGTCTCCTCGTCTTCGTCCTTGCGCAGAAGCCGCGTACTCGCCGACACACGACGCGATGGCTTGCCTGCCATACGGATGCGGAACGTCTCCGACGCGACGGGCTTTTCCGCTTCGAGTGTTCGGCGCACAAGCGCGACGTTGCGGTCGGCGTGGGCCGTAATCAGCGCGTCGAGATCCTCGCCGATAAGGTCGCGATCCGATCGGAGTCCGAGAATTGAAGAAGTCGCGGGATTGTAGTGGAAGATCTTCCCGTTCCAGTCCGCCGCGACGATTCCGTCGGTGAGTGCCTGGAAGATCTGTTCGAGATTCCGTCGACGCGCCATGCACGTTTCGAGCGCCTGCTGTTCGGGCACGGCCGCCACTACGTCGGAGAGCTTTCGCATACGATTCCGTTTCGTTTCTCGTGTTACAGGTGTTTCGTCGACGTTTCATTGTACGATGGAGACAGTTTCAACGCAACGGATTTCCCGACATTGCCGCGATTTGTCCGTCATCGGGAACAGAAGAACATCGTCCGGTGTTTTATATGATACTTTGATGATTCATTTACTCATATATAGGTGGCGCCATGATAGATAGAACAGCTCTCAAGTTCGATGAAGCGGGCGTTGTCGCGCTTCTCAGTATCGCGTGGCTGACGCATTCGGTATGGTTCGTCGCGTTCGTCGCGGTGGTGATGCTTCTCGGTGTGGTGTGGCCGAGAGCGACGATTTTTCGGTTGATCTACTTCTATATGTTGCGTCCACTCAACCTGCTCACGCCGCGACCAGTGCCCGACCGGGAGGCACCGCACCGGTTCGCACGCGCACTGGGTGGCACGATGGTGACGATTGCTTTCGTACTGCTCCTGACGGGGTCGACGACAATCGGATGGATTCTCATGATGAACGTCCTTGTCCTCGCGTCGATCAATCTGTTTCTCGGCTTTTGCGCGGGATGCTTCGTGTTCTACCAACTTGAACGACTCGGCCTTCGGTCCCGTTCTGCTTCGGAAGACTGACACATGCTTGGAGAGAATGCGCTCATCCTCGTCGTCGTGCTTGGCGGTGCACTGACGGTCGCCGCTATTGTGAAGGCGATTGTGACGAAAGCCGCGGCACGCGGGGCGCGGTCATTCGTTCGTGAGGGCGACACGCGATCGAAGCTCGTCTACTTCTGGACACCAAGTTGTGCCGTGTGCCGGAGCACGCAAGGTCGCATTGTCGATGAGGTGGCACAGGAATTCGGCGACAGCGCCGAGATCATCAAGATCAACGCGCACGACGAACCGGAACAAGCCCGTGCGTTCAGCGTGATGACCGTCCCCACCATTGTGGTGCTCAGCCCCGATGGCGCTGTTCACACGGTGAATACCGGCGTCGTTGACCGGGATACGTTGGCAACGCAGCTCCGCGCGTCACGGAAGGCTGCGTAGGAGTACACGAAAAACGGGCGGAACCGTAGCTCCGCCCGTTCTCACATGGTGTATCTCGTTGAGTCGGATCAGATCTCCGAATTCGGCATTCCCGGTGCGGGATACTTCTCGCACAACTCCGCCACTTCACCGCGCACGGCGTTGATCACCTCGTCGTTTTCGTGATCGGTGACGACGCGATCGACCCACTCTGCGATGGTGCGCATCTCAGCCTCACGCATCCCGCGCGAGGTGACTGCCGGCGTTCCCAGTCGTAGCCCCGACGGGTCGAACGGCTTGCGCGGATCGTTCGGAATCGAGTTCGAGTTCGTGACGATCCCGGCGAGGTCGAGTGCCTGCGCGGCCTGTTTTCCGCTGACGCCCTTGTTCGTCATATCGATGAGCATGAGATGGTTGTCGGTTCCACCCGAGATGAGCCGGTACCCTTTGTCGATGAGCGCTTCAGCAAGCGTCTTCGCGTTCACGACAATCTGCCGAACGTAGTCGCGGAACTCCGGAGTCGACGCCTCTTTCAACGCAACCGCGATAGCCGCTGTTGTGTGATTGTGCGGGCCGCCCTGCAGTCCGGGAATGATCGCGCGGTCGACCTTCTTCGCGATCTCTTCGTTGTCGGTCATGATCATTGCGCCGCGCGGACCACGAAGCGACTTGTGCGTCGTTGTGGTGATGACGTCGACGATACCCGCCGGCGAGGGGTGCGCGCCACCGGCGATCAGCCCGGCGATATGCGCGATGTCGGCCTGAGAATACGCACCGACCGAATGCGCGATGTCGGTCATACGCTGCCAGTCAATCACGCGCGAATACGCGCTCGTACCGCTGATGATGAGCTTCGGCTTGTGCTCCCGCGCAAGCTCCTCGATCGCGTCGTAGTCAAACAAACCCGCGTCGTTGAGGTAATACGGCGCGGAGCGGTAGAATACGCCGGAGTAATTGACCTTCCACCCGTGCGTCAGATGCCCACCGTGTGGTAGGTGCAGTCCCATGATCGTATCGCCCGGCTGGAGCAGCGCGAAACACACGGCCAAGTTCGCCGGAGAACCGGAGTACGGCTGGACGTTTGCATACTTCACGCCGAAGAGCTTCTTCGCACGCTCTTGCGCGAGCAATTCGACCTGATCGACGTGTTCCTGTCCTTGGTAATAGCGTCGACCGGGATATCCTTCCGAGTACTTATTGGTCAGCACGGAGCCGGTTGCTTCCATGACCGCGTGCGAGGTGTAATTTTCCGAGGCGATGAGCCGGATCTTACTTGCCTGGCGCTCTTCTTCCTGCTTGATGATCGTCCAGACTTCCAGATCGCGGCGGCGCAGGTGCTCCATTGGCCATGACTCCTTCATGTATCGTCAATACGCTTCGTGGGCAGACATATAAAGGTAACAAGGTACCGGCCGAATACTTACGTTGCAACGAGAAGGATACTACGGCATGCGTAGAGCTACCGTCCGCGCATGCCCTTCCAGTCGTATGATCCGAATGTGCCGAGGAAGGCGAACGTGAGGAAATACGGGAGATAGAGAAACGCCGCGAATGGATACACGAGCAGTAATCGCCACTCGCGCAGATGCCGCGCGGCGATGACGAGACTGACCGCGTCAGCGACGAACTTCCCGATGAAGCCGATCCACGCCGGAGACCAGAGTACGAGCATCCCACCGAAGAGGAGCAGCATCCACGCATACGCCGCCGTCCCAACGATCGCGACACTCGGAGTGAGTCGTCCGACGCCGCTGAACATCCTGATGCGTTGATGCCAGAACCCCCTGAACGAACCGACGGGATCGGTCCACACAAACGTGTTGGGCGCGGTGCAGTAGACGGCGGTGAAGCCCTGCCCGACGGCCCGCTGGAGGAACAGGTGGTCGTCCCCGCTCAGCATCCGCCGCGCCTCGCCAAATCCGCCCGCGCGATCAAACACGGAGCGACGGTATGCGAAGCTGCGTCCAGTGCAGGTGATCGGCCAGCGAAGCCGTATTCCGGCCAGCGCGAGGAATCCTTGAGAGAACGCCTCAAGCGCGAGCATGCGTCGCCACACGTTCGTGCGCGCCCCAAACGGTGAATACCCCGCAACAAGATCCGCATCGCCGAGCGTCTCGATCATGCCGCTGATCCACCGAGGCTCCGGTCGACAGTCGGCATCGGTCGTCATAACGACGCGGTTGGATGTATCGTGTTCGGTATCGGATGCCTGTATCGCCGTGGTGATGGCGTGTTTCTTCGGCGACCAATTCGGTGGCACGACGCTCTGCCTGAGTACTCGTCCGCGACATGGCAGTGTTGGTAGGAGTTGCTCGACGAGGTCGCCCGTACCGTCATCCGAGCGGTCGTCGACGACGTACAGCTCCCACCGATCGGCCGGATAATCCTGCTGCGAGAGCGCGTCGATCAGTGCGGGGATGTTTGCCGCTTCGTTTCGTGCGGCGACGATTACCGTGACGAACGGATGGGCATTCGTACGTGCGGATTCCGGTGTGCGTGGTCGCGCTCTACGTCGCAATCCACCGATCCAGAGGAACACGCTCGCAGCGATGTAGACGACGCCACCGAGCGCGAGAATCGCGGTCAACGCCATGTGCAGTGTGGGAATCATACGTTGAAGGAACGACGCCGGCCGCGCTCAAGCAACGGGAGCGACCGTTTACAGGGGGACGATGACGGCGATTCCGCGCGGGTACGGTGCGATGCGCGCGCTTGTGGCGTCTGATGGCGTCATGCGGTCATACCACGTGAATACGAGCGCGCCAACGGTCGTTCCCGCGACCGCGCCGACGATGACGTCGCCCGCGTAGTGACGGTGTTCGGCGACGCGGGTCCACGCGGTGTACGTCGCCGCGGCATACAACATCGCGGGGATGCCGATTTCCCATGCGCGGTTGTCTGCCTGCCGCCATGTGTAGAGCGACAGGTACGTCGCGATAAGGAACGTGTTCGACGCGTGTCCGCTGTAGAAGCTTTTCGACTTGCTCTCGGTACCGTGATTTGGAGCGTCCTCGTAGTTCGGACGTCGGCGTCCCACAACCGCTTTCGTGAGCGATGTGGCGAACGCATTCACGCTTGCAGCCATGACGTACCCGTGGCTGTATCGGGCCTGCGCTTCTGACGTTGCGGGGTGGAATCGTGTGACGGCCAACGCGCCGACGTGCACGACGCCAAGAAGCCAGTCGGGCACACGCTCACGTTCGATGTACGACCGCTGTTCGCCGCCGAGGAGCGGATGATTCTGGTTGATCGGCTTCCACTCGAGGAGCGCCGTTGCTCCGAGCATTCCACCGACGAGCGCATATTCCGTCGGCGACCCGATAAACGACGCGG
>CAZWQW010000025.1:22236-34174 GCA_964635955.1 uncultured bacterium | reverse complement strand
GTCTCCTCGCTGCGCTCGGAGACGTCAGGCGAAGGCGACGAATGCGAAAGCATTCACGCCTTCGCCTTAACGAACTCGAGCTTGCTCGAGTTCGCCGTGCATTGCACCCGCAATCGGTCAGGGCTACCTTCCCCGCTATCGTATTGTATCCGCATACCCGCACAGGTCGGACGGTCTCCCAATGGATGAATCTACGCCTCTATTGAAATTCGGCATCATCGGATGCCGGCACGGTCACGTTCACAGTCAGATCAAGGAACTCCTCGCGATTCCCGGCGCCATGTGCGCGGGCATCTACGACGAGGACGACGCATCGGTGCAAGGCGTACTCGACCGATTCCCCGTCACTCGCGTCGACTCGCCGGACCGACTCCTCGACGACCCCGATGTCACGCTCATCGGAACGGCTGAAATCAACCGCCGGAAAGCCGACGTCATTTTACGCGCGCTAAACGCCGGTAAGCACATCATCGCCGACAAGCCACTCTGCACAAGCGTCGAAGACCTGAACGCCATCGAGCGCGTGGCGACGGAGAAGGGTTTACGCGTCGGTCTCCAGCTCACCGAACGGTTCGGTCCGGCGAATCGTCGCATGAAAACGCTCGTCGATAGTGGCGCGGTCGGGCGCGTGGCGAACGTTATGTGTTGGCGTCCACATCGACTGGGACGGCCGAATCGCCCCGATTGGATGTTCGACGACGACCTTTACGGCGGAATCCTCGTCGATCTCGCGATTCATGACGCAGACATCATCCGATGGCTCTGCGGCGGCGTCTTCACCGAGATCACCGCGTACGAGCAGAACTTCGGCAATCCGGCGGACACCGACTTCCACGATATCGGCACACTACTCGGTCGCCTGAGCACCGGTCCAACGGGATTCGTGCGCACAGACTGGTTCACGCCGAATCCGTCACCAGTTCATGGCGACACGCGCTTCCTCGTCACCGGTACCGACGGGATGATCGAAGTGCGCACCGCGGGCGATCTGTGGGCGAAAAAGCACGACGGTAGCGGGCAAGTGCTCGTCATGGCGAACGGCTGTGGCGTGAAAACTGAAAAGCCCGAACCGGCGTCGAAAACGCTCGTTCGCGATTTCGTCGACAGCATCCGAGAGGGCGCAACACCGGATATCACGAACCACGACGTATTCGAGGCTACCCGCGCGACCCTCATGGCGCGGATGTCGTCGAAGCTTGGCCGCACGGTCCGTCGAGCAGAAACACTCGCGTAGAAAAACTGGCGCCGTAAACGCGACGCCGAGTTCCACTTTACAGGAGGATTTCGAATGAAACTCGCGTGTCAAGAAGGCATGGCACCGGGAGCGACACTCGAAGAGAAGCTTGCCAACATCGAACAAGCGGGATACGAAGGCGTCGAACTCTGGGGCGGTGGTCTCGTAGAACGCCTCGAGGACGTCAAGCGCGCCACGAAGAAGGCGTCGGTTCCCGTTACAACCATCTGCGCCGGTTACCGCGGCACGCCACTATCGAACGAACCAGAATCGCGCAAGCAAGCGGCCGACGACATCAAGACGCTCCTCAACGCCGCAGGTGAACTCGGCGCGACGGGACTCATCTTCGTGCCGATATTCGGAAAGGCGCAGATCAACGATCTTAGCCCGTGGAAAACCGCTGAAGAGTTGGAGCGCGAATTCCTCGTCGAGCTGCTCGGCGACTGGGCCGAACATGCACGGAAGGCGGGCACGTTGCTCTTGCTTGAGCCGCTCAACCGCTACGAAACGCATCTCATCAAGACACTGCGCGACGCCGTGCAGATCTGCGAAAAAGTGAACAATCCGAAAGGCCTGAAAATGATGGCCGACTTCTTCCACATGTCCATCGAAGAGCGGGATATTCCCACGTCGATTGGTATCGCCGACGATTGGATCGCGCACATCCACCTTGCCGACAGCACGCGCGAGCTCCCCGGATACGGTCACACCGATTTCGCGGCGGGCTTCGCAGCGTTGCGTGAAATCGGCTTCGACGGCTACATGGCGCTCGAGTGCGGCATTCCGGGAGAAGACAAGCTGGCCGAGCTGACGAAGTCCGCGCAATACCTCAAAGCGCGAATGAGCGATACCGAATAAACTCGCGGGCTGTTACATCAGAAATCGACGCTGGTTTTTGGTTTTCGCTCGAATCGGGAGGATAGAATATGGCAGTGCGAATCGGGTTTATCGGATCCGGTGGCATCGCGAATCACCACATGCGCAACCTCGCGACGAATTCGGCCGCGGAAATGGTGGCGTTCAGCGATCCCGATGTCGAACGCGCCCGCGCCGCGGCGAAGCAGTACGGCGGCACGGCGTACAAGAGCTATCGCACGATGCTCAAGCGAGTCGATCTCGACGCGGTATTCATCTGTACGCCGCCATTTGCGCATACAGATCAGGAAAAACTCGCGATCGAAGCCGGTTGCGCGATCTTCATCGAAAAACCAATTGGCCTTAACATCAAGCGCGTCGAAGCAAATGCCGAACTGATCGCGAAACACGGCACCGTATCCTCCGTGGGGTATAACTGGCGCTACACCGATGCGGCGCAGACGGCGCACAAGATCCTCCGTGGCAAACGCGTCGCCGTTGTCAATGGTGCGTGGATGGGCGGTGCGCCAGGTGTTTATTGGTGGCGACAGATGAAGCTCTCCGGTGGGCAGGTCGTCGAGCAGACAACGCACATATTCGATCTCGCGCGCTACCTCGTCGGCGAAGTCGAAACGGTGTTCGCATCGGGCACGCGTGGTATTATCACCGAGAAAGATATGCCGGGCTTCGACGTTCACGACGCCAGTGTGGTTCAATTACGATTCGCGAATGGCGCAGTGGGTAATATCACCTCGGCCTGCATTGTATCGCAGGGCGGACCGGTCGATCTCAACATTTTCTCACGCGATCTCTCGTTACGCATCGGGGGCAGCGCGCTTCACGTCCGCAAGCCGGGTGCCGAGGAGATCCACCACGATCACACGAATCCGACTGCGGCATCGCATGAAGCGTTCCTTGCGGCGGTCGAGAAGCGCGACGGTCCGGCGATTCTTTCTTCGTATGAGGACGCCGCGAAATCACTTCGCGTGACACTCGCTGCGAATCGCTCCATGGAGACGGGAAAGCCGGTCGTAATCTGATCGCTCGATCACCACAATACCTCTGAAAACGTCGGAACAATCTGCGTCGCATCCGTGACGCAGATTGTTCTCTGTACCGCAGAACGATATCTTCCTTATTCTGTACTTGGTATTCCGAGTACCGTAAACTCGACGAAACTGTACCGACTCTCCGGCGTTATGGTATTCCACGTCGGATTCGTGAAGAGCGTGTTTCATTTCGTATTGACACGATTAACATCGTCGAGCATTTCCAATCCGTACATTCAGCGAACAGGGATTCCACCCACATGTTCACAATCGCGCCGTTCCGTTCTCTACGAACATCGATCGCACGGTCTCTCCTCCTCTTCGGCGCCGCAGGGGTGATCGTCGGCCTTGGCACCTCGTGCGAGAGTTCAAAAACCGCAATCGGCGAAGGATTGCTCACGAGCATCTCCGGGCAAAACACCGTCGTCGATACGATCTTCGTCTCACTCGACGACACGAGTAGCGTCGACTGGGCCACATTCCGCGTATATGTCCCAACAGCGAATCAAGGTGCCTTGCTCGTCGGAAAGGCAAACGACATCGTCGCGACGACGATTGTCAAATTCCCTCGCGTGGGGCAGTGGACCGAAACGCGCTACGTCGAAGTCGACGGCTCAGCGGTGCTCGACACGATCACGATTACTCCGACCGCGATTGCGGTAGACTCCACGCGGCAGTTGCGCCTCGCCTTTCGGCGGTACGTGACGGATCCCGCTCCGATCACGCTCGAAGGATACCAGATCCCCGGTGACTGGCAGACCGCGGACTCGTCGACGGCAGAAGTGCCGGACGCGTGGTTTACTACGCCACCAGTATTCACCGGAGCCGAGCTGGTAACGACGTACGACGCCACGAACGGCGTCTACTCACTGACGGAAATCGACCTTCCGGCGAACGTCATCGAAGGGATCTTTGCTGATTCGCTGTCCTTCGCGATTCGCGCGGAAAACCCGACGACCATGGCACAGATCGAAGCGCGCGAAGGCCAGTTACTCCCGCCGTATTTACTCTTTTACATGCGCACGCAGATCACGTCGAGCCTTTTTCCGAACGATCCGCCGCAAGATTCGGTATTGGCGCGCAGCTATCTCGCCGCAGTTGACGAATTCCGAATGACATACGATCCGGTGACCAGTGTGGCGACTCCGGCACCCGAAACAATGCTACTGCACGAGGGTGTGACGTGGCGCGGCTATCTCAAGTTCAAGCGCTTCGATATCGCGGGATTGAGTAATCCAGACGGCACGGTTCCCCGCACGTCGACGTCGAATCGCGCGCGGCTTCAGTTTCTCGTCGCCGACCGGGGCGCATCGTTCCAACCTGATAGCGCGTACATTCGCATCTACGAGCTGGCTGAGCCATTCGAGATGTCGGCCGCACAAAAGGCGGATCTGACATTTGTCGGCGATCGACTCAACCAGATCGGCGTCGGTTTTGACACGGTCGAACGACTCACCGCAAGCAACGATTCCATGCGCGTCTTCGAGATTGCCGATTTGGTGAATAAGTGGTGGACCAGGCCGGATCAAAATGACGGCATCATCCTGAACCTCGCCGTCACAGCGAATTCGTCGGCCGAAGAGAATACGCGGGTGGATGCGCTTGAGATTGTCGGCGCGCGGCTGATCGTCACGGCGACGCTCCCACCGGTGCTCACCTCATCCGAAGCGGAGGGCGAGTGATGCTCCGGTATATGAAGTTCGCGACAGTGTTTGTTGTACTGACTGCAACAGTCGCCTCCGCTTCGTCGATCTTCTCGTATCACCCGGAAGGCGTCGGTTGGTGGTCGTTGCCATCGACGGGTCGTACCGCCGGTATGGGCGGCGCGACAATCGCCATCTACGACGAGATGAACACCATCGGCGTGAACCCTGCGACGAACGCCGGACTCGACCGTACGGCGATGCTCGCGACCTTGCTCAGTCAGTCGCGATCCGTTACCGACGCGGCAAGTCGCAGCGCAAGTTTTCACGACCAGTATCCCCGTGTCGGACGAATCGTAACGCCTACATGGAAAGGCGTCGTTCTATCGTTCGGATTCGAGCCGATGAGCGACATTGTCATAAAATGGTCGAGTCGCACCGCAGGTCCTGCTGGAATCACCATGATCGACTCGCTCGAAGCGAACGGCGGTTTGTGGTCCGGATCGCTCGGGCTTGCGCGCGCGTTCGGAGATTTCGCGTTCGGTGTCGACTGGAAGCTCGTCCGCGGAAACGCGCAGACCGAGTGGCGGCGCACGATCATCAATGCAGATACGACAACCGCGCCACTTGCCACGTCGACGCTCCTCGATCGCGAATATACGGGCGGCCGCGCGAGCGTCGGCGCCGTGTATCGTATCGGCGAAACGAGCCGCAGGGCGGCAACGTGGGTGTTCGGTATAACAGCTGAGCTTCCTACATCGCTCGATCGACAGACAACGATCAGTACGGGTACGCGGATTCCGAGTTTCTATTACCCGTCGCACGAAGACTACTATGCCGTCGTCGATGACTTAAACGACACAACGAACGCGGCCGTGAATCTGCCGCTATCTGTCGGTGCCGGTGCGTCATACCGGCCGAGTAACCAGTTCTTAGCCGCCGCCGATATCACTTATACGAATTGGTCCGCGCTTTCGAGCGCGTTCGCCGACACATGGGCTGCAAGCGTCGGAATAGAAGTGCATCCGACGACGAGCTATCGGGCGTTCTACCCGTTCCAGTGGCCGTACCGCCTCGGCGCGCGTATGGAGGAGCACTACATCCGCGCAGGTGGTGCGAAGCCTAAAGCGTGGTACGTGAGTACCGGATTCGGCGTACCGATTGGGAACGGCGTCGGCTTCATCGAATACGCGTTCGAATACGGACAGCGCGGAAGTATCTCGAAGACCCTCGTTCGCGAACGGATCTGGCGACACACCATCTCGATTGTCGGGTGGGAGCGCTGGTTCCAATATCGACCGCGGCGCTAACCGCGGAGGCGGTCGCGGCATGATTCGTCGCGCGATCGACGCGTCGATATTCGTACTATGCATGCTCGTCATCGGCGTCGCGTCCGCGCGTTCCGACGAGATCATCGCGTTCAACACGGCGCAAGCGCGCCCGATCGCTCTGGGCGGGGCGTATTTTTCCGCGGAAGACGATGTCTATGCGGCGCTCTGGAATCCCGCGGGAATGGGTGGCGCAGAGTACGTCAACGGGATGGACTTTGCTGCGTGGCTCATGCCAACGACAGCGGTTCGCGGAATCGCCGCGCTGAATAACCGCGAGATGGATTGGAGCCGCGATGAACGGCTCACGGAGCGCGAGACGATCTTCGGCGCGCTTTGGGGCGTAAAAGCCGTCGCGTTTCGGTGGCGTATGTGGGCGCTTGCGTTTGTCAATTCCGACGAGGCGCTGCGCCAGCGACCGATCGGAATCGAGCGATGGTCGGCGTGGAACGGGATCACGAGTAAGCGGTACACGTTCGCTGCGGTGTTCAAGCTCGCGCCGCAAGTTTCGCTTGGCGCGTCGGCAGTGTACGACGACCGGTACACGATCGGCTT
This sequence comes from uncultured bacterium, assembly GCA_964635955.1. GTDB lineage: Bacteria > Latescibacterota > MWCZ01 > MWCZ01 > MWCZ01 > CAZWQW01. The sequence goes on along the minus strand of CAZWQW010000025.1, from coordinate 27,510 downwards.
GAACGGGCTGCGGTCACATGCCGGTGGCTGGGGCGGATCGTTTGGCATCCTGCTTCGACCGAAGTCGCGGATCAACGTTGGGCTCACGTACGTGTTCCGGGCCGACTCGCTCGCGGAGTTCGAAGCGACCGATCGAAGAACGAGGAGTCTGCCACGGTTACTTGGCGATGACCTCGAGCGGGTCGATACGGGTACCGTCAACGGCGGCGTATCGTTCTACCCGTGGCGCGGCACAGCGATATTCGCTGACGTGCGCAATCTCGATTCGGCAGATGGCAAGTTTGGGTTCGCCGAAGTTCATCTCGGCGCGGAACAGACGCTGTTCGATCTCGTCAGTGTGCGAGCAGGTTGGTACCGCAACCGAGACGACAGAAGCGACGTATACAGTGGTGGGTTCGGTATCAAACCGCCATGGCTCGAACCGGAACGGGAACGTCCGGGACGCCGGGTCGATATGTTCGCGTATACGTTCGTTTACCAGCATCTTGACACCGGCGCGCGGAGATGGCACATGATCGCGCTCACCGTTCCGGTATCGTTGTGAAAGCCCGCTCGAAAGCGCGGTGCGTCGTTGCGCTGATCGTGGTCGCATGTGTCGCCACGGCAGCGGAACACGCGACGACGGTCGAGCAGATTGCCGACACGTATCGGATCGCCGCGGAGAAAATCGCCGAGGCGGTACCGGACAGTGTCGATGCCGTCGCGATCGATGCCGTCGATGATTCGCTTGGGTTCGCTCGTATAGCAGTCGAATCGGCGTTATCGAACAGAGGAATACGCGTTCGTTCGGACGCAGCGGATAACGTGACGGTTCTGTCTGTCGCGACGGAGAAGTTCGGTGTCAGAGTGTCCGATACCCGGCGACACATGCTCGTTGGCCAACGCGAAGCTGAACGTCGCGTCGAGATCGAGCTCGCGGCGCAGCTTATCATAGACGACGTGATGGTATGGCGTCACCGTGCGTCGGCGGAGACAGTCGAATGGGTGCCGGTCAAAGAGCTGACGGGGTCGGCCGCGGACGAGCGTTTCCCGATGGGCATCCCGCGTGACGGTACGGCGTTCGCACTGGAGACAGTTGTTATTATGAGTTCGATTATCGTGCTTCTCTACCTTTTCTTCACACAGTGAGATCGATGATACGACATCGCACGGTTCTTATCGGATTCGCGACGCTACTTGTCGCCGTAACACTCGTAGCTAATATCGGTTGCGCACGGAAGGCAAAGCCCATGCTGACGTGCGAGGAATACTACGAGCTGGGCATGCGTAATCTCGAGAGCAAAAAGTGGTTGAAAGCGCAGGAGATGTTCGAGGCGATTACGTACAATTACCCCGGCTGCGACCTGGTCGACGACGCGCAGTACATGCTCGGCGAGACGTATTTCCGGCAGGGACTTTACATCGAAGCGCAGTTCGAGTTCCGACGTGTCGTTGAGGACTTCCGGCTTTCCGACCGCATGGAAGACGCACAGTACCACATGGCGCTTGCCGCGCACAAACAGTCGCATCCAGCCGCACTCGACCAGACGCCGACGGAAGAGGCGATCTTCCGGTTCCAACAGTATCTCGACGACTTCCCCAACGGCAAGTACGCTGTTGAAGCGCGTAACTACATACGCGAAGGTCGCAAAAAGCTTGCGCAGAAGGACTACACAGCGGGGCGCTTCTACCATCGTCTCGACTACGAAGAAGCTGCGCTTATCTATCTCAATCACGTGATCAACGAGTATCCCGACTCCGAGGAGTGGGTGGAGCGTGCGCGATATCTCAAATCGGTCATTCTTGTTGACCGCGACCAGCCGCAAGAAGCGCTCGTGCTGCTCCGCACAATCAACCAGGATCAGGTCAAACCGAAGCTTCGCGAAGATATCAATCGTCTGATCACAAAGATTCAGAACCCAGAGCGAAGACGGTGATTCCGGATACGGCGGGAGTTCGACGGCTCGGACTGCTCGGCGGCACGTTCGATCCGATTCACAGAGCGCACATCGAACTCGCCGACTACGCGGCGTACTATGTGGGACTCGACCGTGTCTGGTTCATACCATCGGCAACGCCTCCGCACAAACGCCGCTCCGACCTCGCCGATGCCTCCATACGCTACGAGATGACGCGCGCGGCAGTCGAACCGTTCGCGCCGCGATTCGCCGTGACAGACATAGAGTTACGCCGCGACGGTCCGTCCTACACCGTCGAAACGCTCCGGCAGATTCGCGACGCAGTGGAATCGGGCACCGAGTTGTTCTGGATCGTCGGACGCGACAACCTCGATGAACTTCCCCATTGGTACCAACCGCGTCGCATCGTGGACTATGCAACGATCATCGCGGGTGGGCGCCCGGGCGAGCGTGTCCCGGACGACCTCCCGGATTGGTTCCGCGAGCGACTCCTTTTCCTCGATGGCCCCGCGATCGATGTCTCGTCGACGCGGATACGTGAACAAGTCGCGAAAGGTATCATCGATCTGACAGACGTACCCGAACCAGTCGCGCGGATCATTCAATCACACGGCCTCTACGGATACACCGCACAGAGAAACACTGTCTAACGAAATCACCCCCCTTCCCACTCAATAATGAATCCCTCAAACTTAACGTTAGTTGAGGTGTAACATTCTCTCTCTTTCATTCGTCCAATCGTTTGATCCGCCGGTATCGATACGCGACACACGACGCACTGTCGTCGAAGTGTGTCCAAGGTCTGCACGAGGAATCCATGGCACGATGTGTTCAGCGGACACTGTTCCGCGCGTTGCTCGCGACAATGCTCATCGGTACAACCGTGCCCGCCGCGACAATCAGCGGCTACGTGCGGGAACAGGGAACTCGAGAGAGCATGCCGTATGTGAGCGTGTTTATCGAGGGGCTGCGTCTCGGTGCGATGACGAACGACCGAGGATACTACGTCATCAACGGTGTTCCACCGGGAGAGCATACGCTCGTCGCTTCGCTGATCGGGTACCGCGACTTCCGCGAAACCGTCTCGATCGGTGAAGATGCCGTCGTTCAAAACATCGAAATCGCGTCCGAAGCGATCGAAATCGAAGCGCTTCAGGTCGAAGCGGAACGGGTGCGATCACCCTCGCTTGACGTCACGCCGAGTCGTGAGACATTTCGTGGCTCCGAGCTAAAAATCGCACCGGCGGCGATCGAGGCTGATCCGATTCGCACGCTCCAGACGCTTCCCGGCGTCATGCAACTGAGCGATTTCAACACGGGTCTCTACGTGCGCGGAGGCACACCCGACCAGAACCTCATCCTCGTTGACGGCGCGGAGCTCTATAACGTCTCCCACTTCTTCGGGCTGTTTTCCACCTTTCCCGCAGACGCGATCAAGACGACCGAACTGCTCATGGGAGGTTTCCCCGCGCAGTACGGCGGCCGTCTCAGTTCGGTGCTGAACGTCGTCACCGATGAAGGCAACAAGGAAGAAGTTCACGGTGTCGGTGGCGTAAGTATCCTCAGCTCGCGCTTGACGGTGGAAGGACCGGTAGCGAAGGGTTCGTTCCTCGTATCGGGTCGCAGGACGTATCTCGAGCCGATCCTCTGGATGGCGTCGAAGCAGACCGACGCGATGGATGGCTTCGGCTACTACTTCTACGATGCGCAGGCGAAGGTGCATCAGGTTCTCTCGCATGATGACCAGTACACCTTCGCGATGTACTTCGGACGCGACGACCTCTCCTACAACTTCGAATCGCTGAATATGCGCATGGCATGGGGAAACTGGTCAGGTTCGTTCACGTGGACGCACCTGTTCAACCCCGAACTGTATTCGCACTTCCAGACAACGGTGAGCAACTTCGATTCACAGCTCAAGTTCAAGTTCGAAGACCTCGGCGTGCAGGACGACAATCAGATGTTCGATGTCGATACCAAGGCCGATTTCACGTGGTTCTTCAACGAACGCCACACCTTCGAGTTCGGCGGACATCTCAAGCGCCACAACATGCAGTTCGCGCAGGAGTATGCCGGACAGCGCTACGAAGCGTTCGACCTCGTGGCGTTCGTGCCGTCGGGGTACGTGCAGGACTCATGGCGACCGTGGCCGTTCCTCACGCTGCAACCGGGATTGCGGGTCAGTTACATCACCGGCGAGGACCGGAACGCGGAACCGGGTAGCATCAACTACGGACACAACTCCGGGTACCTCAACTGGAACCCGCGATTCGCAACACGCTATCAGGTAGGCGACGACACGTTCCTCAAAGCGTCAGTGGGGCGATATACCCAGTACATCTTCCGCGTGCCGCGCGAAATCCAAGGCATCTCGATGCTCTCCGACCTGTGGTTCACCGTCGACGCGTCCGAAGGTGGGCATCCGCAGCACGCGACTCACTACATCGCAGGCATCGAAACACGTCTCGGTAGCGATTTCGACCTTTCGACCGAGGTGTATTACAAGGATTTCGACGAGATTGCCGAGTTCGACTACCGCGCAGAAGCTCCGCAGACCGTCGGTGACGCGCTGCTTCGCGGCGATGGGTTCGCGTACGGCGTCGACTTCAACGTCAAGAAACGTGCTGGACGCCATACCGGGTGGCTGTCCTACTCGCTCGGATGGACGGTGCGCGAGATCGAGCAGATCAACACCGTCGACCCGAACGACCCGACATCGAAGCCCCAACGGTACTATCCGAAATACGATCAGCGGCACTACCTCAACGCGGTGTACAGTTGGCAAATCTCGCGCCGGTGGACGCTCAATTCGCGCTTCGCGTACGCGTCTGGACAGGGCTACACACCGGTACTCGGTGTCGTCGTGATCGAGGAGCCGATCTATACGCTCGATCCCGACTACAAAGCGCGTATCAACGAGCGGCGACTACCCGCGTACGCACGCCTCGATATCGGTATTCGCGGAAACTTCCAGAAATGGGGTGTCAAGTGGATGCCGTTCTTCCAGATCGTGAACGTGCTCAACCGGTCGAACGAGTTCAATCGATACTCGGAAAAGGGTGAATGGGATGAGCCAAACCATACATACGGAAGCATCGAAACGATCCCGCAACTACCATTCTTGCCGACCTTCGGCATCGATTTGGAGTTCTGACATGAAATCGATACGACTCTTCGGCCTCGTTATTCTCGTCGCACTCGGTGTGAGTGCATGCGATATCCTCGAACCGGTCAAGCAGGAGCGCAAGCCCGATGTTGAGGTGGTGCTCACGGCGTTTCTCACGCCCGGCGCGCCCGTGTCGTTGACGCTCCGGCGTACGATTCCGCTCGAGCAGTACTATCCATTCCGCGACCTGACACCGTTCGCCATTCACGA
>CAZWQW010000025.1:7007-22136 GCA_964635955.1 uncultured bacterium | reverse complement strand
TCGCAAGTCGCGAAAGGCGGAACGCTGGACAATCTGATCTTCCCGAAGCAACTTGCCGATCCAAGTCGCTTCGGTACGACAAGCGCGCTCACGCCGTTCAGCGTAGAATGGCAACCCGCCGACGAATCCGCTGGGTATCTGGTCGGCGTGATCGCTCAGGATACAGCGGGTGTCGGGATTCTCCGGTGGAGCACCTACGAAAGCTGGCTCGATGGCGATTTTCGCAGCCCGAACCAGCGCCAGATGCTTCAGAAGTCGGGTATTCTGACACTCCCCGATTTCGTCACTGCTGACATCTTCTGGGCGCTCTTCAACTACCAAGGATGGCAGGACGTCGTTCTCATCGCGGCTGATCGGGCGTACTTCGACTATTTCCGGACTGTCGTGACCGGTGCAGGCGGCACCGGCGCAGATGCCGACCAAGGCGTCGCGCTCAACGTGCGCGGCGGTCTCGGCGTATTCGGCGCGTATAGCTCGGACACGCTTCATGTCTACATCAACCCGCGAGAATATCTCCCGTCGCAGGATACCACCAGACCGTAGCACCCGATAATGGGCAGAGGTTCTCCATAATCTCTGCCCTTTCCCATACCCCTCCACAGGCAAATCGGTATATTCCCACCGCACGTAATATCCTTGGGAACTTTCCGTTTTCGACTATGGTTATCATCAATTGAGTATGCACGTTTATAATGCACGATTATACGTATCTACGATATCGATAATCCATAAAATCGGATAGTCAAGCGAATGAGATCAATAATCATTCTAACACTCGCCGCCGTGCTCGGGAACACGACGCTTGTTCACGCCGCATATCTCACCGGTCGAGTTACCGATGCGGCAACAGGTGAGCCGATTCCCGCTGCAAGTGTCTATATCGGAGACATGCGCATCGGCGCGACAACCGACATCGATGGAGTGTACGGTATCCCTGAGGTTCCGCCGGGTGATCACACGCTCAAAGCCTACCTTGTTGGGTATTCCGAGGAACTGACCACCGTCACCATCGGATTCGAGTCGGTTGTGCGCCGGAACTTCGCGCTGCGCGAAGCAGCGATCGAGGTCGCCGCGATCGAGGTCCGTGCGAATCGGATATCGGCGCTCTCTGTCGAAGTCCCACCAAGTCGCGAAGTGTTCGATTCGCGCGAGTTGCGGTACGCGCCGGTATTCGCTGAACCGGATCCGATTCGTGTCTTCAAAACGCTCCCGGGAGTTCTTCAGCTTAGCGATTTCTCCGTCGGTCTCTATGTGCGCGGTGGAACGCCCGATCAGAATCTCGTGCTCGTCGACGGCACCAGTCTCTACAACGTCTCTCACCTCTTCGGCCTCTTCAGCATGTTTCCTGCGGATGCGGTGGAGTCGGCCGAGTTGCTAAAGGGTGGATTCCCCGCGCAGTATGGCGGACGCTTGAGTTCCGTTCTCAAGGTCACCAGCCACGACGGCGACCGGCAGGGTGTTTCAGGCGCCGGTGGTGTGAGCTTGATCAGTTCGCGCTTGACACTTCAGGGACCCGTTGGTAACGGCTCGTGGATGCTGAGCGGACGTCGCACGTATCTCGAGCCGATACTGGCCGTCGCGGCGAAGTTCAACAGCGATATCGACGCGTTCGGATACAGCTTCTACGACGTGCAGGGAAAAATTCAGCAGAGTATCTTCGACCGCGACCGTCTCGAGTTCTCGTTTTACCTCGGAGACGATGATCTCGCGTACAATCAGCCGACGCTGAATGCCGGCCAACTCTGGGGCAATCGTGCCGCGTCGGTCATGTGGTCCCACGTAGTAACCGACGACTTCGTCACGACGTACCGCCTCTCCGGGAGCCGGTACCGTTCGCGGCTTCGACTCCAACTCGAAGACCTCGGCGCCGTAGAGACGAATCGGATCACCGATATCTCCGGAAAAACGGATGTCACGTGGTTTGCGTCGGACGAACATCGCATCGAAGCGGGCGTCGATTTCGTGCATCACGACATGGACTACACGTTCGACTTCGACGAGAACCGGTTCAACTCGTTCGCAACGAAGTCGTGGAACTGGAGCGCCTACACACAGGACACATGGTTACCGTGGCCATTCCTGACGATTCAACCGGGACTCCGTACGAGCTGGTTCACCAACGGCGATTACGTCATGTGGAATCCGCGCCTCGCGACGCGCTATCAGATCGGCGACGATACGTTCCTGAAAGTGTCCGTCGGGCGTTATTCACAGCACCTGTTCCGCGTGTCTCGCGAGATACAGGGGCTTTCAGTTTTCAGCGATCTGTGGTTTACCGCCGATTCCACCGCCGGACCGAGTCATGCCTGGCAGTATATCGCGGGGATGGAAACGCGACTCGGCCGCGATTGGGACCTCGACATCGAGGTGTACTACAAGGACTTCGACCGACTCGCCGAGTTCTACAGTGGTATCGGGCCCGGTGAGCCGACGATCGGTGAACTGCTCCTGCGTGGCGAAGGCGAAGCATACGGCGTCGAAGTCGGCGTAAAGAAGCGCGCGGGTGAGCATACCGGATGGGTGTCGTACTCACTCGGATGGGCCACGCGGACGATTGCCGGCATCAACACGGTGGACCCGAACGACCGGAACTCCGAGCCGCTGCCGTACTATCCCAAGTTCGATCAGCGCCATTCGCTGAACGTGGTGTACCAATGGCAATTCACCGATCGGTGGACGTTCAACTCGAGCTACGCGTTCGCGTCCGGTCAGCCGTATACGCCGCTCCTTGGCCGCTACCAGATGAACGACGACCTCGTCACGTGGGAGCAGACCTATACGGCGCGGACAAATAGCGTTCGCCTGCCGTATTACTCACGGCTCGACCTCGGCGTGCGTGCCAACTACAGTGGTTGGGGCATCACGTGGCAGCCGTTCGTGCAGGCGATCAATGTGCTGAATCGCAAGAACATCTTCAATCGGTACTGGACCGACGGTGACGCGGAAGCGGTGCCGCCTACACCCGGAAAAGAGACGAATTTCCCGCAATTACCGTTCCTCGTCACCCTTGGCGTGGACGTGATTTTCTGAGAGATAGATCGATGCTACGTTCAAAGACACGATACCTCATTACGATGGCCACCGCCGTTGTTCTTGGCGGATGCGGACTCGATCCCGTCAGTCCGAATCCACCGGAGCAACTGATCATACAGGCGCTGCTCCAACCGGGTCATCCGATAGACAATATTCGCCTCACGCGAACCATGCCGCCTGAAAGCTACTACGCAGGCATCCCGCAGGCGCTGGTGAGCGGTGCGACCGTGGTGCTCTATCATGAATCGCGGACGGACACGCTCGCTGAGATTGCGACCGGCATCTACGGCGATCCCGCGCTTATCGCCCGTTCCGGAGTGACGTATCGCGTCGAAGTCACGTTCGAGGATTTCCTGCTTCGCGCCGAGACAACGATTCCCGAGAAACTCGAGTTCACGTCGGTCACCACGGTTAGCGGAAGTCAGTATATCCCGTCCGCCGACACACTCATATTCCCGCGCGAATACGCCAATCCGGATCAGTTTCCTCCGCAGGGAAATATCCCCGCGAAGCCAATTACGGTCTACTGGGGGCCGGTTCCAGGTGCGGCCGGGTATGAATTCGCTGCGATCGCGTTCGATACGACGGGAACGGAGTTTCTCCGGAAGGATGCGTACAAGGACTGGCTCGCTGGCGATTATGCCACGGCGAAGTCGCGAGAATGGACGCGCATGACGAAGTATCCAGCGTTCCCCGGATACACCGAAGCCGACGTGCTCTGGGCGGCATTCAACTATCGCGGCGATCACGAGATCGTCGTTCGTGCGCGGGATCGCAACTATAACGATTTCGCGCAGACAGTCAGCGGAACGAGCTCGGGGAATGACTACGATACGGGCACGGTGATGTACGTCGAGGGAGGAATCGGTCTATTCGGATCGTTCTCGTCCGATACGCTCAGCATTCACGTCATCGCCGAATGGTTGCCGTCAGAGAACCTCTGAGTGTCGTGTTATCGCGACTCCGGACCGTGCGGTCGGATATCCTGCCAGAGCCATTCCCAGATTTTCTGTGCGCTCAGAATGAGTGAGTGGTCGTCGTCCACGAGGTGGAGTCGCACGTTCGGATTGTTCCGCGCATACACGATGCTCACCTGCGGATCGACGTGTTCATCTGATTCGCCATGAACGATGGTGATCGGGATGCTGAGTCGAACCTGGTTCTCGTCGTAGTTACGGGCGTCGACGAGGAAATCGGAGCTGATTCGTGTGCTCCGATCGAGCGCCGCGTTATACACCTCCGCCGACCCGTCCTTCTCCCACAGCTTGACGCCGACCCGACCGAGACCGAGGAATGTCTCCCGAAAGAGCGCGAACGACGGCGCAAGCAGGAGCAGCCGTTTTACCGCGCGGTGTCGCGCAGCGGTGTGTACGGCGATGACGCCGCCAAGTCCGGACCCGATGATTCCGATTTTTCCATCGTCGGGAATCGTATCGCGGATAAGGTCATCAATCGTCGACAGGATGGCGCTTATCGTCATTTCGCGAAATGACGGAATATTCAGATCCGGCGCGAAAAATGGGATGCCGACGGCGGAAAACTTCTTCCGGAAGAATTCAGCCTTTTTTGATTTCGGACTCGAGCCGAACCCGTGGAGGTAGAGCCAGTAGGTCGGCGGCTCATCCCCGATTCGGCGGCCGCGTTCCGGCATGAACTTGCGTCGGTAGCCGGCGCCTTCGGTGTGAAGCGGCGGCGCTTCGCGTGTATCGACGACCGGGCGTGCGGCCTTCTGCATCGTGTCAGATGGTTTTCGCGGAAAGCTTTTCTTCCCCGGCGGTATTTGTCGCGGCCTCTGCACCGCATTCCTCCACGGCATCAATCGTGTCTACGTGTCAGTACTGATCCTGTCGAAATATACACCGAGCGACGCGCCGTGTAAGGTGTTATCACCGAAATTGCGCCGGGTTTCGCTCCGGAGATTCGGTCATTCGGGGTGCCGGAATCGGTCGTTGAATGATTGACTATTCCGCGGTGCAGTCATACGTTTAAATACTTTGTGAGCGCTGCGCGTCGTGTGCCGGTTCAGCGACCGCGAAAGTCGATGGGGACGGTACGAATGAAAATACACGAGTACCAGGCAAAGGAGCTGCTGGCACGCTTCGGCGTCGCGACCACCGGCGGTCACGTAGCAGCGACTCCACAGGAAGCACGACACGCGGCGGAACAACTCCCGGGTCCGCTCTACGTCGTGAAGGCGCAGATTCACGCCGGCGGACGTGGTAAGGGCGGCGGCATCAAGCTTGCCAAAAGCCCCGCCGACGTGGAAAGGTTCGCCGATGAAATCCTCGGAATGACGCTCGTCACGCACCAGACCGGCCCCGAAGGCCGTGTGGTGCGGAAGGTGTATATCCAGGAAGGTGTAGAGATCGAGCGCGAACTCTACATCGGGCTGACCCTCGATCGCGCGCAGTCGAGGCTCGTCGTCATGGCGAGCACGGAAGGCGGCGTGGAGATCGAGAAAGTCGCCGAGGAGACGCCTGAGAAAATCCTTCGCGAGACCGTCGATCCGCGTGTCGGCTTGCAGGCGTGGCAGGCGCGCAAACTCGCGTTCGGCCTCGGCCTTACCGGCTCGCACATTCGTCAGGCGACGACATTCCTGCTCAATCTCTACCGCCTCTACATCGAGGTGGATGCCTCGCTCGCCGAGATCAATCCACTCGCCATTACGAAAGACGGGCGCTTGCTTACGCTCGATGCGAAGATCAACATCGACGACAACGCGCTCACACGGCATCCAGATCTCGCGGAATGGTATGACCCGAACGAAGAAGAGCCGCTCGAAGTCGAGGCGAAGAAGATCGGCGTAAACTACATCAAGCTGAACGGAAACGTCGGCTGCATGGTCAACGGCGCCGGCCTTGCCATGGCCACGATGGACATCATCAAGCTCGCAGGTGGCGAACCGGCGAACTTCCTCGATGTCGGCGGCGGTGCGAACGTAGAGTCGATCAAGAACGGTTTTCGCATCATTCTCTCCGATGAAAACGTCAACACGGTCCTCATCAACATATTCGGCGGTATTGTTCGGTGCGACCGCGTCGCACAGGGTGTCATCCAGGCGGTGAAGGAACTTGGCATTACCGTTCCCGTCATCGTGCGCCTCGAGGGGACAAACGCTGAGGAAGCGGCAATACTCCTGAGCCAATCCGATCTGCGCTTCGAAGTGGGCGAGAGTCTGCAAGACGTCGCGGAGAAAGCCGTGCGCGCGGGAAGGAGGGCGGCATGAGCGTTCTCCTCAATGCGCAGACGAAGGTGCTCGTTCAAGGCATCACCGGCGGTGAAGGCTCCTTTCACACGAAGCAGATGATCGCGTACGGGACGCAGGTCGTTGCAGGCGTCGTGCCCGGTAAAGGTGGCACGACAGCGGAAGACGTGCCGGTATTCGACACGGTCGCAGATGCCGTCGCAGAGGCTGGAGCGAACGCGTCGGCGATCTTCGTACCGGCGGCGTTCGCGGCGGATGCAATCATGGAATCGGCTGCGGCGGGGCTCGACCTCGTCGTGTGCATTACCGAGGGCATCCCAACGCTCGATATGCTGCGCGTGAAGGAGTTCCTACGCGGCACGTCGACGCGGCTCATCGGCCCGAACTGTCCGGGCATCATCACGCCGGGCGAGGCGAAAATCGGCATCATGCCCGGGTTCATCCACGCGAAGGGACGCGTCGGCGTCATCTCGCGCAGTGGCACGCTGACGTACGAGGCGGTACATCAGCTAACGAACAACGGCCTCGGTCAGTCGACGGCGATTGGTATCGGCGGAGACCCGATCATTGGCACGACGTTTCTCGACGCGATCCAGCTCTTCGACGCAGATGACGAAACCGACGCGGTGCTCATGATCGGCGAGATCGGCGGCACGGCGGAAGAAGAAGCCGCGGCGTGGGTCAGGGAGCACGGACGAAAGCCCGTCGTTGGATTCATTGCGGGGAGAACCGCGCCACCGGGGAAGCGCATGGGTCATGCCGGCGCGATTATCTCGGGTGGAAAAGGCACGGCGGAAGAGAAGATGGTGGCTCTGGAAGCTGCCGGGATCACGGTGTGTGAAAGCCCAGCGGTGATGGGTGAGACAGTAAAGCGAATACTGAGTTGAATGTGAAGTGCTATAGACAGAACACTGAATGAAAGGCACATTGTGGAACGCACGCTCATGATGATCAAACCGGACGCGATGCGAGCAGGCGCAACAGGCGCTATCATCGCGCGGGTTCAAGAGGCGGGATTCGGACTGCGCGGCCTTCGCATGGTGCGACTGACTCCTCAGCAAGCGAAAAAGTTCTACCGCGAACACGCCGAACGGTCGTTTTTCGGCGAGCTCGTCGACTTTATGACCAGCGGCCCGATCGTGGCGCTCTTGCTCGAACACGAGAACGCGGTCAAGCGACTGCGGGAGCTTGTCGGTGCAACCGACTCGCGGAAAGCCGCTCCCGGTACCATTCGCGCGGAATTCGGCACGGATAACCAGCAGAATGCCGTCCATGCGAGTGACAGTCCGGAAAGCGCAGCGCGTGAAGCCGCGTTCTTCTTCAGCGAAATGGACACACCTGCGTGGGATTGACGTCCCACGTTGCGTGGGATTGACCCACGTTGCGTGGGATTAAGACGCCGCGCGATACACGAGTTGGTAAGCACGCTTTTCATACAATGAAGCATTTGAGGGCGCAGTCGGTCAGAATCCGTGCTTGCGTCCGTCGCTACCCGGTTTCCAACAGGAGCTCGATTCGTGGCCGACACTCGGAGTAATGAGAATTCGCTGGAGTCACTTGGACTGACGCGCACGCAAGACGATGCCGCCGCCGCTGCCGGTGCGTTCAACACCGTCGCCGTCGTAGGTGGCGGTACCATGGGCAAAGGTATCGCGCAAACGATATCGCGAAACGGTATCGAAGCGATACTTGTCGAAAAGGATCAGCAGTCGCTCAAACGCGCGCTCGACGGACTCAGCGATCAGCTCGATGCGGAGATCGATCGGTGGGGCATGACCGAGTCGGAAAAACGCGCGGTGTTGAAGCGCGTGACGGGAACGACCGATCTTCGTGATGCCGGTGACGCGCAAATTGTCATCGAAGCCATCGACGAGCACTTGCAGAACAAGATGACCCTGTTCTCGAAGCTCGACGCGATCTGCCCTGACGACACGCTCCTTGTCACGAATACGGCATCGCTGAGCGTGACGGAAATCGGCTCGGCGACCATGCGCGGCGATCGGGTCATCGGTATGCACTTCATCAATCCCGTTCCGAAGATACCGCTTGTGGAACTGGTGCGTGGCCTGCATACATCGGACACGACGTTCAATAAGGCCAAAGCGTTCGCCGAAAAACAGCTCGGCAAGACCGCTGTGGAAGTCTTCGAGTATCCCGGTGGCATCACGACGCGCATCATCGTCGTGCTGCTCAACGAGGCGATGTACGCGCTCATGGAAGGCGTCGCCGCGGCCGAGAGCATTGATACCGCAATTCGGCTCGGGTACAACTTCCCGGTCGGTCCGCTCGCGCTCGCCGACCAGATTGGACTCGACGAACTCATTGCGTGGATGGAAGCGCTCTTCCGCGAGCTTGGCGACCAGAAGTACCGGCCGTGTCCCCTCCTGCGGAAGCTCGTTCGTGCGGGGCATCTTGGCGTGAAGACCGGGCGCGGGTTCTTCATTTACAATGAGCAGGGAAAACGGATGCCGGGTTCCAACGTCTAAAGGAGTACATCATGCTCGTACAAGGGAAGACCGCGTTCGTCGCCGGTCTTGCAAATAAGAACAGCATCGCGTGGGGCGTAACGCAGAGTCTTCTACGCGAAGGCGTCGAGAAGATCGCCTTCAGCTATCAGGCGCGTTTCGAGAAGAACGTGCGAAAGCTGGTGGAGGATATTCCCAACGCGCTGATGGTCGAGGCGGACGTAACCGACGCGGCGTCGCTCGACAATGCGTTTGCAACCATTGAACGCGAATTCGGCGGACTGGATATCCTCGTGCACAGCATCGCCGCGGCAAAGCCTGACGATCTCGGCGTGGATTTCGTCGAAACATCGCGCGACGGATTTCTCTTCGCGCAGGATATCAGCGCGTACTCGCTCGTTGAGCTGAGTCGTCGCGCCGCGCCACTCATGGAAAAGAACGGTGGCGGCAGCATCGTGTGCATGACGTATCTCGGCGGCGAACGCGTAACCGAGGGATACAATGTCATGGGTGTCGCGAAGGCGTCGCTCGAAATGTCGATGCGGTACCTCGCAAACGACCTTGGCCCGAAGAATATCCGGGTGAATGCGCTGAGCCCCGGTCCATTGAATACGATCTCGGCTCGCGGTGTCAGCGGCTTGCGCGACCTGTTTACCCTTATGGAGAAACGCGCACCGCTTCGTCGCAATGTCTCGATCGAAGAAGTAGGCGACGTCGCGGTCTTCCTATTGAGCGATCTTTCGCGCGCCGTGACGGGGCAGATTGTCTTCGTCGACAACGGATTCAGCATCCTCGGAGCCTGACATGGGAAGGATTCCGGGCGATCAACCGGAGGCAATCGATCTCGCGACGCTTGTGCGCGGCGCTCTCGCCGAGGATATCGCCGAGGGTGACATCACGAGCCTCGCGACGATTCCAGCGTCACGTAAGGCGAAGGCGCGCCTCATTGCGAAAGCGAACGGCGTCGTCTACGGTCTCGAAATCGCGCGCGATGTGTTCCTTGTCGTCGACCCCACGGTTCGATTCGAAGCAAAGGTGCGCGAAGGCGCGAACGTCTCCGCCGGTGACGAGATCATGACACTCAGCGGCCCGGCTCGTTCGATCCTCTCCGCCGAACGGACCGCGCTCAACTTCCTCCAACGCCTTTCGGGAATCGCCACGCTTACCGCGCAGTATGTGGAGGCGATTGCGGGAACGGATACGAAGATCCTCGATACGCGCAAGACGACTCCCGGCTGGCGCATGATCGAGAAGGCGGCGGTCCGCGCTGGTGGCGGTCAGAATCACCGGATCGGCTTGTGGGATATGGTGCTCATCAAGGAGAACCATATCCGCGCTGCGGGAAGCATTTCGAAAGCGGTACGCGCGTGCCGCCAATGGCTTGCGGACAACAACCGCGAGAACGTGAAGATCGAAGTCGAGACGACGAACATGGCCGAGATCGAGGAAGCGCTTCGCATTGGGTGCGACCGGATCATGCTTGACAATATGTCGCTTCCGGAGACACGTGACGCGGTGGAGCGAATTCGTCGTGAGTCGCCGGCGCCGGAGATCGAAGCGTCGGGGAACATGACCCTCGATCGTGTGCGCGCTGTCGCGGAAACCGGCGTCAACTTTATCAGCGTCGGTGCTATAACGCACAGCGCACCTGTGCTTGACGTCAGTCTGTTGTTCTCTTCGTGAAATGGTGACGCGCGAGGATCCGATCACCGTCGACGCCGTCGAGCGTCACCTTACGACGCGATGGCTCGGTAGACCGTGTCATTCGTTCGGGTCAGTCTCAAGCACCATGGATGTGGCGCGACGGATTGCCGACGGCGGCGCTCCGATCGGCACATTAGTCGTCGCGGATGCGCAAACGGCGGGTCGCGGTCGTCACGGGCGACGGTGGAACTCATCACCGGGCCTCGGTCTCTGGTTCTCCCTAATTCTCTCCGATGAGATATCTCCGGGAGTGCTCGCACACGTTCTCGCATGCGGTGTGGCGGAGGGGGTTGAGTGGTACGGTGTCTGCGGAGTCGCGGTCAAATGGCCGAACGACGTGATGGTCGCGGAGACCGACACACTCGACGTAGCGTCTGACGGTCAACCGAGTACGTGGCCGGACAAGGCGGTGCGATCGGCGCGCAAAATCGCCGGTATCCTCGTCGAACGAAGCAACGCGAACCGGCGCTCAGTTGTCGGAATCGGCATCAACGTCGGCCACGGCATCGACGATTTCCCGCCGGACCTTGTCGACGTGGCTACATCGGTCGCACTGTGTACGGAGCGAGGCGTATCGCGCGTCGAGTTGCTCGGAGCCGTACTCAGCGCCGTGGAACGGCGCCTCGATGCGGCGCAGTCTCGTTCGTATGCGGACGGATTGGCGGCAGAGTGGCGTGAGCGATCATTGGTTCTCGGTCGCCTCGTTCGCGTTGAGCGAGGTGAAGACCGACTGGTCGGACGAGCTGTCGAGATTCGAGCGGACGGTTCACTCGTAGTAGCGTCGGAAAGCGGCACTCACGTGATCGGGAGCGGATCGATCAGTTTCGTTTGTTAATGACGGCAGAGACACGATGTTCGCCCGAATGTACGTGCGAGGCGAACACTTGGATTGCATAGAGGAATTGATAGGTGGTTGAGACTCGTCTCGATATTGGATTGCGTGTCGCGGTACGGAACGAAGCGGTTGCGCTTCGTCGTGGCGCGTGGCTCGCCGATCTGATTCGCGACCGAAATATCGTGAGGGGGGTCGAGCTACTTCCCGTCGATACGGGGTACCCACGCGATGGCGCGGCGCGCATACCGGGGCGGTCCGATGGGGCGACATCGACGCTCTGGCAGGCGCTTCGCGACGGATCGGCCGACGTCGCGTGGCTCGATCTGCGCGAGCTGCCGCGGACGATGCCGGCGGGCATCCGCGTCGTGGCGTGGACGGAGCGGCTGAATCCGCGGGCGGGCTTGGCGCACCGTGAGGATACACCGTTCAAGGGGCTCCCCGACGGCTGCAAGCTGACCACGGTCGACGCGGTGGCGAAGGCGCAAATCGCGGCGAATCATCCAGACATCGAGTGGGTAACACTACCCGGCGATGTACCGACGCGGTTGCATAAGGTCCACCTCCGGCAGGCTGACGGCGCGTTGGATGCCGCGGCTGATCTTCTCATCCTCGGCTTCGATGATCACGCGATTGAGTTCGTAAGTACCGATGAGGTCCTACCGCCACCGTGCCAAGGAATATGGGGCATGTGTGTGCTCTCGGAGCGCGAAGACCTTGCGTCGATACTGGCGCAGTTTGACAACGAGAAAGCACGGGTATGCGGTACGCTTGAGCGGCGCATCGTCGATTCGCTCGACCCGTTGCCGGATACGCCGGTCGGCGTGTTGGTTCGTTCGCAGCGGAAAAAATTGCTCCTCGATGCAGCGGCGGTTCCCACGGCGAGCCAGAAAGTGGTACGCTTGAGTGTGAGCGGCGCGTCGAACAGTGGCGACGACTTGGCAGCAGCGCTTGCGGAGATGATGCGACAGCGCGGCATCGGACGGAAAACGTGAGCGGGGAGGTATACCGGTGCGAATATTGGTAGTACACGGTCCGAATCTGAACTTACTCGGCACGCGGGAGCCGGATACCTACGGACGGGTGACACTCGGCGATATCGAGATACGGATAGGCGAAGTCGCGCGGGAACTCGGCTTCGAGGTGGAGTCGCATCAGAGTAATCACGAAGGCGCGATCATCGATATCATCCAGAGTGGCGCGAAACGGTGCGAAGGTATCGTGATCAATCCGGGTGCGTATACGCACTACAGTTACGCGATTCGTGACGCAATCGCCGCCGTTGCGCTGCCGACGGTGGAGGTGCATCTGTCGAACATCCACGCGCGAGAAGCGTTCCGCCATCAGTCGGTCGTCGCGCCGGTGTGCATCGGTCAGATCGCCGGCTTCGGCGCGGCAAGCTACGAACTGGGACTCCGCGCCGTGGTCGCGCGTATACGGAAAGCGGCTGAATCAGGCGTTGGACAACAGAGCAAGTAGCAGTAATATTCTATAGATATTATGCGATATCCATCTCGTGGCACTCAACCGCGAGATGATGTGAATCCGTCCCCGAATAGCTCAACCGGACAGAGCAGGTGCCTTCTAAGCATCAGGTTGCAGGTTCGAGTCCTGCTTCGGGGACTTCCTACGCCACCATTCCTCACGAGTACAATCCACTTCCGCGGTCTCGTTGATGAGGTGCGACTCGGAGTGTGCTACGGACCGGTGCCGAAGCTCTCTTCGCTGATTTCGATGACGTACCCGGTTGGATCCTTCAGGGCGAAGTATCGTTTGCCGCGCTGCTGAAACTCACCGTCGAGGATTTTGTAGCCGGCGGCTTTTACGCGGGCATGAATCTGGTCGAAGTTGTCGACGCTGAAGACGAAGAATACGCCCCATCCCGGTGAAGATGGATTGAGCTCGAGGTCGTTCGCCGCGAGGAGTGTTCGGTCGGTGCCGCGGATAGCCAGCGTCGTTGCTCCGAAACGGAACTCCACGTAGCCTGCGCCGTCGGTAGACTGTATACGCGGTCCATGGCCGAACAGGCGGCGGTAGAAATCCGTCGAAGCCTCCGGATCGTCGCTTAGGAGGAGGATGAAATGTAAGCGCATATCTATCTCCGGGGTACGATGCTAACACAAGAAAAGTACGGCGCGGGTATGCTCAGAGACAAGCATGAAACGGAGGCGCGCATACAGAGAGGCAGCGAATCGGACACACAGGTATTCAGTTTCGTTGGTATGACCGCAGCGTAAGATGAATGATTTTTCATAGGTGTTTCAGCACGGTTTCATTTTCTCTCTGTACACTGTATGTTGCGTGATATTACGCACATCACGGGTATCGAGAACAACGTATCATTACAGATGAAACGACACGACGCGTTTCGGGTATTTGATCGCGACGTGTCGGGAATGGGGATCGAGCGATGCGGATATTGCTTGTCGAGGATGATCAGCGTATCGCCCATTTCATCGAGAAGGGCTTGAGCGAAGCCGGTTACATCGTCGATCTGGCAGTGGACGGGAATGATGCCATTGTCGATGCGCTTGCGACGCCGTATGACCTTGTCGTCCTCGATATCATGCTACCCGGTTGCGACGGTTTCGAGGTGCTCAAGCGCGTTCGTGACGCCGGTACGAAAATGCCGGTTATCATGCTCACGGCACGCGACACCGTCGACGACAAGGTGCGTGGACTCGATGCCGGTGCAGACGACTACCTGACGAAGCCGTTCACATTCGCCGAGTTGGAAGCGCGGATTCGAGCACTTCTCCGTCGTGGAACCGGCGAACCGACGGCGCAGTTACAGGCGGGCGACCTCGTGCTCGACCCGGTCTCGCACACGGTGAAGCGCGACGACGTCATCATCGAGCTCACGCCGAAAGAATACGCTGTACTCGAGTACTTCATGCGGTCGCCCGGTCGGGTTCTGACGCGCACGCAGATCATCGAACACGTGTGGCAGTACCAGTTCGATACCGATACAAACCTCGTCGACGTGTACGTGAATCGCCTTCGTCGCAAACTCGGTGATCAGGATGGGAAGCTCCTGCAAACGGTGCGCGGTGTGGGATATACCTTGAGAGCCGCGTCATGATTCGTCGAAGCATTCGCTTCGAAATGACCTTCTGGTACTCGATAGCGATGGCGATTACGCTGATTATCGTCGGCGTTGCCATCGAGCGACTCGCGTACAATCGTATCTCCGCGAGCATCGACAACTCGCTTCGGCAAGGTGCGTACGCCGTCATCAACGAGGTCGCGTTGCTCGAAGGCGAAGTCGATCGGCTCCCGATTGACAGCACGACGACGATCCTGAATCCGCCACCATGGCCGCCGCTCTACATTCAGCTGCTCGATCCCGACTTGCACGTTTTCTATCGATCGCGCAACCTCGGAACGTATGAGCTGCCGGTTGATACGCAGCTTGTGAAGATGGTGCGTCGGGGTCTCGTCGTCGCCCCGGACATGAAACTCCACAACGATGAACCGATCCGTCAGATCGTGTTTCGGCTCCCTGAAATCCGCGGCCGACAGATCGGCTGGGGGCAAGTAGCGCTCTCGCTGCATGAACTCGCGCGTACGCAGAAGAAAAATCGGCGCGCGCTCACCCTCATCGTCCCGGGTGGGATTGTGGCAACGACACTCATCGGCGCGTGGCTTGCCCGTCGCGCGCTACGCCCCATCGACAAGGTGACAAGCGCGGCGCGGCGTATCCGCGCGACGAGCCTCCACGAGCGCATCGAACAGCGTGACGTGGACGACGAGCTCGGCCGGCTCATCGATACACTAAACGATCTGCTCGCGCGCCTTGAGGCGAATTTCCTCCAGATCAGCCGATTCAGCGCGGATGTATCGCACGAGCTTCGTACACCGCTGACGATCATTCAGGGCGAGGCGGAGGT
>CAZWQW010000025.1:4061-6907 GCA_964635955.1 uncultured bacterium | reverse complement strand
TACAACCTCATCGACAACGCGGTGAAATACACCCCCGAAGGCGGACGCATCGATCTCATCTTCCGCGATGAAGGAAGCCGCGTCCAGTTTGCCGTGCGCGATACGGGTATTGGAATCGACAATGTTGAAGTCGAGCGGATATTCGACCGGTTTTTTAGAAGCGACAAAGCGCGCAGTCACGGTGATGGCGGGAGCGGGCTCGGGCTTTCGCTCGTAAAGCAGATCGTTGAGATACATCACGGATCGATTCACGTTCGCAGCAAACCGGGTACGGGCAGCGAGTTCATCGTGATCTTGCCGGCGGAAGCGGAATCTCGCGCGTCAGACGCTCGGGAAAGCGTAGACGAACATGAAACACGGCATTCCGACGGGAGCGCCGCGTGATCGACACCGCCGTGATTCTGGCTGCCGGCATCGGTTCCCGCATGAGTTCAGCGTTCCACAATGTACCGAAGCCGCTTGTACCGGTTGCGGGCGTGCCGATCATCGTTCGCGTGATACAAAGCGCGGCTGAGGCGGGGATTCGACGATTCGTCATCGTTACCGGCTACCGCGCGGAAGACGTGCGCACAGCGGTAGCCGCATTCCAACAGTCCGACATTGAGATCGCGTGCGTCAACAATTCGAAATACGCGACGGAATCTGTCGGTGCTTCGGTGCTTGCGGCGCGGCCGTCGGTTTCGGGACCGTTCGCTCTTCTCATGGCAGACCACGTATTCGAGCCGCGTATACTCCGAGACCTCATCGCTGTGCCACTTGGTGAGTCGGAGTGCATCCTCGCGGTTGATTACCGCATTGACCGCGTATTCGACCTCGCCGACGCGAAGAAGGTCGTCGAGCGCGACGGGTACCTCGTCGAAATCGGCAGAGACCTCGCTCAGTTTGACGCGGTCGATACGGGTCTATTCGCATGCACGCCATCACTCTTCGACGCACTGGAAGTTGCGCGCGAGTCCGGCGCGGGAACCGTCGACGACGCGCTTCGTGTGCTCGCTGCGGAACGGCGCATGCGCACCCACGATATCGGTGACGGGTATTGGCAGGATGTCGACACGCCGGAGATGCTCGCAGAGGCGGAGCGCCTTGTGTCGCGTCATGGTTCATCAGTCACCTCGGAACTCATAGCACAACGTTAGGAACATACACGTGCGGATCTGCATCGACGCCCGCTGCGCAACATCGAATCGAGACTTCGGTATCCGACAATATGCGCGGGAACTGGTGCGAGCGTTGGCCGCAATCGACTGCGAAAACGAATATGTCGTGCTCGTAAACCGCGGAAATTCCCGACGTCTCGTCGAGCAGGATAACTTCACCGAACGCGAGATGTCCGGCGGCATTGATTCGACGCGGAATTTCGCGCTCGGCGCACGCCGACTCCGGAGCATCCGAGCCGATATCTATCACTCGCTTTACCACGTGCTACCGTTCGGAATGCGTGGTCGCGCCGTAATCACACTTCACGACCACACGGGAATCGAAAACGGCGAAAACGCGGCACCGAATGGTGGTCGGGAGAAATTCACCACCTTTCGGTCTCGTGTTACGAGGAACTACACACTCCGTCGCGCCGACCATATCATCGCGGTTTCGCGTTATGTTGCCGACCATACAGCGGCGATTCTCGGCCCGAACTCCGATCGTATTAGCGTGTCTCACAGTGGCATCGATCACCGGTTCTACTCGAATGCGTCTGACGCGCCGGCGCACCCACACAGCATCCCCCGGTTTCTCGTGATCGGTTATAGCGATCCACCGCGAAACGTATCGCGCGTCGTCGCAGCCATGGCGCTTCTTCGCGAGCGGCTCCCTGACGCGATGCTGGAGATCGTCGGGAGCGAAGCCGGATACGAAATGCTACGCGACATCGTGACGACACTGAGTCTTGACGACCGTGTAACCATTACACGCGACCTTTCCGACGCTGACCTCCTCGACCGAATGCGGTCGGCCACCGCGCTTGTGTACCCGTCGCTCAACGAGACATACGGCGCGCCGATTCTCGAAGCGCAAGCGGCCGGTTGCCCGGTTATTACCGGCGACCGCGGACCGTTCCCCGAGCTTGCCGGTGACGTGGCAATTCTCGTCGATACGAGCGACACATGGGCAATCGCTGACGCCATGGAACGTATCTTCCGCGATACTTCGGAACGCGATCGGCTCATTCGCGATGGCCGTCGTCGCGCGGCGGATTTCACGTGGGAGGCGACAGCGGAGCGTACTCGCGATGTATACGAACGCCTCATGCAGCGTTCTCCGCGGCCATTCCTCGCCGTCATACGGTGATTTTGCGGGTTTGAGGGAATACCTTCCGACACGTACTTTTCATGAGACCGCAAACAACCGCTCGACCAACGATTCTCCGCGGCCGAATGCGTCTCCATTGCAGGAGCGAAAACCGTGTCCAACTCGCAATCCGCGCGACGTCGCCTCGCACCACACGATCTGCTCTATTCCGTTGCGCCGGATGAATGGATTGTCGGCGCTCCACTCGGCAACGGTCATCTTGGCGCGATGCTGTGGGGGAACGGGCATCCGCTGTGCCTGACGCTCGACCGCGATGACCTCTGGGACCTTCGAAGCTATCCGGTCCACGATCCCGAATACTCATGGGAAACAGTGCGTGAAGCGGCGAAACGCAACGACGCCAAGCGCGTGAATGAAATCATCGAGCGGACGCTAAATCCGACGGAGCGTGCGACCACGCCAACAAAGCTCCCACTCGGTCGACTCGAGTTCGCGTTTGAGGGGCGCTCGGAGCTCAACGGCAGGCTCAGCCTCGGCGATGCGACATTTCGCGGTTCAGTCGGCACAACACAAATCGAAGCGTTCGTCGCGGCAGAGTC
>CAZWQW010000025.1:0-3961 GCA_964635955.1 uncultured bacterium | reverse complement strand
ACGAGGCGATTGGCCATGTGAGCCGGATTACCCAGACGCATACGGACTGGTGGTCCGCATTCTGGGATCGCTCGCAGGTGAGTATTCCCGACGGCGAGCTCGAGACGCTGTGGCATTACGGGCTGTACAAGCTCGCGTCGTCGTCGCGACCGGGACGTCTTCCAGCGAACCTGCAAGGTCTCTGGGTGACCGACGGCGTGCTTCCGCCTTGGCGTGGTGACTACCATGCGAACATGAACGTGCAGGAGACGTACTGGCCAGTGTACGGTACGAATCATCTCGAGCTCGGACTGCCGCTCTACGATTGGCTCGAACGCATCGCGCCGCGAGCGGCCGAACGCACGCGCGCGTTTTTCGGATTCGACGGGCTGCGCATCGAAACAGCATTGGCTGCCGACGGCACGAATGTGCCCGGCTGGGGAACGGTTCAATACTGGCCCGGCGCGGCGGCGTGGCTCGCTCATCACCTTTGGCTGCATTGGCGCTATACGCAGGATGCAGAGTTTCTTCGGGACCGCGCGTATCCCTTCCTCACCGATTGCGCCGAGTTCTGGGAGCATTACCTCGAGTCGGACGAGAATGGGACGCTTCACGTGCCGCTTTCGCACAATCCGGAATGGGAAGGGAACGCTCCGGCGGCATGGGGAAGCGATACGACCGTCGATCTTGCGCTCGCTCGCGCGCTCTTCGGATGGTGCATCGAGGCGAGCGAAACGCTCGGCGTCGATACGGACGCACGCAAGCGGTGGCGCGATATGAGCGAGCGTCTCGCGCCGTATTACCGCGATCACGACGGCGGTCTACAGCTCATGCGAAGCATTTCGACCGGCGAACCGATCTCCTACCGAGCGTCGCACAGGCACCCGTCGCATCTCATGCCAATCTTCCCGATGCACGACATCAACGTCGAGGGTGACGATGACGATCGCCGGACGATTGCCGCGTCGCTCCACCGCATCGAGCACAACGGACCGGGTGAATGGACCGGGTGGTCGTTCCCGTACGTATCGCTCATCGCATCGCGTGCGCGTCGTGGCGAGATGGCGGCTTATATGCTGCACCTCTATGCCGACTCGTTCGTCATGCCGAACGGGATGCACGTCAATGGCGACTGGCGCGGACGTGGGATCTGCTTTTTCCACTACCGTCCATACACGATGGAAGCTGAATGTGCAGCGTCCGCCGCAGTGACGGAGATGCTGTTGCAGTCGTGGGGCGGGAGAATCAGGCTCTTCCCGGCGGTACCGGCGTCATGGCGCGACTGTTCGTTTACGAATCTGCTCGCCGAAGGTGCCGTCACCGTCAGCGCTGAACGTCGCGCGGGTTGCACGGCGCGTGCGGAGTTCACCGCGCGGCGCGATGCGGCGGTTGTCATCGACGGACTGGCTGAATCGGCGCGCTGGACGAACGCGAAGAGCGCCACCTATCGCGATGGGCTCTGGCACGTGTCGCTTGGCGGCGGGAAAATGGCAATCGCGACGGTCGATGTTGCGCCGTCGAAAGCGCGCGCAGTGGAACGTCCACGCATCGAAAATATGTTCGGATTCCATGGTTGGGACGCATAACGAGTATCTGACGACAGGACATACCGCATGGTTCGAGTAGAACTGGATCATGTCACCAAGCAGTTCGGCACGGTTCGCGCCGTGGACGATGTCACCCTGACGATCGAGAAAGGCGAGCTGTTCTTTCTGCTCGGTCCGTCGGGGTGCGGCAAGACGACGCTCCTCCGCATGGTGGCGGGTTTCTACACGCCCGAAGCAGGGGTGATTCGCTTCGGCGACAGGGACATGACCCGCGTGCCACCGCACAAGCGCAATACCGGTATGGTGTTCCAGAACTACGCGCTGTGGCCCCATATGACCGTGTCGGAGAACGTGTCGTACGGCCTCGAAGTGCGGGATTTTTCCGCGAGCGAACGGAACGACCGCGTTCAGGAAGCGCTCCGTACGGTGCGGATGGAAGTGTATGCCGACCGGAAGCCGAATCAGCTCAGCGGCGGGCAGCAGCAGCGCATCGCCCTCGCGCGTGCACTCGTGATCGAGCCGGACGCCGTGCTCCTCGATGAGCCGCTATCGAACCTCGATGCGAAGCTGCGTCTCGAGATGCGCGACGAAATCCGACGCATCCACGAGACGATCGGCGTTACGATGATCTACGTTACCCATGACCAGACTGAAGCGCTCAGCATGGCGGATCGGCTCGCGGTCATGCAGGACGGGAAGGTGCGTCAGGTGGGACCGCCGCGCGCGGTCTACACGCGTCCGGCGAATGCGTTTGTCGCGGGATTCATCGGCGAAACGAATCTGATCCCGGGGACACGGGTGAAGAACGGCTCGAACACCATCGAGACGCCCTACGGTACGCTTGTCGCCGAAACAGTACCGGACGGGCTGAGCGACGAGGTGACGTGCTCGGTACGTCCCGAAGCGATGACCGTGCAGAAGGAAAGCGAGCCGCGGTCTGGTGGTGCGCTGCGAGGAACCGTCGAGTCGGTGGTGTATCTTGGCGATACGGAACAATACATCGTGCGGCTCGACGAATCGAAGCTCGCGCGCTGTGTCGAGTTCAACCTTGCACAGCCGCGCGCACGCACCGGCGACTCAGTCATCCTCACGTTCGATGCATCCGACGTGATCGTGTTGCCGCGTACGTGACGTAACTCGATAGACTCCAAGGGGACAGGAATCATGACACTGAAACGTATGACGGTATTCGGCGCTGTTGCCGCGATGATTCTCGCGCTTGGCGCAGCATTCACGGCGTGTGAGAGCGACTCAGGCGGCGACCGACTCGTGATTCTCTCGCCACACTGGGAAGGGATTCAGACTGAGTTCGAGCGCGGCTTCAGCGAGTACTGGAAAGAGAAGACCGGCAACGACGTGAAATTCGTCTGGCTTGATCAGGGCGGAACGTCGCAGATCATGCGGTATATCCGGTCCGAATTCTCCAATACACCCGATGGCATCGGCGCGGACCTCCTCTTCGGCGGCGGACTCGACCCGTTCCTAAGGTTGACCGAAGCGGGACTCATCGAACCGTACATGCTGCCGGACGAGATACTCGACCGCGTCCCGGAGACCTTCGCCGGAATCCCGCTCTACGATCCCGCAGGAAACTGGTACGGCGCGGCGATGTCGGGATTCGGCATCATCTATAACGGCGCAGTCGCACGGATGCAGAACGCCGAACCACCCCAAACGTGGGAAGACATGGCGAAGCCGGAATTCAACGGCTGGATTTCGGCGGGAGATCCACGCACATCGGGCAGCATCCACATGGCGTACGAGATCATGCTGCAGGCGTACGGATGGCAGCACGGGTGGGAGATCATCACCGCCATGAGCGCAAACTCCCGCGCGTTCGCTCGAAGCGCCGGTGATATTCCGCTGTCGGTATCGCGTGGTGACGCGGTCGCCGGTATGGCCATCGACTTCTACGCGTGGTCGGAGATCAACAAGGCCGAAGGACAGGACCTCGGCTTCGTGTATCCGGAAGACCGCACCGTCATCAACCCCGACGCAATCGCGATACTCAAAGGCGCACCGAACCGCGAAATCGCCGAGGAGTTCCTCGCGTACGTCGTCGGCGAGCCCGGGCAGCGCATCTGGGCATTCAAGCTCGGCGCGCCGGGTGGTCCCGCGAAAACACAACTCACGCGCTTCACGGTGATGCCGGATCTGTATGAGACGAATAGCGACGACATCGCGGTAGATATCAATCCGTTCGAGTGGAATGTGACCTTCCACTACAACGACCAGGTAGGCTCCGCTCGGTATGACCTCATCAACGACATGATCGGCTCGATGATTATCGACTCGCACCGCGAACTTGCGCCGGCGTGGGCGGCATTACGGGAACGCGGAGTGCCGGAGCAGGGGTTGTTCACGCTCGCATACCCACCGATCTCTGAAGAACAGGCGGAGCAACTTGCGCCGCGGTGGCGTGATCAGGGGCTCCG
>CAZWQW010000024.1:13464-34544 GCA_964635955.1 uncultured bacterium | reverse complement strand
ATGCCGAAGGTGGGAATCGAACCCACATGTCCTTGCGGACACCGGATTTTGAGTCCGGCGCGTCTACCAATTCCACCACTTCGGCAGGAACACTATAAAATACCGAGCAATCCGTTCCCGCGCAACTTCTCCCCGACGAATCGGTTAGAAAACTTCCATCGGATCGCGCTCGTCACGAAGCGCTTTCGGTTTGTCGAGAATCTCCTTCATGACAATCGCGCGACGCAGTTCGGCTTTCGTGCGCGGCGTAATCCGCTGCCGCTTCCGACGTTGAACCACCGCGGGCTCCGACAAGCTCCGATCGTATTCGATACGCTGGAATGCTTGCTCCGTCTCTTTCGTTATGCGAGCCGCCGCGCGTGATTTCGCGGCGATGGACTCAGATAGCCTACGTTGTTCCTCTTCGAGCGTTTGCTTTCGCGCACGTTCACGCTCGGCATCTTCCCGTTCACGCCGCTCTCTGTCCTCGTCTTGACGCAGTTGCGCCTCGAGCTCGCGACGTATCCGACCGAACAGGTCGTCATCCTCTTCGTCGTCCTCGAGCGGAGGAGGCGGCGGACTCGGAGCCCGACGCGGCGCACCAAACGGCCCGGGTGCAACCGGCGGTCCGGGCGAACGTGAAGTGGCACGCCGGGTGGTTCGACTATCGTCCTTGTCTTCCTGAGCGCGCTTCTGTTTCGCCTGCTGTTCGGCACGCTTACTCATGATCGACGAAACGATCGCGATAATCAGGAAAAGGACGAGCCATGTGAAATCCATGACGTCTCCTTACGACTGTTCGTCGGTCGGGCCACCCGTATCGGATTCATCCGCAATCGCCTCACGCATGTCTGTGTCGGCGAGAATGTTGCGCATGCGGTAGTAGTCCATGACACCGAGGTTGCCCTTGCTGAACGCTTCGGCAATCGCGAGCGGAACTTGGGCTTCTGCATCGACGAGCTTCGCACGCATCTCCTGCGTCCGCGCTTTCATTTCCTGTTCTTCCGCGATCGCCATAACACGCCGCTCTTCCGCCTTCGCTTGGGCGATGCGCTTATCGGCTTCGGCCTGATCGCTCTGCAGTTTCGCACCGATGTTGTCGCCAACGTCCACATCAGCGATATCGATGGAGAGAATCTCAAACGCGGTGCCGGAGTCGAGGCCTTTCCGAATCACCGATTTGGAGATCACGTCTGGATTTTCGAGAACGAGCTTGTGGTTCTCCGACGAACCGATAGCGCTCACGATACCTTCACCGACACGCGCGATGATCGTCTCCTCACCGGCACCACCGACCAGCCGCTCGAGGTTCGCGCGAACCGTCACTCGAGCCTTCGCCTTGAGCTGAATACCGTCCATCGCGACGGCGTCGATCGTCGAACGACCTTTCGTCGGGTCGGGACAGTCGATGACCTTCGGCGTGACGCGCATCTTGACCGCTTCCAGCACGTTACGACCTGCGAGATCGATCGCGGCGGCACGGGCGAACGGCAGTTCAATACCCGCCTTACTCGCTGAGACGAGCGCGTTTACGACGAGCTGCACGTTTCCCTTTGCGAGGTAGTGCGCTTCGATCTCTTCAAGGTCGAGGTCAAGTCCGGCTTTCGTCGCCGTGATTTGTGGCAGGACGATCTTCGCAGGAGGCACATTACGAAGCCGCATTCCGACGAGCGTCGAGATGGGAACATGAACACCGGCAAACTGCGCTTCAATCCACAATCGCACCGGGATGAAGTAGGTAAACACGATGAGCAGCAGTACGACGATGAATACGCCGATACCCAGCCACAATACGGATGGATCAATCATCTCATTTCCCTTCGTTGAACACGGTTTCTCGCACGAATCGATAAACTCAGACCGCACGCACCTTGATTACGTTACCGATAAGCTCCGTCACTTCTACCGCGTCGCCGATCTCCACAATGGGACCGTCCGCAACAACGTCCCAACGTTGATCGCCGAAACGCACGATGCCTGAGGGTCGGAGTGGCGTAATCGCGACCCCTTCCGTGCCGAGTTTCGGTAAATGACGCACCGTCGGTTCGTTGTCGGATACCACCTTGCCCGGGGAAACACGCTTGTTTCGGAGCTTCGTGAATCCAGACGAACTCGTCAAGCGTATGACTCCAAATGTCGTGATGATAAGCCCGATAGCGAAAATCGCGATACCTACCCATATGCCAAGCGTCATCGACGCATACACGACAGCAGCGAATATCGCGATGATTCCCGCGATACCGGCAACGCCGAAACCGGGTATGATGAACAACTCCAGCATGAGTAACACGAAGCCGAACAGGCTCAACGCGATAACAAATGACCATGTGGTTGCCACGGTTTTCGCCTCAGATCTGTCGAACGACGATGCCGCTCAATGAATCGACACCGACAACACGTACGAGCGTTCCCGCTTCAATGTGATCGCCTTCAGACGTCGCCTCATAGTAACGCTCGCCCACTCTCACCCGTCCCGCCGGCCGCAAATTGGTTTCGGTGATACCCTCACGCCCAATCAGCTCGTTTCGCGTAGTCGCTGGAACGCCATCACCTCGCCCGGGTTGCTGCCGCGTGTTCAGCATCAACCGTTTGAACACGGGCATCTCAGCGAAACCGCGCAACAGAACCGCTCCGCCTATGACGGTAAGGATAAACGCGATTCCGACAGAGGTGAAGGCGTCTGTGAGATCGGGCGCGGTGACATACTGGATTTTACCGAGCAGACTCATGAACAGACCGATAATCACCAACCCCGCGCCGAGTATTCCGAGGATTCCTCCCGGCACGAAGAGCTCAGCGACAAGGAGCGCAACTCCGACAAGAAAGATCAGCACATCGGTCCATTGCGCGAGGTCGACGATATAGTGTGCACCGAAAAACAGACCCAGACACACGATACCGGCGATACCCGGTAGTCCAAATCCCGGATTGGACAACTCGCCGATCAATCCAAGCGCGCCAATCGTCAACAACAGCCCGGATACCATCGGATTCGTGAGGAAGCGAACGACATTTTCCGCCCAATTTTCCTCTATTCGATGGACGTCCGCATGCTCCAATCCGTTCAATCGGAGCACATCGTCAACGGATTTCGCTTCCTGCTGTGCGATTCCCGCCGCAATCGCCTGATCCGTACGGAGTGTTAGCGGGCGCGGCGCATCTTCAAACCCGGGCACGACGATTGACGAATCGACCATCGCTTCGGCGATAACGGGAGAGCGGCCCGTCGCACGCGCTGTTTCACCCATAATGCTTCGGAAATACGAGATGACCTTACTCGATCCCGGTGTTCCGCCCTGATCGACCGGAGTCGCCGCACCGATTGCCGCGCCGGGGGACATGGCAATGGAATCGGTAGCCATTGAGATGAGCGCACCGGCGCTCGCTGCGTTGTTATGCACGAACGTGATCGTGAGCACCGACGTTTCGAGTAATGCCGTGCGTATCTTGTCCGCAGCGTCAACTCGTCCACCGTACGTATTCATCTCAAGTAGCAAAGCGACAGCTGAATCGGACTCCGCCTTCTGCACCGCTCGCTGCATGAATTCCGCCAAGCCACCGTCGATTGTTCCTTGTACCGGAACGAGGTAGACTATCGGACGCGCCGTGATTGCCGTGTCGGCACCAAGCTCGGACGCAGTAACAGCGGTCGTGTCCTCGACGGCGCGAGGCGCTACATATCCGAAGCCGCACAACATTGCGACAACGAGGAACACGCGACGGATCATGGAGACGCACTCCTTCAGGCGGGTAACAGTACCGGTTCACGTGCTCGAAAAATACCGAAAAACACACGAATCGGTCAACAGACTCGCGTACAATCGCGTGTCGTGATATCGTTAACAACGATCGACGATCGATAGATCGTTATGATTCGTCCGACGAGTCGTTCGTGATCTACCGAACGGCTGGATCGTCCTGACATGTATGTTGAACACCGGATGAGCCTGAAAAGGTCCGCGTAATGGGTGCACCACACGATCCTAAACCGGTAATGCCCGTCGTCGCGGTGACACATCGTCCAACGGTGTATCCACAGGACATTACCAACATGCTTCTGGCACAATGGGACGCGCCTGAACTGGGTCGAACCGACGCGTTCCGGTTTGACGCGTTTACACACTTCTACGCTGCCGAGATGGGCACTGAACTCGTAAAATGGCTTGTCGCGTTCGATTCTCCTATGTCACCGGGCGATCTCGCCCGACGAAAGCTGCAGACAAACGAAGTTGAATCGCGCTGGCTGGATGACACAGGACGCCGGCAGGTTAACCTTGACGCTGGGTACCTCGCAATCGGGTCGTTCGTGCTCGCAAGCACCAAATCGGCGGCGCACCGCGTATACCTTACCGAAGGTATCTACGCGGAAGTGACGCTTATCTACGAAAGCGGCGCATACACGCCGCTTCGCTGGACGTATCCCGATTTTCGTCAGCCAATGATCGCCGAGACGCTTGGTACATGGCGGCATCGGGTATTGGAGTTCTCCTCGACGCGTCGCTAACGATCAAACGCTTTCGCAGCAGGCTGGTACCGTGAACTCGAATAGCCAAGTAGAATCCGTGCGTTCTCTGTCGACGATGTACCAACGTGCGCTTATTCGTGTCGACGAGTACGTAGAACGAGAACGTTCGCGGTATCCGAGTCACGTGCAGTGTCGACGTGGCTGCGCCGAATGTTGCCTCGGAACGTTTCCCGTTACGCTTGCGGATACCGCGATGGTTCGTATCGCGCTCGCAAATCTCCCCGAAAACGCCCGATGCGAGGCGATCACGCGCGCGGACGCGATGCTCGATCAGGCGAGGATCGATCCCGATACCGCGCTCCACGAAACCTCCGACTCCGATCACGAACGCGGTATCGAGCTAATCGATTCGCTACCGTGTCCGTTTCTTACACACGACAACGCCTGCCGAATCTACCAGTCACGGCCGCTGGTGTGTCGTTTGCATGGTCTTCCGATAAAGAGCGCCGATGGTAACGTGCTCGATGCCGGTTGCCATCTCAATTTCATCGACGTCGACATCGCAACGCTCGAGGGCTTTGTCTTCGACGACGCAGAATTCGACGAGATAGAGGATTTCGTGTTGAACGGACTCGCGGATATCTATGGGATGGAAGCAGATACGGAGCTTCTCCTTCCCGTTGCGTTGCTACATCCGGCGTTTGATAGACGGTGACGGTGACAATGCTGCTGCGTGATACTGCGAAGATTACGGCGCTGACCCGGCTCGGACGCTCACTCGTGAGCTGGTGGGAGATTCCAGCGATCGTAATGCTGCGTCGCGGCGATCTGCCGCGATTCGCGCATGGCATCGCTACATCCGCACGGCAGCTTGTTGCCGCGGTCGCGAGGCTCAACGACGCGGAGCCAATGTGGGATACCGACTACAGTCTCCAGCCGACAGACTTCCAGCGGCGACTTGAGACACTGACGTCCCTGCGTGACTCTGACGAGTCGGGGAAAATCGCCGACGCACTCATCGAGGAGACACTCGGTCTGATGGCGCGGTACGGCGTTCCGGACGTCAATTCGCGATTGGGTCGGTGGACCGGAGATTCGCTACCGACCCCGATGTCGATCGATGGCGCGGTGGATATTGCATGCGCAGTATTCGAGCGAGGTCGGTCGATCGGCGCGGTAGCCGCACTCGTGGCGGACTCGTGGGCGCGAGGAATGGCGGACGATGCTTCGGATATCGACGTCCGAATCATCGTACGACACAATCCGACACTCGAAATGCGTAGGCGTTATCTTGAACCGCTCGTCGCGGGGAACATTCGGCAATACGGCGACGAAGCGTATATCACAGCCGATCAGTTCGTGCTTGCGGATCGGAAAGTCGATGTTAAATACCACACAATCGACCGTTTACATTCCGCACTCCGCGATCCGTTTCGTATCGGTGGTCCAATCGATCTTCTGGAACTGTTTGACACACATGTCGTTGCTACTGACCCATTTGACGGTGCGGCCGAGCTCATGAACGTATCCAACGTAAATCTCCGCGCACGATCCTCGGAGGTTGCGGAGGTGTCTCTAAACGCCCTGCGAGAGATAACGTCAACGATACCGTCGTGCGGCACGGTTTCCGAAGCGATGACGCTTGTGTTGGGACCCGGCTTCGAGTATCTCGTCAGAGTCTGGGCGGGTCTCAATGGTCGGATTCACGCGTTCCCGAAGTGGCTCGATCTCGTCACTGGTGAGTTCGCTATCGGCCCATTCGATGCGCAAACACGGGTAAAATCGATCTGCACGAGTCCCTGGGACGAACCGTCGTTCTCTCAACGAATTCGCGAATGGAACGACCTCGTCGAGGAGTTCTCTCTCCTTGCCCAAAGGAACCGTCTCGGAGGGAGATTATTGTGACGGATTGGATTCACCTCCGCGAACTTCCTGTGCGCCGAATTGTCGGGCTCATGTCGGGGACCTCTGTCGACGGGATCGATGCCGCACTTGTCCAGGTGTCTGGAACCGGTGAGACGCTGCGTCTTGAGCGCATACTTGCGACTCATACACGACCGTATACCAACGCCGAGAGTGAACGTATTCACGCGCTATTCGACGGCAACGTCGCCGAAATCTGCGAAATGAACGTCGTGATCGCTGAATGGTTCGCCGAAGCGACACGTTCGGTGATTGAGCGTGCGGGTTTACGCCTTGAAGACGTGCACCTTATCGGGTCTCACGGGCAGACGATCTTTCACGTTCCACCCGGAAGCGACCGTCGGCCGTCAACGCTACAGATTGGCGAGGCGCAGGTAATCGCCGAACGGACGGGGATTCCCGTTGTGTCGAATTTCCGTCCGCGCGATATCGCCGCAGGAGGCGAGGGCGCTCCGCTCGTGCCGTACGTCGATTGGGCACTCTGTCGACGACCTGACGAAACAATTGCGTTGCAGAACATCGGAGGCATCGCAAACGTCACCGTCGTTACCCCTTCAATCGACGACGTACTCGCGTTCGATACCGGTCCGGGTAATATGATCATCGACGCGGCCGCAGCGATCGTGTCACGTGGCAAACAGTCATACGATATCGATGGTCGACTCGCCGCGGCGTATTCACCAGACGAAGAGCGAGTGCGTGCTGCGCTTCAGGATCCGTACTTCCGTCGCACACCACCGAAAAGTACCGGGCGCGAGTACTGGGGCGTGCAGTGCGTTCAACAAGCAGCGAAGACCTATAGCGAGTCTGAATTACCGCGTATTGTGGCGGATATGACCGAGATCACTGTACAGTCGATCCGCGACGCGTATAATCGCTTTGTTTTCCCGAAACACACGCTGCGAGGCGTGTTCGTATCGGGCGGCGGCGCACGCAATCCGGTGCTGATGCGACGGATGGTGGAGCTTTTCGCTCCGATCCACGTGGGAACGTCGGACGAGCTTGGTCTCTCCGTGGATGCGAAGGAAGCGATCGCGTTCGCGATTCTCGCAAACGAAACACTATGCGGAACCCCGGCGAACGTACCGTCAGCGACCGGGGCTCGCGAACGACGTGTACTCGGTTCACTTACACCGGGAGTTCGTTAAGACGTTCGCGGCCGTGCGTATTTCGCAATAAGCGCTTCTGCGGCTCGCAGTCCATCGACGGCAGCGCTGACGATTCCTCCCGCGTAACCCGCACCTTCACCTGCGGGAAACAACCCCGGTGTGGATACCGATTCTCCCGATTCTCCACGTAGAATTCGCACCGGTGCGCTGGTCCGTGTTTCGATTCCGAACGCGACGGCACCCGATCCGAGCCAACCTCGTATCTGCCGATCGAACTGGACCGACGCTTGTCGAATCGCCATAACCGTCTCATCGGGCAGTAACTTGCGCAGATCGGTAAACTCAGCGCGCGGAAATCGACGAAGCGCGAGCTCGGAAGTACCGGGTTTGCTGAATCGATCGCGTACGAAGTCATCCAGCTTCATAACAGGAAGCGCGTACGTCCCGCCCGTCGACTGGAACGCCTTCTGCTCCCAGATTCGTTGAAGCGCAACGCCACCGAGCGGTCCGCTATTGAATACCTCGACGGGAACCTCGGCGACAATCGCTCCGTTGGCGTAGGGTCCGGATCGGTGCTCGCCACTCATCCCATTACAGCACAACGCGCCGGGTTCCGAGGCGCACGGAATAACCGCACCACCGGGACACATGCAGAACGAGTATACGGCATGTCCGACATTTGTTCTCGCACACGTGAGCACGTATTCAGCCGCCTCAAGGCCTTTCGTGCCAGCGGCGCGACCGTATTGCGCTCTGTCGATGAGGGCTTGCGAATGCTGCACTCGAATGCCCATCGCAAAAGGCTTAGGCTCGAGCGCGATTCCACGGTCGACAAGCATCTCATACGTGTCGCGCGCGCTGTGACCTATCGCCAAAACGACAGCGTCTGATTCGATGCGCTCGTGGTTCGTGTCGACGTAACGGATCGCCCCGTCAACATCGAAATCGGTAACGCGGGTATCGAAACGAATCTCCGTTCCACGCGATATCAACTGCTGACGTAGCTCTTGCAGGATGTACGGCAAACGGTTCGTGCCGACGTGTGGCCGCGCATCGTACGCGATACTTGCAGGCGCGCCGCACTGCACGAGTACGTCAAGAACCTCGTCCTTCCGCGGATCTTTGATGCGAGACGTGAGTTTTCCGTCGGAAAACGCGCCGGCGCCACCTTCGCCGAAGAGGACGTTCGAGTCGGGGTCGAGCGTACCCTGTTTCCAGAATGCTGCCGTATCATACCGCCGATGTTCAACGGGTTTTCCTCGTTCGAGCAGAATCGGTCGGTATCCGTACTCTGCGAGTCGCCACGCAGCGAACAACCCCGCGGGTCCCGCTCCGACAACCACCGGCCGGCCGCGAATCTCACGCTCACCGGGTATGACGCGGCGGGAATCTTGCGCACGTACGGGATCGACGCCGGTAATCGAGGCGACCTGATCCGGGCTAAGTGCGACATCGGCCTCGACGGTGTAGACATAGTGCAGATTGCTCGCTTTTCGCGCGTCGAGAGCGCGTCGACGAATCCGCAGCGGTCCGAGTTCGTCGGCGGAAACGTTAAGACGGCGCGCAACCTCACTGACGAGACTTTGTTCCGTCGAACCGAGTGGGAGTTTCACGTTCGCGACACGTACAATCATGCGTCACCGTTTTCGAGTCGACCTACAAACTCGCGTCCGCGTTCGGTGAGAAAAATGAAATCCGGAGCGCCACCGATCTCGCGCTGTACCGCCCGTAAATCCGTCGCGTTCGCCCATTCGATGTGTGCGGCAACGTGATCCTCGACTACTCGAAGCGTCGGCGTCTTCCCGCAGTACTGTGGCCGCGCACGCCAGTATCGACCGTCTCGTAAAGCTGTGATTACCTCCCGATGGTGTCGTTTGAATCCTTCCGGATACTCGTCTTCACGTCCAACATCGATGAGATCTGCTCGGAACAATCGGCGGAGCGCGGCGTCAAGGTCCTTTTTCGCCTGCTTGTATGCCGTGGACTGTCTCGGAGAGAGGAGCTTTTCGTCGAACCAGACACCACGGAGTCCCCGAGGTAGATCGGCGATCGCTGTAGCGATATCAATGAGGTACACGGCGTCTTCTACCGTTTCGGCGCAGTGCCTGAGTATCCCGCGTTCACCCTCAGTGAGGTCTGATACATCGTGTATTTCATTTCTTCGCGCCACTACACGTACTCCCAGTAACAGCCACACGGCAAACGACGAACTGATCTAACCCGACACGACACCTGCGTTGCGTATCGATCGGTATTTCGCCATTTTCAGCGTTCGAAGGTATTCCGAAAAATCGCAGATGACTGACATAACCGCGTACAGAGGATGATCATGAGCGCCACCGAATCGACTAAACATACAAACTCCGCGAAAGAAACACAGAGCTATTTCGGACTTATTCGTAGGCTGAACCTGCTCCGTCAAGTCGCCGATTTCCGAGAAAAAAACGGCTGGGATAGCGCCGGTGCGCTTCTCGAGCGGACGCGCCAGTTTTTTCGAGCTCGTGGAAGCGTTCCCTATCATTTCGATACACCGGCGGTGTTGAGCAAGTATAGCAGTGGCCAACTACTCGACGCAAATGTGTTCTTCGGGCCAACGCACTCTGGACAAATCGTGATCTTTGTGCGGCAGAGCGATGTACGTCGATACTCGCTGGTACACGTAGTCGACGGTGCTGTCACGGAATACACAGATTTCCCGCTCGATAAACGATTTGGCAGTAATCGACGCGCGACGGTCGTGAATCTATACGGATCGCGTGCGAAATCAGCGATTGACCGGTATCTCAATCCGGTGGAGTTTTCGCCGAACGACGAGTCGATCTCCATCCAAGTGAACGTCTTACTGAGTGGCGATACGAGTGATCCGATTCCTGCCCAACTGGTGGGAACACCGGACGAGAACGGGTATCAGTGGAGCGTCACGCGTCTCGGTGTCGCGCACGACTGGTATCCCGATACGAATCCCAAACTGTTCTTGCCTGGCTATGAACCGCGAAAAATCGTCTATGGACTGAGCAATGCGCGATTTATATGCGCAGGAGTTCGAAACAGCGGACGCGACGGTCTATCGTGGGCGGTATGGAACGATCGGTGGGACGTGCAAAACGTTCGCCCCCTAATCAGAGACATCGCCGAAGACTGTATCGGCGCGATGGCGGTGAGTGACCGCGGTGAAGATCGAACGGTATACAGTGTGGCAATCGGGAAATTACCCGATGGACACCCGCTCGCATCGCAGACGCCCGCGCTCTTCTTGGCGCGGAATCCGGGACAAGTCTCGGCGATTCCGCTTGAAGGAATTGCCGATATCCGGAACGTGCTCGCAATCCACGTAGCTGGTCCGGAGAGCGGCATATTCCACGCGACTCGACAAGGCCCGACCGAGCAGCTCGCGGTCTACCAGAACGGCGTTCCTGTCGGCGCACCGCTCGATGGAGTGACATTTCACGGAATGACGATCGAGGACCCATACGAGAACGAGCGTATCATTCGTGCGCACTTCGTCGTATCGGATGAGGTCGGAAGGCGGCTTCTTCTCGCTTCCGCGACGAGCACCGCGTGGCCGGAAACGTTCGCGATGATGGGGGTGCCACTTGAGACGCTCCGCACCGAGATCGCTGAGCAGGAAACGGCTCTCGAGTCATATCGACGGCGTCAGAGCGGATCGTCGACGGAAGTATTGGGGCTCGATCAGAGCAAACAGCATCTCGAGCAAACGACGGTGCATGATTGGTGGCGACACATCTGTCGGAGAATCGAACGGGTGACCGGAACCAGTACAGGCCCGTACATAAGTCGTGTCGCTGCGGCACGCTTGCTCGAAATGAAACGCGATGCTGAGGGAAAACGCATCGTCGAGCCACTCTGTGCACCGCTGGCGGATATCTTCCACGTGGATGTCGAGGTTGCTGGAGGACTCGCCAAGAACGACGATGTTATTCGGTTACGTCGCGAGATCTCGACCTACTTCGAGAAAAATGGACTACTCGTCCGCGCGAGCAGCATTACATCGAACGCGAAGATCACCGCAAAAGGCGACCCCGTGTTGCTCGTCGTGCACCCCGGAGCGACGACGCAACCGACTACCTCACCGACCGAGTAAGCGGTCGCGCAACGGACCTCGCTCTTATTGGGTGACAAGTTTCATTCGATAGCTCGTTGGGATAACCGTTTCAAGGTCAACCTGATTCATGATCGCCAGATCAATCGGTTCGATCTGCATCGGAAGCGAAGTTGGTAGAAACGATTGGAACGGAGCGCGTCTCGGCGCTGCAACAATATCCAATCGCGCTGGCTTGATGTCGATGATTGTCTGATTAGTGAGCCTGTTGAATCCGAAGTGCGACCGCTGGAAGACAGGATCGTACGTAGCAAACTCGTTCTGGCTCGCAATTCCCATGAAATCGATGATCACGCCATTACCCATATTGATGTAGGTACGACGAACACGCAGTACTCCCGATTCTTGCGCGATATCGGCAACGACCGAATACGCCGCGAACGGTCCCGCATCGACCGCACCCTGACTCACTACCGTCACCCCCTGCTGCCCGAGAAACGCCCGAGCTGCGGCTTCCGCGCTATTCGCGTTGGCAAGGAGCAGAATCAAAGCTGCGGCCTGCTGACTCGGTTCGACGATTTGTACCTGAGCCGGTTGATTCAGAACGTACCAGTCCGCCGGCGTCGGGAACTGAAACCGCATCTCCGGATGATAGAAAACGTTGTTCGCGACAAATCCTTGACGTGGGTTGTCGCCCACCACAACGCCGTCGAGGATGTCGTACAGCGGGTCACGGTTGACCAGCGTCATGTTGTATCCCTGCGTACGCCATCCACTCGCGAGCTCGATAATCGTCTCTTCGCGTTCGCCCGGATCAGGATGCGTCGACTGCCACGGTGGAATACTCGCACCAGATTTCTGCTGAATGCGTTTGAGCGAACGGAAAAAGCGCGACGCTTCATCCGCCGAGTAGCCGGTCATCGACGCGTATTCGACACCGAGACGGTCGGCTTCGCGCTCGTCGTCGCGACTGTAGCTTAGGAAGAGATACTGCATCGCGGTACTACCGAGTTGCAGTATCTCGTCCGCGGAAATGTCGAAAATCGCCTGACCCAGCATTGCGCCACCGATCAAGCCGATCTGCCCTAACTGCGACTTGAACGCGCGTTGTGACGAATGGCGCGCCGCAACGTGGCCGATTTCGTGACCGAGTACGACGCCGAGTTGTGCTTCGTTCTCTACATGAGCGAGCAAACCGCGTGTGACGTAGATGTATCCACCCGGTAGTGCAAACGCGTTAACAACGGGACTGTCGAGAACGCGGAAGGTGAACTCCGTTTCCTGAAACTGACGACCCGCTCCTTCACGACGGAGGTGGCTATTCTCCAGAACTTTTCGACCGATCCGATCGACATATTGACGAACGTCCTCGTCATCGTAAATGCCGTACTCTTGCACAATTCCTTGGTCTGCGTCAAAACCAAGTTTGATCTCATCCTGCCACGAGTACGCGAAAAACTCTTTCCGCCCCGTAACCGGATTCGTGCTGTACGCGCATGCAAACGCGACGAGGATCGTAGCGACAGCCAGCAGGGCGAGTCGCACTCGAGTAAGTGGAATCATCGGTTTCTCCAGTTTCCCGGGTTCATTATCTCGAATCATACATTGAATATAGCCGCATGCTCGCCCAATGGAGTACGTTGTCTACAGAGACGAATACCGCGTTCGACTGAATCGAGCGAAGGTACGGCGCACCATTCCACGATCCACTCGGTTGGCGTCGATTCTCGCTCGAACTGGTCTGCGGTCTGCCAAAGGAGCGCCGCGCCAGTCGTATTCAGGAGCGGTGCGGCGAGTGCGAGCGCGTCGTTCGTCGACGCGACGGCGCGGATTGTAACGATATCGGCGAACGCACCGTGTTGACGCGCGAGTGTCTCTGCGTCAGACCAAACTGCAGTCGTATTTGAGAGTCCGAGTTCACGGATCGCCTGCATGAGAAACGCGACGCGTTTCCGTGTTCGCTCGACGAGAACAAAACGTGCCAACGGTTGCGTGATCGCAAGTGGAATACCGGGGAAGCCCGCGCCACTCCCAACATCGACGATATCGCGGTCCTCCCAGTCAATGAGCGGTAACGCCGTCAGACTGTCAAACACATGGCGCTCGAGTATTCGATCAGCGTCACTCGCGGAGACAAGATTGAGCGACTTTCCGCGGAGTGATACGAGATCGGCGTATCGCACAAGCGACGCCAGTATCTCCGCACCGAGCGATATGCCACTGGCATCGAGCGCCGCAAGTACGTCAGGAGTCCACCGTTGCACGTTCGCTCCGTTCACGTCGCTGTCGCTCGAGCGCGATCGCTATGACGCTCAGATCCGCCGGTGTGATACCCGGCACGCGAGACGCCTGTCCAAACGTCGTTGGACGTATGACTTTCAGCTTCTCTTTCGCCTCTGACGAGAGGGCCGGCACGGCGGTATAATCGAAATCGTCTGGAATGGCGCGTTGCTCGTTTGCCGCCTGTCGCCGCGCCGCATCTTCTTGACGCTTGAGGTACCCGGCGTATTTGACTGCGAACTCCGCCTGCATCCACTCGGTGAAGTCGACGTGTTCGTCGCCGATCGATTCGGGTAGATCGACACCCATACGTTGGAGTTCGCGCAGACCGACTTCGGGACGGCGGAGAAGTCGATCGACGGGTTGTGTTTCATCGACCTGTGCGGTGTTGAGTTCCTCGAGCACACGATTCGCCCCATCCGCAGACACGCGCATATCGTGCAGTTGCTCGACAAGAAGCGACACGCGGCGTTTCTTCTCTATTCGACGTCGGTATTCCGTCTCGCCGATCATTCCAGCTTCGCGCGCACGATCGGCGAGACGCACGTCGGCATTATCCTGTCGCAGCAACAGGCGGTGTTCCGCTCGTGACGTGAACAGGCGATAGGGATCAGTAACGCCGATAGTGACGAGATCGTCGATCATCACACCGATGTACGCTTCATGACGATGGAGAACAAACGGCGGTGCTCCGGCGATCGCGCGCGCAGCATTGATTCCCGCAACGAGACCCTGTCCCGCCGCCTCCTCATATCCAGACGTGCCACAGATCTGCCCCGCCATATAGAGGCCCTTGACAGACTTCGTCTCGAGTGTGGCGTAGAGCTGCTCGGGATGCACGAAATCGTATTCCACCGCATACCCGAAGGCTGTTATCTGTGCCTCTTCCATCCCGCGAATGGTGTGAATCGCGGCAATTTGCGTGTCCTCAGGCAGACTCGTCGCGAATCCGTTCACATAGACTTCGTCAGAATCGAGTCCCTCCGGTTCGATGAAGATCTGATGGCGTACGCGCTCGGGAAACCGTGCAACCTTGTCTTCAATCGAGGGGCAATAACGGGGTCCAACACCTTCGATGCGACCGGTAAAGAGTGGCGACCGATCAAATCCGCTTCGAAGTGTATCGTGCGTCGTGTTGTTTGTGTACGTGAGCCAGCACGGCACTTGATTGACGTTTCGGTCCGGTGGACTGAACGAAAAGAACGGCGGAGGCTCGTGCCCCGGTTCCACCTTCATCACCGTGCGATCGATCGTGGTCCCGTCAACGCGTGGTGGTGTGCCGGTTTTCAATCGGCCGAGCCGAAGCCCGAGCTTCTTCAGATTGCCGCTGAGGGCGTTTGCAGCCGATTCGCCCACACGTCCGCCCGTCACGGAATGTAGACCCGTGTGCATCAATCCCCGCAGAAAGGTGCCACTCGATACGACCGTAGCAGAGCACCCGTACTCGGTTCCTGACTCCCCCCGTACGCCGACGACATGGCCGTCTTCGACGACTACCTCCGCCGCGGTATCCGTAACGATTGTGATGTTCGGTGTATTCGAGACGAGACGACGTGCCGCGTTGCGGTAGAGCTTACGGTCCGCCTGCGCGCGCGGAGACCACATTGCCGGTCCTTTCGACATGTTCAGCATCTTGAACTGGATACCGGTCTCGTCGATGAGCCGCGCCATCACTCCACCAAGCGCGTCGATTTCGCGGACAACGTGCCCTTTCGCCGTACCGCCGATCGCCGGATTACACGACATCTGCCCGATCTTCGCCGGGTCCATGGTCATCAGACCGACTGAGCAACCGAGTTGTGCGGCCGCCATAACGGCTTCGATACCGGCATGGCCACCGCCGACGACGATTACGTCAAATGCGTTCCGATGTGTGCTTTTATGCTGCGTTTCAACCATCTATGCGAACCTTTCCGTATCGAATGAGTATAGCGTGAAACCGTCGTGTGTCGAAAGTCGCGGACGCTGCGCAATTGCCCCGAGTCCGTTCTTCGGCTATTTTTTTACCTGTTAGAAATAGGAATACCACGCACGTGGAGAGCCTCCGGCTCAGTATCCTTCTGCGGACATGTAAATACATCGCTGAAAGGGAGTAACGGTGTGAACGATCGACCGCGTCTCGCGATAACGATGGGCGATCCGGCTGGAGTTGGTCCAGAATTGGCGCTGAAGATCGGTATAATGCCGGTCGTTCAGCGCGCGGCGCGACTCGTTTTTATCGGATCGGAGAAGACGTTCACCGAGAACGCACGATTACTCGGA
Organism: uncultured bacterium; assembly: GCA_964635955.1. Classification (GTDB taxonomy): domain Bacteria; phylum Latescibacterota; class MWCZ01; order MWCZ01; family MWCZ01; genus CAZWQW01. The sequence goes on along the minus strand of CAZWQW010000024.1, from coordinate 18,466 downwards.
CTCCCCCTTCCATGGTCTGCTGATGTTCCCAAAGATGTGCGCGCCGAACTGATCGATATCGGAGACGCGAAAGAACCGATTACATGCGGCGAGGTTTCGGCAGAGGCCGGGCGGCTTTCCTTTGCAGCCGTGGAGCGAGGTATCGCGATGGCACTCGACGGTTCCGTAGACGGAATCGTTACGGCACCGATATCGAAAGACGCGTGGCACCGAGCCGGAGTGAAGTATCCGGGACACACCGAACTGCTCGCCGACCGATCGGGTGTCGATGACTTCGCGCTGATGCTTGTTCTGGATGATTGGCGCGTTCTGCACGTCAGCACCCATGTATCGCTCCGCCACGCGATCGATATGGTGACCGAAGAGCGCATCTTGCGGATGCTGCGACTCTTCGACGAGGGATTGCGCGCACTCGGTTGCACGAAGCCAGTTATCGGCGTCGCGGGGCTAAATCCCCATGCAAGCGAAGGTGGACTGTTCGGCGACGAAGAAGCTCGGATAATTGCACCGGCGATTGTGAAAGCCCGGTCCGAAGGAATAGAAGCGCGCGGTCCGATTCCTCCCGACACGGTCTTCGCACGCGGTCGCACGACGGAGTTCGATGGCGTTCTCGCGATGTATCACGATCAAGGGCACGTCGCGGTGAAGACGCTTACCTTCGAACCGGGTGCCGATGGTCGGTGGGCCGCAGTTCATGGTGTGAACATGACCGTCGGTCTGCCAATCGTGCGCACATCCGTCGACCATGGTGTCGCATTCGATATTGCCGGACAAGGGATCGCGCGCCCCGAGAGCATGGTCGAAGCGGTGCTACTCGGTGCGCGTGTGGCTGCGGCAAGAAAAACGCGGTCGTCCGATGCTACCCGACCGTCTCGACGAGGGTGTCGATGAGCGGAAAGCAACCAGAATCCAGTGCGCGAACACCATGGTGGTATCGATGGCCGACGATTATCGGTGCGAGCGTCATCGCGAGTGCACTGCTCGTCTCCGTAATCGGGAACTGGGCGGTGATGCCCTTGATTACGCGCGGATCGAAAACGATCGTGCCGGACCTCTACCAAGAAGACGTTGCCGTCGCAAAGCGAATTCTCAACCATAGAAGTCTCGTGTTTATCAGCGATTCGTCGGATTACGTCTGGGATGAGGAAGTACCGGCAAATTGCGTCGTGAGCCAGGAACCCTCGCCCTACACGATCGTCAAGAAGGGGCGTCGCGTGCGCGTCGTCTTGAGCCGCGGACCGCGTCTGTACGAAGTCCCGTCGGTGGTGAATCGATCTGCTGTCGAAGCCGGAATCCGGATCGAGCAGCAAGGTTTTCGTATCGGCGTTGTTCGATTTAGCCTTCGCGACGCAGACGACCGATCGGACCCGTTCGTAGTGGAACAAAGCCCTGAATCCGGGGCGATGCAACCGCACCGCACATCTATCAACCTCGTTGTGAGCCTCGCTCCGCATATGCCGGATCTTTCCGGACGCGGTTACGAAGACGCGGTGCAGATCATACGCATGCTTGGATTACAGGTCGGCTCGACGATCTACGAAAAAAGCGAAGTATTGCTTCCGCGTTCTGTCGTCTCTCAGTCGGTTCGCCCCGGACAGCGTATCCGTCGCGGCGACATGGTGAACCTCGTTCTCAGTCACCTCTAACCGACATTCCCGTCGGGCTTCGAGAAGGTCTCGTATTGTGAGCGTAACGCTCGAACACCTGTCATACCGATATGACGAAACCGTTGTCGTCGACGATATCAATCTCTCAATCCGCTCCGGCGAACTCTTTGGTTTGCTTGGCCCTTCCGGCTGTGGAAAAACAACAACGCTGCGAATGATCGCCGGCTTCCTCGCACCCGTGAGCGGCCGGATCGAGATCGACGGACGTGATGTGACACGAGTGCCAGCAGAGAAGCGACAGATCGGCATGGTGTTCCAAAACTACGCCCTGTTTCCTCATATGTCTGTCGCGGAAAACGTCGGATTCGGCCTTGTTGCGCGCGGCGTCTCGAAGGAAGAACAGCAACGTCGGATAGCCGCCGCTCTGAGCCTCGTTCAACTTGACGACATGGCACGTCGCCCCGTCCCCGACCTCTCTGGTGGACAACAGCAACGAGTCGCTCTTGCACGCGCACTCGTCATCGAACCGACCGTATTACTCCTCGACGAACCACTCTCGAATCTGGACGCGCGTCTACGCATGCGCACGGGAGTCGAACTCCGCGAGCTGCAACAGCGGCTCAGGATAACAACCGTATACGTAACCCACGACCAAAGCGAAGCGTTGAGTCTCTGTGATCGGATCGCCGTCATGCGCGACGGTCGTGTGGAACAGGTCGGGGCTCCGGAAGATCTCTACCGTGCACCAGTCAACCGCGCCGTTTCGGACTTTCTCGGCCGCACGAATCTCTTGCCCGTCGATACGATCGAACGTGACGGCGAAACGTGGGTGGCCACCATCGGCGCGACTCGGTTCCGTGGCGCGACAGACGTTCCAAGCGGCACGATTAGAGCGATGTCGGTGCGACCACATTCGGTACGAATCGTTCCTGCAGACGATACGTCCGAGAACACTGCGCCGGCGACGGTCGTAACGCGGAAGTTTCTTGGAAGCGACATCGACGTCGTAGTCGATGCGCAATTCGGCGGAGAGGTTGGCACGCGAGCGATCAACGTGCTTCTCCGTCCCGACGGATCGACATCGAATATCTCGCCGGGAGATACCGTGCGAGTGCATTTCCCGAAAGATGCGGTCCGCGTGTTAACAGAATAGTTACACACGCGTTTCCTGTGGTTAACCGTTTCCGCCCATGTTTCTCCGTATCATTTTTCTGCACTATGCTTATAGCGACTGTCGGCGCCGCGGTATCTACGCAGGTCTTCTCGTTTAGGTGAACAAAGAGAAAGGGCACTCCTCCATGCACGTTGATGTTGTCGATCTCGCGCAACGGTTGGTGGCAATACCGAGCGAGAGCACACGAAGCAACGTACCGGTTATCGATGCGCTTGAGGAAGTGCTTGTTCCCGCTGGTTTTCGGGTAACACGATACCCGCAACGCGAATTCGACGAAGGCACGGGACCGAAGCAGAATCTCGTTGCCGAGCGGGGAAATGGAGCGCGTCGACTGGTGTTTTCCGGCCACGTAGACACGGTGCCGGTTGGCGATGAGAGTGCATGGCGATATGACCCGTGGGCTGGTGATGGCATCGTCGATGGGCGGTTGTATGGACGCGGTAGTGTTGACATGAAGGGGCAGGTCGCCGCCATTGCGGCTGCATGCATGGCCGCTCCGACGGAGTTGCTCGACGATCTCACGCTGACGCTTGCGATCACCAGCGACGAGGAGACTGGCCACCAAGGGATCAAGTCACTCACTGCCGATCACATCTTTGAAAATGCTGTCGGCGCGATTGTCGGCGAGCCGACGGGTTTCCGTGTCATTCATGCCCACAAAGGCGCGCAGACGCTGCGCATTGACGTGCACGGCGTAAACTGCCATTCGAGCCAACCGTTGCTCGGAGTAAACGCCGTCGATAACGCTATCCGCCTTCTTCGCGCCTTGGAGAAGAACACGGATCAGTGGCGCGCATTCCGTCATCCGGCATTCGGCGATGAACCACCAACCTACAGCACTGTACAGATTCACGGTGGCGTCGCGCACAACATGGTGCCCTCGCATTGTTCAGTTCATATCAACGTGCGCGGTGTCATATGGGAGAATCTCGGAGATTTTCGCGCGATACTCGCCGCCACATTCGACGAACTCACACGCGAAGATTCCGATGCCGGGATCGCGCCAGAGCGATGTTTTCGCGCTGAATCGACTGTGCTCATCATCGCGCCACCGATGCTGACGCCCGTTGATGCGCCGTGGCACGAAACCATGCTCTCCATTACTGGTCAGCAGAATCCCGAATTTGCGCGGTATGGCACAGACGGCGGAGTGTTGAGTCAGGTTGGGATGCCGTGTGTCGTATGGGGTCCCGGCGGCATCGAAAGAGCGCATACGATTGACGAATTCATCTACGTTGACGAATTACGTGACGCGGTAGGGCAATATGGTCGAGCAATCGGCGAAGTCGCGCGTCGAACACTGCCCACAACCACAACGACTCGGTGGATAGGTCCGATCAAACCGGTGTAACACGTGCCGTATCATGCGATTCATCGCGCGATACACAAGTGATGAGGAGTTCCCAGAGTAGCGCCCACCAGACGGCGTATGACAACGCAGCAAGCGATTCCGCAACGACCGTTATCAGCCCTGCGTTTGGCGGAATGATTACGGTCACGAGCGATACAAACGCTTGTCCCGTGACCGCGACAAAAACCGTTTGTCCGATAAAGCCCCGTACAAGCCGCCTGGACGTCCGTAATGCCCATCCCGTCGAAATCCCGTATTTCTCTTCCGCGCTCGATGATGCGTCACCGGTCGCTGCAGCCCAACGCTCCGACGCTGTTTGCGCAATGAGAACCGGTGCGGTTAACACGTAGGCGAAATACACAAACGGTACCCAAACGAAGCTCACCGCGGTCAACGCCACGATCATCTTCGCGGCAGCGTAGGTCTCCCACCAGGTGAGAATCACCGCGCTTCCGATGTGAAGCGCCGCGTAAGGTACGACAATCGCTAACGCAGTGACTTTGATTGTTATTAGCCACAAACGCGGTACAAGCCATAGGCTACGCGACGTGATTGTGTCCCATTGCGGCTCGTCGGGCGACGCGATAATGACAAGCACGAGCGCTGCATAGATCGGCTCTACGGCGATGGCGAGCAAATCGCTCAGTGTCATACCGAAAGCCGCGAACGGTTCGAATGTAGGATCATACCCCGCGAAGACGAGGTTCCACGGAATCCAGAATCCGAGTGTAGCAACAACAAGGCGGCTACGATGGTACCACACGCGTGCGATTGCGCGTATCCAGATACCTTGGAACGTCATCGACAACGCATTAGGAGAGTTCACGCGGTGGTAGCCTTGCGAAGAATCTCGAACACACGTTCTGCCAT
>CAZWQW010000024.1:0-13364 GCA_964635955.1 uncultured bacterium | reverse complement strand
GGAGAGTTCACGCGGTGGTAGCCTTGCGAAGAATCTCGAACACACGTTCTGCCATGGCGTGTTTGTCGATGGTGTTGTTGGTAGGAATGACGAGCCGGGCGCGTTCGTACCGAGGTTCGCGCTCAGCAAGCATGCGCGTGATCTTCGCCAGCATCTCATCGCGAGTTAAACCGGCGAGAAGGGGTCGATGCGTATGGTCGGCTACTCGCTCGAGAATCGTGCTCGGGGACGCTTTGAGGTAGACGGTAAACGCACCCGCGCGCTCGATGATCTCCCAGTTTTCTTCGCGAGTCGCCGCACCGCCACCAAGTGCGATGACTTTTTGATCTCCGGAAAGCGCCTCGACAATCGCCTCGGTTTCGATGCGACGAAACGCAGCTTCGCCGTCGGTGCTGAATATGTCTGCAATCGAGCGACCCGTGCGCGCTTCGATAAGATCATCGGTATCGACGAACGGAATGGTAAGCTGTTCTGCGACAAGCCGGCCGACTTTGCTCTTGCCGGCTCCCATGAAGCCTATGAAGACGATTGACCGTGGCGAATTTCCGCTTTCCGACGCAGACGCTCCGTGCGCTTCTTTTCGTAGCATTCTTCGCAATTCCAGAATGGCGTTTTCCCAAGCGCATTATACCCCGCGTCAAGCACGTCACGACGTAGTCGCGTCGTCTCCTTGCCGCATGTCTCGCACGTAAAGTACGGTGGAGTCAGCGCTTTATTCCGTGCCATTGACTGCTAATCCTCTATATGTATGCACGATGCGAGCAATAATTCGATCGCTTCCGGACCGTCCCAACTCGTCGGACGCTTCTCTTTCGGCCACCAATTCGCCACCCGTTCACGGTATGCCGCGTCAATGTCGATGGGAATCGTTGCACCACCGATTGGCACCGCAAGTAGCTTATGGTCGCCGTCGGGGCGACGTAACACTCCCGTACCGCGACAGATTATGACGTCGCCGGGACTCATATGCGCGTCGTCAAGCACAATCACGTCGAGGTAGTCACCATCGGCCGGGTTCCGATACGACGGGGTAAACCCGTAATTCACCGGCACAGGTCGGTCATAGTACTCGCGCAACACGAAACTCGACGTATCGGTGTCCCAATGCCAACCTTCGACGTATCCGCGTGGACGTTCAATAACAACAGCGAGGTCCGGTGTGTCGACGTTCGGAATCACTGGACCCGCGATATGTGCACCAATACTCTGTATAAATCGCCGGTAGATACACCGGGAATCTGACGATTTCACGCCCCCATCGGGTTCCCGTTCGCAGTATCCGTTCCGACGAAGCGCATCGGATATCAGGACCATATCGCCGCACACCGCGGACTCGATGAACTGATAGCCGGCGTCCTCTGCCCAACGATGTGAATAGTCGATCAAGCGATCGATGATCTCGGTATGAAGATACACCTGATCGACGTCGAAACGGGTAGTCGCCAATCCGCCACACGGTGTCTCGCGGAGCGTGAGCGCCGCGCATGGGATATTGTCCGAACAGTACGCCACCCACGCTGCACATTCCGGTCGCGCCGCTACCGCCGTGGAGTCACCGCGCGTAGGCGAAAGCGCCCGTGTGAGATCGGCCAAGTCGAGGCTTTCCGCCTCGTCAACGTGGTCGGTCGGAATCTGTACGATACGGAAGCCAGCTATTCCAATTGCCACGCGTATTCCGGTATCCACCAGCGGACTTTTTCGTCGGCGACCTGCGCGGTATCCGCCATATAGATGGCGGGATACCCGTCGCGTTCCGATCCGAACACAATACGTGAACCGTCAGGGTTAAATGACGGATGCGGATGCGTTCCTTGCCCGCTTGCGGAATTATTCGACAACGCGACAAGGCACATCCTGCCGGTGGCGGTTTCGATCAGATGAACGCCACGATCGGGCCAGTTGGTATCGACGACGCACCAGCGACCGTCCGACGACGCACCGGCATGCCACGCGTTGACATTCGCGATACGCCGCGCACCGCTACCGTCAGTGTTGATCTCCATGATACCAGACGGCCACGTGCAGATCAGGATTTTCCCCGTATTCCCCAACCACGATTCGTGCGTGAGCCATTCTCGAGGCGACTGCGTATACGGATGCCAATGCTCTGTTCCGTCGGTGGTAAGGAGCCATACACGTTGTTTCGGTTCGGCGTCGGAGACCGTCGCATCGCAGTGCATGATGAGCTTGGGATCGGTCGGTGAGGTATGGATGTGCCCAAACCTCATATCAGACTCAAGGATCATTTCAACGGCGCCGTTTCCCGCGTTCATGACAAACATGCCGTTTGCTCCGCCTTCGAGAGCCCCTCCGAAGACGAGGAGTGATCCATCGGCGTTCTCACACGGGCCACCAGATACGCGACATTTCGGTTCACCGACGGTACGCTCTTCCAAGGTGTCGAGATTCGTTGCGCAAACGGTACTGTTCTTTGTATAGAACACCTCGGAGCGAAGACGACTCACCCATCCCCCACCACCGTACTGTTCGGTGATCTGCGCAATTTCACCGGACGCGATGTCGAGACGATGAAGCTCGGTACGTCCCGATCGGCGAGACCGGAACACAAACCACCGCCCGTCTGGACTCCACGCGGGGTCATGGAAGTAGAAGTGCGAATCGGCTCCATCCGGATTCGCGGTGACCTGCTGCACCTTCAGACCGGTAAACGGATCGGTGTACTCGCGCCATTCAGCGGCGGATACGTCGCCGACAGCCATGTATGCCTCCTCGGTATGTTATGACTCGGAGTGGTCGACTTTTACCGGTGCACCGGCTTTGGCCGACTTCCACGCGGCTTCCGTGAGCTGTATAACGCGTAGACCGCATTCAACCGGCACTTGGAGCTCGTCCTTCCCCAGAATTGCATCGACAAAGTTCCGATCGGGATCAGTACTTCGCGGCATACGTTGGGGAAGGTGAACCTCGTTATCGGAATCGATATAGGTCAGACGTCCACCGCGAATGGCGAGAACGCCTTTGTCTCCGAAGATGGTTATCTCCTCGTCGAAGCGCATACCGTCGCCGATGATGTTAATCGTGCCCTGCGCGCCATTCGTGAATCGCACATTCACCGCCGAGTTGATATCTACCGGAGTGCCGCGGTTGTCGATGAATGCGGACACTTCGTCAGCAATGAGTTGGGTCGTCCACAGAACGATGTCGATTAGGTGGCTTCCGGAGTCGTTCAGTTGCCCACCACCCGAGAGTTCCGGCTTCTGTCGCCATAAACCGGTCGTAAGCTGCTTCCACTCTTGCGACTGCCATGCAGTGACGAACTGCACCGAACCGATTTCACCGCGCGCGATGAGGTCACGTATATACCGGAACGCGGGTTCGAAATGGCGTTGGTAGCTCACTTGGAGTTTCCGATCAGACTCCTTGACTTTCCTGACCACATCCAGCGCGTGATCCGTGCGGCAGACCATCGGCTTTTCCGTCAGTACGTGAAGACCACGGTCGAGGCTGGTCATGATCTGCTCGTAATGGAGCGTATGTGGGGTGTGTATCTCGACAGCATCGATTTCGACGCTATCGAGCATTTTTCGCCAGTCGGTGAACGCGGGAACGGCTGCAAGCTGACGGTAACGCTGCTGATAGGCACTCAGTTGATCCGGATTGTTGTCACAGAGCGCGACAATCTCCGCATCCGGCATGTCGAGTATCCGACGCGCGTGGCCATTCGACACACCACCGCAGCCGATGAACGCGATTTTCACCGACATAGACGACCCCCTCCTCGAATATGACTCGCCTTTTCTACCTACTTCGCAAGAGCCACAACGCACCGCGAGCGTGTATCACGGTGGTCGCCGCTATTCGCGCGATCGCGGTCTCGACGTAGTCTCCTGACTGATTCGTGGAACGCGCACCTCGCTCGGAACCCAAAACGCCTCGCGATAGCCTTTCTGTCGTGCTTCTCGAAGCTTTGATTCAGCATCTTCGCGGGTCTCGAAATCACCGACTCGCACTTTGTACCACGGCGCCTGGAAATACACGTAGACCGAATCATAAGGGAAGCGTTCGCGCGCGCGCGCCGCAACGTTCTCCGCATCTTCACGGGTTGGCGATGCGCTAATCTGAATTCGGTACCCCTCCTCCATCACCCAGGTCGTATCCAACGCCACACCGACGGTATCGACTCGGGAGTCGATGGATTCAACACGCGGGGGAGCAATCTGTCGGATGATCTGCTCAGCTTCGGCACGGACGTCGTCGACACGGTGTTGCGCAGGGTCGAACACCGCTTCGACACTCGCCGGTTGCGTCGCGTCGCGTTGTGATGTAGGTCGTGTCGAACGGGTTGCGCCGGTAGCAACATCGGATGTTGCCGGCGCGCATCCGACGAGCGCAATAGCAGTCAGGAGCGCGGTCAACGGTGCGACGAATCCGTGGTGTCTGCCCATACGGGTGGCTGATATGAGTACAGCTCCGCCGTTATCGCGCCGACTGGCACTTCGCTTGACATGAGCACAGGAATCCGTCGATCGTCGTTGGTAAACCAAATCCATAATCGACCCTTCTGTTTGAAAATCGCCTCCGACTGGAGGATCGGTTCCGCCACCACGCAATCGAACGTACCAGCGGGAACCGTCACCTGCTCCTCTCGCAGTACGTTGATCGCCGCCGTGTAGAGCTTCCCACCCTCGTAGACCGTGGCTTCGTATGATTGTCCCACAGCAAGCGGGTACGTGCGAACGCGATAGAGCACACTGAGAATATCATGCACCTGCAACGAGCACGCAAAGCTTCCACCGTTTCGGTAGATGATACCCGCCGCTTGGTCAAAAACATACGTGCTGTCGCGATGGTACTTCCCTTCATGCTGCTTCTTTACGAAACGTGTCGGAAGGAGCGTACCACGATCGATTGTGGAAATAATCGTATCGCGTACCGTGTAAAACACATCGACAATGCCCGTTGACCATGCGAGGCTATGCACCTCCCACAGCGAATCCGCATCGGCATTCGCAACCACGCTCATCCGCGCTTCGCCGCCTTTAATCACCGTCCACTTGAGGTTGTAGCTCAAGACTTCACCCGGTCCGAACGGCGGCGATATCTCGTCCGCGGGTATCGTTTCCCGTGTAAAGCCGGAGGAGGTAAATCCGAGAACGATGAACATACCAAGGAGGGCGGTACGAAGTGTTGTCACGAATGGTCCTCGACGTCACGTTCAAGAAGGCGGAGAATCTCAGGAAGCTGCTGTTCGATAGCGGTCCGCATCTGCTCGTACACGTTCCGGTACTCGTCAATCGAACCGCCGAACGGATCGTGTACGTCTTCTCCCATACCATTGTCAGCGAGATTACTGAGCATTCGGACCTTCTTGCGCGGTGCAAACTCGGTGACGTCGTACCAATGGCGACCCGTCATGGTGAGCGTAAGGTCGACACCGTCAACGATCTCTTGCGTAAGAGCGCGCGACCGATGACGCCGGAGATCGATTCCGTGTTGACGCGCGACGCTGATTGCGTGCGGAGACGCACGCATACCATCCGCGGCACTCACTCCGGCAGATTCGGCGCGCACATCGCGAATGTTATTGTCGCGGAGGAGTCTATTGAATATACCCGCGGCCATGGGGCTTCGACAGGTATTTCCGCTACACACGAACAGCACTCGTCGCATATACGTCGTCGTATCTATGAGCGTCCGAAACGGCGATCAAATTCGTTCATGTCGATTCTCACGATGATCGGGCGTCCGTGCGGGCATACATACGGCATCGACGTTGTGAACAGTCGATCGAGTAGCCATCGCATCTTCACCGCGCTCAACGGCTCGCCCGCTTTGATGGCCGCCTTACACGAATAAGCTGTCGCGACGCGGTCACGCGAATCGGTCCGCTTGAATCCCGGTTCGGCTACTTCATCAATGAGCTCGCGTAACAACCCGCCGTCGGACCAGTTTTCTGCCGATCCCGGATACGCGCTTACCATAACGCTGCGACCACTCAGACGTTCCAAATCGAATCCCATTTGTGTCAGCAACGGCTGAACGTCGTCGAACACCGCGTCCTGCTCCGGTGTAAGTTCGACCGTCACCGGAAAAAGCAACCGTTGCGCAGCCGCCTGATCGCCGTCAAACGCCGCGAGCGCTTCTTCGTAGAGAATCCGCTCATGTGCGACGTGTTGGTCGACGATCCACAGACCATCGGGCGTGCTCACGAAGATGTACTTGTCACGAAATTGCCAGAGCTTGCTATCGCGATCGAACGCGATCTCTTCCCGATCGTCTTTCTCTGACGGCGAATCACTCGTCTTTGACAAGCCAAGCGACGTCTGCGCATCATCACGCGATTTCTTCGTTGCAGCGCGCGGTGGCTCGGTGAAAATCTGCCGATCGCCGGATGGTTTCGGTTTCCAGTGAGTCGGTGTATTCGCTTTCGATGGCGTCGGCGATCCCGTTCGCGCGATATCGGACACCCGCGAAGGACGATCGACGAACGTGTTTCGCGCTTCCCGCCAGAAGTGTGCAACCCCGGGTGGCTCGTCATGTTCGCGGCGGTCGTCGTCGGGAACATCCGACCGGCGATGCCCGTCATCACGTCCCGAGAAAGCATCCGCGATCGCTGTGCGAACGAACGTGTAGACCGCGCGTTCGTCACGGAATCGCACTTCGCGCTTCTGCGGGTGAACGTTTACGTCAACAACAGCCGGATCGATGTCGACAAAAACGAGAAAAAACGGCTGCGCGCCACTTTCGAGGGTGTTTTCGTATCCATCGAGTATCGCTTTTCGTAGCGTTTTCGCTTGGATAAGACGCCCGTTCACGAGAAGGTATTGCTCGCGATAGCCTCCGCCGGCATCACCGGGCCGACCAAGTAGTCCATATACTCGGCCGATCTCGTTTGATTGCGCGAACTCGACACCTCGCTCGATGATCTCGCGTCCGAACAGGTCTCTCGCGCGATCCTGCCACGAGCGTATCGGATGGCACTCAAAAAGCGTGCGGCCCGAGTGCGTAACCGTAATACCGACTTCCGGTGCGCCGAGTGCGAGTCCGGTTATCTCGCGCGTGCAGTGGCGTAGCTCTGTCTGGTCCGTCCGGAGAAACTTCCGTCGTGCAGGGGTATTGTAGAAGAGGTTTCGCACGGTGACGGTCGTACCACGCGCACGTCCGACCTCTTTAACCGAACGAAGTTCGCCACCTTCGATGATTACTTCAGAGCCGATACCGTCGGCATTGTCGCAGGTTTGAAGTCGGAGTCTGCTGACGGCAGCAATGCTGGGAAGCGCTTCACCGCGAAACCCGTACGATGCGATTGCGTCGAGATCACGCGGATCCGCGATTTTCGACGTAGCATGCCGCTCGATCGCGAGTACGGCATCGTCGGCATTCATGCCGCACCCGTCGTCGGATACCTGAATAAGGCGACGACCACCCGCTTCAAGCTCAACCGTTACCGTCGTTGCACCGGCATCTATGGCGTTTTCGACAAGCTCCTTCACAACAGCTGAAGGGCGCTCCACAACTTCGCCTGCTGCGATGAGATTCGCGAGTCGATCTGGGAGAATGCGGATTCTGCGCTCGCGATTCGGCGACGGTTCCATACGCTACCTACCGGTGACCTTTCTCCGACTGAGCAGTCCGTCTACGAGGTGCAGCAGATCATCAATCTGAAACGGACGTGAGAAGTGACGCAATCGTCCCCGCTGAAGCTTCGTTTTCAGTTCAGGACGTGACGCGTCCACAAGAAGGACAATCTCACTCTCTGGCCATTCAGTGCGAAGCGTCTCGCCAAAAACGGCGATGTCCGGTTCGGAGTCGTTCTCTTGTGGCGCCAGCGCCGCGTCGACGAAGACGATATGAGGATCGAACGGTCGGGCAGAATCATCGGGATTCGCCACTTCGCGAGCTTCCGTCGGATTCGTCGCAGTGCGTACCGAGTGCTTGTCGAGCGCGAGGATTTCGGTGAACAAACCGCGCATTCGCGGTGAGGCATCGATAACGAGAACGCGTCCGGGCATACCGTCAGCTGAGTGCGGCTTCTACTTGTTCGCGCGTGGCGAAGCCCATTTCCACAACCAAGTCACCGACACGCTTCCCCGTTTCCTTTGCTTTCTGCAACGCTTGGGCGAGTTGTTCCTCGGTAATCACGCCGGCAGCAAGCAGCTTCTCTCCGACCATTGCCAGTCCCCCTCGTACGGTGTTCGATCCGCTCGTGGAAGTCTCGAAAAGCTATCCTCTCGGTACGGTGTTCGTCAAGTGTATGAGTTGGGATTGCGCCCGCGTTGGGTAATCTCGACACGTGCATGGAACGGATGCTTTACGCGGCTTCCTGAATGAGGGATGCACCTCGCCGCTGCAATTCGATGATTCGGGAATACGCGCCGCCTTTCCGCGCCAGTTCATCGTGTGTTCCCTGTTCGGCGATTCGACCGTCCTCGAGCACGACAATCATGTCTGAATCGCGAGCGGTAGCTATTCGGTGCGTAATCACGAACGACGTGCGGTCAGCCATCACCTGTTTGAGTGTCTCACGAATTCTCCGCTCGGTCTCGGCGTCGAGAGCGGACGTACTGTCGTCGAGTACGAGAATCTCAGGGTCCGTCAGAAGTGACATAGCAATCGCGAGACGTTGGCGCTGTCCGCCGGAAAGACTCGTACCATGCTCGCCGACCTGCGTTTCGTACTTTTCCGGCATGGACATGATAAACTCGTGGAGTTCCGCTTCTTTCGCCGCTTGGATAACTTGCGAGGGACGCGAATCAAACCTGCCGTACATGATGTTTTCTGCAATCGTTCCGCTGAAGATCGTGATTTCCTGCGGAACCATGCTGATGTGCCGTCGGAGACTGTCGAGCGTGACATCGCGAATGTCCTGCCCGTCAATGAGCACCTGACCCTCGGTCGGCTCATAGAACCGGAGCAGGAGATTGACCAGCGATGTCTTTCCGGAGCCCGACGGGCCCATGATAGCGACGTTACTCCCTGCTGGAACCACCAGACTGACGTTTCGAAGCGCTGGAGTCGTCGCGTTCGGGTACTTGAGGGTAACGTCGCGGAATTCAACAGCGCCACGCACTCGCCGCATCTGAATTGCGTCGGGTTTGTCTGAGATATTGATCTCTTCGTCGAGAATCTCAAAAACGCGATGGAGAACAACGAGCACCCACTGGAATTGCGCATTCAGGTTCGTGAGTTGGATAACCGGCGAAAACAGATTCGCCACCGCACTGTAGAAGTAGAGCAGGTCCCCGGGGGTGATCGCGCCGTTTTTCACCTCAAGCGCACCGAGGTACAGGATCAATCCCGTGCCGAAAATATTGATCAGGCTGGCGAAGAAGCTCAGACCGTTTGAGAGTTTCGTCTGCCCCACCGCGAGTCGAACGAAATCGCCGGCAAGGTGAGCGTATCGGCGCTGTTCACGCCCTTCGGCGGCGTACGCCTTCACTACACGAATAGCGCTGATTTTCTCTTCGACGACCCCGTATATCTCGGAGTTCTTCTCTCGGATTCGCCGCTGATTTTCGCTGATTTTGTTGTTGAAGAGACGATAGACGATAGCCCATAGCGGCACGACCACCATGGCGATGACGGCGAGCTTCACGTTGATGCTGAACAAGATCACCGCACCGACGAGAAACATCATGACGTTCGTAATAATGCTGATAAATGTTCCGGTGACGTTGTGCTGAATGACTGATACATCGTCGAGCACGCGCGCCATGATCTTACCGGTGATGCGCTGATCGAAAAACGTAAGCTGCAGCTTCTGCAGCTTCTCGTGGAGCTGTTTTCGCAGGGTGAACACGATACGCTGTGCGACATAGATTGCGTTGTAGTGGAAGATCCACGAACAGATGATGCCGAGGAGGTGGAGTCCGATATTTGCCGCGAGCACGATGAGCATGAGGTTGATCTTACTACTCATCTCCTCCGGTGCGAACGCGATGAGTGCGCCGCCTTCCCACCGTTCGAGCTCGAGGATATCGTCCACAATGATTCGCGCAGTAAATCCGAACGCGAATGGTGTCACCGCGCTGATGGTGTTAATCACCACAGCGATCGACATACGAATCCAGTACGGGCGGACGTAATCCTTTTCCAGACGGAAAAGATCGCCTGTACGTTTCTGTCGATCTTTTGGGTCTTCGCGACGTCGCGCAAGTTCGATCTCGCGCCGTCGTTTTATCGGGAGTCGAAATGGGTTCCAGTGAATCTGCATGAGTCTACGTCCGCGCGATTGCCGCTCCGCGCGGCTTTATATCCTTACGCTCGAATGTATACCGGATTCGTGAACGCTCGACGACCATCTGTCGCGCGGCACTCCAAACGATAGTAACGCGTCGTCGAATCGGCCTCGTTATCGGCAAGTGATGTGCTCAACGCCTGATCTCCGAGCCGAAAACCGTTATTCGCACGCCACTCACGAATGACGACACCGTCCCGCAAAAGCCGAACTTCCTGCAAACCAACCGAATCGGCGGCGAGCACTCGGACCGTGAGTGGTCGCTTTGTAGTGCAGAGTGTTTGACCCATTCCGGCGATGTGCGTGCCATCCACTTCGACCGTAATATCGACTATCGGCCCGTCGGACACGAAAACATTACCAACGCGTACCGCGTCGAGAACGCCTTCCATACTCAATTCATCACTCATAACACCGGTCCACACATCACCGACAGCATGGGGTAGGTGCGCATCGGTATTACCGAGTGCATTGATGCGCTTTCCGCGCTTCAGATGCTCATCCCACAGCTCGACCGACATCGCGTCGGTGACGTCCCAACAGTCGAATAACTGGTTCGCGCCGTTGATGATCTCCATGGTGAAGCAGTCGCCGAGAAGGTCGAGCGACTGTTTCTGCTCGTCGGTGTATCGCGTCGAGGGAAACCAACCGGTCGGGTGCGGAATAAACGGCACACCGCCGCGATCGATAATCGCCTGATAATCGGCAGCGAGATCGTTCTGTGGAGTAAACTTTCGGTCGATACCGAGACATCCGAGGTGATGGTGCTGCGTTCCGGGTTCTTGACCCCACCATACATTCTCGTGCCGCATACATTCGCGCTTCTGGGTGAGTCCCCAGTGATCGGTCACGAAGATGAAATCGAGTCCACCCGCGTCTCGGTATTCGACGAGCTCTGCAACGGTGCCCGAGCCGTCGGAATGGTTCGTATGCAGATGCATGTCGCCGCGGAAGCCACGGAAGCCGACGAGCGCCTTCGTCTCGGCGAAACGCTCTCGCATGGTGTTTTTCCACATGGCGATGACGCGCGCAGGGTATTCGATCCGTTTGGCGTCGTAATGCTGACGCGCACGTTTCTGATATTCGCGGGTATTGATGGAGAACCTCCAATCGGCAACGATCGGATTGCCTTCGTGACTACCGAATATACCGGTGTCCGAAGAGCGATGGAAGGCGGGAAGATAGTCACGCTATTCCGCATGTACAAGCTTATAGATCTCTCTGACAATGCATTCCGTCGAAGATTGTTCTGGTCGGTACGCGAAATCACGCGTGAAGCGGTCGCGTCCTTCTGTAAGTCTTCGACGAACGCCGTCGTCCGTGAGCGCACGCTCGAGAGCGTTCGTAGTCTCACCCGACCGATACACGCCGAGTGCGGCGCCATACTCAACATAGGGAATCGTGTCGGGCCGTCCAGAGAGATTTACGATCACCAGTGGTTTGCCGAGGAGTAATGCTTCTGTGCCGGTCGTTGACATCTGTGTGACAACGACATCCGCCGCCATAAGAAGTGGATGGATAGGCTCATCAATGGTTGATACGGCGCCAAGCGATTGGACATCGACGCCCATCTGCGACAGTAGATCACCGCGATCCGCTGGGTGACGTTTGAAAACGTACGAATACTGTAGACCAAGTTTGCGAAACGCATCGACCACTTCGCGGACGCCGGTAACGACCTCGTGTAGAGGGGTTACTCCAGCACCACTTAACATCGTAAACAGAACGAGTTTCTTATCATGAGGAAGACCGAGACGCTCGCGAACCGGTTCAGCAGCGAGTTTCTCGCGATCGTCGAGCGGATCGAATTGCGGATAACCGGTAACGACAATCTGGCCGGGTTGTGTACCGAGATTTACGAGAAATCTCTTTACTGCATCTCCGCCGACTGTGATGATATCGGTCTCTCCACGACGGTGTTTTGGATGATCGAGGATCGCGCCGTGCTGGACGTGTAGCGTGGCTATTCTTCGCCGTTTCGCAAGCGCGATTACCGCGGCATTCACTCCCATCGCCTCATCGGCAACAACAACTACCTTGGGACACCATGTAATCAGCGCGGCGTCCATCATTTCGATCCAAAGCAAATACTGTCGAAGCGAATTATGATTCAGACTATTCCTTACGAACACTTTCCAGCGATCGCGCATCAAACGTAAAACAGACACACCACGGCACCGGACGCGGTCCGCTTCCTGCGAGGTGGTAGCACTATACCAGGTCGCGCTGAGATCCCGACGCGCTTCCCGTACGCGAGAGACCGCTTCCGACCAATTCACAACATCCCACAACGGCTGGTACTCGATCTTTGCTTTCTCGAAGACAGAAACCGCTTGACCCCACGCATCCGCGCCAACCACGATCGATTGTTGGTCGTCTCTTCGAATTCGCTCGATGATTGGGAGTAGAGCACGCGCCTCGCCACCAAAATGCACCGGTACGAGAATGTCGACCTGTTCGGACGGTATCACCCGGTTAGCGCGCAACGTAAGTTGCGTGAGCTCGGCGTCTGCGGCTCGGCGTTCACGATACCAACGAAACCAGTCGGGGACGAATTGTGTAACCGAACGTCGCACGGGCGGCCAAATCGGAGCACGCGGTGGAACATTTCGTAGGGTTTTCACCGAGATATCCCGAGATGCTGCGAGGTGTCGTGCCGCATGACTCCATACGCCGGATGCGCGCGGGAGAAGTATTTGCTGCGGAGTATGGTTCGTCCAGAGTGAATCGAGTGCGATTAGCGAGGTTAGCTGATCGACGAGCGGAATAACCAACCATGCATGCGCGAGATTTCGCAGCGAAACGCCGCGGTATCGCATTACCTGGTCGAGCGTCTCGTCGCCAACGGGAAGCGCCCAGATTTGATCGATCAGTTCTCGTGCTGCGCGCTTCGCTTCGGTTTCTGCAACGTCAATCTTAAGGTCTTCAGCTGTCAGAATCCGGACACTGCTCGACGCAAAACGCTCACGGATCGCGACATCTGCGTAAGGAACAACGACCACTTCCGCATCCGGAGCTGATTCTATCGCGAGTTCGAGATCGGCAGGGTCATCAAGGACGATTACGCGTTGTTGATCAACATTCGGTGTATGTTGCATAGGAAATGAGTCTCATCTACTCTGATTCGTTCACCACAACCCCGGTTGACGCGCCACACGTTTCGCGG
>CAZWQW010000023.1:24345-35038 GCA_964635955.1 uncultured bacterium | reverse complement strand
CGTGTGCTCGTCTACGCGAACCCGCTCACGAAGCCGCTCGCCGAAGCGTTTCCGCCAAGCCCGAACATCGAAACCATCGGTCCCGACGGCACGCTCGGCGCGCCGCGCGACGTCTATCGCGGAGACGACGTGTTCGCGATCCACTGGATCTTCGAATACAAGACCGGCGACACGATGACGATCGGACCGCACACACTGATAGCGCCTCGCGCGAACCGGTTCATTCCGTCGTGGAACCCGGCGAACAACCAGCTCCGACTCGCCGATTCGTTCGTCCGAACCTTTGACGAGCTCGCACCCGAGTTCTCACACCTGATGGTTTCCGGATTTCACATCTTGTCTGACGCATACCCTGACGGTAGTACCGCTATCGACTGCATCCGGCCGGTTGGCAAGTACCTCGCCGATATCCGAAGAAAAGCTCCTAACCTGCGGATCCACTGCGAGCTTGCGTCGATTGCCGGAAGCGTTGTGCGCGAAGGGGTTCGAACGGAAATCCTTCCGCAGATGCACAGTCTCGGTCTCAATGAAGCTGAGCTCATCACATGGCTCAACGATTTTCATAGCGCGGAGATCGGACGCCGAATCGACGCCGATAACGCGCCGGAAGCGGTGCTCGACGGTGTGCACGTGATCGCTGAAGCGACCGGTGTGCCGCGTATCCATCTGCATAATCTTGGCTACTATCTCGTGCTCGCTGACGATCGTGCGGGAGAGCCGGACGCGATTCGACAAGGGCTTCTCACCGGTGCAACGGCAGCAGCGGTACGCGCGCTTACTGGTCGCCCAGCGCGATGCGACGAGATCCGTCCGCTACCGGAAATCGCCCTGCGCGACACGAGTCGTACAGCGATGGAGCGAATCAGCGTGGCAATCGGCGCTTCGAGGGAGTTCGTCGAGACGGGGATCGGCACCTATCGCGGTCGAAACGTGATCATGGTGCCGACGCGTATCGTTGAGAACCCCGTACGAACGGTAGGCTTGGGCGATACGATATCGTCCGCATCGTGGCTCGCAGAAGCGTAACCGCCACAGTTGGGTGTACAAAAAAGCGGGGCGAGCGTAAACGTTCGCCCCGCTTTTCTTTGTCTCAATAGGTGGTGACGATTATTTGCCGACGTGCTTCGGATCGGTCTCGCGCTTTTCCTTGACCGTCTTCACGAACGTGCTCGACGCGATCTTTTCCTTGATGAACCGCTCGTACCGTTCGCGTGGGACTGGGAACTCGACGGGCTTGCCCGTCGCACCGGAAAGGATCACGGCATTGATGAACTCGAGACTGCGGAGACCTTCTGCGCCCGGCGAAAGCAGCTCTTCGCCGTAAAGGATGGCGCGCGCCCAGTTGCGGATGATTTCGCTGTGGCCGGTGGGACGGTCTTCGATCTCGACCGGAACTTCCTTCGCCTCGGGCGAACCCCACATGATGCCCGCGTCGTTACAGAATGAGTCGACATCCGGCTCGATCTCGTAGAACGCGAGCTTCCCGTTCCGAAAGATGATCTTACCTTTGTCGCCGGCGATTTCCATCATGTCTGTGCCGGGAGCTTCCGCCGTGCTCGTGTGATAGTAACCGGTCGCACCGTTTGGCCACCAGACAAGCGCGCTCGCTTCGTCCTCGACTTCGATGTTGTGCCGCCACGTGCGGGTGACGGCCTGCAACTTCTCCGGCAGACCCATGAGCCACGTGAAGATGTCGATACCGTGCGGAGCTTGATTCAGCAGTACGCCGCCACCCTCGCCCTTCCACGTCGCGCGCCAGCCCGCCGAATCGTAGTACGCCTGCGTGCGGAAGTGCGTTTCGATCATCGTCGCGCGGTAGATGCGACCCAGCTTGCCGGAGTCGACGAGCCGCTTCATCGCCTGCATCACGCCGCGAGTGCGGTGCTGGTACATCACGCCGAAGACGAGTCCGCTCTTCTCAGCAGCACTCAGCATCTTGTCCGCGGCTTTCACCGTGACACCGATCGGCTTTTCGCTGAGGACGTGTAGCCCGGCCTTGAACGCATCGATGGCGATCGGCGGGTGGAAGTAGTGCGGCGTCGCGATGGTTACCGCGTCCGCAATGCCCGCTTTGATTAGCGATTTGTGATCGTAGAACGCCGGTACGTCATACATCCGTGCCTTTTCGTCGGCGACTTTCTTATCGATATCGCAAACCGCAACGAGTTCGGCCTCTTCGACGTTCTTCGTGATGCCTTCAATGTGACCCGTTCCCATACCGCCGGTACCGATCACAGCTACCTTGACCTTTTCCATTGTGAGACTCCCTGATGGTTTTCGTTTGCTCTTTTATCGACGTTACTGTCGGTCGTGTACCCAACGCGCGACACGAATGAGACTGTCGGTCCAGATTTCGTCGCGACGCTCTGCGAGCCAGTCGAGCAGGCTGCCAAACGCTTCAACGGTGTTGCTCAGATGGTTATCGCCGATGCCGTGAAACGCGATAATTGCCCACTTCTTCCCATTATACGCCCGCTCAGCGATGTCGATCAATCGCTCGGCAGTCTCTCCGATCGGCATCGGCGCCCAGAGTGAGCAGAGGTCAACTTCAGCCGGCGTGTTGATCGAGATTCCGTCGCCGAGCGCACGCGCCGCTATGTAGTGTTTCGCGACAACGGGGATATAGCTCAGCTTATTCGCCCCGCGTCCGACCTGTGTTTCGCCGCACGGGTACGCGTAGGAATGCTCCGGCTGATCGGGCAGCGCGTCTTCGATTCGATACTTCGCCTCAACGATCTGCGCTTCGATGTCGTCGAGCGTCATATCGTCCAGATTGAGTTTTTTTCCCGCTACCCACAGATTTCGCGAACACGGGTGTGTCATGCTGTGGTTACCGATTTCGTGTCCAGCCGCGACGGCATCGCGCCACTTCTCCGGAGCAGCGTAGAACCTGCCACCGTCAGCCATGGGGACATAAATAGTACCATGGAATCCGCGCTTGTTGAGCATCGGAACGACAGTCTCGTATTGTGATTCGACACCGTCGTCAAAGGTGAGTGATACGGCCGCGCGTTCGCTGTTTGGCCATGAGAAATCTGATTGATCTGCCACGAGGTGTGTCCTGTTGTATGGAATGAGGAAGCGGGTAAGTCATCGCTCTGAAGGTACCTGCGGAGGACTCGGTGTACCAACGAGCGTTTCCGACGAGCCCGAGATATTCTACGCCGCTTTACGAATCACCAGCATCACTTCGTCGGCGAAGAGGTTATCGTCGTCCTGTATCCGTCGAATCGTGCCATCGGAAAAAACGTGGCCTTCGACGATCTCGATCCCCTCGTCGGCCGTCCATTGCCGGAAATCCTCGAGCGTGAGGAGGCGGATGTTCGGCGTGTCGAACCATGCGAACGGGAGCGACTTTGTCACCGGCATACGACCGGTCAGCGCGAGGTCGAGACGTACTTGCCAGAAACCGAAATTCGGGAACGTCACAATACCGAGTTTCCCAACGCGAACCATCTCGCTCAACACCGTGCGCGGACGGTTGAGAGTCTGAATTGTCTCTTCGAGCACGACGTAATCAAAGCTGCGATCGGGGAATCCGGCGAGTCCCTCGTCGAGGTTTGCCTGAAACACTGGCACGCCATTGGTCACGCAGTCCAGCACAAGGCTGAAGTCGATCTCGATGCCTTGTGCGTGAATCCCTTTCGTCTTCATGAGCCGCGCGAGAAGTGAACCATCGCCGCAGCCGAGGTCGAGTACCGATGCGCCACGTGGGATATGTTCCTCGATCAGCCCGTGGTCCCAACGTGAACGACCGTTCTTCTCGATCGGGTACTGTTTCGACGATTCGACGCTATCACGGGTCTCGCGTTCGAGTCGGTCCACCAGTTCGCGTACCGCGTTCGCGCTGATATCGCGACCGGTTGTCTCAGCGCGGGCAAGAAGGAGATCGACGAGCCGTTCGATTGCGTCACGATCAGCCATCGGCCACCTCCCGTCCGAGAAAGTCGCTGACAAGTCTGCCGACAACTTCCGTCTCGACGAGGAACGCGTCGTGACCGTACGACGAGGGCACGTCGATATACGTTACCGGCCGATGAAACTGTGAAAGCGCAATCGCGAGTTCGCGGCATTGAGACGGCGGGTAGAGCCAGTCCGACGAGAACGAGACAACCATGCTTTCGGCGGTGACGCGCGAACACGCCTCGGTGAGATTGCCCCCACCGTGAGCGGCAGCCGCGTCGTAGTAATCCATCGCGCGGGTGATGTAGAGGTAGCTGTTCGCGTCGAAACGCTCAACGAATGAGCGACCCTGATATGCGAGGTAGCTCTCAACCTCAAACTCGATGCCGAAGTCGAAATCCGGCTCGGTCTTATTCTGGAGCCGCCTACCGAACTTCGTTTCCATGCCGATTTCGCTGAGGTACGTGATGTGCGCGAGCATCCGCGCCGCAGCAAGCCCTTGGCCCGGAACATCGCGGTCGTAGTAGTCGCCGTTGTGGAAATTCGGATCGTTCATGATCGTGTGGCGTCCGACGGCGTTGAAAGCGAGTCCCTGTGCGCTCAGCTTCGACGATGCCGCGAGCACAATCGCCTTCTCGGTACGGTCCGGATACGCCATCATGAACTCGATGACCTGCTGACCGCCAAGCGAACCGCCGATTACCGCGTGCACGCGCTCGATACCGAGGTGATCAAGTAGCATCGCTTGAAGACGCACCCAATCTTCAACGGTGACAATGGGGAAGGACATCGCATACGGCTTACCGGTCACCGGATCGATTGAGGACGGTCCCGTCGTGCCGTAGCAACTCCCGAGCACGTTTACGCATAGTACACACCAACGCTCGGTATTGATGGCTTTGTTTGGACCGACGATCTCGTCCCACCAGCCGGGCTTCCGCAACCGCCACCGCCGGCCTGTCTCCACCGCACTCATATCCCAGCCCGCGACGTGCGCATCGCCGGAGAGCGCGTGGAAAATGACAACGACGTTCGATTTGTCGGCATTGAGCGTGCCGTACATCTCGTATTCGACGTCAATCGGGGCGATCTTACCGCCCACCGTGAGCGGGAACGAACCGTTGTCTTCGACGAGGCGTACACGGTACGGACGTGTCGCTCCCACCGAATTCACCGCTTCGAGTGCACCCGGTGGGAAAAGCTTTCGTACCGCATCCTCGCCTTGTATTTGGAGCATACCATCCCCATATGCCGATCCGGTCGCGTCGCCATCACGCTGGACGAGCGGTCCGAAGCGAGCACTTCGGACCGCTCACCGGTTATGCCTGACTTGCGGCGAGTGCCTGATCCAGATCCGCGATGATGTCCTCGATGTTTTCCAGACCGATCGACAGACGGATGTAGTCGTCGGTGACTCCGGACGATGCCTGTTCTTCCGGAGTGAGCTGCTGGTGTGTCGTCGTCGCCGGATGAATCACGAGACTCTTCGCGTCGCCGATATTCGCCAGATGCGAGAAGAGCTTGACGTTCTCGATGAACTTTTTGCCGGCACTCCGACCACCCTTGATACCAAAACCGATGATCGCACCGAATCCATTCGGCAGATACTTCTTCGCTCGTTCGTGGTCCGGATGACTCTTCAGACCGGGGTAATTCACCCAGCCGATAAGGTCATGACCCTCGAGGAACTCGGCAACCGCGAGCGCGTTCTCAGCGTGACGGATAACGCGTAACGGCAGCGTTTCGAGCCCCTGGAGCAGGAGAAACGCGTTGAACGGCGAGATCGCTGGTCCCAAATCGCGAAGAAGCTGCACACGCGCCTTGATCGCGTACGCGATACCCGGCACGACCGCCTTGTCGTGATTTCCGAACGCCTGCCAGTAGCTGACACCGTGGTAGGAGGGATCAGGGTCAACCAGTTCCGGGAACTTCCCGTTGTCCCAATTGAACTTTCCACCATCTACGATGATTCCGCCGATGCTCGTTCCATGTCCGCCGATGAACTTCGTGAGCGAGTGCATGACGATATCCGCGCCATGTTCCAGCGGTTTGAAGATCGGCGGTGGACTTACGGTGTTATCAACGATGAGCGGGATACCGTGACGATGCGCTACTTCGCCGATTGCTTCGAAGTCGTGCACGTTATTCTTCGGATTACCGATGGACTCCATGAATACGAGGCGCGTCTTATCGTCAATCGCTGCCTCGACATTCTTCGGATTGGCCGTATCGACAAATCGTACCTCGATACCCATCTTGGCCAGCGTATAATGGAAAAGCGCGTACGTTCCGCCGTAGAGATACGAGGTCGATACGATGTTCTGGCCGGCGCTCGTAATGTTCAAAATGGCGAGCGTCGCCGCCGCCTGCCCGGAGGCTACTGCGAGTGCCGCGGTTCCACCTTCGATCGCAGTCACGCGCTTCTCGAGCACGTCCTGCGTCGGATTCTGGATTCGGGTGTAGATGTTCCCGAATTCCTTGAGCGCGAAGAGGTTTGCGGCGTGTTCAGTGTCGCGGAACTCATAACTCGTGGTCTGGTAGATTGGCACCGCACGCGCGCCCGTTGTTGGGTCGGAAACCTGACCCGCGTGAAGTGCCTGCGTTTCAATATGTTTGGAATGTACCTCGCCCATGAAACTCCTCCTGAAAATCCGGCAGCCGCTCGGACGGGGAAACCGTCACGCGAGCGCACTCGTGCTAATGTACGAACCTGTCGTCGCGAAGCAGAAGGGTCCGCGCCGAGATGGATATGGTAAGTATGTTGACCGACATACTTACCATTGTCGAAAAAGGATACCGGATGCGACGGCGATTGTCAAGCGTTGCGCCGCATACATCGGTCAACGCGCGGGTTTCACGTCGCGTATCAGGTTGATGTGTGGTCGGCCCGGAATGAGTCGTGCACCGTCGGTAAACCCCTCGGGGCGATCGCGTAGCACGTGCATGAGCGCATCTCGCCACGGTCGAAGCTGAGTTTCGGCGTTTGGTTCACGAGCGATGTCGTGCAGCTCGTCCGGGTCGTTCACGAGGTCGAAGAATTGCTCGGCGCCGGTCTGGGAGAACCAGAGGTATTTGTGCGACCGGCTCACGAGGTAATGCACGCCGTCGGCGTACTCATAGTGCCCCGCATGTTCGCCATGGATGTGCTCGCGCCAGTCATCGGATTCGCGTCGTACCAGAGGGAGAAGGCTCCGGCCGGTGACGTCGTCGGGCGTCGCCACGCCCGCCGCATCGAGCAATGTCGGCATGATGTCCTGTAGCCCGATCGGTGCGTCGGATACGACCTCCGACGGCCATTCGAGATCCGGTGTCGCCCAGACGATGAACGGGACGTGTGCGGATCCCTCGTAGCCGAACGTCTTACGAAACATGTTGTGGTCGCCAAGCATCTCGCCGTGATCCGAGGTGAAAACGATTACGAGATTTCTGTAGAGTCCACGAATCCGCAGTGCGAAGATCAATCGGCCGATCTGATCGTCGACGAAGTTGATGAGCCCGTAGTATCCCGCTCGTGTGGATTTCATCGCGGCTTTATCGATACGAAGCCGCCACGCGTCCGTTGCAAGTCCCTTTTCCGGTTCCGGTCGCTCTTCCGCCCAGTCGCCGATGACGGGCTCCGGGAGATCCATCGCCATGTAGCGGTCATAGTAGTGTGCGGGCGGTGTGAGCGGCGGATGAGGATCGATAAACGAGAGATTCAGGAAGAATGGCCCGTTCGGATCGCGTCGATCGAGGAACTTGATAGCTTCGGATACGCACCAAAACGAGTGCATCTCCTGCTCCGGCTGGTGACTCGGCCGCGCGACCCATCCGTTCGGGTCGATACCGTGTGCCATTCCGGGTACGGGCGGTGCGCCGCCACGTTCTTCGAGCCAGTCGACGTAATCGTTGTGCGGCATGTGATCGTGCTTCCACTGCAGATCCGAGAGGAGCATGTTGTCGAACCCGAAGCGATGGCGTTGCGGCTGGAGGTGCAGTTTTCCGATGAGCTGTGTGTGGTAACCCGCCTTCCCGAGTTCGCCCGGAAGCGTGTGCGCCGGTGTGAAGTCCGGATCGGCCGTCATTCCCACCATGCCGTTCGCCCACGGTGCTTGCCCCGTCATGAGCACGCGACGCGCCGGTATGCAGCTCGGGCATTCCGTGTATGCCCGCGTAAATCGACATCCCGATCGGGCGAGCGCGTCGAGATTCGGCGTCATAACCGGATGACGCCCCTCGATTCCGAGACAGTCACCGCGTTGCTGATCGGTCGTTATCAGGATGATGTTCGGTCGTTGCGTCGCCATGGTACCACTCCCGTCGAATGGCGCTATCGATGATCACTCAGCGTGTTCCGGATTTGCCCGCCTCGGTACACCCTTACGGAGCGTGAACGTGTCGAGCACATCGACGATGGTGCCGTCGGTGCGCACCCAATACGCGGTCGTTTCGAGCTTCGTTGCGCTGATCTTCGCGATGCAGTAATGGTACCGATAGTATTCGCCGTGATCGTTTCGCTTGATGTCGTCGGTTGGCTGGACGCGGTGCGGCGGGATGTCGATCTGCGGCCATTCCCGGTTCTTTCGGTTGTCCAACAACGCGCCACCGCCACCGGTGATGAGGTACGCGACTGTGTTCCCTTCTCCAGTCTCCGGGTCATACGGCGGATGGGGCAAACCGCGCTCGTACGTATGCGCGTGCCCACTCACGACGAGGTCGACGCCGAACTCTTCGAGCATCGGAACGATGTCTTGACGAAGCGGCTCCTCACCGTCGTAGTAATTGCCTTCCCACGTCTCGCAGTACGGCGGCTCATGTACGAACAGCAGTTTCCACCGCGCATCGGCATGCTTCTCCAAGTCGCGACGGAGCCATTCATACTGCGGCGTTCCCTTCGAAAGACCACTCGCCGCGCCTTGATCACCATGAAGCGGATCGACGCAGACGATATAGACGCCAGCGAACATGAAGCTGTACGCGTAGGGCGATGATCCCGGCTCAGTACCAACAGGGTCGAAGCGGGCGTCGAGATATGGATTGCGGCCCCTATACTCTGGGTTTTTCATCCACGAACCCTGATCGTGATTCCCGACGGGGAAGTGAGTCGCTCTATACGGCGACACCCGACGCAGCGGCGTGAAGTAGTGATCGACCCACTCGTATTCGTTGATGCCGTCGCCGATCATGTCGCCGGCGGTCACGATCAGATCCGGCTTCGCTTCGGAGATGCGCTCGAGCATCGCTTCAAGAATCGTCGGACCGTAATGGCTATCACCCCACATGGCGATGGTGATTTCGCGACCGTCGCTCACACTATCCGTCGGTGCGGTCCGGAACCGAAACGGTCCCGCGGTAACGTTCCCTGCCGCGACCGAATACTCATACTCCGTGTCCGCGGCGAGATCGTCTAACACAAATCGATGGAAACGCGTCGGACTCTCGTTGCGGAAGACGTGTTCTGCGCCGTCCAGATGCGTCAGGTGAAGCTCGGACGTCCGATCAAAGAGCGACTCGAAGCGAATGGTAATGCCGTCCGGCTTCGGAAATTGGAGATACGGCATCGCGACAAATGGCGCATCGTCGGTAAGCGTACCACGGAGCGTGGAGAGATTCCTGAGCGCCGCTTCGATCGCGTCGTCGCTAAAAGATGATGCGGACAGTACGGGAGCAAGCGCGCTGAGCACAGCATCGACGTACCGTGCGTCCGGTCGTGCCGCGAGGAACCGATTCCAAAGTGCGACTTCGGCTGCGAACTCCTTATGCGACGCTGCCAGTGCGAGCACTGTGCGACGGGTGGATAGCCACCGCTCGTACCCGCGCGGGAACGAGCGCACTTCGCTGCGCAGGATTGTACCGGGTCGTCGTCCGCGGTCGCCGCGGATCACGATGCGGTATTCGCGCCCGGCGACAGCGTCCGTGGCAATGACGCCGGTCGGATCGAGCGGTTCGCCGTCGACCCAGACCTCACGGGTGGCGCGCGCTTCAATCGAGAGAACGAGCGTCTTCCCGGCGTATTCGGTGGGGACGGTCCAGACGGTGCGGAACCACACGATATACAGGTCGTCGTCCCACAGAAGTGTGCGGCCTTCAGGTTTCCATTCATTCGAGTCGCCAAAAACCGAGCTCAGTTCGCGGTCGCCCGGTGCGTATTCCCAATCGGTGATCTTCGTAATCGGTACTGGATCGAACGGTTGATGCCACGCGTTTGCCATGCTGTCTCCACACTATACGTTTTATTGAGGTTACGAGTAGATACGGATTGCGTTCAATTCGAAGCGGTTGTGTCCGTGTGTTGCCTCGCACAGCACCCTGATGCGTTCCGTTGTCACAGCCTCCACGTCAACGACGACGAGGCGGTGATGGTTATCGCGCACCATACCGATATTCCGCCACTTTCCCCCGACGAACGCTTGAACGGTTGCGTCGCGGTTGCATTCCGGTATCGCGCTGAAGGTATATATGTGTTGTATGTTGTAAATGAGCCGGTTCATGTCGGTATTCATCACGAGATGGATTGAGCGAATCGTCTGTGGCGTGTCCCACGCCAACTCGATCCACTCCGGCTTCCCCTCGGTGATCCGCTCCGATGCCCACAGATGCGGCAGAATGTGCTGGCGCGACCAACCATTCGCGACGTTTTCCGCCTCCCATACTGGTTGCGCCGGCGTGACGCGGAATACCAACGAACGTTCGTCATACGGCCACATGGTGTACTCTTCCGATTCATGCACCCACGCATCGATGGTGCGCCGCTTACCGACACGCCGTCGAACGCTGAGCACACCGGAGAGGCGTTCGTCGCTCGTATGCA
>CAZWQW010000023.1:15406-24245 GCA_964635955.1 uncultured bacterium | reverse complement strand
GGAACTGTGCCGTCGTTCATTTCGAGAACCGCATCGAGCTTACCGACACTGGACGCCGATACGGTCGCACGAGGCGCGAGGTCGTCGGGGTCTGCCGCGACAAAGCCGGGTATCCATTGGTCGGCACGTTGAAGCGTCCGCTGGAGTGTCGCGAGCGACTCACCGACGGATAGGTCACGTGGTGCGAGGTCTTCCTTGATACAGATCGCCGCCGCCGTGCCCACTGCTTGTCCCATCGTGCCGCACGTGGCCATGACACGCGTCGAACCGAACGCAACGTGCGATGCGCTGATGAGTCGACCGCCAAGGAAAAGATTCGGCACGGTCCTCGAATACATCGTGCGATAGGGTATGCCGAACACCCCCTCGCCGCAGATCTGCCAGCACGGTGGCTCGTCACTGTAGACACCCTGCGCCGGATGGAGGTCGAGCGACCAGCCGCCCGCCGCGACAACGTCGTCGAATTCGGGCTGCTCGAGAACGTCCTGCTCGCGGAGGATGTAATCCCCGATGAAGCGTCGCGATTCGCGTTTCCCGGGTGTCAAACCGACCCATTCCAGTGTCAGATTTTCGACTCTTTCCTGAGGAAACGTGCCGGAGTTTTTGATGTAGTCCCAAATGCCGTAGACTACCTTCCAAAGCTCGAACTTGATGCGTTGATGGTCATAGATCGTGTCGAGTACACCGCCATATTCGATCCACCAGTAATGGCTGCCCTCGGTGGTGTCCGTAATGCGCCGGAACTTCGGAATCGTCGTGGCACCGATGTCGATTGCGAACGATGGTTTGACGAATCTCACCGGTTGATCGAGCCGCTTCGTGAAAAAGTAGACGGAATTCCCGAGTGTCTCCCTGTCGGGATGCTCCGGCGCCATCATCTCACCGAACTCGTCGCGCGCCTCTCGACCGATTCGATACTCCGCACCAGCGAGAAATCCGAGGATGCCGTCGCCCGACGCGTCGAGGTACACGGGGCTGCGCAGGATGTATTTCGTTTGCGACGGACTGCACAACGCGGTAACCGACGTAATCGCACCGTCATTGTCGACATCAAGCTCATACGCGGCGGTATCGAGTAATAGCGTGATGTTCGGCTCACGCGTGACCCATTCGATGAGGAGCGGGTCCCACAGCACGGGATTCCCTTCGGGATTCCGTGCAAGGCTCTCAAGGAACAGCTCGCCCATGATTCCGCCTTCACGGGCATATCGCGTGTAGTCGCGCGAATGAAGCGCGCCGAGCGCCCAGAGTCGGACCTCGCTCGAGCTGTTCCCGCCAAGAACGGGACGGTCCTGAACGAGCGTTACGGTCACGCCTTCGCGAGCCGCCGCAATTGCCGCGCATACGCCGGCAAGCCCACCGCCAACCACGGTAAAATCGGATCGGATCGTCTTTGTCTGCATGTAGAGTGCCTCCGTAGCGAAGTAGAGTGTTCCATATTCGCACGGAACCGCGATCGTGGGAAGGGTCGGACTGTGTGCGGAACGATGAAGATCGTGCGTCAACAAAAAAGGCGGCGTGAGAAGAATTCACACACCGCCTTTCGTTACGGAGAATTGAAACGGGAAAGGTTATTCCTTCGTGGTGTTTTCGCTTTTTCGCGCTCGTTGATGGCGAAGAATCGCGTATGAGAGGCTGTCGAGGAGCGCATTCCAGCTCGCTTCGAGTATGTTCTGCGACACGCCAATCGTGCCCCATGAATCGCCCGATTCGCGAAGAACCGACTCGATGAGCACGCGAACAGTCGCTGCAGTTCCCGCTCGCGATGCGAGATCGCGCACTTTGTAGTCCGCAAGGCGGATGTCCGAGAGATATGGGTGGTCAGTCTGCAACGCGTAACGAAGCGCGTTGCTCAGTGCGTCGACTGGGCCGTTTCCTTCGGCAACGGTATGGCGTATCTCGTCGTTCACGCGGAGCTTTACGATTGCCTCGCTGTCGGCGGTGACGTTCCCATTGCCGTCGTGACGGTTGATCGTTCGCCACGCGAGAATGTCGAACGGGCGCTGCCATAACCCGAGTTCGCGCAACGCGAGTAGCTCAAACGATGCGTCGGCCGCTTCGAACGAATACCCTTCGAACTCGAGCTTTTTCACTTTCTCCAAGAGTTGGACAACTCGCGGATCACGCTTATTCACGTCGGGAAGGATCTTTTCGAGCTTCTGTACGACGGTTGCCGAACCTGCCTGTTGCGAGAGGAGGAAACGCCGCGCGTTGCCGACAAGCTCCGGCTCGACGTGTTCATAGCAGCGCGGGTTCTTCAGCATCGCGTCGATGTGTGCGCCGCCTTTGTGCGCGAAGGCGCTCTCGCCGACATATGGCTGTCGGTGATCATGCTCGATGTTGGCGATCTCGGTGACGTACTTTGAGACTTCCGTAAGTCGCGTGAGATTCTCGCGTCCGATCGCCGTGCGGTTCATCTTCAACTCGAGCGCAGCGATGATCGTGCAGAGGTTCGCATTCCCACACCGCTCGCCGAAGCCATTCATGACGCCTTGGACTTGCGTCGCGCCGAGCTCAACAGCCACGAGCGAGTTCGCGACGGCCACACCGCCATCGTTATGTGCGTGGATGCCGAACGGCACGGTCATCACCTCGCGGCTCGCTTCGATGACGCGCTCGAGGTCGCTTACCAGTGTTCCGCCGTTCGTATCGCAGAGAACGACCATCTCTGCACCACCGTCTTGTGCCGCGCGGAGGGTGCGTCGTGCGTAGTCCGGATTGTCGAGAAAACCGTCGAAATAATGCTCGGCATCATAGATCACGCGACGGCCTTGCGAACGGAGATACGCGACCGACGATTCGATAATCCGCAGATTCTCTTCAAGGTCGGTCTTCAGCACGTCGCGCACGTGGAGATCCCACGTCTTTCCGAAAATCGTTACGACTTCGGTCTCGGCTTCAAGCAGATTCTGCAGATTCGCGTCATTCGCCGCCTCGACACCTGCGCGCCTCGTGCTGCCGAATGCGGTAACTTTCACCTGCTTCCACGTTTCGGACTTCGCACGGCGGAAAAACTCGAGATCGGACGGATTCGTGCGATTCGGCCATCCGCCTTCGATGTAGTGAACGCCGAGTTCGTCCAGTCGGTGGGCGATGAGGAGCTTATCGTCGACGGAATACGTGATACCTTGCGCTTGTGCACCGTCGCGTAAGGTTGAGTCGTAGATTTCGACGGTGGTGGTTGGCAAGTTCGTGTTCTGTGTAGGCAAATCCATGGCTGAGTCTCCAGATGAGCGATCGAATGGCTTCGGTCAGTACACACGAAACGGGGCGCGTTATCGACACACCCCGCAACACGGCGACTCGTATGCGAATCGCCGCGACTCAGCCAATGTCCACCGGACGGCGTACCAATGGGGTACGGGAGCCGTCCGGATGAGTGCCTCCGAAGAAGGTGGAACGAGTATACATCGGTTTCCGATTCTCTATGATGTTCTCTGGAATATGCGAGTCGAAAAAACGTAACAAAACAATATAGCTGACCCGCTGATCACCGTCAATTTCCGCACCGGCGACCCGTGCGACAGGAACGAATAAATCCGTCGCGCGCCTTGCGGATACCATTCGCACAACCCAATATTCCCTTTGAGATTCCCGGACATAGGTTTCTTTTTGTCGGAGGAGGTCGCTCCATGTCAGCATCCGCAGATGGCATACCAAGCGATACGCAGGCGCGTACGCCGAAAGGTTCTCCGAATATTCTTCTACTCATGACCGATCAGCAGCGATACGACTCACTGGGCTGTTACGGCTTCGAAGCGGCTCACACGCCGAATCTCGATCGTCTCGCGGCAGAGGGCGCGGTGTTCGAGCGGTGTTACGCGACAAACCCGATCTGCACACCGAGTCGCTCCAGCATGTTCACCGGTAAGCATCTTCACGGCCACGGTGTGTACAGCTTATACGGCAACCTTCCCGACGAAGAAATTCTCTTTCCAGAGCACCTTCGGAACGCTGGCTACGAAACGGCTCTGTTCGGCAAAATGCACATTCGTTCGCGTGTGCTCGAAAATCACGAACGCCATCCGTACGACGGATTCGACATCTACGAATGGTGCCTCGAAGCGAGTCTCGATATTGACGCGCCGATGAACGCGTACGGCGCGTGGCTGCGCGAGAACCACCCGGAGTTCTACGAACGACTCAAGAAGGATGGACGGAAGGTGCTCCACCATCCGGCCGAAGTTCACTTCACGCATTGGGCGGCTGAGCGCACCATCGAGTTCCTGAAGCGACAGGATGGCTCACGTCCGTTTTTCGCCATGATGAGCATCTTTGACCCACACAATCCGTACGAAGCATGGCCACAGGAGATGGCGGCTCTCATCGACGACGAGAAAATCCCCGATCCACTCAGCATTGATAACGAAATGGACGATCTTCCCCGTGGCATTCGTCAGGAGCACGAGGCGAGTTACATGGGAGCGTTTAGCAAATACAGTAAGGAAGAGCTCCGACGGATGCGTTTCGGATACCACGCATCGATAGCATTCTCCGATCACGAGTTCGGACGGGTACTCGACGCGCTCGAAGAGACTGGATTGGCTGAAAACACACTCGTCATCTTTGTATCGGACCACGGTGACATGCTTGGAGATCACGGGTTACTCGTCAAAGGTGCATATTTCTTCGATCCGAACGTTCGCGTTCCATTGATCATGCGATGGCCGGCACGTTATAGCGGTAGACAACGCGTTTCGTCACTCGTGCAGGTACACGATCTCGCTGCGACAATCCTCAGCGCCGCGGGTCTCGATCCGGTTGCAGTGAGAGAGTTCGCGCCCGAGTCGGCGGACCTTACGCCATTGGCGATGCGGAAGCAGGAACGTGTGCGCGATTGGGCCGGAAGCCTCTACCGCAACACAGGAATCAGCGAGGGCGGCGTCTATTTCGATCCGCAGATTCATGCGACCATGTTCATGGACGAGCGGTACAAGCTTTCGGTCTACCACGATATCGATCTCGACGGTTCTCTCCCCGAACCGCGCGGAACGCTCTATGACATGATTAGCGATCCAGACGAACGCGTAAATCTGTGGAGTGATCGCGCGTACACCGAGGTGCGGCTTCGTCTCATGGAGCGCATGCTCGACTGGGAAGTGTCGCAAGAACTGAAGTACGGTCGGCGGAGCACCGACATACAGCCGAATGCGTCGCAGCGTGTCATTAGCGACCCAACGCGCGATAAATAGAAGGTAACGGTAGACCCCATGACTGATCGTTCGACGGCACACATCGCGGGCAACGTCCGGCACGTTCGCGACATGATCGCCGATACCGCGTTGCGTAGTGGTCGCAATCCTGCTGATGTGCGTCTCATGGCTGTGACGAAAACACGCACCGCGTCGG
Organism: uncultured bacterium; assembly: GCA_964635955.1. Classification (GTDB taxonomy): domain Bacteria; phylum Latescibacterota; class MWCZ01; order MWCZ01; family MWCZ01; genus CAZWQW01. The sequence goes on along the minus strand of CAZWQW010000023.1, from coordinate 18,896 downwards.
AGGTTGATGCGGTGATTCGTGCCGGCATACCGCTTGTCGGCGAGAATACGGTACAGGAGGCGGAGGCAAAAAGGCCGCAGGTAACGGAGTCCGCCGAGTGGCATATGATCGGGCACCTGCAGTCGAACAAGGTCTCTAACGCGCTCGCGACGTTCAGTATGATTCAATCGGTGGATAGTGTGAAGCTCGCCGAGCGAATCGCGCGTCTCGCTGAGCGCGAGCGACCGTTTGCCGTCGGTGACAACGGTCGCGTTCCGGTGCTCATCGAAGTGAATACCTCCGGCGAGGAGTCGAAATACGGATTCACACCTGACGAAGTACTGGACGCATTCGGTGCGATTCGCGAAATCGGTTCGCTGAGTGTACGTGGCTTCATGACGATCGGGAAGTTTGTTGACAACGAGGCGGAGGTTCGCGCGTGCTTCGCTACGTTACGCGAGATTCGCGAGCGCGCGGCATCCCAAAGCGATGACGACTTACCCGTGCTCAGCATGGGGATGACGAGTGATTTTGCATGGGCGGTCGAGGAGGGGTCGACGCTTGTGCGCGTCGGTACGGCGATTTTCGGTCCGCGCGGATAATGTGCGCGACGTTGCCGAAGGCGTTTGTCGTCCCGTACATTGATTGATCGCAGGTCTACCCGTTATCTCTTCACGAGGAACAACATTGTTCGACTTTGCTCATTTCTTCAACGGTCTGATCGGGCTGATCAAGACCATTCTCAACTTGTACACGATCGTGATTCTCATCCGTGTGGTTGCAAGCTGGCTCGGTGCGGACCCGTACAATCCAATCATCCAGTTTATTGCGCGATTGACCGATCCGGTGTTCGACGCGGTTCGACGTCGGTTACCACGTGTATTGTGGAGCACTGGACTCGATTTTTCTCCGTTGATCGTGTTATTGCTGGTGCAGGTTGCGATACTCTTCATGGAAGCGTTACGCATCGTATAGTTCGCTCATTCCCGCACATGAGTTATAGCCGAGGAGACCGTTCATGAAACTCACGCCTCTCGATATTCGCCGGAACGAGTTTTCGCGCTCGATGCGCGGTTACAATCGCGAAGAGGTGGAGAGCTTCCTCACGATGGTGGCCGATGACGTCGAGGGCTTGATCGGTGAGCACCGTGATCTGTCTCGTCGCCTTGAAGAACTCCAGAAGGAGATTGACGAGTACCGCGAGATCGAGCGTACGCTTACCGAGACACTCGTCGCCGCGCAGAAGAGCGCTGATGACCTTCGCGAGTCGAGTCTCCGTGACGCGGAGCTCACCCGGCGCGAGGCGCAAGTTCGCGCAGAGCAACTGTATGACAACGCGCGACTCGAAGCGGAACGGCTTATGCTGGACGCGCGACGGAAGGCATACGGCGTGCTTGAAAATGCGCGGCAGCGTGCGCAAACGGCACTCGACGCTGCGCGGAAGCAGGCCGACGAGATGTACCAGATGGCTCGCAAGGACTTCGTGCGAATCGAGCGCGAAATCCAGACGCTTACCGAGCGTCGCGACTCGTATCTCACTACCATGCGCGGGTACCTGAAGGGGCAACTCGATACGCTGGAGAATCTCGGAGCCGAACGTGTACCTCACGTCGAGCCACCCGCGCAAACGGAGATGCCGGAACCTACCCCAATCGGCACCGACGCACTCGCGGATCTCGACCGGGAGCTTGCAGCATTCGCCGACGAACTCGCCGAAACATCTGACGCAATCGAGCACGCTGAAGCACATAACGCATCAGACGATGAGGGGTCACCAGCTTCGGACGAAGAAGCGGAAGTGCTCGTCGACAACCGCAAGAAACGGAAGAGTTCCTGACGGTTCACGTATGGCGACTACACGGCTAATCGTGCGCGTTCAGCCGCGTGCGAGCGCGAATGAGATCGTCGGATTCGACGACGCCGAACGGCTCAAAGTGCGTGTTATCGCGCCACCAGCCGACGGGAAGGCAAACGCAGCGGTTGTCGAACTGCTCAGTGAGGCACTCGGCGTATCGAAAAGCGCGATTACCATCGAACGCGGAGACACGGCGCGTTCAAAGACTATCCGCGTCGATGGTCTCAGCGCGGACGCCGTGCGCGAACGCGTCCGCACGACTTCTGCGTGAGCCGTTGCGGTAGTATCAACGCTCCAACCCCCTTGCCATGATCATTGTCTCCCTTTCGCCACCACAGTACTTTCTATTGTTCTATTGGAACCATTGCCGCGCTGAGAGCGGCCGAGGATTCCATCACGAAAGGGAGCCGTACCATGAGCGATGCCGTGGAACCGAAATCGGAGTTGCGCGCACAGATCGATGACGCGCTCGCAGTGATCCGTCAGCGAACGGACATCACACCGAAAGTCGCGATTATACTCGGCACCGGACTTGGAGCGCTTGCAGACGATATCGATGTCGCCGCGTGTATCGAGTACTCCGATATCCCACACTTCCCGCTTTCGACCGTGGAGACGCATCAAGGGAAGCTGCTCGTCGGCACACTCGGCGGGAAACCCGTCGTCGCGATGCAGGGGCGGTTTCACTACTACGAAGGCTATTCGATGAAGCAGATCACGTTCCCTGTGCGCGTTATGCACGCCATGGGACCGAAGACGCTGCTCGTCTCGAACGCTTGCGGTGGCATGAACCCGTACATGCTCCCGGGCGACATCATGATCATGGCCGATCACGTCAATCTCCTCGGCGATAATCCGCTCATCGGCCCGAACGACGACTCCCTCGGTCCGCGCTTCCCGGATATGTCCGAACCCTATAGCCGCGAACTGATCGCGCTCTGCGAACAGGTTGCGCTTGATGAGAAAATTCCGGTGAAGAAGGGCGTGTATGTCGCCGTGCCCGGTCCGAATCTGGAAACGCCGGCCGAATACCGCTTCCTCCGCGCGATTGGCGCTGATGTCGTCGGCATGTCGACGGTTCCCGAAAATATCGTGGCGATTCACGCGGGGATGCGCGTGCTCGGACTCTCAGTCATCACCGACCGCTGCTGGCCCGATGCGCTCGAGCCTGCCGGAATCGATACAATTATTGCGAACGCGAACAAGGCGCAGCCGAAACTGACGAAGCTCATGCGCGGCGTCATCGAGCGGATGGACGTTTAGCGCGAATTCCGCACACGCAAACCATTTACACGTAACGATAGAGACAGGGTAAGAAATGCCGTATCGCGATGTTCCAGCACAGTTCTCACTTCCCGAACTCGAGCGCCGTATCCTGAAGCGGTGGGACGACGAGCGGACGTTCGATAAGCTCCGTGAGAAAAATCGGGACGGAGAACCGTGGTCGTTTCTCGACGGTCCGATTACCGCGAACAATCGCATGGGGGTTCACCACGCGTGGGGGCGGACCTATAAGGACGTCTATCAGCGTTACCACGCGATGCTCGGTCAACATCAACGCTATCAGAACGGATTCGACTGCCAGGGCCTCTGGGTCGAGGTCGAGGTCGAGAAGGAGTTCGGCTTCAAGTCGAAGCGCGATATCGAAGAGTTCGG
>CAZWQW010000023.1:0-15306 GCA_964635955.1 uncultured bacterium | reverse complement strand
CTCCTCGCATGGACGACGACCCCGTGGACGCTCACTGCGAATACCGCCGCCGCGATTGAACCGGAATTGACCTACGTGCGGGTCCGCGAGAACGATGAGACTTACATCCTCGCGAAGGGTTGCCTCGGTAGGACGATGAAGACGAAGGACTACGAGGTCATACGCGAGTTCCCGGGTGCGGAACTGCTCGGACTCGAGTACTCCGGTCCATTCGACGAACTTCCCGCTCAACAGGGCGTCAAGCACCGCGTGATCGCGTGGGAAGAGGTGAGCGAGGAAGAGGGCACCGGCATCGTACACATCGCACCCGGATGCGGACGCGAAGACCACGCGCTTGGTGAAGAAAATGGCCTCTCGGTGATCGCACCGATCGACGAAGACGGCGTGTTCATCGAGGACTTCGGTGAGTTTACCGGCAAGCCCGCGGGTGATGTTCCGGAGCTGGTCGTTGATTCACTGAAGAGCCGCAATCGACTCTATCGCACGCAGAAATACACCCACCGGTACCCCGTATGCTGGCGCTGCTCGAGCGAACTCGTGTTCCGACTCGTCGACGAGTGGTTCATCAGCATGAACGAGCTGCGTCACGAGATCGCCGATGTAACACGTAAGATCAACTGGATGCCCTCGTATGGTCTCGAGCACGAACTCGACTGGCTGAAGAATATGGGCGACTGGATGATCTCGAAAAAGCGGTATTGGGGGCTCGCACTGCCCATTTACCCATGCCGCAAATGCGGGAATGTCGATGTCGTCGGTGGATACGACGAGTTGAAGGAGCGCGCCGTCGAAGGATGGGATGAGTTCGACGGGCATTCGCCACACCGGCCGTGGATCGATAAGGTGAAGATCGCTTGTTCGTCGTGCGGCGAGCCAGTCAGCCGCGTGAAAGACGTAGGTAATCCTTGGCTCGACGCGGGTATCGTGCCGTATTCGACGATGCGGTATCTCGAAGATCGCGAATACTGGGAGAATTGGTTTCCTGCGGAATTCATCACCGAGAGCCTACCGGGGCAGTTCCGGAACTGGTTCTACAGCCTCCTCGCCATGAGTACGGTGCTCGAAAAACGTGAGCCGTTCCGCAATGTGCTCGGATTCGCCAGCCTGCGTGATATCAACGGCGAAGAAATGCACAAGAGCAAGGGCAACGCGATCTGGTTCGATGACGCCGCCGAGAAGATGGGCGCTGAGACCATGCGGTGGCTCTACGCGCGGAGTAACCCCTACAACAACATCAACTTCGGATTCGAGTCCGCCGAGGAACCTCTTCGCCACCTTACGACGTTATGGAATACCTATAAGTTTTTTGTCACCTACGCAAAGATCGACGATTACGACCCGGACGCGACACAGATTCCGTACGCGGATCTCGCCGAGATCGACCGGTGGATTCTTGCGCGGCTCAATGCGCTAATCGTCGAAGCGCGACGTGCGCTGGACGGATTCAACTCCATGGCGCTCATGCGCGGTGCCGAGGCGTTCATCGATGATCTTTCGAACTGGTATCTGCGTCGCAGCCGAGATCGCTTTCGGCAGATGGGCGAAGCGGGTGACCCGGCGGCACATCAGACGCTGTATACCGTGCTGGTGACGTTTGTGCGGCTACTCGCGCCGGTGATTCCGATGTATAGCGAGGAGTTGTACGAGAACCTCGCGGCATGGCGCGATGGGCAGCCGGAAAGCGTGCATCTGACTGCGTATCCGGAGCCGGTCGCCAAGTGGGAAAATCCACAGCTTGTCGAGCGCATGGCAGTTGCGCGAAAAGTCGTCGAAGTGGCGCTGGCCGCTCGAAATGAAGCGAAGGTGAAGGTGCGGCAACCGCTTGCGAAGATGACTGTTGGCGTCGACACCGACGCGAAACGCGATGCGGTAATCGCGTACCGAGATGTGATTCTCGACGAATTGAACGTCAAAGACCTTGCGGCAAGTATCGGGATGGAGTCGATGACTCAGCTCGTCGCCCGTCCGAACTTCCGCGCACTCGGACCGCGGTTCGGAAAGCGTGCGAACCTTATTGGCAACGCAATTCGCGGGTTTGATCAGGAGAGCATTACAAAGCTTGCAGCCGGTGAGACGGTCAGCGTTACGGTCGACGGATCTGACGAAACCGTCGGACCCGACGATGTGCAGATCGAGACGGTCGCGCCGGAAGGGCTCGCGATCGCGCACGATGGCCCGATCAGCGTCGCGCTGGATACCGTGCTGACGTCAGCGTTGGTAAACGAGGGTTTCGCGCGTGAGATCGTCAACAAAGTGCAGAACATGCGTCGAATCGCCGATTATCACGTGTCTGATCGAATCGAGATCGGATTCAGCGCGACTCCGCGGCTCAATGACGCAATCGATGAATGTCGCGACTATATCATGCGGGAAACACTCGCTATCTCGCTTGTGCCGTTCGATGGTGCAACGAACGCAGTGAAATGGGACGAGCGATCCAATTGGAGTATCAACGGCGAACCTGCGGAACTCGGTGTTCGACGAGTATCCGCGGTCGCGTGATTTTTGTGCGCCCGGGCAACGCTCGATGCTACCCGTCGGAAGTAGGTTGCGGGTTGTTTTTCGAGTGTTCAACCGTTGATCGGTGCTATCGACGGTAGTCTTTATAGTGCCGGTTGCGGAAAGGAGTACACCGTGCTGGACGCAAAGGAACTTGAGTATTTCGAGAAGCTGATACGCGCGCGACGCGATCAGATTCTTGAAACACACGAAGAAGTGCAAGACGAGATCCGAAAGGAGACGCAGAAGGACGCCGCGGGTGATCTCAGTGCGTACTCCGTGCATATGCCGGATCAGGGTACTGACGCGATGAGTCGCGAGATGGGATTCCACCTTGTCGGTCGCGAAGACAAGTACCTCAAGCATCTCGACGATGCACTTGCGCGCATCAAAGACGGTACATTCGGCATCTGCAAGAGCTGTGGAAAAGAAATCGGTCGGAAACGCCTCGAAGCGGTTCCCAACGCAACCGAATGTATCGAATGCAAGTCAAAAAGACCGTAGATTCTGTACACAACCACGGCGACCTGTGTTTCGATAACGAGACGGAGTCGGCGTTTCTCGAACTCGGAAATCCTTGAGTATGCCCCAGGATCGACCACTGCACGCGAGCGCCTCGCAGAATGACATCGCTGCGGACACGTCGACGAAACGTAGTCGGACCAGATTTATCCTTCCGGCGATCGTCGCGGTGCTTGCGTTCATCGCTGACCGCACTTCCAAAATAGCGATCGAAGAGTTTCTCGATATGCATTATTCGGTGCCGGTGGCTGGCGACTACGTACGTCTTGTACTCTGGTACAATGTCGGAGCCGCCTTCGGAATTACCTTGGGCGGACCGATGGTGCATGTACTGCTTTCACTCTTCGCTATGGCACTCGTTGGGTGGATGGTGTGGCACACTCCGACGAATGATAGACTCAGTAGGATCGGGTTCGGATTTATTCTCGGCGGCGCGTTTGGCAATCTCTATGATCGCATTGTTGCGGGGAAGGTGACGGACTTTATCGATGTCGGAGTCGGCGCGTATCGTTGGCCGACCTTCAATCTTGCCGACAGTTTCGTCGTCATCGGCATTGGTCTCCTCATTATCGGGCATTTTCTCGTTTCTTCAGGCGAGACGACTCCCGCTCCGGATCGCGTCGATAGCAGTACCGCATCGAAATCTGAGGAGTCGGTGTCGCAGTCTGCGGACTGACTCGCGTTCTTGCATACCGTCCTTCTGAGCACATACCGATGACCGCCAGATTGTACCGCATTCCCGCTGAAACAGCTGGTGAACGGCTCGATGTCGCGCTCGCGGCGCTCGACCCGGAGCTTTCGCGCTCACACGTGGCTACACTCATTCGCGACGGTCACGTCGTCGTTACGAATCCTGACGGAACCTCGCCGAAGAAAATCAAGACCGGTTTGCGAATCACTGGTGGCGAAACCGTTGTGATCGACTTACCCGATGCCGAACCTCTCAGCGCGTCGCCCGAAGACATTCCACTTGACATCCGCTACGAGGACGACGACCTGCTCGTCATCAACAAGCCTGCCGGTATGGTCGTGCATCCAGCGCCGGGACACACCGGCGGTACATTGGTGAATGCGTTGGCAGCGTATTCCGACCGGCTCTCGAACGTCGGCGGACCGTTTCGACCGGGGATCATTCACCGTCTCGACAGGGATACATCAGGGCTACTCATCGTCGCGAAACACGATGCCGCCCATCGAATACTCGCCGCACAACTCGCGAACCGGACCCTGTCGCGGGAGTATGTCGCGCTTGTGTGGGGCCATTTGAATCCTCCCGATGGGCGTATCGACGAACCGATCGGGCGCGGTCGGCAGGGCGGAAAGCTCATGGCTATCGGCGGACGCGCGAGTCGGGCAGCGGTAACTCGGTATACGACGGTCGAACATTACGCGTTCACCTCGTGGCTTCGCGTGCGACTTGAAACCGGCCGCACGCATCAGATTCGCGTGCACATGCATCACGTCGGGCATCCCGTTGTCGGCGACGACGACTACGGCGGCCGTGTGGCGATTCGCGGTATCGCGCCCGTATATCGACGCGATGCCGAGAAGGTGCTTGCCGCGATCGATCGACAGGTTTTGCACGCCGCACGACTCGTGTTCCGCCATCCGTCCACGGGGGAGACGGTATCGGTCGAAGCTCCGCCGCCGGAGGATATCGAGCGCGTTCGTCGGCTTGCGGCAGGTTTATGAACAATCGGTGTGACGGGGACTTGAGAGTATTATATCCCAGTATGTATATTCAATAGTCTACATGAGAACGCGTGGCCCGTTCGTCTAGTGGTTAGGACTCAGGGTTTTCATCCCTGCAACAGGGGTTCAACTCCCCTACGGGTCACCATTTTCTTTTAAACTCGGTGTTTTCCACCTCCGCTTCGATTCCTTCTTACCCGTGACCGCCGTTCATCCGGCTATCGAAACGCACTGAATGGACCTCCGCATCATCACCGTTGGCAAACCATCACGCGACGTGCATCGCGTCTTCGTTGACGAGTATGTGAAGCGACTCCGCTCGTTTTGGCCGATCGAGGTCGTATCAGTCGCCGCGGAAAAACTCACGCAGAACATCAACGACGATGAGGTCATGCGACGCGAAGCCGAACGCGTTACCGCGAAGTGCCCAGCGGACTGGCCGATCGTCGCGCTCGACCGTTGCGGTGCATCGACCGGTTCGGCGGAGTTTTCGCAGCGGATGGTCGATTGGCAGGATTCCGGCATCCGCGGTGTGACGTTCGTTATTGGCGGCGCACTCGGTCTCTCACCAGGGTTCGTCGAGCGTGCAGCGCATCGGCTTTCGTTCGGCCCGATGACACTCCCGCACGACCTTGCACTGGTTGTACTGACCGAGCAACTCTATCGCGCCATGACCATCGCGCAAGGCCATCCCTACCACCGATAGGCCGCCCCGACGTTTTCTCACGATTTCGTTCAATCGACTTGCACATCGCGTGTGCGTCTTCTATATTATCAACACCTATCGTTCTTTTACGAAGGGTATCTAACGCGCGACGCAACGTAATGCGTGGACCGGGAAACCGGTCACGGACCCTTCGACAGAGTTCCCCCATCAGCCGACGGGCTGAGCGAATACAGCCCCGAACGGTACTGCCCTACCGTTCGGGGCTTTCGCGTTAATTGCCCAGTTCGGCTTCGCGACGGCGCTGTTCGCGACGCCACTCCCAATATCGCTGGTTACTCACCTTCTTCGCGCGATTATGGTCGAGTAGTGTCTTGGTAAACGTGTGCGTGCCGTCCCAGTTGGCGACGAAGTAGAGGTAGTGGGTATCGGCGGGATAGAGCGCGGCATGAAGCGCACCGCGGCCCGGACTACAGATCGGACCCGGTGGCAGTCCGCGATGTTTGTACGTGTTGTAAGGGGAGTCGATTTCGATATCGCGGAGGCTCAATCGGCGATTGGCCTGTCCCATAGCATACTTCACCGTAGGATCGGCGCCGAGTCTGTATCCGATCTGCAGCCGTTTGTGGAACACCTGCGAGATGATCGGCTGCTCGGACCTGACCTGCGCCTCTTTCTCAATGATGCTCGCGAGCGTGACGATTTCGTGGACGCTCATCCGAAGCGAATCTGCGCGGAGGACCAAAGAGTCGGCGAATACGTTATGAAAACGTCGCGACATCACCCCGATTGTCTCGCGCACGCCGGCGTTTACGTCGAAGAAATACGTATCTGGGAAGAGATACCCTTCCATGGTCTTCGCGCCGGGGTACGCAAGCGTCGCGACGAGCTCCGAGTCCTGACATGCCTCGACGAACTCCTCCGGCTCGAACGGTAACGCTTTCGCAAGTAGCTCGGCGATATCGTCTATCACCAAGCCTTCCGGAACGGTGATGCGCACAATGCGGATGCCGCCTGAGAGGAGTTGCGCAAGGATGCCACTCGTTGTCTTCCGACCGTCGACCCAGTGGGTTCCCGCGTGAATCTGCCGATCGAACCCGCGAAACCGCGCTAGTACACGAAAGAATCGCGCTGACCGGATAAGTCCTTCCCGTTCGAGCTTTTCCGCGACACGACCGGCGGACATGCCCGGCTCGATTTCGAGGCTATAGAGTTCGACATTCTTCGGCGACGAATTCAGCCAGGAGACACCCGCGTACACCGCCGCGCCGCCGAGTATTCCCACGGCGGCAAGCGCTATCGTCCACCCAATGATTCGTGTTCCGTGCGATCGTGTCATGGATATATCGTATCTCGAAATCAGCGTTTCATCCGGCGGATGGCTCGTGTTCCAACAACAAGCATCGCGATGATGACGACGCTCGGCGCAAGCACACCGCTACGACGCATTCGGTAGTATCCCTCGGCGAGAAACAGAAGAAGCTGAAACACTACTGCGAGCGGAATCAGAAGTGCGAGAAGCAGCGCATCCTCAATCGCGACACGAAGGTACATCGGCGTGCTCATTGTTCGTGGCACTCCGGCGGATTATTCGTTCGCATTTGGACGGTCGATAGGTAGTCTTGAAGGATAAACACCGCGGCGATCTGGTCTTTCTTTCCGCGTCCACGACGTTCATCGATGCCGAGTTCATGCAGGGTATGTTCGGCGCGTTTCGTGGTAAATCGCTCGTCGAACTCTTCGATCGGAAGATTCGTGCGTCGGCGGAGAAGCTCGATAAACTCGGCTGTCGCTTCGGCACGCGGTCCGCGCGAACCGTCCATCGCGTACGGCATCCCCACGACGATTCGCTCCGCTCCGCGTTCGTTCGCGATGGCGACGACGGCATTGGCGGCACGTCTCGGCGATACTACGTCGACTGTGTCGAGTCCATGCGCGGCGATGCCCAGTTCGTCAGAAATCGCCAGACCGACTCGACGGTCGCCAAAATCCACCGCGAGCACCCTCATCCAGCGAGTACCTCGCGTACTGCGGCGAGCACCCGCGCATGGTTTTTCCACGCCATATCCGCCGGTAGTGCGTCGATGGAGAACCACCCAATTTCGCTCGCATCGTCGCCGGGTCGTGGTTCGCCGCTCCACTCATGCGCGATAAACGCGATCAGCAGTGCATGTGTGCGCGGGTCTTCCGACGCGTCCTCCACACTGAGAAGCGACGCGCTCGTCAGTGTCAGCCCGGTTTCTTCTGCGACTTCGCGCGCGAGTGCGTCGATTTGCCGTTCGCCAAAATCCATAAATCCCGAGGGGAGACTCCACAGACCGAGCTTCGGCGCGAATCGACGGCGAACGAGGAGGATTTCCGGTGCACCGTTGGCTTCACGAAGAATCACTGCGCCGACTGCGGGCGCGGGATTGTAATACGCCGTGTATCCGCATTTTGGGCACGTTGGATGCACCTCGTCGTTGTGACCCGTCCCGCGTTCCTCGAGCAGCGTCGCACAGAGCGGGCAGTAGCGATATTCCGGTCGCTGAAACGCAACGGTTCCGTCCGGATGCGGCTCACCAGCCCTCTGTACGAATCGTCCGGGAAGTGGGAATGGTGTCATATAGTAGCGCTCCAATGTGCGTCATTTTCCTACGTGTCGTGATCTCAACGGCGACACGGTACCGAGATCAATCGACGTCCTTCTCGTATCGCTCGTCAGCGACTTCTTCCTGTAAACGATGGAGCAGATCAGTAAGTTCGCGCCGCACGTCCGCGTACGCCGGATCGTTATAGACGCTGCACAACTCGTATGGGTCCCGTTCGAGATCAAATAGCTCCCATTCCGGCTCGTACGTCTCATCCACTGCGTCGGGTTGACCGAGCGCCGCGTTGTAGAAGTAGATCAGCTTGTATCGGTGGGTCCGGACACCGTAGTGCGCGTATACGTTGTGGTGCGACTTATGCATCCAATAGCGGTAGTACATCGCGTCGCGCCAGTCCGTCGGTGTCTCGCCGCGCAGCACTGGCAAGAAGCTACGTCCCTGCATGTCCGCTGGAACCTCGACTCCAGCCGCGTCGAGGAAAAGTGGCGCGAAATCGACGTTCAGCGTCATGGCGTCGGCCACGCTTCCCGGTTGGATGACCGCCGGCCATCGAATCACGAACGGCATCCGCAGCGACTCTTCGTACATGAACCGCTTATCGTACCATCCGTGATCGCCGAGGAAAAATCCTTGGTCGGACGTGTATATAACAATTGTGTTCTCGGCGATACCGTCCTCTTCGAGGTAATCGAGAAGTCGTCCGACGTTGTCATCAATCGACGCGACAACGCGGAGATAGTCCTTGATATACCGCTGATACTTCCAGCTCTTCAACTCCGTCGGTGATAGGTTTTCCGGAATCGGCTCTTTCACGTCTTCAGGAGTCAGGTCGCGATCGATGCGCATCTTCGCCGCTGCCGCCGCCGATGACCGATTGGCGTAATCATCGTTGAAGGTCTCCGGCTCCGGAATGTCGATATCGTCGTACATCGTCGCGTGTTTTTCGTCAGGTTCCCAACGACGATGCGGCGCTTTATGGTGAACGAGGAGGCAGAACGGTCGCTCGCGATCGCGTTCTCTTAGCCAATCGAGCGAGAAATCCGTGATGAGGTCTGTTGCGTATCCCGTCCACGTGCGCTCGCCGTCAGCGTCGATCATGACAGGGTCGTGATAGAGCCCCTGCCCGGGAAGCACGCGCCAGAAGTCGAAGCCGGTCGGTTCGTGCGCTTTCCCTTCGCCAAGATGCCACTTCCCGACGATTGCCGTCTGGTACCCTGCCGACTGCAAGAGCTTCGGAAACGTCTGCAGTCGATTGTCCATCTTTGACGCGAGCGTGGTGACGTTGTTGATGTGGTTGTACGTGCCGGTGAGAATCGTCGCGCGACTCGGCGTGCAGATCGAATTCGTGCAGAAGGTATTGGTGAATCGCATCCCTTCGCGCGCGATCCGGTCGATGTGGGGAGTCTCGTTGATTCGACTGCCGTAACAACTCATGGCGTGCGCCGCGTGGTCATCCGCCATGATGAAGATGATATTCGGCGAATCCTTCGGCGAACTCTGCGGATTCGTTAACGACCGCGTTGCGGTCGTTTTGCTGCTGGCTTGCGAGCGTCGGGTGTTCGAGTTAGCGTCGGGCATAGTAAACCGTTCCTATTTTCGGTGTGACGGAAATACTGCGCTGGTAAGATCCGACGAACGAGTGGTCGGGGGAAGGTAACCGACCGTACAGCGGAAACGCAGCGCGGTGCACACGCTGCGTTTCCTGTCGAATCGAGCCCTGTGTTAGCGTGGGAGTCGGAAGCGCAATTCGTCGTTCGGATCGGCGACACCGACGTCGAGGTACCAGTCACCGCGGTTATTGATGAGCTTCACCGCGAGGTTATTCCATCCCTTCTTCAGTGGCAGGCGGACGTACTGAATCCCGCCTGTTCCACTCCACTTGTCACCTTCCGGAACGCGTGTGCCATTGACCAGCACCTGCGCGAAGTTATCCGCACGCATGCGGATGAAGATGCTCTGTTTGCGCGGGCTATACACCTCGGCAACTGCGTATCCGAGCACATGATCTTTTGTGCCAATGATACCGTTAAAGTTCAACAACCCTTCGGAGGTTGCGCTTGCAGTGACCCACCGCAAGGTATCGCCGTTATCCACATAGTACCGCGCGGGCCGAAGTACGTTTGCCTTCTCGCCCGTGAACAGGCCGGGAATCGCGCGTTCGGGGTCGTCCGGGAGATACTGCGCCTGAACGTCACCAATCGCGAACGGTCCCACGACGCGCCACTCCGGAATCACTCGCATCGCCGATTCCTGCGCGAGCGGCACTACGCGGCCTCTCCGGAAGAGCACCTCGTCGCCGCGAATCACCGAAGAGACGATACTCGGTGGCGTTCCAAGTTCGCCCGGTGGTACCGTGAGGGTGAAGCGACGGTCAGTGCGTTCGCCCGGCGTGAGCGTGATCGCCAACGAATCGGCGCCTTCGCTCAGTTCCCATGCGCTGCCATCGAGGCCGCTGATCTTCGTGGTGATCGTAACCGTGTCTTCCAGCACGTTCGAATACGCCACGTCCACAACGAACGTGGCGCGGGGCGTCGTAAGCCCCGTCGGCGGATGCGGATTGATGGTGGCCATACCATAGATTTCACGCACGCGCGTGAGTCGCGCGGTATCGTAGGCGTGCATCGCGCCCGGCTCGATAATCGCCAAATGCACCGAGTCGCCGTCTACGACAACCTTCGTGTAGTGATCGAACTCACCAAGCTCACGCAACGGGCTGAGCGAAATACCACCGCCCGTGGCTGCTACGACGATGTGTCGCTGCGGACGTGTGTCGTCGAGCTCGAGTGTGTGCGTGTGACCAGCGAACGCCGTGAATCGACGCGCGCCGAGTGCTGCATCGATACGCGCCCAATCGTCCTCGTAGCGATCATCGCGCCACATGGGCTTGTGCATGAACAGAAACGTGTGACGCGCATCCGTCGATTTCGAGAGATCGGTTTCGACGAACTCAATCATGCGGTTCCATACTTCGCCGCGGCCGTCGAACCGCTCTTCTTCGGTATTGATCACGAGGAAGTGGCAATTCATATAGTCGAAGCTGTAGTACGTGCTTCCGAAATCTTCACGCCATAGGTGATACATCTCGGGATTCGAGATGTCGTGATTTCCCGGTGTTAGGAAGAGAGGCACCTCCAACACGTCTGCGTGGCTGTGGAACGTTGCCCATTCGGCATCCCATTCCTCACGCGTCACCACGTGGCCGGGGATCATATCGCCGACGGTGATGGCGAAATCCGGCCGGAGGAGGTTGATCTCAGCCATCGCACGATCGAAAATCGGCCACTTATCGTGTCCACCGCTCCACTTATCGCCTACTACGATGAAATCGAATTTCAGCGGGTCGTTCGACCACTGCCGGTCCAGAAGCGGAACCTGATCGTCAAGTTCGGGTCGTTTACGCTGCTGCGCGTCAGCCAGTGACGGAATCGCGATAAGCGAGCAGGTCAGCACAAAGAAAAACGCGAACAATCGTTTGGCGTTCATACGTACCCTCAATCATGAAAGAGTGTGATAATGGTTGATCGTACTAAAGATACGCGCACGAATCGGTGTTCCCACCCATCCGGACGCCTTCAACACGTGAATTGGCTCGAGCGAATCCGCGTCGTACATTAACCATCTTGTGTGTTTTCGCACGGATATTACTCTCACACCGCAACTGTTGAACGGACACCCCATGCGCTACCTTCTCTTCGATATCGACGGCACACTCACTGCGGGCGGCTCCGGCGGCAGTCTCGGACCTCGCGCGCTGAACATCGCTTTCGAGGAGTTGTATGGTATCTCCGATGCCTTCGCGACGATTCGCATGGCCGGTAAGACCGATCCGATCATCACGCGCGAAGCGTTCGACCTCCACGGTCTGACGTTCTCGCAAAACGAAGAAGATCGTCTCCGCGAACGGTATCTCGTGTATCTGGACCAGCTTCTCGACACTCCGGAAGGGCGTATGCGCGTCTTGGCTGGCGTCCACGACATACTCGGCGAGTTGACAAACCGCTCCGATGTGGTGTGCGGGTTGCTGACAGGCAATTGGATCGACGGCGCGCGACTGAAGCTCGCAAATGCGGGGCTCGACGGGTACTTCAGCGACGGCGCGGGGCAGAACGTGTGGAATCCACTCGGCGCATTCGGTGATGACGCTCCGACACGACCGGAGCTTGTGCCTGTTGCGTGGCGACGGTTCCGCGAGCGGTTGGGACGGGACATCGCGCCGAGCGATACGGTGATCATCGGCGATACGCCGTTGGATATCGCGTGTGCGCGCGCGAACGGGGTGCATGCGATCGGCGTCGCGACCGGGCCGTTCTCCGTCGACGAACTCGCCGCCGCCAAAGCGGATACCGTGCTTGAAAGCTTGGCGGATGTGTCGGCCGTTCTGCGCCTACTCGTCGACTAATCTGACTCTCGTCGCGCGCGTACGATACCTATACGCAAACACAAGCACGCTCAATGTCGCCAACATCGCCGACGGCAGCATCATACCGATTCGCATCGAGCCGAACAGCTCCCCGACATAGCCCATCGCTGGCGGTACCACAAACGACGCAACCCCACTCACCGCTCCTACCAATGCCATGATCCGCCCAGCAGCTTCCGGGAAGTGCTTACCGACATACGAGAGAATCGAGGGGAAATCGACCGACATCGAGAGACCGGCAATCACGTAGAGTATCGCGAGTGCGTGTAGGCTCTCAGTCTGGAACGCGAAGAACGATAGCACCGCTGCGACAGCGGGTGCGACGCTGAGAAGAAGGAGGTCGTCGATTTGGTCCGAAATCGTCGTCAGCGCCAACCGCCCGACGAAATACGCGCCGGAAAACGCCGAAATGATCCACGCTGCGGGGAATGCGAGCGGTTGATAGTGCCGCTCGACAAAATCCGGCAGCCACATGTACATCCCGTTATCCGCGCCGGTGTGCAGCACGACAAACGTAAGCACCATGATAAGCGCTACGGTAACCTTCGGACGGCGCGTCGAATGGTCGCGCGTCGACTGGTCGACGCGTTCTACCCTTCGACGGGGAAGTGGTCGCACAATCGGAATGAGCACAAGGAGCGCGGTGAGGATGCCGGTAATCGCAAACGTGGCGCGCACCGAGCTGGAGAGTGAGTAGTCGGCAGCCTGGATTGCGTCGAGAATCCACGCCCAGAGCACCGGTCCCGCCATCGCTGATACAGCCGCGATAAGTTGGAGCCATGTCAGCGCGCGTCGTGTGCCGTCGGTTGGGAACGCGCGCGCAACGGCGACGTTTCCGAGCGTCGCGATGCCCGAAATGCCGAGTCCCACCAGCGCGTATCCGGTGAAAAAACACACGTACGTCGGTTCGAGCACGCCGAGGGCATAGCCGATCACCATGAGGACGACCATACCGACCGCGGCGGGATTCGTCCGGCCACGGTCGGCGAGCCATCCAGCGAGAAGACTCCCTACCGCTCCCGATACAAGCCACGAAGACAGCAACCATCCGAACGGTCCGGCTTCGAGATTGAGCAGTGTGCGTATCGATGGCGACGCAATCACGAGAAGCTGCCCGTTCATCATTGCGATGCCGAGAAGCAGTCCTGGGACAACGACCGGTCCGAGACCGTGGAGGAAACGCGGAGTGTATTGATGTGTCATCTGAGGTTGGGACTACTCCTGAGCGGGATACGTCGGAAGAACACTTGGACGGTATCGGGATTTCCACTTCGGACCAACGTGGCGGGAACTCTGCGAACGACAGCCGTGTTTCCTCATTTGCACCGCGTAAATCCTCGATGGCGCACATTTTTTTGTGAGACAATCGAGGCGTAATCGTTTGGTGCGCACGACGTTGCCGCGACGCCGACGCGGACCACGATGCAACTCGTGTTCGGCTGGACTTGACGCCCATGAGTTGGGCATATATACTTATTCGTTGCGCTCTGAACCGGTAGAATTTGTCAAGTGACGAGTGCACCACGCGCAGTTCGAAAGCGCGCCGCGCGATTTTCGAAAAATAGTTTCGCGTGGGACTTGACAAAGGTTACGTATCGTCTTAGTCTTTATGGCTACCTGCGGTGACGGTGTAAGTTCTCGAACGCCGCGGTTATCGACAGTGAGTATCCTGCCGATCGAAACTTCTCAGAAATATTTTCGCTGAGGAGTTGACGAAGCACCGGTAAGTTGATACTATTGATGTCTGCCTGATTCAGCGACCTGAACAGATGTGCAGTTGATTACGGGTTCGGGTGGTTGAATCAGTTAGATATTTGCCTCGCCGAGGCGCTGCTCTTTGAAAATCGAATAGCGTGCATCGAGCCAAGTTCGATGATGGGCCCTTGTCCACTCTGCCGCTGAGTATCGCGGGTGAGTGGCAAATGGGTTTCTACTTAATGCAACAACCAGACACAAACAATCCTACGGAGAGTTTGATCCTGGCTCAGAACGAACGCTGGCGGCGTGCCTAAGCCATGCAAGTCGCACGTGAAGCTGTGTGAGACTCCTTCGGGGGTCGATCATGGTGGAAAGTGGCGGACTGGTGAGTAACACGTGGGTAATCTGCCCGGAAGCGGGGAATAACCCTCCTAACGGAGGGCTAATACCGCATATGATCCGAAGCTCGCATGGGCATCGGATTAAAGGGGGGGATCTTCGGACCTCCCACTTTCGGATGAGCCCGCGCCCCATTAGCTAGTTGGTGAGGTAACGGCTCACCAAGGCTGCGATGGGTAGCCGGCCTGAGAGGGTGTTCGGCCACACTGGGACTGAGATACGGCCCAGACTCCTACGGGAGGCAGCAGGCGGGAATATTGGTCAATGGACGAAAGTCTGAACCAGCGACGCCGCGTGAGGGAAGAAGCTCTTCGGAGTGTAAACCTCAAACGGATAGGGACGAAAATCTGTACGGTTAATACCTGTACGGCCTGACGGTACCTATTACGAAGCTCCGGCTAACTCCGTGCCAGCAGCCGCGGTAATACGGGGGGAGCAAGCGTTGTTCGGAATTACTGGGCGTAAAGGGCGTCTAGGTGGAATCGTAAGTCAGAGGTGAAAGCACGCGGCTCAACTGCGTGTCTGCCTTTGATACTGCGGATCTTGAGTGTGGAAGGGGTACGGGGAATTCCCAGTGTAGCGGTGAAATGCGTAGATATTGGGAAGAATGCCGGTGGCGAAGGCGCCGTACTGGTCTAACACTGACACTGAAGCGCGAAAGCGTGGGGAGCGAACGGGATTAGATACCCCGGTAGTCCACGCTGTAAACGATGGGCACTAGGTGTGGGAGGTATTGACTCCTCTCGTGCCGAAGCTAACGCGTTAAGTGCCCCGCCTGGGGAGTACGGTCGCAAGGCTGAAACTCAAAGGAATTGACGGGGGCC
>CAZWQW010000022.1:27509-35495 GCA_964635955.1 uncultured bacterium | reverse complement strand
GTTGACTCAGAATCCGCGACTGTCACAGTGTCTGGAATCCAATCGCTCGGTAGAAGCACCTTGAACCGAACCGAATCACCTGAACCGCTCACAGCCATATCGATTCGCTTCGCAACGTTATCTCGCTGTAAATGATACGCGATATACGCATCGTTCGCTGCGTAGCGTAATGCCACACGCGCGGATTCTACGTCTGTTGCTGCCCAGCGCGGGGCAACTTCCACTGTGTCAAGCCGTACTCCGATATCGCGAATCCCGGCGATTCCCTCGATCAGTGCGTTGTACCACTCAGCCATACCCCAACCGGTATGCGGGACTTCGTTTGTGGTGCGCATACCCGCTTCACCGTTCGGCCAATACCAGACGTGGACACGGTTCCCAGTCTTCCGGAGATGCGCGACGTAATCACGAAGCAGGTCGACGCCGTACTGCTCCATTCCCGAAATCAACGCCCCACGACATAGCTCACCACCGACCCACGGCATCAATCCACCATTCGCGTAACCACCCTGTCGTAGATACGGCGCATCGTAGTACTCCAGATGATCAGGATATCCCGGCTGGAGGCTCCACCATGGATGCGCGTCGCCTGTCGCATCATGTCGTCGTCGATATTCAGCGATCACTGAACGTGCTTGCTGAGAATCCGCAAGACCACGCGTCACTGCCCACGTGTTGCCCATCGCAAGCTGATCGGTTTCGTCAAATCCCGGATGATCGAGCGGTGTGAGATGGACATGGTGACGGTACTTCTCGCCATCCCAGAGTAACGCGTTCGCACGTCGCGCATACTCATCGGCTTCGAGAGTCCATCGATCCGCCGCGAAAGTTTCACCGATGTTCCGGTACATATCCGCCATCGCGCGAAACGCAAGCACGTAACCACTCTGATCGCATGTCGCAACAACGAAACGTTTTCCGACGAACTCAGACGTCTCACGTATCTCGAAATCCCACGTATCGCACGTGTGACCACGTTTGACTAATTGGTGCTCGTTATCCCATCGCATTTCGTCGTTACGCACGTAGTCGAGCGCGCGTTCCAGCCTCGGCAGCGCACGCTTCATCCACGCCATATCGCCCGTGACCTTCCACGTCTCCCACACGCCGAGAACGAGGATGTACTCAACATCCGACTCAACGGCCGCGCGCCACGTCGTCCCATCGCGACGGATGCCGTCCGGAATACTTCCGTCGTCGTTCTGCTTCTCGAGGAAACGATCGAGACCACATTGCATCGCGCGTTCCCACGAGCGATACGCCGGCAACTGATAGATCCAATCGCGTAACCAGACGCCGTCGATCTGCCACGTATCGCCGCTGATGTATCCAACGAATCGTCCGCGCTCCGTATCGAACGCGCGCCGACTCAACTGAAGCGCGTTTTCAGTGACCGGCACGACGCTATCGAAATCCGGATCACCCGTCTCAACGTGAGTCTCTACATCGACTCGAAGATTGGCATACCGCGAATGCCGAGGAGTCCCATCTCGCTGGACATCACCGGGGAAAAAGAGCGACACACGGTGGACTCCAAGCGCACCCGCAGCGACGAAAGCCACGTCGCCAACGTTGTCGGATAACTCGACCGATTTTTCGCAGTAGAGCCGATACGAATCATCATACACGCGAATTGTTGCGCGCGTGTCATGGAACCCCGGCGCGGTACGCCCGACGACACGGACGTTTACCGTATCGAGCGGGCGTACGCGCGTCGTGTCCAGTATGAGATCACCATACTGCGCGATTGTCGCTTCAGGCGGCGGAAACGCATTCGCCATACTGAGTTCCTCTTGTAGAGACACCCACACTACCGACTTTCGAACCACCGCCGCGCGATACCGACTTCATCTGCCGCTTCGAGATGACGATGACGACGCCGCTCCACTGTCGGCTTCCATACGGTCTGCAGAAAGCCCTTCAGCCGTTCAGGAGCGACATGCTCGGAACAGAAATGCACTGTTTTCTCGAAATTGTACGGATCCGACCAGTTTGATCCCGCCGGAACCTGATCGAAGCCATGCTTTTCGAGGTCGATATACGTACGCGACCCCGTGATTTCGTTGTTGAATTCGTGCCCGTAATACCAGTTAGACTGCAGCACCGATTTCGGCATCCGCTCGAAGAACATGTCGGGGTGCTCCCACACGTAGTCCGACCAAATCCACGCGCGCGCCCCGCCCTTTTCCACTTGCTCGACCATGTAGAGGAAATCGTGCCACCATAAATCGTACTGACGAATCACAGACAGGCTGTAATGCTTCTGATTCTGCCAATTTTCTTCGTCCATACCGAGGTGGAACAACGTCGGATTGTCAAACAATTCGATCGCTTCTGCGATGAGATCAGCGAGCACGCGGTAATACGTCGGTGTCGCGATCATATGCCCGTATTCGCCAAGCCAAGCGTCGTGAGCGGTGGAAAAGTTCATCTTGGGAATTGGTGTAAGACCCATCGAGCGCATCTTCGCAAGTTCCGCTGCGAGATCAGCCTTGCTCCATGTACCTTCGATCGCGAGCTCCGGATGGCTGTCGTACCGAACGCCTTCGCCAAGATCAATAACAACTGTGTTGATTCCGACCTCGGCGAAATGTTTGATCAACTCATCCCACACCGGTTTCTCGCATCGTAACGTCGGTTGCGCATCCACGTATTCTGTGTGCCAGCCACTCGGACGCGGGTCGCGGTCCGACCAGAAGTTCGATCCAAGATGAATGAGTTGCGCCCAGATCATGTCGTTCTTCGCCATATAACAAACCATTCTTTCTAAGTAGAAGCGTTTTTCTGATCTACCGTCGGATTACCATCCACTCACGGCGGTGGCGATTTCTTCAATGGCACCGAGATGAGCGTCACGGTGCGCCTCGAGCGTCGGATGCCACGGCGCGTGGAGGAAGCCTTTCATCCGCTCCGGAGCGATCCGTTCACGACAATAGTCGACCGTCCGCTGGAAATTGACCGTATTCGACCAATTGGATCCCGTCGGCACCTGATCGTATCCGTGTTCCTCGAGAAGGTCATACGTCTTCACATACACTTGCTCGCGCTCATCGGTCGCTTCTTCGAACTTGTCACCGTAATACCAATTCGACTGCAACACGCTCTTCGACATCTTCTCGAAGAACTCCTCCGGATGATTCCACGCGTAATCCGACCAGATCCATGGACGCACACCGTGGCTTTCAACGGTGTTCCGGAAGAACTCGAAGTCGTGCCACCACAACTCGTGCTGACGCATCACGGCGTAGAGATAGTTACGCTGATGTCCGGCAGTCTCTTCGTCGTATCCAAGGTGGAAAAAACGCGGCTTGTCGAACAGCGCACTCACTTCCGCTATGAGATCACCGCAGACTTCGTAGTAGATATCCGTGCTGATCATCCGCGAATAAGGTCCAAGCCACGTATCGTGTGCAGTGGAGAAGTTCAACTTCGGAATTGGCTCGATGCCAGTGTCTCGCAAACGACCAAGTTCCTCACGAAGACGCGGCCGTGACCACGCACCTTTTACACTGATCTCCGGATGACTCTCGTACTGGACCGCCTCACCAAGATCGATAACGACGAGATTCACACCCGCGTCGTGCATTTTCGGAACCATGTCGTTCCACAGGCTTTCATCGAACCGTATGTGAGGCTGCGCTCCGATATTCGGTCGATCAACCGGCCGATCGGACCACATGTTATACCCCAAGTGAACGAGATATCCCCAGATCATGTCGTTCGTTCCCATTTCACTCTCCGTTGTTGAGGGTGTTCCCCGAACTATTTACCAATCTCTCTACATGCTTCTGCAACAAGCTGAATCGCTTCCATATGTGCGGTTCGATACTGTTCTGTAGTCGGTCTCCATACCGTCATGAAATACCCGAGTAAACGGGCTGAATCGACGTGTCTCTCACAGTACTCTACCGTGCCTTTAAAGTTTACCGTGTTCGAATGATTGCTCCCTGTCGGAATCTGATCGAATCCGTGTTTCTCGAGAAGATCGTATGCTGTTACGTGCGTCTCTTCCAAGCCTCGGAAATCGCTGAATCGCTCACCGTAATACCAGTTCGACTGTAAAACGCGCTTCGACATATTCGCCACAAACTCGTCTGGGTGATGCCAAACGTAGTCGGACCAAATCCACGCTCGCGATCCGCTCTTCTCCACAGCATCAACCATCAAATTGAAATCGTGCCACCAGAGCCCGTGCTGGCGCATAACCGCGAATGCATGGTGACGCTGATGTTGCGCAGTCTCCTCATCCATTCCGAGATGAAAGAACCGCGGACCGTCGAAGAGATCGACAACCTCCGCAATCAGGTCCCGAACAACAGTATAGTACGCAGCTGTGCTCAACATTCGGGAATATTTCCCCAACCACACGTCGTGTGTCGCGGAGAAATTCAACTTTGGAATCGGCTCGATACCGTGTTCACGCATCCGGTCCAACTCGGTCCGAAGCTTCTCAGGTGACCATGCATCGGGTAGTACGATCTCCGGATGACTTTGATACCGGACACCGTCACATAAATCGATCACAATCATGTTCACTCCGGCTTCGACGAGCTTCGGCAGCATGTCGTTCCAGAGCGACTCGTCGAACCGAAGATATGGAGTGTAGATGGTGCGTTCGTCGCGTTCCGTTGTCTGACGGTCGTTTCCCATATTGTAGCTAAGCGGCAGGAGATACGCCCAGATTCGATCGTCGGCCATGAACATCCTCCCAAATCGACAGATACGCGTTGTCGCATACGCTATTCTCACAAGATCAGACGTTCGGACCAAGGCAGTTGGCGTTTGACGGAGAGTGCTCGTTACATCGGGGAGCTACTAACTCGCTCATGCAGACCGCTGATACGGCAGACGCTACCGCGTGAATATCACAACGTTCTTCACCGGAAACTCGACTGAAAACCCGAGCCATGAAGCGATCCACTCGAACGTCGTGCGTTGGTAGAAGCAAACATGTGTCGGATCGCGGTGGTACCACCAATCGGCGAATTCCGATTCCGATAGAAGAATCTCTGTCATTACACCGAGAAGTGCGTTCGTGTCGTAAAGCAACCGACTCATGCGAAGGAAGTCGGCGTCCGGATGATGGAAGTGCTCCACCGTCTCCGAACAAACGATGAAGTCGTACTGGCGTTCGAGCGCGCGGGAATTAGGATCGTAGAATGGGTCCCAATGGGCTATTTCGTGACCGTGATCAGCGAAAATCGTATGCATCGCCGGACCGGGTCCGCTTCCGTAGTCAAGACCTTCCGCATTCGGGTCGAGTCGCTCGATCACCGGATCTGCGAGGCGGCGAAGAAAGGATAGGTAACCAGCATCTTCTGGTTCATTCACATGGGTATCGTACCGCTTGCGCTCCTCTATCGGATCGAGGTACTGCGTAGGATCAAGGAATATCAGATGGCAACGAGGGCAGCGGTGATACGTACGACGACCGTAACGACCGTCCATTGATTCGTGGAAACGCGCTGTCACAGGGCTGTGACACAGTATGCACTCTACGTGGTAATAGATACACTCACTCCTGTTGCACCGACGATATCCGTATGAATGAGGACGAGCGGAACAACTAATTTGCCCCGCTCGTTATGCGTACCAGTGTCTAAGCGTTCGATGTCTTTGCGCCGGCGAGTGCAATCCACCCAGCGATGCCTGAGATCAGGGATGCCGTCAGAATACCGATTTTCGCAGTATCGAGAAGTGGCGAACCGGGGAATGCGAGATTCGCAATAAACAACGACATCGTGAATCCGATTCCTGCAAGTGCCGCAACGCCATAAATCTGTCGCCACGATACACCCTTCGGAGTCGCCGCAATCCCGGCAAGAACCATGAGCCATACGGCGAGCATGATTCCCACTTGCTTTCCGAGCACCAAACCGACAATGATACCGAGGGCTACGGGGTGCGCGAGCGCGGTCCCGATTCCGCCGCCGATTGTCACACCCGCATTGGCGAGAGCGAAGATCGGCATGATAACGAAGATGACCAACGGATGTAAGCCGTGCTCGAGCCGCTGAAGCGGCGAAACCGTCTTCCGAATGCCATCCTCGAGTTCCACCAATACTTCATGCTGCTCGTGACTCTCCAAAACCGTTTGATCGTCTTTGTGTCCTTCAAGCGAGTCGATGAGCTCCCGGCCGTGCGAAACAAAATCGCTCGGACGCATACGGACTGCGACGGGTATTGTCATCGCAACCAAGACACCGGCGACGGTCGCGTGTACACCAGATTTCAAGAACGCAACCCAGATTACCAGACCGATGAGCGCATACGGTGTGACAGCACGAACTCCGAGACGATTCAATACGGCGAGCACGATCAACAACGCGATTCCGATACCGAGCGCTGTCAACGAAAGCTGCGAGGTGTAGAAAACCGCGATGACCAACACAGCACCAATGTCATCGACAATTGCGACAGCCGTAAGAAACACCTTAAGTGCGAGCGGCGCACGGCTTCCGAGAAGTGAGAGCACACCGAGTGCGAACGCAATATCGGTCGCCATCGGCACACCCCAACCAGCCGAACCTGGTCCGCCAAAATTGAACGCCGTATAGAAAAGCGCCGGTACAAGCATTCCACCAATTGCCGCGCCAATGGCGAGCGCGGCTTGTTTGGGCGACGACAACTCACCAGCGAGCACCTCGCGTTTGATCTCAAGACCGACGACGAAAAAGAACAATACCATGAGACCGTCGTTGATCCAGTGGATCAAGGATTTCGATAACGCGAATTCACCATATCCAACGGTGACATACGTTCCGAACAGTGTTGCGTATGAATCCGCCCAAGGTGAATTCGCCCAGATAAGGGCAATCACAGTTGCACCTAACAGCAAAATGCCACCAGCCGATTCGAGTCGGAAAAACTCGGTAAACGGACGGAGGATCCGATCGATCGGAGGATTCGTGATTGAACCATTCGCTGTGGGAGGCGGACTGCTCGCTTGGTTTTTCGTTTCCATGGGAGATGCCTTTCGCTCAGGTAATCGGAATGAGGCTCAACAACCGCCAATGCACGTGTTAGACCTGCACCGAACACGTCCTATCAATAACAACATCCACGCTTTTAGCGTTTCCAATCGAGGACGATTTTACATGGATGTAACAATTCGCGCGTCGATTTCGCGTTTGCCGCCGTCGGACGTATAGTACGCAAACATCTGTCAAATACGCAATTGTGTGTATGAGAAATGCAGGCACCGGGACCGTATGTTCGCGAACGTTGTCGCGCGATAATCGTAATCGTCACGCAATAACCTATGCGCCACTCAGAGGCATACGAGATGACACACCGGATCAAAGACGGTACAGCAGATGCAGGATATTTGGCGATTATGGGGCTCGCCCCTCGACGCATACCACACTGGGAACATTGGTCGAACCCCGATGCTGAATCCGAAATAACCGGAATCGACTACTACGAACACCCGCGCTTGTGCCGTCAGCGCATGAGGGAACTCTATCCACAACTCGGTCTTGGAGTACCGGAATCGGACGAACCGATTCCACGACCGAGATTCGGAGCGGACCAATCGTCTTGTATCGATGACGATGGGCACAGACATGTCCGTTGGGGTGCCGGGGAGTCGGGTCATTGGGATTGGGGCGAGAAGTTTCAGACGGCGGAGGAGGTGTTCGCGTTCTCGCCACTAAAACAGGCCGATTTCACGAATATACCCGTTGTTGAGTCTGCGGATTACTCCTCGGAAGAGGTCATCTACCAACGATATCGGAAGCACTTCCCAAAGGAATGGGGATCCGACGCTCCAGACGGTCGAGACGTCCGAACGTCGTTTTACAACACGATGTTCATGTGGCCACTGCTTACGTTTGGTTGGGAGTTGTTCCTCGAAACGTGTCTTGATCCGCGGTTTGAACGTATCATGGACGAGTTCGCCGAGATCAACCGTCGCGTGTTTCGGGCGTTCGCGCGAATACCCGTGAGATTCGTCGTGTGTCACGACGACATCGTCACCTCACGCGG
>CAZWQW010000022.1:0-27409 GCA_964635955.1 uncultured bacterium | reverse complement strand
GTCCTCATGCGCAACAATCCCGTAGAGATAGAAGCGATGGTCGACTCAATGGTCGAGACCGCGCACATGACAGGCGGCTATATGATGTGCATCGGCAATCACATCCCGTGGAATGTGCCCGCGGACGCGATACGACGCTACCTCGATCTCAGCGCCGAACGAGCAATCCGGCGGTAAATCGCCAAATTATTCAGCGCCCTCGGTAATCCACGCTTCGTTGAACCATGCGTGACGGATCGTTTCACCGTAACGGTTATCGCGCCACGTGTACGTGAGATGGATCATCCCATCGCGCGCTTGGATCAACGACGGATAACTGAACTCGACAGGATCGCCCGATTCCGGTTCGGGCCGATTCTCCACGTATTTCGGTGCGGACCACGTCTCGCCTTCGTCGGTGCTGAGCATTACAGCGAGGCGAAAACGCCCCTTATAGTGGTCGACGTCGTTAAGTGCGAGAACCCAATGTCCATTCGATAGCCGCACAACGGCGACGCTCGACTCGGGATTCGGTAACTCCGTTGGCACCGCCGGCGTCCACGTGAAACCGCCATCAGCCGACTCGCTCCGATGCACCCGTAAGTGCGGACTACCGTCGCGCATATACGCAACCAAGGTCCCATCGTCCTTCTGAACAATCGACGGTTGTTCAATGGAGAGACCGACGATCGGGCGACCAACTTGCCACGTCTTACCCCAATCCTCGGTAATCGCCATCAATCCAACGCCAAATGTATCGTTGTAGAGCGGCACAAGCATCCGATTCCCGTTGATCACCAACGGCTGACAACGCGGCATCCATCCAAGGCGGCGGTGAAGCTTGTCGTTCACATCCTCGGCGCGTTTGTCGAGCATCTCAGACATTTTCTGCCGATCGTTCTCGTTCGCGAAGCTCGGAATCTCGGCTCGCCCTCGTTCGATACCCGCATTCACGTCGTCCACGAACTGCTCGGGCATGACCATCCAGAGGTCATCCTGCCAATCCCAGTTCGGCGGTCCGTCAAGATAATTCGTCGCGACGCGGTAACGGGTAACGCAGGTCCACCACTGGTTATTCAACACCTGCGCCCAGAAAAGCCAGAGTGTCCCCTGTGGATCGACGAAGGTAATCGGATTCGTATCCGGGTAATTTGGAACGTCGGCATTCACCCATGGTGCATGCCATTCATTCGAACCGAGAGGCTTGCGAGATCCCATGATCTTCACGTCATCAACCCAGCGCTCGCCTGATCCGCGATACCACGTTACGATCAGGTCGCCGTTCGGCGCCTCGGTAATCGATGATGAATGATTGTGCTGCGGATGCGGATCGCACACAAACTCGGAATCGAACACCGGAACCTCCTGAGCATCAGCTGAGATGAACGTTCCAGCGATGATCGCCGTCGAAACGAGAGCAATCAATAGGGACATATGGCGCCGTCCTTTCGCGTACACTCACTGGTGCGTGACATCCTAAAAGCGATACCGACTTTCGGTCTCCGCCGGTTCAGAACGTTGTTGATCGGGCCGTCGAATGGGCGCTGATCCCCCAACTTGGTGCAGCTCGCATTCGCGCGGAATGTTACCTTCACGAAGGTATTCAGTGTATGTTGAAGGGCAGTAACGCGTCGCGACTTGGAATGTCTGGTCGTCCAGTTCAACTTCGACAACGCCTGCCGGACGTTCGAATGGCGTATCCGGTATCCCCAAGGTATCGTGGGCGGCTTTCATAAACTTCGCCCAAATCGGAAGTGCTCCCGTTGCACCGGTGAGCTGCGTATTCGACCGCTGATCGAATCCAACCCAGACACCCGTTACGAGATGCGGTGTAAACCCGATGAACCACGAATCACCGTAGTCGTTCGTCGTGCCGGTTTTGCCACCCGCGTCGTAGTAGAAGCCATATTTCCACCGAGAGCTGCCACCGGTACCACGCCTGACTGCGTCCTGTAACATCGTCGTCATGATGAACGCCGTCTGCTCATTGAGCGCTTGTCGACGTTCGCCACTGGTGCGCTTCGGCATCAGGACGGCGCCCTGCCTCGACGCAATCCGACTAATCGTAAACGGTTTGACGACGATTCCTCGGTTGGGAAACGCCGAAAACGCGGATGTAAGCTCCAGGAGATACACCTCGCCGACGCCAAGTGGGAGCGATTTCACGGGAGGAAGATTCGTCGTTATACCCATTTGTCGGGCGTACTGGATTGCGAGACGTGGACTGATCTGATCCAGTAAACGAATCGCGACGAGATTGATCGATCGTCGCAGTCCCTCCCGGAGAGTCGTCATACCACCCACATCGCGTTCGTAGTTTTGAGGTCGCCACTCCTGCCACTCTCCATCGACCATTT
Organism: uncultured bacterium; assembly: GCA_964635955.1. Taxonomy (GTDB): domain Bacteria; phylum Latescibacterota; class MWCZ01; order MWCZ01; family MWCZ01; genus CAZWQW01. Next base: position 25,073 of record CAZWQW010000022.1, on the reverse strand, counting down.
CCGTAATCGTAATTGGTTGATTCGGTAGTTGGCTGATTGGCGACCAGCCATTATCGATAGCCGCAGTATAGACAAAGGGCTTGAACGCAGACCCCGGTTGCCGGAGAGCCTGTACCGCACGGTTGAATTTGCTCTCTTCGAAGTCTCTCCCGCCGACCATTGCGCGAACGGCTCCCGTCTGGACATCAATCGTTACGAGTGCCGCCTGAAATGTCTTCACAATAACACTGTCGACACCGAGCGTATCACCAGAAACACTGTCGACGCGAAAAACGTATCGGTCGACGAACTGCGGGAACGAGTCGGGATACGCCTGCGTGAGCGTGTCGATCCGCGCCTGCAAGTCGCGCAAATGCTCGTCGATAACCCGCTCCGCAATCACCTGAAGACGACTGTCGAGCGTCGTTTCGATAACGAGCCCGCCCTCATAGATCAACTCGTCTGCGCTCACCGAATCGGGAAGACCAAGCTGTTGCGCGTACCGTACCCGTGTCGAATCATCTCGAAAGATCGAATCGGTCAGTGTAAGGCGTACGTTCTCGGTGAAATACGGCGCGATTCCGATCTCTTCAACAGGTGGCTGCGTCTCCAATGGCTGGAGTTGGAGCTCCGAAACGGAGTCCTGCGAAAGCGCACCTGTCTGTCCCATTGCCCAAAGCACGATGTTGCGCCGCGTACGCGCTCTATCCGGTCGTCGAATCGGATGGTACAGGTTCGGTGCGGGTAATATACCGACGAGGGTTGCAGCTTCGAGGGTGGTAAGGTCCTTTGCGTGCTTGTCGAAATACGCTTCCGCCGCCGCTTCAATCCCGTACGCACCGCCGCCGAAGTAGACTTGATTGAGATAGAGCTGAAGGATCTCCTCTTTCGTATACGTCTGCTCAATCCGAACAGCCAGTATGAGTTCCTTGAATTTACGAACGAGGCTCCGTTCCTTCGTGAGGAAAAGATCGCGCGCAAGTTGCTGTGTGACCGTACTCGTTGCGCGAGGGCCTTCGCGATTTCGAACCGCAACGAACACCGCGCGTGTCAGACCGAGAACGTTGATTCCCCAATGGCGGAAAAACTGCCGATCTTCACTCGCGATCAGCGCGTCGATGAGTTCCGGAGGTAACTCGTCGTAAGGAATAAGCGTGCGGCGCTGAATGGAGTAGGTTTTCAGCAACTGACCGTCGGTCGAATACACCGATGTAGTGAGTTTTGGGCGAATACGTTCGAGCGCTGCAAGATCGGGGAGATCGGTGCTGAATTCTCGAACGACGAAGACCGATACCACGATAAACACCACGAGGAATATTCCGGTTGCGACTCCAAACCGCACCGCAAAGGTACGAAGCACTGATACCTCCCTCGTATCCATTATCGCCAAATCATAGAGAAATAGAAGGTAGCTGATCTGTGGCGCTGGGTAAAACGTGTCAAGCGTCGACGTGTGTCATTCGCTGCGAGAGATTCGCGCACTGATGAGCGACTCGCGATCAGTCCACGATGCGAGCTGCCAAGCAGTATCCGGTGTCGCGGATGCGACACGAAAGCCCAGCTCGAATCGCTGGAACACTCGATAGCCGACGATACGCGCTTGCTCGTCCGTGTTCGAAAACTCCATGTCTCCGATAACCAGAAGTACTTTCCAATCCTCGTTCGGGTGTCGCTCCGAGACATACCGCGACGTAGTCCCGGGTGGATACGTCATTTCTGAACCGTATTCGGTCCACCTCGATTCTATAATGAACTCCGCCGATATCGACTCGAAGTTGCGAAATATGTTTTCGTACACGCGAATCTCGCTGGCGCGATCCAGTTCGAGGTCGTTGCGGTCCGTTGGATCGTCGTACCGGTACACATAGCCGGGTGCAAGGAGGTCAGCGAACTGACGTGCAGTCTCCGGTGTGTGGCGGTCGAAAATGTATACGAGCATCTTCACGACGCTGTCAGGCGTAGCAAGACTCAATGGAGCTTGTTTTGCCGCGAAACCGCCTTCGCGAATAACAGGAGTCTGATTGAGCAAATCACAGGCGCTAACGACGGCGACGATAACAAGGAAAACCCCGACAAACCGACTGCACCCGCAGAGGTCGCTACACCCGCCAGAGCAGTTCATCTGTTTTCGGAGTCGTCCCCTCATCGACATTCCCAACGTGTTTGCCGACGCCCACCTTCACTCAGATCAACCCGCCGCCAAAAGCATCGCGCGTAACAGTCCCCACGTATTCTCGTATCCGCTCACGAGAACATCGCGCCACGTCTCGATAGTCCACACACCAGCAGTCTGCCTCGCCGTAATCTCCGCCCGTCCCCGGTACTCCGTCCTGCCGCCGGTTAGTGTAACAACCGTGAGTTCGTAATCAGCCGTCGCGGTCGATGTCTCACCGGCAGGAAGTGCGAGGATGTTCTCCCACGTAACATACACGGAGTCCGCGTTACTCAGCAGTCCCGCAAGAAACATCTCTTCGTGATCTCCGGTCCATTCCGCGGGAAAGTTTCGAAAGGCAGGAGACGCAAGCTGAACCGCGTCCGGAACGAAGCGAAATGACTCGGAAAGCCGTTCGAGGTACGCCGGATTATCCTCCGCTTGCAGTGCCAGCGAAAGAATCTCCAATACGTTTTCCAGACTCGTCGGTTGGGGATAGTTAACCAAACCGCCCCTCGGCGGTTCTGGTGTCCCGGTAGCGAACGGATTATTACATCCGTTCACCGTCAACAACGTGACACACAGCGCGAGGAACGTGTCGCGTATACGATGCTTTTGTGAAAAGCACTTCATCGTTACAGCCCAACGACACTCAGCGGATTCGGCATGAAGCAGAGTACGAGAATCACGATACAAAGATACCCAATGATTCGACGGCCCGCATCGATCGGGGTCACGTCGTCAGTTGGCGGTGGATGTTTGCGACCGAACATCAACGCAAGAATGGCGAACAGTGTCCATACCGCCGAAACGAATACCAATCCGATAAGAACTGCCGTCGCGACGTAGGTGATCGCGCGGTAGTTCCGTCGGAAAAGCGCGTAGGCAATATGCCCACCGTCGAGCTGCCCAATCGGGAGGAGATTGAGTGCCGTAACGAACAACCCGACCCACCCGGCACGGTACAACGGGCTCGCGATAACAGCCGCGCCTTCAGGCAACGGGCCGAAGAGATACGTGCGAAGACCGAGTGAAAGAAGCGATTCGCCAAACTCGTAGAAGAAATACCCCGGAATCGGCCATGGCTGCGGCAGCATCTCGATACTCGACTGGTACAAGCCAACCGTTATCGCAACGAGCGAGACGACGAATCCCGCAATTGGTCCTGCGGCGCCAATGTCGATCAACGCCGATCTGCTCGGAATGCGTGACTTCATGACAATCACTGCACCGAGTGTACCGATTGGCGACTGTACGACACCCGGTATCGAAGGGAACGGTATGAAATACGGCGCCGACGAGCGCACTCCCCAACTGAGTGACATCACGTAATGACCCATCTCATGGGCGAGCAGGATGCTCATTAGGCCAACAGCATACCATATCCCGTCAACGAGGTAACATGCAACCGCAGTAAGAACGAACAACGAAATATGAAGCCACCACTTGGGGTTTGTCTCGCGGATGATCTTACGCCAACTCTCAGTTGGCTTCGACTGACGCTTCGGTGTGAAGCGGTAATCAACGGGATACCATTCGGCGTCTTCGGGTAGATGATTCGGAAAAGAGAGTGGACGGGATGGGTCGCGGTACTGCTGCCGCGATTCGCGCTGAGTATTGAAATCCGGTGCCTGCATAACCAGAATCGTTTACGGAAACCGCTACTACGTGCGTCGTGAAGAATACAACCGAAGAGCGCGAAGCACCGAGCCGCGTCGTGTTACGGGGTAACTCTCACCGTAAATAGGTGCTCGGAGCCAAAGCCTGTGTCTGTGGGAATATACGCGTAGTCGATTCCAATAGGTCCATACGCGACGCCAACGCCGTACGAAAAACCGTCTATTTCCGTCTTCGCACCAATCGCCGTGCGGTATCCGGTTCGAAGGCTAAGCATCCGATTGAGGTCAAGTTCGACACCGGCATGAGCCGACTCATGCCAATCGGGAGCGTAGCGGAAATCAACCATACCACGAAGAACAGTCTCACCGAACTCTTGAGCATACGACGCACCGACCTGAGCATCCCACGGTAGATCGACACCCTCGTTTTTCAACTCACCTGATAGACCGATATTCCGCACTGCTCCGCCGACAGAGAGATCACCGCGCTTCCATATCGCGCCGAAATCCACCGCCCACGCAGTAGCACTATTGAGATATATCTTCTCCCAGACGTATTTGACATTCGCACCCCAATGGATGCCCGACCGAAATGTCCCATAACTAACAGACACAGCGCCGTCGTACACGCCGTACGTGCCACTCGGGTTCGGCGACGGGACTCCTACATAGCCGCCTTCACCGTGCACGCTACGAAGGGGAATATCGCCGCTCGACTGAGTCCGCAATGCAATACCGACACCCCCGCCCCAACCTGGCATTACAACGTCTGCATACTCCTGGCGTATGGTTCCGAGCCATTCGGCGTGGGTACCCAAGGCACCAAATCGATCGACCGATGCCAGACCAGCGGGGTTCGATGAGAGCGATGTATGAGGTGCGAAATTCGACACCGTCGCGCCGGAGAGAGAAGCATCGCGAGCGCTCGAGTAGACTTGCAGGAACTTGAATCCCCGCGTTCCGGCATTCGAATCGATATCGGCAGCATTTACCGAGGATACGCTGGCAATGAGCATCGCGAGAAAGAGTGTTGTCGATCGTTTCATGAAGCCTCAGTACGGGGCGTTCTCTATAGGTCGAAACGGAATCCGATAGAATGGACCAAACCAAAGAGGTCGTCGGTAACACCGTAATCGATATTGACTCGATTACCACCAAATCCAGTGCTCAACGTCACCCCACCACTCAACGCCGGATCGTGCACACTGTCCTGCAGATTCAACCAGCGATACCCCGCGCGGACCGTTAGCTGTCGAACGACCTGCCATGAAACTCCGAGATGCGCATAGGAACCTTCATCATCGACGTTCTCGTAACTCACTGCACCGGTGAGACCGAACGGCTGGTACGTGTAGGAAGCTCCGGCACTAAACGTTTTCGGAAATGGGTCGTTAACCTGCAACTGACCTTCGGCTCGCTCGGTGAACCACCGAAGATCACCGCCGACATCGCGCACACTCGCGCCAAACCGAAGGCCAACAATCGGTTCGTACATCGCGCCGATACTCATGCTCCAACTCGTCGAGGACCGGTTGTCGAGTTCCAAACGGTACCACTTCGTCGCAACACCGAAGACAACGTGCTGAAACGACGTCCCAAACGCCATGGTAAGGGCGTTCTCGCTATTCCCGATCGTTCCCGTCGGGATACCGTTCGCATCGTAACGTGTAACGCCTTCGACGTGCCCGTTTACCCACGTTACTGCAAAACCCGCGCGTTGATCGATCTGTCGGCCGAAACCAACAACTCCAACGGTTCGGTCCAACGGCAAGCGCGTGTGCGATACAACGAGTTTACCGTTGCGCATGAGCGCCGCGCCGCTCGGATTTATCAATATCGTCGCCGGATCATTAGTCAGTGAGGTGACGGCGTTCCCAAATCCCAGAACGTGCGTGCCTACGCTGACACGATTGAGCGCGCCAGACTGCCCACCACTCAGTTCCGCCGATACTGGCCGAGTCGTAGTCAGCGTAAAACCAACCACTATCGCGAACATCAGTATCCGAGAGTAAATCAATTGAGCACCACAACTTTCCCGGTCGCCGAATGCCCGTCAGCAGTCGTTATGCGATAGAGATAGACCCCATTCGCAGCGTATCGTCCACTCTCGTTTCGTCCATCCCAGCGAATGGTCTGATTCCCCGCCGCGACGTTGGTCCGATGTATCGTGCGCACGTGACCACTTCCCGCGTCGTATATGTCGACTGTGACGTCCGACGGTTGCGTCAACGCGAACACGATATTTGCCGGCGTTCCGTTGATTGGCGAACACGGCGACGGGAAAGCGTACGTTTCGAGGTTCGACCGTGGCGCGTTCGGTTCTTCGACGTTGCCGCCATCGAGCGGATCGGCCTGCGGGAACGTCAATACGAACTGCCACGTCTGTCCGCGATCATCGGACCGAGCAAGCCCTTGCCCCGTCGTCACCCACAGAGTCCCGTCGAAAAACACGACGTCACCTGTCCCACTCGCAGATTTCACCGCATCGCCGTCCACGGTGACAATCGGGCGGAGTTCCCAAGTCGCACCAAGGTCGTGGCTCGTCAGCAACACATCTCCACCAGACGCAGCCCCGGCAACCCAAACAGATGTGCTATCGAATGCGAAATTCCACGCACGAAAGGTCTTTCCGATATTTGGGTCGGTTTCCGGTATGAACGTCTGCCACGTCGCACCGCCATCGGCAGTCCAACTCACGCCATTACGGCCTGGTCCGTCGAGACGTCCATCGCGATCGAGATCGTAATCGAGTTCGTCGAACACGCCGTCGTTGAAGTAATCTATCTCTCGCTGCTTAATCTCGGCTTCGTCAATTCCCGTTGACTGCGTTGCCGCCCATACGATGCCGTTCTCGATGTCCGCACTCATCGCCGGTACGAAGTCACCACTGATTCCGGCAGTGAGTGCATCAACGTTTTCCCACGTGATACCACCATTGACGGACCGATTGATACCCGCGTTCGTCCCGATCCAAAGCGTATCTCCGAGTGTTACCCCATCGTACGCACGATAATTGAGGTGGAGATACCGATGCTGAAGAGTCGGGTCGTCAAGAAACGGATTCGGCTGCGGATTGTTTGTCGAGTCCGGACGATACCGGTGCCATGTTACACCCCAATCCGGTGTCATGAGAGCGAACTCACTTGTCCACGCAGACCACAGACGATCGCCATCAAACCACAGTCCGTAGCATTGCACATCGCCATTGGGAATCTGAAGGGCTTGACGTGCCGAATCGGGGAATATTTCGGTGAACCGATGGTGAGACCACGTATTTCCACCATCAGCAGACAGAACGATACCGCTCCCCGCTCCGTAGACACCCTGAGTCGTCTGTACACCATACGAGGTCGATACAGCAAGACGATCGCCGTGAGCAGCGAAAGCCGTGATCGCTTCTCCGGAGTGAACTGTATCGGTTCGCACGGTAAACGTTTCCCAATCGAACTGCGAAGTACCCGTTCCGACGCGACGGCTCACGGTCATACCCGCGGCGACCCAGAGCGAGTCGCCACTTACGGCAAAAATCGCAGCCTCATTGCTTTCGAGACCGCTTCTACCAGCAGTTGGCTTCGCAATTCGCGCACCGGAAACTGGCGCCTCCGCACGAATCGGTTGTGCCGTAGCATTAGCAACAATCGCGACGCTCAACGCGACGATCGCGAAGAGCGAGCGTACGAGATAAACTATGGGGTTAATGGCGTACTCCTGATGAATGGATTCGACCTGACGAGACGCTCTGCGCTAACGTAGTCTCGGCGTTGAACCGTTTACAGATGAAAGTAGTTCCCGCGTATACTTGTCCAGTACGAAGTTAGGAATATCCCGCTGTCGAGCGAAAACGTCAAGCGCGCGAGTCACGAAAGAGGAACAAACAGCGGTCTGTGGGAATATGAGAGGAAGGCGCAATCGAATCGACGAAACGGTCGCTGACTTGACCCACACGCGCGTGGTTGGTACTCTCACACACCTTGTATAACTGTATGACTACCCAACATTACGCGAACCGCTTGGGTTTTCGGTGCGGTGTGCGCGTCTTCCAACCATATCCGGCAAACACGGGGCCTATGTATGAGTGAATCGCAGGTAACAAAGCGTATTGGCGCATTGGTGTTCTTCGGAGTGTTCATCGTCTACTTCGCGACCATGGCGCCGACGACCTCGTTTTGGGACTGTGGTGAGTTCATCGCAGCGGCGTTTTCGCTCGGAGTCCCGCACCCCCCGGGATCGCCGCTCTACAACCTTCTCGGACGGTTCTTTTCGCTCTTTCCGATAGAAGCACCACTGAAAGCGATCGGCTTGCTCCCCGATTTCGCCGATATGGCGGTACGTGTCAATATCATGTCGCCTATCGCGGGCGCCCTGTCCGCTCTATTCGCCTACCTCATCATCCTGCGCCTCATTCGCGGTTGGAGCGGAGCACTCGGTCGAGATCGCAATGATTGGACCGCGCAAGTCGGCGCTGTCGCAGGTGCGCTCATCTTTGCATTCGCCGATTCGAACTGGTTCAACGCGGTCGAAGCGGAGGTATACGCATACGCGATATTCCTCATGATGCTCGTGCTGTGGCTCGGCTTGAAATGGGCAGATTCCGTCGGAGACCCGAAGCATCTCTCGTATGCACTCGCGATCGCGTATATCGTCGGTCTCGCTGGCGGTCTTCACATGTTATGCCTGCTCGTGCTCCCCAGTATCGGCATCCTCGCGCTCTTCACCTATGTCCCAAACCGACGTGACACGTGGGTTCTGCTTACAGCGGCTGCATTACTCGCTATCGGCGGGTATTTCGGTCTTCACTTCCTGAACGCGGTCGGGCTTGAAGAAGGCCCCATGTCCGCGCCTGCATACACGTTTGGCATCGCTGAAACGAAACAATCGTACATCACACGATCCTTTATTCTCGCACTGATTCCCGGTCTTGCAGGTCTCTTCCTGACATTTCGCACGAAGACCGTCGCGGTGCGCGATACTTGGACGGTACTCCTCATCGCCGCCGCAGCGGGTGCGACCGTTCAGGTCGTCATGAACGTGTTCTATTGGTACCAGGGAGTCGCGAGCTTCCCGAGCTCGATGATCGTCATCGGAGTAGCGAGTGGTGTCGGGCTGTTGTTCCTGAGAAACGCAGCGAGTAAACCGAGTGTCCCGATCCTGAAGGGCTACCATCTTTCCGTCGCGCTACTCGTCCTCGTTGTTCTCGGGTATTCGACGTATCTCACGTTGATGATCCGGTCGGGACTGAATCCGATCATTGACGAGAACAATCCGGAAAACTGGAAGAACTTTTTCGACTTCGTCGCGCGGAAGCAGTACGGCACGGAGTCGATGTCTCTGATCATCTTCGAACGTCGCGCGAATTTCGGGTGGCAATTCTGGGATATGCTCTTCAAATACCTGTTCCAGCAGTTCCCGGCATCGATCACCGGCACGCTGTTCGACTGGAAAATCTTCTTCCGCGCGGCAACCGAGCCAATCTACTTCGGTATGCGGGTTCCTGACCTTCCACTGCTCCTCATGTTTTTCGGTCTTCTATGGCAATACGAGTCGGATAAGAAACGTTTTCTTGCGCTCGTGTCTCTGTGGACAATTGGCGGCATCGGCCTCGCCGTCTACCTGAACATGCCCGATCCTCAGCCACGCGAACGGCACTATGTGTTTACTGCAGCCGCATCGGTGATGGCCCTTTGGATGGGAATGGGAATCACGGGCCTCATTCGCGCCATACCCACGTGGATTCCCAACTCGGTATCCGCGGCGATTCGAACCCGACTTCTCCCAGTCTCTGCAGCCGTAATCGGGTTATTCGTGCCCGTGTGGTTTCTTGTCGGTTACCCACTCGTCGATGAATACTCGACGGACCGTTCTGTGCGATATACCAACTGGACGAAACAGAACCGGCATCTGGACACCGTCGCGTACGACTACGCGTATAACATCCTCCAATCGTGCGACCCGAACGGTATCCTCTTCACCAATGGTGATAACGACACATTCCCATTGTGGTATCTCCAGGAAGTGGTCGGGGTTCGTCGTGACGTTCGCGTCGTAAACCTGAGCCTTCTCAACACGGACTGGTACATCCAGCAACTTCGCGACAACGAGCCGAAGCTTCCCATTAGCGCCCGCTATACAGACGACTTCATCGTGAATGTTCTTACCGGCAGCAGTCTCGAAGCGCTTGTGCGCTCGAATCGGATCGACGTCGTCGATGGCAGCCCGTTCAATCGCGAAGGACGGTTGGTCGGATGGCAGACGAAGGATGTCTCCGCAGCTGGCGTTGATACTGCGCGAATCACGCTTGCGTCTGGCGAAGTCGTGCGCGGAGTCGTTCGCGACATCGACTCGCCCGAGATCTCCGTCATGCCTCACGAAACCCGTGTATGGCAGACGTTCAATCGGAATGAGATCGCCGATATCGCAGTTAATCGTGCCGAACTCGTCTGGACACTCGCCGCTCAACCCGACTTCCCGGTTCTACGCGTGCAGGACGTAATGGTGTACAACATCGTCCACTGGGTGAAGTGGGAGCGGCCGGTGTACTTCGCGGTCACGGTTTCCGCCGACAATCGAATCGGACTCGATCCCTATCTGCGTATGGAGGGGATGGTCCTCAAGGTCGGAATGGAAAAGGATCCGACGGTTGAACCCGGATCGGATATGTACGGCCTGAATCCTGAGCGTTCGGCGTTCAATCTGGATAGCGTGTACGTTATGCGGTACCTGATGGATCAGTCTATCTATAAAGATGACAACATGCAGAAGCTGATCTCGAACTACCGGTCCGCTTATCTCCAGCTTGCCGATACATACCTTTCCGTGGGAGAAACTGAGAAAGCCGCGGTAACCCTACGAAAGCTGATCGATCGCCTTCCTTTGGATTGGAGATCGTCATACAGTGCCGCCAGTATCGTTGCACGACGCAACGAACCGACATTGGACGACTTGAGCAGACATTTCGCTCAGCACGCCGGAACGGTTCTCGCGCGTCATCTTGAGCAAGAAGACCTGTTCGGATCGTTTATGATTCAACAAGCGCGTATGACCGCGCAGCTACTCCGGTTTACTTCGGGTGGCGATTCCACGTCGTTCGTCCTTGCTGCGGACCTGCTGACCGGCGCGTCCGAACGTCTGAACGAAAGCCCGAACGCAACCCTCATGGATCACCTCGCTTTATCCTTCGATGCTGCAATGGCATACGAAGACGCGGGTCAGCTTCATCGCGCGTACGAAATATTCAGCGATGTGGATGCCGCGCTTGCGACACTGGCGACACGACCTGACGTAGCCGAACAGTTGCGTTCGACGCTTCAAATGGACCCCAATCGTCTCGTAATCGAGGTCCAACGGAAGCTGACCGAACTCGAGGAAGAAATCCGACTGATGAACGCTCTCGAAACACCGAGCGACACATCGAGGATGGACGAGAACTGAGCGAGCGCGGAATCATGGCGGCTGAGGCGGAAAGTAACGTATACAACGCGAGTGTCATCATTCCACACTACGCCGGCTCACAAGTATTCGATTGCATCGAATCGGTTCTTTCGTGCCCCGACCGACCAGCCGAAGTTATTCTCATCGACGACGCAAGTACCGACGGAACCGCGTACGAAGCCGCCGAGCGGTACCCGTCGATTCGTGTTGCCCGCAATCGCAAGAATTTCGGGTTCGTTGGTGCGTGCAACCGAGGCATCGCCGAAGCTCTCTACCAATATGCGGTGCTCCTCAACGACGACGCGATTGTCGAACCCGGCTGGCTCGCCGCGTGTACCGAAGCACTCGAATCCGATCCGGAACTCGCGGCGGTTCAGCCGAAAATCGTGCAAGCAGCCGATCCATCGCGGTTTGAATATGCCGGAGCAGCCGGCGGACTTATCGACCGATTCGGATATCCATACGCACTCGGCCGCTGGTTCGAGACGGTCGAAACCGATACCGGTCAGTACGATGCGCCACGCGACATCTTCTGGGCATCCGGCGTCGCAATTGCCCTTCGTCGATCGGTAGCACTCGAGATCGGCGCGCTGGATACGACCTTCGTCATGCATATGGAAGAAATCGATTGGTGCTGGCGCGCGTGGATCGCCGGATACCGCGTGCGAAATGTCCCGATGGCACGAGTGAGGCATATTGGTGCGAAAACACTTGCTGCGGATTCGTTCAGGAAGATGTATCTAAATCACCGAAACAGCTTCATGATGGTGCTCAAAAACACGGGCACTTTGGCGCTGTTCTGGATTGTGCCGATTCGAACCGTGCTCGAACTCATCACGTTCCTTGGCGCGCTCGTGACGGGACGATTTCGTCGCGCCGCCGCCGCAATAACCGCGCTTTTCGGCGTTCTCGGAAACGTTCGACACATTCGACGGGAGCGTCGCCGTATCGCCACATTCCGTCGGCGATCCGATAGAGAGGTAGCGCGCATGATGTTCCGCGGGAGTATCGCGCTACGATATCTCTTCGGACGTAGCGCACCGGTCTCGCCCGCCATCGGTTCAAGGAAAAACGGAGGCGCGACGTAGTATGCTCCGTTCCGTAATCTTTTCGCGTCCCGCCAAACTGTTAATCAGTACCGCACTCGTCGCTGCCGTGATATGGCAGGTTGGGCCACACGCTGTCATACCAGAAACAATTCGATGGGGTTGGATCGCCGTAGCGGTAGTACTCTTTCTCGTCAGTAACATATTCGGCGCGTTCCAGTGGAACCTTCTGCTGCGATGCGCCGATTTACGTCTTCCCGTGTTCGCCGTCATTCGTGCGTATTTTGTCGCACTGTTCTTCAACAACTTCCTCATTGGCAACATCGGCGGCGACGTGCTCCGCGCCGTCGATGTGCGCTCGCGGGTTGAACGTGGTCAGGGAAAAACCGAAGCGGCTGTCGCGACGATCGTCATGGACCGTTTCCTCGGCTTTTTCACGATGATGTGCTTCGCCGTCGGTGCAGCGTTACTCGCAACAGAAAGCCTCGAATCCGGCTCAATAATCTTCATACTGCTTTCTGCGTTTGTCGTTGTCGGCACATTGATTACCAGTCGACGTGTCGGGATCTTCGCCGATCGTTGGATCACTCGTATACTCCCTGCCGGTCTCGCGGTCACGATTGTGCGGCTCCGAGCAGGATTTGTTGCGATGCGTACGAGCCCCATCGTCCTTGCCAAAGCATTTATCATCTCCGCAATCGTCCAAGGTATGAGAATCGTCGTACATTACGTGTGCTCGCTCGCGATTGGACTCGAAATCCCGTTCGTTTACTTCGTCACGTTTATTCCGCTTGTGAGCGTTGCTGCTGCGATTCCGATCAGTTCGGGTGGACTTGGAACGCGAGAATGGGCCGCGGTAGGCTTATTCAAGACGATTGGCGTTGGAGGTGCCGGAATCGTCGCGATGGAACTGATCGCGCATGGCGTGACGTTAGTCGCAAGCATCCCGGGTGCAATCGACTTTGTGACACGGAAGAGCACGTCGCGCGACGTTTCGGAGGAATCGAAATGACAGACACCGAGTCTCCGCAATCCGACGCCACAGTGCGCGACCAGACGACTCCATCGCTGTCTATCGTCATTCCTCTCATCGACGAAGCTGAAAGTATCCGCCCACTTTACGATCGCGTAACCGCTGTAGTCGACCGCGAAGCATATAATGCGGAGATCATCTTCATCGACGATGGTAGTCGCGACGGATCATATGAAAACATTCAGCAGCTCGCGGAAACCGACGATCGCGTTCGAGCAATCCGTTTTCGCAGAAACTTTGGGAAATCTGCCGGCCTCGCAAACGGGTTCCGTGCGGCGCGCGGCGAACTGATCGTCACCATGGACGCCGATCTTCAGGACGATCCCGACGAAATCCCACGCCTGATCGCCAAACTCGACGAAGGATACGACCTCGTCAGCGGATGGAAACAAGTTCGTCACGACCCGGTCACCAAGCGTCTTCCTTCAAGAGTTTTCAACTGGCTCACAGGCGTGATGTCAGGCATTCGGCTTCACGATTTCAACTGCGGTCTGAAAGTCTATCGGCGGGAAGTCGTTGAAGAAATCCGTATGGCGCGTGGAATGCACCGGTTCACACCGGCTCTCGCGCACATGCGAGGTTTCCGCGTCGCGGAGATTCCGGTTAAGCACCATCCACGCGAGTTCGGTCGAAGCAAATATGGAGCAAAGCGGTTTATCGACGGCGTCCTGGACCTCGTAACCGTGCTTCTCTTGACGCGCTATATGACACGTCCGCTGCGTTTTTTCGGTTGGATCGGCAGCACACTGGTCGCGAGTGGTGTTATCATCGGACTGTATATTACATGGCTCCGCATCATGTACGGGTCAATACTGAATCGTCATCCGTTACTCTGGCTCGGGATACTGCTTATTATCGTGGGACTGCAACTTGTGTCGACCGGCTTACTCGCGGAACTTATCGCAAGCAGCAGACCGGATACGGAAGAAGCGTCGATTCGAGATACAATTCGGGTCGCGGATTCGGGACAAGAATCAGCGAAGCGAAATCGTTCGCAGGGTTGACGGGGGCGGCGGCCTATCCGTAGATTTTTATATTCGAATTGGGGCGGTTAGCTCAGTTGGTTAGAGCGCTTGCTTGACATGCAAGAGGTCACTGGTTCAAATCCAGTATCGCCCATATCTCAGCGGGTTGTCGAACACACGTCGGCAACCCGTTTTTTTGTACTCGGTCATCTTTCTTCGATTACAGACTGGCGCGTGGGGAACCGATCAGCGACGTTTCGTGTCTCATCCGCAATACCGTATCAACAACCTTACGCCGCCTTGAGGAGCGCTCATCATGCACCTGGTAGCGCGACTGCTCGCGCTGACAATACTCGCTATCACCGGAAGTGCGAACGCTGCGACGTGGTTCGCCGGTGAATTCCTCGGTGTTGGTGTTGGACCCGGTGCGATTGCCAAAGGCGGTGCTGTCACAGCGACGGCAAACGGAACGGACGCACCTTACTGGAATCCCGCCGGACTTGCTTCGACCTTACACTCTGCATTTGCATTCGAACACGCGGAACGGTTTTCCGGTATCGTTTCGCATGACGTGCTGAGCGCAGCAGTCCCGGTTCACGCAGGCGCTCTCGGGATCACCGTCTTTCGCGGTGCAATCGATGGTATTATCTACGCCGACTCGACAATCCTTGCCGACCCAACCGCGCCTCTCAGCTCGCGGAATATGCCCGATCCGACGAAAACGCGAACATTCTCCAATGCGGACTACACGCTCTACCTTGCATACGGGCGTCGATTGACGAAAAGTTTCGACCTCGGAGTGAGCACGAAGCTTGTTCGTCGCACGCTCGATCGCACTGACGCATTCGGCTACGGAGTCGACATCGGTGTGCGGTGGAACGCGTCGCCGAGTTTCCTCGTTGGCGTGACCGCGCGCGACATCACAACAACCCGCGTCAGTTGGGATAACGGCCGGATCGATGTCGTCAAGCCAACAATACATATCGGAGGAGCGTATCTTCGGAGCATCGACAACCTAAGCAGTACCGTTACAATATCCGCGGAGTCGGTCTACGGAATGACCGATGCCGGATACGCTGGACTGGCGCCATGGAAGGTGTTACGAGATAACAATCCGGCCACATTCGGTGCCGAATACGAATGGCGCGATATGCTCGTGGTACGTGTTGGAACACAAGACCTACGCGGCTTGCTTGGCCCCGGATCGAGCCGACTCACCGCCGGGATCGGCATTCGCGCGCCGATGCCGTGGATTGAGAATATCTCGCGTATCGGCTTCGACCTATCTTGGGCAGAGCACGCGCTCAACGACTCATTCCGACTCGGAACATCAATCGAGCTCTGAACAGCGAACCGGTCTCATACGAAAGCAGTAACCAGTGACTGATACCCCATCAAACGACGCCACACAGACCCGCTGCGGGTATGTAGCAATCATCGGCGCACCAAACTCGGGAAAGTCGACGCTACTCAACGAGCTCGTCGGAGAACGCCTTAGTATCGTCACTCCGAAACCGCATACGACGAGAAACCGTGTACTGGGTATCATCACAGACCCGAACCGGCAGACGCAGGTGATCTTCCTCGACACGCCGGGAATCATCGATAAGCCGCGGTACCGACTCCAGGAGGTCATGTCGGATGAAATCAACCGCGCGATAGCCGATAGCGACGTCATCCTCGTCCTGTTCGACCTCGACCGAGACCACGCAGTCACACACGAGCTCGCACAGGCACTCGCAGAACACTCATCCAAACCGGTGATCTACGTTCTCAACAAGATCGACTTGGCGAGTGAAGACATCGATATGTCGGCGTATCCTCCTGACACGATACCGATCTCAGCGTTGCGCCAGCTCAATCTCCCGATGCTCGGCGACGCGATTACGAGCGCGCTCCCATTCGGTCCGTATCTCTATCCACCGGACTCGATCGCCGATCAGCCCGAACGTTTCTTCGTTGCAGAGCTCATTCGAGAAACCATCTTCGACGAAATGCGCATGGAAATTCCCTACACCACTGCGGTAAGCATCGACGAATTCGTAGAACGCGAGCCGAAAAACTACATTCACGCAACGATTCTCGTCGATCGCGATTCGCAAAAGGGTATCATGATTGGCAAGAACGGTGTGCAATTGAAGCGAATTGGGCAGAAGTCACGAGCAAAAATCGAGGAATTTCTCGGTCGACAAGCTTTTCTCGATCTCCATGTCCGCGTCAAACGCGATTGGATGAAGAAAGACGCGACACTGAGAGATTTGGGATACCTCGAGCGCTGACGAAATTCGCACGTCCGTTACCGGCCGAAATCTCATTTTGAGGAGACATCGCGGAGTCGAAAAACTCAAAAATACCAGTTTGACCTATCGAATCGACACGATTTCCTCACTAAAGCCTTGGACCTTTCGAATATCTACAGTATATTTTCAATTCTTGAGCTGACGCGTTTCGCGGTACACCGAACACGCACACGCGTCTCCCCGAGCTGAACACCGGCAACACCCCGGCCAAGCACTCTACGCCTCACAAAGGCGGTAAACCGACGCGAGTACAAAGGCGTTATTCAGTGAGTCACACTGCGCACATGGAGGCAACTCATGGCTGAGTCCAGCAAGTTTGTGTACAAGTTCGGCGGCGGAAGCGCCGACGGTAATGCCAAGATGAAGAATCTTCTTGGAGGAAAAGGCGCTAACCTGGCTGAAATGGCCAACATTGGCGTACCACTGCCGCCGGGTTTCACGATCACGACCGAGATGTGCACCATCTACTACAAGCGGAATAAGCAGTACCCGCCCGAACTCGAGAAGCAGGTCGACGACGGCGTGAAGTTCATTGGTTCGATCATGAAGAAGGAATTCGGCAGCGCGAAGAACCCGCTGCTCGTTTCCGTTCGCTCCGGTGCGCGGGTGTCCATGCCCGGTATGATGGACACCGTTTTGAACCTCGGCCTCAACGATGAAACCGTGAAGGGTCTCATTAAGCAGTCCGGTAATGAGCGTTTCGCGTGGGATTCCTATCGTCGTTTCGTTCAGATGTACGGCGACGTCGTGCTCGGCATGAAGCCGGAATCGAAGGATGAGGAAGATCCGTTCGAGATCATCATCGACGAGAAAAAGGAAGCGCGCGGAATCAAGAACGACACCGATCTCACCGTCAGCGACCTCAAAGAACTCGTCGCGGAATTCAAGGCGATGATCAAGCGTCGGCGCGGTGTCGATTTCCCGGAAGATCCGAAGAAGCAGCTTTGGGGCGCCATCGACGCCGTGTTCGGTTCGTGGATGGGCGATCGCGCGATCACATATCGCCGTATCAACAAGATCCCCGGCGACTGGGGAACCGCCGTCAACGTCCAGGCGATGGTCTTCGGTAACATGGGCGAAGATTCGGGCACCGGCGTCGCGTTTACGCGCGATCCGGCGACTGGTGAAAAGGTGTTCTACGGTGAATACCTCATCAACGCACAGGGCGAAGACGTTGTCGCTGGAACGCGTACTCCTGAGCCGATCGCCAAGCTCAAGAAGGAAATGCCGAAGGCATACGACGAGCTCGAAGCCATCCGTCACAAGCTCGAGCAGCACTACAAGGAAATGCAGGACGTCGAGTTCACCATCGAACGCGGCACGCTGTTCATGCTCCAGACCCGTACCGGCAAGCGCACCGCTGCCGCTGCGGTGAAGGTTGCCGTCGATATGGTGAAGGAAAAGCTCATCGACAAGACCACAGCAGTCACGCGTGTCGAACCGGCACAACTCGATCAGCTTCTCCACCCGATGTTTGACCTCAAGGCGAAGAGTGCGGCTACGCTTCTCGCTACCGGTCTAAACGCATCGCCAGGCGCAGCCGTTGGCCGTGTGTATTTCAATGCCGACGACGCCGAAGCGAAGGCGGCGGCCGGTGAGAAAGTCATTCTCGTTCGTCTCGAGACGAGCCCGGAAGACATCGGCGGTATGGCAGCGGCCGAAGGTATCCTTACCGTTCGTGGTGGAAAGACCTCGCACGCAGCAGTCGTCGGACGCGGCATGGGTAAACCGTGTGTCGTCGGATGCGGTGCACTAAACGTGAGCTACGTACAGCGTCAGTTCACCGTCGGATCGCAGACCGTCAAAGAAGGTGACTTCATCTCGATCGACGGCTCCGACGGAAAGGTTATGCTCGGTCAGGTCAAGACGGTGGAACCGGAAATTAGCGGTAACTTCGCGCAGCTCATGAAGTGGGTCGATGAGATTCGCGACATGGGTGTCCGCACGAACGCTGACACACCTGAAGACGCAACTGTTGCGCGCGAGTTCGGGGCGGAAGGCATCGGTCTTTGCCGCACGGAGCACATGTTCTTCGGTGGCGATCGTATCGACGCCGTCCGTGAGATGATTCTCGCCGACGATGAAGATGGTCGCCGTAAGGCGCTCGCGAAGCTCCTTCCGATGCAGCGCGAGGACTTCGAAGGCATCTTCCGTGCGATGGACGGACTGCCGGTAACGATCCGCACGCTCGATCCGCCGCTCCACGAGTTCCTCCCGCACGAGGAAGATCAAATCAAGGAGCTCGCGTATAAGATCAACCGTAGCGCCGAACGCATCAAAGAAAAGCTCGTGCAGCTCGCCGAGTTGAACCCGATGCTCGGACACCGCGGTTGCCGCCTTGGTATGACCTATCCGGAAATCACGGAAATGCAGGCGCGCGCGATCATCGAAGCTGCGTGCAACGTCCAGGCTGATGGCGTCGATGTTCACCCCGAGATCATGATTCCGCTCGTCGGAACCACGGGCGAAATGGTGAACCAGAAAGAGGTCGTCGTCGAGACCGCGAAAGCCGTGATGAAGGAAAAAGGTGTCAAGGTCGACTACAAGGTTGGAACGATGATCGAAGTGCCGCGTGCGGCGCTCGTTGCGGACCAGATCGCGAAGGAAGCCGAGTTCTTCAGCTTCGGCACTAACGACCTTACGCAGATGGCACTTGGTTACAGCCGTGACGACGCGGGTAAGTTCCTTCCGTTCTACGTCGAAAACAAGGTCTTCCCGGAAGATCCGTTCCAGTCGATCGATCAGGAAGGCGTCGGCGAACTCGTCGAGATCGGCGTGAAGCGCGGCCGAAAGGCGCGTCGCAAGCTCAAGATCGGCGTGTGCGGCGAACATGGTGGCGATCCGGACTCGGTCGATTTCTTCTACCGTGCCGGCCTCGACTACGTTTCGTGCTCACCGTTCCGTGTGCCGATCGCTCGTCTTGCCGCAGCGCACGCGAAGATCAAGAGACAGCACGGCGCAACCGAGCGCGACAAATAATCAGCGTCTGAATACAGCGCGCAAAAGCCCGCTTCGAACATGTTCGGAGCGGGCTTTTCCGTTAAGACGGGTACAGATACACGGCACACGCCCGTCACATCGTACGCGATCTTATGATCTTTGGTACGTATCTATCTGTTTGTGATTGGCGTCACAGCACCTGCCACGCGTTCCGAATATCTTATCGTACGAAGACGCTCTCACCGATTCGAACGACCATCCCAAGTCGTACGATCGGATACCGATCTACGTGAGTGGCGCTCGCCACGAACGCAGATCAACCGCAACCGAGGCACGCACATCGGTTGCACGCATATGTTACAGCCGGTTGACGCTCCGGCGTAGGAAAAAGACCGATCGGTGACCCTCCTCCTACCGGTCGGTCTTTTCGTGTTGGATACGACGGGGCACTTGGTGAGATTAGCGAACGGGACGATGTTTACTAATCCAAACTCGTTTTTTTACGTTATCCCGACCATCTCATACCACATCGACGATTCCCAGAGGACGCCATGACAGATACACGAAGGAGTACAGCCGAGGAGTTGAAAGACGCGTACCGAGAGCTACGTCTACCCGGGAACGATTGGCCTCGTCTATGGTGGTCGAAAAGCGAGAGCGACGAACTGCGTGCTCGAGCAGACCGAATCAACGGCTTTACAGAACACGTTCGCGCCAATGCCGAAGCCACTATAAATGATCCGACGATCTTCGCGTCCGAACCTGCGTGGCACCCGCGTCAGCAGGCGGCTGTGTATAATCTCGCGATCGCCGCTTGGTACCTGCGCGAGCCACGCCTCGTTTCGCTTACAACACGCTTACTCGACCGAGCTGCGTCCGCCGAATCGTGGGTCGTCTCAGCGCACACACCGATGCTCCACGATCACTGCGCATCCAACGTCGGCGCAACTATCGCCGCATCTTTGGACCTCCTCGCGGGAACGCTCACGGACGATCAGGTAACCCGCTACACAACGGCAATACGCGAGAAATGTCTCGACACCTTTCTTGCAGCTTGTCGTGAGCGATCAGCGTTTTGGTCGCGGCAGGGAAACGTGAGTGATTGGCGAATCATAACGTGTAGCGATGCCGGAACAGCCGCGCTTGGCGTATGTACTGAAGAAGACGTTGACGTAGCGGAAATCTTGGCGTATGCGTCGGAGGGTGTGTTCGACGTTCTAAAGTCCGATGATACATCCACGCAAGGCGCGCGTCGCGTCGGGACGCGGTATCTCGCCGCGCTTGACCGTTACCTGCCGAACGAAACGACGCGACTACACGTCGCGCATTTCGTCAACACTCCGGACTTCACCATCGATTTCGCCAAACCGGAGAGTTCCGTATACGACGTCGACGGCAACGTCATCGAATAATATTCGAATAGGTCTTAGTGTGGTAGATTGCGCAGAACCGGAGCGAGATCGCGTTCGATCATGTCTCCGACGTAATCGAGCCATTGAAACCATACGATTGCACGTGTTCGGAGTTCTGATGAGCCCGATCGAATAGCCTGTTCAAGAGTTCTCACGGCACGTCCGATCATAAAAATCTGATGCGCGACAAGAAGGCTTTCGCGTTCATCAGCGGAAAGCGGCCGCACTCGTTGGTAATCATCGAAAAACTGCCGAGTAGCGTCGAGATCGAGGCGATCCGCAAAGCCTTTCTCGTTCATGTGTGAGAGATGCTCGCAGAGTATCGGGGGGAAGTCCATCACTAACGGCCCGATCCCGATATCCAGTGTATCGAGGAAGGTTATCTCTCCCGTCGGCCGAGTAACCGTGTGCGCAATCCCAATGTCCCCGTGAATGAGACCCGTGCTTACATCGAGAAAGACCGGTAATTCTCGAAGCAGTTCGAGTCCACGCTGGACATAGTCAGCAAGCTCTGCGTCGAGGTTTCCACCAGCCGTGAACGACCGCATCTGCGAGTATGCGCGTGGAAGGGCAACGCGCGGTGCAATCGGAGAGCGTTCGGCGTATTCCGGCGGCGCGAGCATGTGGAGCCGCGCTACTGTTCGCCCAAGCGACCTCCAATTCCCCGCGCCGACCGCACCGTCAACATACTCGAACACAACAAGTAAACCATCACCGAACTCGTGGTACTCGCCCCCGTTCCGCTGCGTGATAATCTGAACAACCGATGCGCCTTGTTGCGCGGTCCAATGGAGAAGTCGGAGCGAGCTGCCGATTGCTTCGATTCGCCCGGGGTCACCAAACCACTTGACCATCACCGGACCGGTTCGAGTATCCATCCACCAACTACGTCGGTATGGCTCGTCACGAACCTGTCGAATCGTATATGGTCCGCGCATACCCCAGTGTTGTTGAATAACTTCTTCGAGCGCTCGCTCGCTGTACGCTAACTCTACCAACGTAGTTTCGCCCCTTAGGCCACGACGCCGTTGCGACGTCGTAATCCCCCAAATACGTATATAAATGCACCGATAAGATACGATTGGCAGGATACCCTCGACCCCTCTCGTACGAGAAGTACCCCGAATCGGCTCCTCGCGTCAAGCCAATCGGCTCAGCATATCGGATCGCCGGTAAAACCTACGCTCACCCGCGCACGCGCCGCATCGTCTGATTCAACGCTAACCGATACATCGTGCGTACCAGAGTCAATGACAAGCGGTCCCCCTGCCGCAGAAACAGGCCGGATTTCGTTGCCGTCGGGTCCGTATAGGATCGCGTGCTCCAACCCGTCAGACTCAATATACCCACCGGTTGGTATCGCCACGTCATACGAAACATCGTTTCCACCAACAGATAGGTTCGGATTCCGCACCGGTATTTCCTGAAGCGGTAGCGCGCGTACCGGCGAAATCAAGCATTCAACATCCTCGTCGACCGGCAGATTATTGTACCAAACGCTCAGCACAGATATTTTCGACGTATCCGGATATTCACGATAGATCGCGTAGGGGCTCCCATACGGCCACACGTACTGAGCGAAACGCTCGCCTTCCGGCTCCACGAGCATGAAATAGCGCCATCCGACGAAATCGATCGGTATGTAATGATCCGCGATTCCGTGGCTGATATGCTTTGGGCTTACGAACTGCACGTTCAGCACCTCGCCCTTGCCGTCTCCATGCACCCAGAGCCCAAGACCAGTTCGCCCGACGAGGCTTACAGTCTCGTCAAACGTGCGACGCAACTCACACCACGATCCATTACGTGACGCGGAGGAGTTCGACGCCCGGAATCGCAGTGCCTTGGGGAAAGGAACGTCTGTTACTTCAGCGAGCCCGAATTCACACGATACTCCGTCTGCTGATCTCGCAACCGCCAATCCGTCGCCATCAAATCCCGCAAGCGTGATGCCGTTCGGATCATCGTACCGCGCGGGCACTGGTAACGCCTCGATCCGTAACCTCGCCCGCTGTGACCCGTAAGGGTTCGTCACGCTGAATGTCGCCGGCGTACCGTCTATCGTTAAAACCGCTTTGTCGTAGTGCGCAGGACGTATCCGATTCGATTCATCCAACGTATGTTCGGCATCCCGTGTGCGAAGCCGCTCGAGTACCGATTCGTCCAGAGAGTTCGCCCGCCGGAGCGTCTCCCACTTCCGAAACGTCTCCGCGAGGCGCCTGAGGACCGGTCGCTCGTGGAACGAATCCGGATTGATTCCCATGAGTGAGAGACCCGAATTCCAGCCTGCCGCTTTCGCACAGAGGTATTCGATATCATCGGTAAACGTCGGCTCACCGTGTTGCCCGACCCACGTTTTCACAGCCCACCAACCAAGGTTCGTCGGAAGGAATCGACTCTGGTACACCGCATTCGAGTCGACGTGTAGATCGATGAATCGCTTATGACTGCGCGTTGGATGATCCCACGCTCCCATCCGGGCGCGTACGTGCCAGAGGTGATGATGGAAGGTGCTCATCTCTATCAGGGCGGGACGACCCAAACGTTGCGCGAGTTCCCAAGTATACCGCGAACCGTAATGCCAACCCCACTCGCGCCCGCCGAGAATATCCTCGCCATCAAGCGCGTCGAGGTAGATCATGTCGAATCCGCAGGCGTTATACGCCTCAGCCGACCGTGCGGCAACCTCCGTAAGGAGGTCGGTATTGGGATCCGGCACAAATAATCCGAAACACTCTTTCAGGTGGAACGCCTTCTCGCCGGGTCGATGTGACGACTTCTGCGTCCCATGCGCACCACGGGTGCACCCGGTGAACCGATATGGCGGAACCTTTTCAATGCCAGTGTAGGTAACGAGCTCTTCGCCGATACGCAGTGTGACACTATTTCGCTCGAAGAACCCGGTGATGGTCGACATGTCTGCCGTTGATTCATCGACGGTAATCGTGCTCGAATCTGCGTCAATTGCCTCGGAAAGCGTGAACACCGCATCGAATGCGAGCCGTGAGTCGGGAACCGGCGTGACCCACGGGCAAGCTTTGTCGATGAAAAACGCATAAGTATGCAGACCCGCCTGTATTCCAGCCGCATGAAGCCGATCGATGACCGCTTTCAGGTCCGAAAAACCGTTTGGATACATTTTCGGATTCGGTAGGCAATCCCCAAACCGGAATGAATTCCCACCATGGAAATCGATCTGATTGAATCCGAGCGATTTGACCAACTCGATCCAATCGTCAACCGTGTCAACGGTAAGATTTTCGAAGTTGAACAGGTACGAACCCCTATTTGTCGGTTCGTCAAACGCCCACGCACCTCCCACAGACGATTCCGGTACTGCGTCTTCGGCTCGCACGACTTGTTTGATTACGTCGCGCATCTGTTCGACCGGACACGCCACAATTGCACAGCGCGCGCCGACATGCCCGAATTTGTCGTAGCTCATCGCGCGAAGATGAGAAGACGGTCCGGGTATGTCTGTGACATTCGTCGTAAGATTCAACGCGAGTACGCATGCGCCGAAATCACCTTCTGTAGGAGCCAACTCAACATCCACAAGCGAAAGCTCGTCGGCCGTCCCGCGGACGTTCGTGACCTCAAGTACGACGTAACGATCATACTCTTCGATTCGCAGCGTCGCTTGGAAATCAACGCCTTCGAAACCAAGTTGTAGCACATCACCAGAACGTTCGACGCGTATTACCGGATGCACCTCGTCACCAACCCGCACCGCTGCGCACGGGCGGTCTCCGGCCACAACGAGATTAGCGTTCATCGACCGATCCACGAACTGTGTTGTTTGTCCACGGTCGTTTATCGTCCAGAGTAGCGCGTCGTTCTGAATCGTTACCGGCATCTGTATGCCCCTTCCTTGCGGGAATATAGAATATCAAGCGGGAGTACACCGCGGACGCGGCAATAAGAAGAATCGTGAGAAATGGCGCGGACGCAAGCCATCAATCGTTGAACGTCGCGCTCGTGCTGAAGGCGTACTCGACTCGCGCCGACCACGTAAGTGTGTCGGTCTCGAGTACTTTGAATTTCACATATCCATCGCGACACTGAGCGACGACGACGTGACCGACGATCAACGGTGGGATGTTCGGTGTGATGTCCCATCCACTTGGCACACTGCCGACCGACGCGAGACCAACCGCACCCATGTCCCGTGTCGCGTTTTCCCATGTTTGTGTTACTGA
>CAZWQW010000021.1:2127-35711 GCA_964635955.1 uncultured bacterium | reverse complement strand
TCTCGCATGGCGAGGAAGTTCGCGAGCGGAACATCGTTGTGGAGCTCGGTGCTCGATCCCACCATGATCTTCCCCTCGGCGTCGTCGATCGCGCGGATTGTCGCATCGCGCACCTCATCCGGTGTGCCGAACGGCAGTAGCGTACTCACATCGATGCCGCCACACATCACGAGGTCCGGGTACCGCCGATGGATCTCCGCAATATCCATCCCCGCGGCTGTCTCGATTGGATTCAGCATATCGATTCCGGCATCGACAAGCTCATCGAGAATCGGCATGAGGTTTCCATCGGAGTGGAAGTTCACGAGGATGCCCTGTTTATGGTATGCGGCGATGAGACGTCGGAAGCGTGCGAAGTAGTGTTCACGAAACCACGCGGGACTAAGGAGCGGACCACCTTTGAACGCGATATCGTCGCCGCTGAATACCGCGATGATCCCATGATCGTCTGGTAGATGCTCCAACCAAAGTTCCGCGCGAACGGTGGCGCGTTCGAGCAGTGCATCGATGACGTCGGGGCAGTCGGCGAGGTAGTAGCAGAATTGCTCGAGGCCGACTTCGCCGAATATTCCCATGAGATGTATGCCAGGACCACCGGAGAAAAAGAAAAAGTCCTCTCCAAGCCGTGCGGCCGTTCGTCGATACGCGACGAGATGCTCCTCAACTCCGCGCTGATCGTCGTCGGTCCATGTATCCCACGGACCGGCGAGTTTTCGCCGTTTCACTTCGGCGTATTCCTCGGAAGACGCGTATGTGACGTGCTCGGTCCACGATGTCCATCGCTTCGTAACGCACCGCCTGCCATCCGGTAGCCGAACGTCGCTGGGATGCTCGGGAAGTCGCACCCGTCGTGTTGTGTCGATGGCTGCGGGAAACGCCTCGAAGAGAAGTTCGTCGGCATTCTCCACGGTGAGCTCGCGCCCGGTGAAATACTTGATGACAGCATCGTTTCGCAGGAGGTCGTAAAGTGGGATACGGTCGGGCGTACGCCCTTCCATCATATCGAGCACACGTTGTCGAGAACCTTGCATCGGGAAATCCCTCGCGATATTGGAGGCGTCAGAATGGCGCCGTAAACTGGTCTTCGTCGATCCAATATCCGCGAATCTGCGCGCGTGGTGCATCATCGACGATGTAGTTCACGATAAAGATGCGTGCATCCGGGAGATTGACCCAGCCGGTATAGCTGTTGTCGCGATTCGGGCTGCGATCGTGGTCGATCGGGAGAATCGTGCCGGATTGTTTCCGCGGATCGAGTTCGAGGGCGCTTTCGATTGACTCGCGATACGCAAACGTGTTCTGCGGAGAACGACCCGTGCCACCGATGGTTTGGCGGTACGTCACCATCACCGCGCCGCTCGACGTCAATCCGGAGACTGCGCGATGACCTCCCGCCATAAGCGTTGGCGCAATACCCGACCATGTCATGCCGTCGTCGGTGCTGACCGACTTATACATCGGCAGCCCAAGCCCCGAGTTTTCGCGCATGTAGCACACGAGCTCGTCACCAGGCAGTCGCAGGATTGATCCTTCGCAGAGATTGAGCTCGTCACTCGAGGCGACGGTGATTCGGTCGCTCCATGTCGCGCCACCGTCGTCCGAATACGCGACAGTTTGCGTCAGATGCTTCGTTTCACTGTCGTGCCAATGCGTAGCGAGAAGGAGGCGTCCCGACGGAAGCTCACACAATCGGTCTGGTACGATTCCGAATACACCTGTATCGTGCGGTCCATCCCACATGTCGTCATCACGACGCCACCAGACGAATGTTGACGAGCCCTCGTCTTCGTGTCCGCGGTCAACCGGAAACTTGTCGCACAGGATGTAGACGCGACCATCGCTCAGCTGTCCGACGCGCGGGCAATTCCACTTCTCGAAGTCCGAGTCTGTGCTGCGCGCTGCTTCAATGAGCACGCGACGACCGCTCCATGTGCGTCCGAAATCACGCGACGTGCGGTAGACCAGATGTGTGTATTCGCGACCGACGTGGCCTTCACTCTCACGATAAACACAGAGAAGCGTGTTGTCGGCGAGTAGCGCCACATCGGGAAAACACTCGTACACGTCGTCGTTTCGCGCAATAGTGACGCGATCTGTCGGGAACGGAATGGTCATAGTACCTATCTCCGACGAGAGAAGTATCTCGCCCTTCGTCTCGCTGCCTATTCTTTCAGAAACGGCCCTTCCCAGACAATTTCTTCGATTGGACGGCGGCCATTCGGCTTTTCGCGCGCTCGGTCTTTTTCCGATAGTACGTCGGGATCCCCCGGCGGTCCCACGGCGATCATGATCTCGACGTGAAACTCGTCCGGCACGTTGAGTTTCTCACGAGCCGCCTTCGCGTCGAAGCCTTGAATCGGGTGCGCGATCAACCCGTCACGCGCGCCTTGCAGAGCGAATGCAAACCACGCAGAACCGGCGTCAAGTGAGTGCGTGCGCACGTGAATACCGTGCTTGTCGTGTGTCGTTTTCGAGACGAGCAAGACCATCGCAGACGCGCGATGCGCCCACACACGGTTCTCTTCCTTCAGCAGATCAACGAACGTCGTCCAATGCTGCGAATCCCGATGCGCGTACAGGAAGCGCCACGGTTGATTGTTGTACGCCGACGGCGACCAACGCGCCGCCTCAACCAGCCGCATGAGCTGCTCGTCGGTGATTGGCTCACCCGATAGCGCACGTGGCGACCAACGCTCGATGAACAGCGGATCTATGTCGTAATTCGGCTTGCGATATTCGCGAACATCAATTGTTCCGATCATAACTCCTCCTGACAAAAACGGGACGCCTTCACAGTGGAAAACGCCCCGCCGACTTCGTTCCTACGTCGAAACGTCAAACGCGCGTGTATTTCCCCGTTCCAAGGCTCAAGTTCCCCGGTCCGGTTACTACGATGTAGAGCAGACCGCCCATGACGGCGAGATTCTTCAGGAACTGTGTCAACTGCAGTTGGGCTTCGAACCCGCTGAGCGTCCAGAAATCGTGAAACACCAGCGAAATGACCGCCAACAATCCAAACAGCGCCAACGCGCCAATGCGCGCGTATAGTCCCGTGATCAACGACAAGGCACCGAGTATTTCGATGATGCCCGCAATCGCGAGAAGAACCGGAATCGCGAAGAGCCCGTTCTGTTCTGCGTACGCAACATTACCCGACCAGTCGAGAAACTTGCCAATACCACTGACGAGAAAGACGAGCGATAGCAGTATACGTCCCACAAACGGGAAATAGCGTTCAATAAGCGTCATGCGATCTCCCGGGGAATTACGCGAGCTTCCGATGCGTGCCGTCGCAGAACGGCGGGTTCTTCGTCTGCTTACACTGACAGAGCGCAACCTTCTTCGATTCTTCGATCGTGAACTTCATCGGCCGGAACTCAGTATCTCGGTGTGAACCGTCACAAAATGGCTGCTTCGCCGACTTCCCACAGCGGCACCAGAAGTAATTCCCCGGCTCGAGATCGAGCACGGCGGGTTTGCGATCTGCGATTTTCGGTTCGCTCATCATGAACCTCCCGTGGTTTCGTTGCGGCAACATCGTTTGCGCTACCTTCAAAGTGTACTGTCTCCGCTGCGGCGGGCAAACGGTGCTATTCGCCGTCTGCCCGCCCCGTCGACATCACGCAAGGTCGAAAAGCAGCAGTTCGCTGTCGCTCTCCGAACGAATCTCAAGCTCCGCGACGTCCTCTACAGACGCACCGTCACCGGGTCCGAGCGCGACCCCATTGAGCGCGATATTCCCTCGCACGACCTGCACCCACGCAGCGCGTCCGTCGCCGAGCGCGTGGGTAACCGACTCACCTGCGCGTAAAAGCGCGTTGTACATGTCTGCATCCTGATTAATCGACATCGAACCATCGCGCCCATCGTTCGATGCGATCAGAAGTAGCTTACCCGTTCGTTCGGCATCGGCTAACGTGCGCTCGTCATAGCTCGGTGTGTATCCTTCGCGATCCGGAAGAATCCAAATCTGGAGCAGATGCACCGTTTCGTGATTCGACGGATTCGTCTCGCTGTGCGTAACGCCAGTTCCCGCGGAGATTCGTTGAATGTCGCCACGCCGGATAACCGACCGCGAACCGAGGTTATCACGGTGCTCGAGCTCGCCATCAATGATGTACGTGATGATCTCCATGTCGTTGTGGGGATGCGTGTTGAACCCCGTCCCGGGCTTGACCTTGTCCTGATTGATGACCCGCAGAGACCGGAATCCCATGTGCTTCGGATCATAATAGCGCGCGAACGAGAACGTGTAGTTCGTATCGAGCCAGCCGATGTTCATCTTGCCACGCTCGTTTGATGGTCTTACCTGTATCATCGAGAACCTCCCTATGTATGCAGTTTGTATCGTGATGCTATGAGTCACGCTCGCGCGACGCGGCGTTGGTCGGTTCACCCTTGCCCACCGCCCGTGCAAGCAAACGAAGCGCCTCGCGCTCCTCGCGGCTTAGCACCGACATGAGTTCGGTAATCCCCGCGACGTGCTCGGGAAATACC
Source organism: uncultured bacterium (assembly GCA_964635955.1). GTDB lineage: Bacteria > Latescibacterota > MWCZ01 > MWCZ01 > MWCZ01 > CAZWQW01. The sequence continues at coordinate 31,214 of CAZWQW010000021.1, read as the reverse complement.
TTACTGATCAGCGTTTCGCCTTCTTCTGTGAGATGCACCGCGATGTAGCGCCGATCCGTTTCACTGCGAACTCGCCGAACAAAGCCCCGCTTCTCCAGGTTGTCGATCACGAGCGTCATATTCCCGCCGCTTTTCAACAGCTTCGCGCCGAGCTCGTTCTGATGCATCGGTCCGAGGTGGTACAGCGCTTCGAGCACGCCGAATTGGCTCTCCGTCAGCCCGTAATCTCGGATTCGCGGCGCGAGCTTTGCGTTCAACGCGTTCGCCGCTCGCTGAAGCGCGATAAATGCATTCAGTGCCGCAACTTCGTCGTCCGTTCCTCGATACCGAGTCGCCATACAACCTCCACATTGAATAATTCAATATCAAAGTATATGTCGAAAAAAGTGCCCCGTCAAGTTATTATGACTCGACGGGGCGATTACGCTCGTTAGCGCCGAATTTACTTACGGCCGAGAATGTAGTCCATCTGGAGCGATATCACGTAAATCGACGCTTCCCAGTAATACTTATACGGACCGATTTCGACCGAGGCGGGACCCTTGTATCCGACTTCGCCGAATGCCTTCATGACTTCGGGCCAGTTCACATCGCCTTCGAGGAGTCCGACGAACCCGCCGCCATTGCCGACCGATGTGCGGAAATCCTTGAAATGCACTTTCTTGATGCGCGACCCGAGAATCCGAATCCAGTGTTCCGGATACCCGTAGAGCAGCATGTTCCCGACGTCGAGATAGACACGGACGAACTCGCTGTCGAAGCTGTCGATGTAGTCGCGTAGCTCGATCGGGCTGAGGTGGAACTTGTTCCACACGTTTTCGACGCAGATCGCGACACCGGCCTGTTTCGCATCGGCTACGAGTTCGCCAAGTCGGTCCTTCGTGCGGTCCCATACGACGTCGTAGGGAACTTCCGGAGTCACCGTGCCAGGCACGACGAGAACGCCATCCGTGCCGAGCGCACGTGCCGCCGCGAGTCCACGTCGGATTGAATCCGCGCCGGTATTCGCGACGTTCTTATCGGGCGAGGAAAGCGGATACTTCCATCCAGTACCGATCGCGAGGGCTGCGATCTTCAGTCCGGCATCCTCCACCATGCGACGAACCGCGACGAGGTCCTTCTCCTTGCTGTTCCAGTTGACCGGCCCCTCGTCTGGGTTGAGCGCCAGTTCAATTGCCTCGAAGCCGGCTTTTTTCGCAAGCGCGACGTTTGCCGCGACATCGTTCGAGTCCTTGAACGACCACGAGTTGATTGACTTGATCATACCGATACCCTCCGACATAGTAGGTAAACCGTTGTCACAGAAGATCGTGATCGCCTGAATCTTCGCGCGTGATCATCGCCTGCGCGACAGCGTATTCCCGTGTGTGCGATATCGAAAGGTGGACGCGAACGGGACCTTCCGGTAGCAGCTTTCGTATCCGTGGACTCAAGGAAATGGTCGGCGCGGCGCCTTCAGCTCGGATGACTTCAACCTCGCGAAAACTCGTCTGGTGATTCCACCCCGTTCCGAGTGCCTTCAGCATCGCTTCTTTCGCAGCGAATCGTGCAGCGAAGTTTTCTACAGGCCGCGGCTTCTTCCGGCAATACGCTACTTCGGACGGTGTGAATACACGTGCGAGAAACCGCTCGCCGAATCGCTCTATACTCGCCGCGACGCGGTCGACTTCGATGACATCGATACCGATTCCAAGCACCTGTCCCATCGAGTCGCTCTACCCGTTGTCGGTCTGACGGTTTTCGTCAGAGCCTGACTGCTGCTGATTCGACGTGTTCGCCTGATCGCTTCCGCCGCTGCTCTTCCGACGTCGACGTGGACGTCTCCGCCGTTTTGGCTTCGTCGCTTCTGTTCCGTCGACGTTTTTCTCACTGTTCACATCGCGCGTTGATGCCCGTGGCGCCGTCGGTTTCGCCGCGTCTTCCCGACGCATATCCGGCTGCTGGTCCGCAGGTTTCTGTTGACCGCCACCGCGACCACCACGCCGCGATCTGCTGCTTGACTGTTGCCCACCACTCTGGTCGCGACTGGACGACTGCTGTTGCGAGCCACCTTGTGTGCTCGAACGCTGATCGCCTTCGCTTCGTGTACGGGCCCGCTGATCGTCGCCGCGACCACGTCCACGCGACTGATCGCCGCGCGACGGTTCAGCCTTCGGTAGCGACGGGGTCTCGCCGATTCGTTCCAGATCGGTGCGTGTCACAAGCCTCGAGCGAACAAGCGCTCTGGCGATAATATCGGCTGCGCGCGCCGGATGATCCCGTTGGAGCTTGATGAGATCCTGTATGAGAAGCTCGTTCATCGGGTCGAGTTTTGCCGGGCGGCGGGCGGAGAGAAACCAGACGAGGAATCCTCCGAGGATGAGTACAACGAAGACAACAAGCAGGATAACCCACAGATTCATAAACTACCTCATGACGATAGACTCTACGATCGGCACGGGCTGTGCCATTACACGCTACGCGCGCAACGTGTCGTACGCGCAATGCATCATGCGCTTAAAGCGACTCGATCGAACGGATGTAACGTAGCGACATGAACGAATCGATACGACAATTATCTCGACGATATCTCGAAAAACGATACATACCTCGCGCAGCTCGTTCCGATTTACCGTCGCTATCGTAAAGTACATTTGCGGTGCGCGAAGCTCAACGGTACGATGGGCATTCCGCGTTGTCCCGCCCAACTGGAGATGATACATTTCGACTGATACAATCGTTAGACGCGACTGCACCGTGTCGGACCATCGTCCGACGCGTGATGATTAAACCGAACGCGTGAAGGAGCAGAGAAAAATGGCGACGAAAATTACCGTAGCCGCGGGGCCGCACGACCGTCGATTCGTTCCCGTCTGTGCGACGATACCAAATCCGGGCAACGCACAATCAGCGACGCTCGTCCAGTGGAAGCCGAATCGCAAGGACTCCGAGATCCTGCCGCCGCCGATCACCGGACAGATCGATCGCACGGATGGCGACGAGGCGACGCTTACGTTCGTCGTGCCGTGGATACCGCGCAACTCAAGTGTCACCTACGAAGTCACGTTCAGCAATGATCCGGCGCCCCAGAAAGCGTCACTCGCGAAGCTCGGCAATGGTAATGTAGAGATCACACTCGCCGGCGACCGCCTCGGCACCTATCACGGCGAAGAGAAGTGGGTCCGTCCATTCCTCGAGCCGCTCATGGGACCGTTCGGGAAGTCCGTAACTCGCGGTTGGCCGGCGAACGGTCGCCCGGGTGAAGCTGAAGATCATCCGCACCACAAATCGGTGTGGGTCGCGCACGGCGACGTCAACGGTGTCGACAACTGGTCTGAAGCGAAGAGCTGCGGTCGGCAGGTTCAGAAGGAAATGCTCCAGTGTGAGAGCGGTTCCGTGTATGGGGTTCTTGAGACGCGGAACGACTGGGTCGGCAATGACGGCACGAAGGTCCTCGAAGACCGCCGCAAGTTCACGTTCTACGCGATGCCGGGCGCGCTGCGGATGTTCGATGTCGAAGTGGAATTCACGGCGACCGAAGGTCCGGTGAAGTTCGGTGACACGAAAGAGGGCGGCATTCTCGCAGTCCGTGTCGCGACAACGATCGACGTGCCGCGCACAGGTCGTATTCGCAACGCCGAAGGCGGCGTCGATGAGCCGGAGACATGGGGTAAGCGTTCTGCATGGTGTGACTACAGCGGCCTCGACGAAGGCGGCAACCTCGTTGGTATCGCGGTCCTCAACCATCCGAACAGCAATCGGTACCCCACTCACTGGCACGTGCGCAACTACGGCCTCATGACGGCAAACCCGTATGGGCTCCACGATTTCGCCGGCGATGAGTCGGTCGATGGTTCGCAGAGCATTGCGAAGGGCGAGAAGCTGTGGTTCGGTTACCGGGTGTATGTGCACGCAGGTGACGCCGACGGCGCGCATGTCGCCGACGCGTTCCACGCATACATCAATCCGCCGAAGGTCACCGTCGAAGCCTGATAAACATCGGTTGGATCGCACCTTAGCCCCGCCGTTGCTCTTCGACGACGGGGCTTTCGTATACCGGTTTGGCGACTGCTCTTGACAAATGAGCGGTATCCGGTTGTATCTTTAGAGTAACGAGGTCCGGGCGCTAATCCGTTCGGACCTCGAACCTTACCGATGCGAAATGTGTTCGGACAGCAGCGAGCGCTGCCGGTCCGTTCCTTTTTTTGTACCTATCGGCAAGGATCTGTGATGTTTTCACCGGCACTGTGCCGAGGAGTACCGAGGTATGGCAAGCATCTACATGACTCGCGACGGTCGCGACAAGCTCGAAAACGAACTTCGCACCCTGAAGACGAAGGAGCGCCCCAAATCCCGCGCGAAGCTCGCCGAAGCGCGTGAGAAGGGCGATCTCTCAGAAAACGCCGAATACGACGCCGCGAAAGAGGAACACAATCGCCTCGAGACGCGCATTAATCGGATTCAGGATCAGCTTTCCCGAGCGATTATCGTGGAGGACGGAAACTTCCCCGACGGGCAGGTCGCAATTGGTCGCACGGTGGAGCTTGAAGACCTCGGCAATCGACGGAAGTTCACGTACAAACTGGTCTCCGAAATCGAATCTGATTTTGCCGCGGGCAAGATATCGACGAATTCACCGGTCGGGAAAGGTCTCGTTGGGCACTTCGAAGGTGAGGACGTGGAAATCACGGTGCCGGCGGGAATCAAACGCTACAAGATCCTGAAGGTGCGCTTTACCACCGAATGACCTCGCGTACGCCATCGAGCCGGACGACTACCGCGTGTCGACCGGCTCAGATACCTGCCGAATCTGACACTCCTCGGGAATGTAACGGTAATACCCGCCGGCCGGTCCGCGGTACGTCTCGAGTACCTTCTTCCATTCCGACGATGTTACCGGCTCTTCCAGCACGCGACTGAAGAACGCGCACTCATCCGCCGTTGATTCGTTCGGACAATCGTCAAGCGCGCCGACACACGGCCGATTGGCACTCAGCGACACCATCAGTGCCGCACGTACCCGCATGATCGTTTCCTGCTCCTCTTCGACCCGCTGTGCGAATTGCCACCGCCGGAAGTGCGGAACCGCACCGAACCAGATCAACGCAACGACAATCACCACGACGACTATTTCGACCGGCGTCGGAACGAACCATCCGATAGCACGGCGCATTCGAGCGGCGGATCGAGTCATAGGCATCTGAGATCGTTTCACTTGAACCAACGCAATCGTGCTTTCCACAACCGGCGTCGGTGCGTGAGCGCGTACGCGAGATAGAATGACGCGGCAACCACCGTGTAGTCCATCCACGTCGTCGTCGCGCGAAAGACATATGCAACCGTCGAGAAGGGGAGTAGGAGCTCACCTTCGCTCACCACGATACCCACATCGGCGAGCTGCGAAACGACGTCGGGGTTGTCGGCAAGAAGCGCCGCGATGAGAAGACTGGTGGAGACGTAATAGCCGAACGCAACGGCAAGAGTCACGCACACAAGAGCGGCGAGTGTAACGCGTGTGCCACGGTGACCGCCGGCGAACTGAACCGCGAGTATCGCCGCAGTAAAGCCGACAGCGACCGCGCCTACCCAACGCGCTGGAATGAACCACGTCGGATCCAGCACGAACATCGCCGCGATCCACACCGCAAGCGGCGCCGTGGCACCTATGAGCGCGCCAACCCAAACGCGCCATTGAGGTGACGCGCGGCCCTGCCGATCAAGCGTTCGCTCGATGACTTCCTCGGCTGAGGTAAGGCACTCGGGGCAAAGACGGTACGGTTGATCCGTTTCGCTTACGTCGGTCGCACACGAATCGCAGACGTACCGTCGGCAGACTTCGCAGCGTACCGTCGTATCTCGATCCGGGTGCCAGTGGCAGGTCGGCATCGCGAGCAAGTCCTTCGGCGGCACACTGTCCCAAGGTCGAGCGCGGCGCCAATCAGTTGACTATCGAGACTCGATCTGGTTCACCGTCGCATCGAGAACCGTCACCGCTCGCGAATCCACAATAGCGCTGCGCAAGCGCCCAATATCGCGAGTGACCGAAGCGGTATTCACGTTTACCGGTTCAAGCACGAACCAGCGCATGAGGCTGTAACGCCCATAGAGTCCGTAATTGCCGCGCTTGACCTTCTCGAACCGATATTCGCCGTCCATACGAACCGTCGTGGACATGAGCCGATGTCGAGTCGCTATTTCGTCGGCATCCTTCAGAAGCGAAGCCTTTTTCGTGGCGTATTTCTGCGAGAGATCGTTTACCGACGCCTGCATCCGACCGCGTACAACGATAGCCGAATCCTGCAGCGCTTTGATTCGCGTACCCAGAGTCGCTTTCTCGGCGGCTGTCGCGGCGCGCGTTTGTACCTGCACCAGCGAGAAGAGCGAATCGATCGGCGTCAACGGCGTGATCGTCGGATTCGTCGGGCGTGTCGTGCGTACTGGAATCTCGTCGCGGCGAAGCGCATTTAGCTGCGCCCGTATTTCGCCAATGCGCAAAATATTGTCAAGTTCGGCGCGCATGAATTCGGCGTCGTGCTGCAAGAGCGCAAGCGTCAACAGTCGCTCGTGCTCGGAGAGGTCACTTCTGACGCGGTCATAGTTCCGCAAAAGCCAGACTTCGCCCCATGGCGCGCTCCCTTGGAGGCCTGGTGTGACAAACATTCGCCCGCGCACCGTCGATGTACTATCACCGCACGAAACTAATAAACCGGCAATCACGATTGACGCGAGAATACCGAGCACGGCCCGACCTGATCGCCGCGATCCGAATGAATCTGCCGAGTGCTGAGTTCCGTTCATGTCAGCTCTCCATGTTTTCTGACGGGTATGGTGCACCATTCGCCCGCTATTGGCGCGTATGTCAAAGGCTTTCGTGATCGTTTGCCGCCGTTTTCCGAATGAACCAGATCGGCGTGAGCAGGATTCGCGATACGCGTCCGGCGATTCCACCGAACATCCCATCCGCCGCAAGATGGCTGAGGTAACCGGCGATCGCGGCAACGTAATACGGCAGACCAACGCCCAGCTTATCGAACTGCGGCTCGGTGCCCAGATTCCAATCCGGTTGCAGAAACACCGGCACGATGAGTATCGGCAGCGGCATCAGAAGCGCCGCCCATACACTGTGCGTCCAACCGCGATGCCGACCGATACCCGGGAGTATCGCCAAGAGCCCGAGGAGTGCCGCAGCCTTCCACCGTCCCGTTACCATCAAAAATACGTCGACGACGAGGAATACGCGGTAATAGAGACGTCGACCTTGACTCATTGCGTCAACATCGGGCCAGAGCGCCGCCAGTACCGCTACGGCCAACTGCGCGGGTATCTCCCACCAATACTCGATACCATAAAGCGCATCCCACGCGGCGATAAACGGAACGAGACCGAAGCCGATCCCCGCGAGAATCGCGTAAAAGAGGGCACCCGCCGCGATATGTCCGCGATAGTCGGCCATCGGTCACTCTCTCCGCTCAGCGTCTCGAACGGCAGGTTCGGGTGCGCGTATCATAAACCACGCGATCGCGAGAATGAGTAACGCAATGTCGTCGAGATACCCAACAAGTCCCAATGCGCGATCCGGGATAATCCCCATGGGGAGAATGAAATACGCGACCGCGAGCGCAACAATGATCTTCGGTACCAACGGCATACGACGATCCCACAACAACCGCCACACGATCACCGGCAGCTTGAACCACACGAGTAGTGTTCTCATCGATGCCGCTTCATATCGGATTGCGCGCCTCCCCTGCCGCGATTCGCACGCTGCTAAACGCACGAAGACCGCTGTCATCGTTCAATGTACCATATTCGTCGAATACCGACAAATCGCCGGGAAATCAGAATCCAACGACGGGATTACGTCCACTATACGACGCGTTCGATGCGCAAACCTAACTGCTCCGTACACAAAGCGTTCGCAACGTTGACGTCGTGCGCGCCGACTGGTACCCTGAATAGTCGTGTGAGATCCGGTCCCACAGCGGTACGAGTCAACCGAATGACCTCCGACACAATCACCCGTCAATCGGACAACGTCTTCGTCGCGAAACTCGTCGACGTCGGACCCGAAGAACACGAGCGCTTCGCGTCCACGCCCGGCGAGGTGGTGCTTCTGCTCACTACCGATGACGGACGAGTTTGGCTCCATACGAAAGACTTTTATCCGCAGGGAATCTACCGGCTACCGACGGGAAAGCTGCGTTACGACGAGGCTGCCGATGCGGGTTTCGCGCGCGAGCTTGGCGAAGAGACGGGCATCGCGCCGGTATCACCGCCAAATTGTATCGCGCGCATTCGGTACGGAACCGCTGGAACACCGTACGCATTCGTAAGTTACGTCTACCAAGTAAGTGGCGTGAATAAACCACCGAGACCCACCGATGATTCGGAGCAGATCACCGGATGGCGCCACGTGCCGGTGCGCGACCTGATGGCGGTTGCATCGGAGCTTCAGACGTTGCCACAACGGTGGGTATCGTGGGGTAGATTCCGCGCAGTGGCCCATGAAATCATCGTTACATTGTTGTGCGATGAGTCCATCGACGCGATGACTCCATCGAATCGTAAAGGAAGAACATGAAACAGAGTCATGACCTCGACATGCTCGATCGTGAAGCGTATACCGCGGTATTCTGCGATGTCTTAGACGATATGGGATACCGCACCCAATCGACGAACGGCGATGTTCGACCGCTCTGGCCGGACGCTCGATTGGTTGGGTACGCGCGAACGGTGCGCGTCGAAGCCGTAGAGAAGGCGTCCGAAAGTCCATACGAGAAAGAGTTTACGCTGGTTGACGCGTTGAGTCCCGGCGACGTCGTAGTTGCGGAGTGCGGATCCACGCGCTCGGCCTTCTGGGGTGAACTGTTGGCGACCGCGGCACAGTTACGCGGCGCACGCGGCGCACTTATCGATGGGTACTGTCGCGACGTATTCAAGGTGCGCGATCTTGCCTTCCCAGTATTCGCCCGCGGCACCGCACCGACTGATTCCAAAGGCCGCACCGAAGTAGCTGAAACGGACATTCCGATCACGTTCGACGGCGTTCGCGTGAAAACAGGCGACCTCGTCTTCGGTGATTTCGACGGTATCGTCATCGTTCCGCGCGATGTTGCCGACGAAGCGATTACAAAAGCGCTGGAGAAGGTGCACGGCGAGCGGACGGTATTCGAAGCACTGAAAAAGGGCATGTCGGCGCGCGAGGCGTGGGAACGCTGGGGCATCCTGTAGACAACGAAACACGGTACGAACATGACGGATGAACGGAGTAACACGATGGCAGACGGAAAAGACACCACACACGAACAACGCGATCAACTGTATTTCCTCGCGCTGGTGCAGAACTTCCAGCATCTCGCATGGGCAGGACTCGGCAAAGTTGCGAATCCGGGACAAACCGAGGCGAAAGTCGATCTCGAACAGGCGCATTGGGCAATCGACATGCTCGCGATGATCCAGCGCCGAACAAAAGGGAATCTCTCCTCCGAGGAAGACCGCGAGTTGGCGCAGGTGCTCCATACGCTGCGTATGAACTACGTCGATGAATCGGAGCGCGAGAAAAAGCGTGCCGCAGAGGCAGCCGAGACGAAATCCGACGAAGACAAACCGGCTGAGGAAGCGCCCGAAAACGAGCCGGTCGAAACATCAGACGATCAACCGGAATCGACAAACGAGTGACACGCGATACGGCTAACCTACCACCGCTACTTTGCGTCCCGCAGTGTTTTGAGCGGATATGGGGCGGGCGCAACCTCGAATGTGTGCTCGACCGCGAACTTCCGGGCGATGACCGGACACCGATCGGCGAATCGTGGGAGATCTCTGATGTCCCCGGTTCGCCGTCTTCGATCGAGAACTGCGAGGGCGTATCACTCGCCGATCTCCTCGCGAACCACGGCACGGACATCCTCGGCGTCGATGCGAAAAACGGGCAGCGGTTCCCGCTTCTCGTAAAGTACCTCGACGCGAACGAGCTTTTGAGCGTGCAGGTACACCCCGACGACGACTACGCAGCGAAACACGAAAACGGCGCATCTGGCAAGAGCGAAATGTGGCTCGTCCTCCACGCCGAGCCTAACGCAGAGCTCATTGCGGGCGTCGCGCCGGGTGTCGACCGAGACGAGTTCGCACGCGCCGTAGAAGAGAACCGCGTGTCGGAGGTGCTCGCGCGCAGGGTTGTGCGCGCCGGTGACGTGGTGCTCATGCCGGCCGGTCGCCTACACGCGCTTGGAAAAGGGCTGATTGTCCTCGAAATCCAGCAGACATCGGACGTGACCTACCGCCTGTACGACTGGAACCGCGTCGACGCGCATGGCAAATCACGCGAGCTTCACATCGACCGTGGCCTCGACGTGATTCGATTCGACGACCGCGACGATCCCGTCCTCACACCGCTCCGTCGCGAAACGCAGTGGGGCGCACGCTCACTCCTCGCTGTGACGCGGCATTTTATGACCGAACGCTGGGACATGAACGAACCAGCGAGTTTTTCCACGAGCACACACAGTCCGGACCTGATCATGGCGGTCACTACCGGCGTATCGCTGCAACCAGAATCCGGACCGGAGATGACCGTACCGAAAGGTCGTAGCGCGGTGATACCGGCCATCCTCGGAAACTACCACATAAAACCGCACGAACGAGGAATGGTAGTCAGGTCGCGAGTGCCGATCGCGGATGATCTCACGGAATGGAAGCCGCGCACGACCGCTGAGGGCGACCTTCTGCGCGGTTTGTGTGATTCAGCCGCGCGGACGTCGCTATTGCAGCGCGTGGTTATCTAAAACGCCTGTCGCAACACATCGCCGTAAGACTTCTCGATCGAAACCGCCACGATTTTACTCGTGCGCCTTGCATCACGGCGTGGTACGTGTATCGTAGTGTACTGAGGATATCACTACGCGTCGCGCTGTCGACGCTCGAGCATTCCGTAGGGGGACATATCGGTACAACCGATTTGGGGGATCGAGCTATGCGGTCGAAACTACTATTGGGCGCGGCGGTAGTCGGTGTCGCGTTACTCCTGCCTGAGATGGCGTTTGCGTCAGAAGGCGCCGAAGGTGGTCATCACCTCGTCACGAGCATCGGTATCAGCATTATCGTCGCCACCGTGCTCGCATTCATCGCGAACACGTTCAAGCAACCGCTTCTCCTCGCGTACATCATCGCCGGCGTCGTGATCGGCCCGCACATGGGCTTTCAGTTGATCGAAAACCGCGGTGATATCGAAACAATCGCGGAAATCGGGTTGATCCTCCTCCTCTTCATGATCGGCCTCGAAATCGATATCAAAAAGCTGCGTGAATCCGGAAGTTCCTTGATCGTGTCGGGTGTTACGCAGTTCATGATCTGTTTCGCGCTCGGCATCGGCTTCTTCTTCATGATCGGGTTTACGCTGAGCAATATGCAATTCAGCGTTCTCGGTTTCGAGCTCGGTGGCGCTGGATACGACCTTGGCTACCTCGCGGTCTGCACGGCAATCAGCAGCACCACCATCGTCGTCAAATTGTTATACGAAAAGTTCGAACTTGATACCCTTCCCGGTCGAATCACACTGGGTATTCTGGTCTTCCAGGATTTGTGGGCGATCGTCATTCTCGGTATTCAGCCGAATCTCGCCGATCCACAGATTCTCCAGATACTCTGGTCTTTCGGGAAGGGCGGCATCCTCGTCGTTATCGCGCTCCTGATCAGCCGATACGCACTCGGAAGACTCTTCAAGTCCATCGCGAAAGCGCCCGAACTCGTACTCGTTGCGTCGCTCGGTTGGTGCTTCTTTATCTGCGGTATCGCGTCACTCTTCAATCTGTCGCTGGAAATGGGTGCGCTGATTGCCGGCGCCGCGATATCGACGTTCCCGTACAACCTTGACGTCATCGCGAAGATCGTCAGTATCCGAGACTTCTTCCTGACGCTGTTCTTCGTTGCGCTGGGTATGCAGATTCCGAATCCACTTGACAATCCCGGCATCGTCGCGATCGCGGCGCTTGCGTCAGTGTTCGTTGTACTCTCCCGTTTCATCGCCGTATTCCCGGTTCTTTGGGGACTTCGGAACGGTAATCGTGTAAGCTTGCTGGTTCCGATCAATCTCGCGCAGATATCGGAATTCGCGCTGGTGATCGCGTCACTCGGATTCGGTGCGGGGCATATTTCGCAAGACACGCTTTCGATCGTGATCTTCATCTTCGCAATCACATCGATTACGTCGACCTACATGATCAAATTCAGCCATCCGCTCCAGCAGGCGCTCAATAACCTGATTCAGAAAATCGGGATCAAAGACATCGAGGATGCACCGGCCGAGGGGCCCGTCGAGGCGGATAAGGACATCGCGATCCTCGGATTCTTCCGCGTCGCAAGCTCACTCGTGCGCGAGATCCTCGATCACGAGCCGCAGCTTGCCGAACGAATCGTCGTGGTGGATTTCAATCCGAATGTGCATCAGAAGCTCCAAGCGATGGGCATCAAGGCGATTTACGGTGATGTGGCGAACATGGATACGCTTCACCATGCCGGTATCGAGCACGCAAAGATTGTCATCAGCACGATTCCCGATACGATCCTCAAAGGCACGGATAACCTGCGCATGATCAAATCAATTCAGCGCATCTGTCCACACGCGCGAATCATCGTCACCGCCGAAAGCGCCTCGCGTGCGGTTAAGATGTATCAGGATGGCGCCGACTACGTTTTCCTGCCGCGTATTCTCGCCGCCGAACACCTGATTCCCGTAGTGAACGATCTCATCGAGCGCGACGACGAATCGCTCAAGAACGAGCAGGTTGGAATCCTCAAAGCACGCGAGGAAATCATCAGCTGATTTCGCTCAATAACATGAAGGGACACCAGCGCATGCGTCTTTCTTTTGCGCGAGCTGCGTTCATTGTCATATCGCTCATGACCGTTCTCATTGGCTGTGCGTCGCCACCAATCGCCACGCGACCGAGTGGTGGCGGCGATGCAGTTCGAATCGGCCTATCGGAAGGCGCAAGTCGTGTTGAACTCGCTGGTCCTGAAGACCTCCGCATGATTATCGGAGCGTCGACGCTCGTCGGACGGGCGTTTACGCTCACCCTCGCCGGTGACGAGATCCGTGTGACCGGCGGCGGCAACGACGCACGCGGTCGGAAGGTTCTCGTTTCATCCAACGCACCGATTCGGGTCGGAAACAAACGGTTCCGCGGCGCCATTGAGGTGTTTCCACGCGCCGGCGGTCTAACCGTCGTCAACGTTGTAGCGATTGAAGACTATCTCTGCGGCGTCGTTCCACCGGAAATTGGATACCTTCCCGCGCGCGATATCGAAGCGATGAAGGCGCAGGCGCTTGCTGCACGCACCTACGTCATGGCGCATTACGGCCGACGCATCGCAAACGGCTTCGATATCTACGCCGATACGCGCGATCAGGTCTACGGCGGCGTCGACGCGGAAAGCGACGTCGGGAATCGTGCTGTCGCGGAAACGCGCAACCATGTGATTACGTACGAAGGACGCCTGATCGAGGCGTATTACCACAGTACGTGCGGCGGCTCAACGGTGAATATCGCCGACGTGTGGGATTCGCCACCGGTGCCATACCTCACCCGCGTGTACGACGCGGATGACGCTGGATTTCACTGCGCCGAATCGCCACACTTCCGCTGGGTGGAGGTCTATTCCGGACAAAAAGCGCGCGAACTGATCTCAGCGAACCTCCGTAACGGCGTTCCCGACGCACCGAGCACGGTAGGGCGCCTGCGCGACGTGTCTGTCGAAGCGCAAACACTGAGCGGACGCACGGCTCGCACACGTATTGTCACGGAAGACGACGTCTATTCGGTGCGTAAGGACAAGATTCGCCTCGTACTCCGGCGTTCCGACGGAGCAAATCCACCGCTTCGCAGCTCGTACATCCGTATATTTCCCGACCGCACGTCCGAGGGCTTTGTCAGTCGGGTTGTTGTGAGTGGCGCGGGGTACGGGCACGGCATCGGCATGTGTCAGTGGGGTGCGATCGGCATGGCGCGCAAGGGATACACCGCCGAACAGATCGCGCAGCACTACTATCGCGGAACGCAAGTAACACCGTACGAACCGGCATTGGCTGGCGGCCGCGGTTCGATCGTCAGATCGATCGCGCACATCGACGCAGCGGGAGGCGAGCGATGAGACTCCCGACTACGATCCGCTTTGCCGTTCTCGCTTCTGTCGCGCTTTTTGCATTTACCGCGTGTCCGGCACCACCTCCGTCCGCCGGTCCGCCGCCGGTGCCAGTCGACACGCCGCCGGAGACGCTCGTAGACAACTCTGACGAGCCGCCAGCACCCGAACTTCCCGATCCCCGAGGCGATCTCCCGCCGGTATCCAACGCGGACGTCCGCGCGGCTGAAGCGACTGCACCGCAGCGTGCTCCGTCGCCATCGACACCGTCGGCCCAAAGTGGAACCGCAAGTGTGTATAGCGTGCAGGTGTTTGCTGCCGAGTCACGCGAGAACGCAGAAGCGATGGCGCGTCGTGTCGAACCTTCGATTGATGCACCCGTCGAGGTGGCCATCGAGTCGGACGGCGTCTGGCGGGTGTATGTCGGACGGTCCGCGACACGTCCATCCGTCGATGCACTGCGCGACCGACTCCGTGCGGTAGGGTATGCCGAAGCGTGGACACGACAGCGCTTCGTAGCTGACGCGTCTACCACGGCGGATCGCACGGTTCCAGCCGGGCGGTCAGTGTATAGCGTGCAGATATTCGCGTCTGAAGACGAGAGTCGCGCACGCGCCATGGTTGAGGAGATTCGGCGTGCGACGTCGCTGCCTGTGGAAATCGTACAGATCGGCGATCTATGGAAGGTCTTCGTGGGACGTTCAGCGACACGCGAGTCGATCGACGCTGAGCGCGACAGACTCCGCGCAACTGGGTATCCTGACGCGTGGACGTACCTCCGCGAGGGATACTAACCGCGTATACCTACCCGAATACGCTTCTCTTCCCGGTAATCCGACGATAACTCCTTGAGCGGCTGCATGTTTTCGTAAGCAAGCAGCCGCTCTATATTCTATAGGTTGGAGAACCGATGCTTACCGATATATCTCTTGGTCGATACGTCTCGGGCGATAGTCCCATTCACCGGCTTGATCCCCGCACGAAAACCATTGCGACGCTGGTTATCGCAGTCGGTATGGTGCAGGGAGTGAGCTTGATCGGTACGGCGTGGCATATTCTCGCCGCACTCTGCGTTATCGCATTCGCACGACTGCCGTGGCCATTCGTGGCGCGGAGCTTGCGGCCGTTCATCTGGCTGTTCGCGATCGTGCTTGCGAGCCACGTGCTCATGAATGGTTCCGCCGGTTGGGTAACGGGCATCGCGTTCGCCGGACGGCTCATGGCAATGATCGCGCTCGCATCGCTCCTCAGTTGGACGACGCAACCGCTCGCAATCGTCGCGGGTCTACGATCGCTCGGTTCGCCGTTGGCGCGCATTCGTGTGCCGGTGGAAGCAGGTGCGACGGCGATTGGACTCGCGTTGCGTTTTGCGCCGATTGCGCTGGATGAAGCGCAGAACATTATCCGCGCACAAGCGGCACGCGGCGCCGATTTTCGCGGCGTCCGACGCAAGCTCGCCCTAATCGTGCCGATGCTTGGAACGCTGTTCGAGCGCGCCTTCGACCGGGCTGACGTGCTCGCCGAAGCAATGGAAGCCCGTGGGTACGCATCCGGTGGCGAACGCACACATTTTCGGCAGCTTGGATTTTCGACAGTCGATCTCGTCGCGACAATTGTCGTCGTGGCGTGGCTTGGCATCGCGATAGCACTTGAACGAGCGCTGTAGAACACCGGTGGAGGCGAAAATCTGCGCATGAGCAGACGGCTCAGGCTCGATATCGAGTACGACGGGACCGATTTCGCCGGATGGCAGATACAACCGAACGAGCGCACCGTTCAACGTGAGATCACCGAAGCGCTGACGACGATACTGCGGCAACCGGTAACGATCACAGGCGCGGGACGGACCGACGCCGGTGTCCACGCACGCGGTCAGGTCGCGCACTGCGACGTTCCCGATAACGCGCCGGAACCGTATCGGATACTCGCAGGCGTGAACGCACTGACCGGTCGCGATATCGCCGTGTACACCGCGCGATACGTACGAGATGACTTTCACGCACGGTTCTCTGCATTATCTCGCACGTACGCATATCGTATCGCGTTGCGCCCAACGGCGTTAGATCGCCGTGTTACGTGGCAGACGCCGTGTGAGCTTGATATACCCGCGATGCAACAGGCGGCGTCGCATCTGATCGGAACATATCCGGCGACGACGTGGTGCTCGTCGGCTGCCGACGATCCGAATGCGGTCGTTGATGTTCGCAGTGCCACGCTCAGCGTTACGGGGACGCAGTTGGTTTTCGCAATTCGCGCCGACCGCTTTGTGATGCACATGGTGCGCACGATCGTCGGGACGCTCGTCGACGTGGGATGCGGAAAGCGTTCGGCGGAGAGCATCCCCGATCTCATCGCGGCACGCGATAGAAGTGCCGCCGGAGAAACAGCGCCGGCGTGCGGACTATGTCTCGAACACGTGGAATACGAAACTGATGCAGACACCGCATACTGATTGGCAACCGACACGAACGGTGCGACATACCCGGTTCGTAATGGGGCTATTCGTGGGTGTCGTTGCAAGCGTCGGTGGCATGTTTGTCGCCGACCGGATGGGTACCCAGTCAGATACCGCGGAACCGGCGCGCTCAGCGCTTCCCGAGCCGCCGCCACCGATTGTCTCGTCGGACGACGTCGATGCGACCCGTCGGAATGCGATCGTCCAAGCTGTAGAGCGTGTTTCGCCAGCGGTCGTCACCATCAGCGTCACACAACTCCGTCGCGAACGCATGGTCACACCGTTCAACGATCCGATGTGGCAGTTTTTCTTCCCTGATCTCGGACGCGAGTTCATCCGTAAAGTCAATTCGATGGGAAGCGGCTTCATCGTATCGGAGGACGGGCTGATTGTCACGAACGAACACGTAATCCGCGGTGCGTCGGAGATCGTGGTGAACCTCCCCGATGGACGATCCTTCGCGGGCGAGATCTTCGGCGAGCCCGATGCACAAACCGATCTCGCGATCATAAAAATCGATGGAGACGACCTCCCCGTTGCTCCGCTGGGCCTCAGCGACGACCTCATGATCGGAGAATGGGCGATCGCCATTGGTAATCCATTCGGATACCTCATTCGCGATGCCCATCCGACGGTGACGGTCGGTGTTATTAGCGCGTTGAATCGCGATTTCGACGCGTCGACGGCGACAGATCGGTCGTACCGCGATATGATCCAGACCGACGCATCGATCAATCCGGGAAACAGTGGCGGACCCCTCGTAAATAGCGAAGGCTACGTCATCGGAGTAAATACGTTCATATTTAGTCAGAGCGGCGGTTCGCAGGGTATCGGATTCGCAATACCGGTTCGTCGCGTTCGAATGATTATCGACGACATCTTGCGCTACGGCGAAGTTCGCCACAACTTCTGGACAGGTATTCATATTCAAGATGTCACGCGGTGGATCGCCGAGAGCCTTTCTCTTCCGTCGGATCGCGGCGCGATTATCTCCGATGTAGAAGCGGGGAGTCCGGGCGAGAAGGCTGGTTTACGCCGTGGTGACGTGATTATCGCCGTTGGCCGGAAGAACGTCGCAAGCGCTCGTGACGTGCGCGAAGAGTTTGTCGGCGCAGTCGTCGGTCAGAAAATCGATCTGACGGTGATTCGCGGCGGCAGTCAAATGAACGTTACGATGACGCTCGAAGAGTTGCCATCGGAGAGGAGATAACGTGGCTAAGGCCGGTATACCCTTTGTCGTCGGCGCGATTGTTGTCGCCGCGATATTCTTCG
The DNA here is from genome assembly GCA_964635955.1 of uncultured bacterium. Lineage (GTDB taxonomy): Bacteria > Latescibacterota > MWCZ01 > MWCZ01 > MWCZ01 > CAZWQW01. The sequence continues at coordinate 13,369 of CAZWQW010000021.1, read as the reverse complement.
CCGTCTGGTGCGGGCTGCGCTGGGAGGCTTTCCGCGTACTTGGCGTACTGGCACTCGTTTTTGCCGCGTTCAGCGCGTTCTTTTTCCGCGACCCCGAGCGCACCATCCCACAGGAACCGAAACTCGTCGTGGCGCCCGCCGACGGGAAGATTATCGAAATCGTCACTGAAGACAATAAATACGTCGGACCGAACGCGAAACGTGTGACGATCTTCCTCTCTGTCTTCGATGTTCATGTCAACCGGATTCCAATCAGCGGGAACGTAACCGCCGTCGAATACAATCCCGGCAAGTTCCTCATGGCGTGGCACGAAAAGGCGTCGGCAGACAACGAACAGACGCATATTGCGATCGAATCGCCCTACGGCACCATCGCGTTCAAGCAGATTGCCGGATGGGTAGCGCGGCGAATCGTCTGTGACATCAAACCGGGCGATGCTGTAACGACGGGCGCTCGAATGGGCCTGATTCGCTTCGGCAGCCGTGCCGATATCATCTTTCCACCGGACGCTGAAATCCGCGTACAACCCGGCGAACGTGCGCGTGGCGGCGAAACGGTGATTGGAGTATTCCCATGAGCATTATCACCCAGTCGATTCCCAGCGTATTCACGCTCGGTAACCTGTTCATGGGTATGTTGTCCATGATCAATACCATGGAAGGCACCGAAGAAGGATTCGTTCGTGCCGCATGGTTTATCGTAGCGGCCGCAATATTCGACACACTCGACGGTAAAGCGTCGCGGATGCTAAACTCCGCGAGCAAATTCGGCGTCGAACTCGATTCAATCGTCGACGCGTGCTCGTTCGGCATCGCTCCGGCTCTGCTGACCTACCAGTACATGCTGACGTATCTGCCCGCATGGAGCGCGTTCGCGTTTCCGATCGCGTTCATTTTCGCGGCGTGCGTAACGCTTCGCCTCGCACGGTTCAACGTTCAGTTGGTCGGGTTTTCAAAGTCGTCATTCACTGGCATGCCGAGCCCAATGGGCGCGGGTCTCGTCGCAACGTTCGTCGCGTTCGCAAATACTGATTTCATGGCGAATATCGCTGCAGAACACGTATTCCCGTATGTCGTCATCGCCGCCGCCGCGCTTATGGTGAGCTCGGTCAAGTACGACACCATGCCGAAGCTTTCATGGAGCGGCGCGTACAATCGATTCAAGCTCATCGTCCTATTCGGTTTCATTGGCGCCGCAGTATTCTTCCCGGCGGAAGTGTTCTTTCCCATGGGAGTAGTCTACATGTCGTTTGGTCTCGTACGTTCGGCGATCCATCTGTTCCGTTCCGAGGACGTTGACGACTACGAAGAATCACTCGACGCCGACGACAGCGAGGAGGCGATCGTCTGATATGACTCGAAATCGAAGCGTTGGGCTACTCATCGTCATTCTGATCATCGGTGCGCTCGGAGCGACGGTATTCAGCGAAGTGCTCGCGCAGTTCCTCGATCCGACCAACGTGGTGTATCGTGTTCTGCTCCATGGATACGAGTATCACGTCGGACCGGCGACGATCAGCTTGATCATGGCGACATTCACCGGCGGATTCTCGATCGACGTGAATCTGCTCACGGTACTCATACTCCTCGCCGCGTTCTACTATTGGAAACAACGCACCTGATACCGTTTTTACACGCGACGGTCATCGCGCATACAGCCGTTGCCCGAAAGGATACATCACGATGATACCCGGTGGTTGGGAGTGGATCGTCATCATTCTCGTTATCGTCGTGCTCTTCGGCGCGAAACGCATACCGGAGATGGGTAAGTCGCTCGGACAGGGCATTCGCGGCTTCAAGAAGGAACTTCGCGGCGAAGACAATAACGGCGACAACGAGAGCGAGAAATCCGAGAAGAGCAACGACACATCCGAAAAATCGTAACACATAGTACACCAACGATATAACCAACTCGGCACGATCCGCATGACGACCGTGTCGGAGCCCAAGACTTTAACGACCTGCGTTCACTGCCTCGGTGCTTCACCGGGCCAACAAGCTGAGAGACCTCGTGGATCCACGTACGTTCACCGCTTCACAACTCGCGCGAGATGTTCAATCACGTAGCATATCCGCGCGAGACGTCACCGATGCTGTTCTCGACTACATCGAAACTCGCGACAAGGAAATCAACGCGTTCATCCATGTTTCGGCCGAACGAGCGCGACAGCACGCTGATGAGATCGATCAGAAACTCGCCGACGGCAAACCGGTTGGATCACTTGCCGGTGTACCGGTCGCCGTGAAAGACAATCTGGCCGTAAAGGGTGAACGCACAACGTGTGCTTCACGCATGCTCGAGAACTTTGTCTGCCCATACGACGCGACCGTTATCACGAAGCTGCGCGAAGCCGACGCGATTCTCGTCGGCAAGACGAACCTCGACGAATTCGCCATGGGCTCGTCATGTGAAACCTCGGCATTCGGTCCGACAAGGAATCCACATGATCTGGAACGCGTACCCGGCGGTTCGAGTGGTGGTTCTGCGGCGGCCGTGGCGGCTGGTATGGTGCCGGTCGCGCTTGGTTCCGATACCGGTGGATCGATACGGCAACCAGCGAGTTACTGCGGCATCGTAGGTCTCAAACCAACGTACAGTCGCGTGTCGCGGTACGGCCTCGTTGCGTTTGCTTCGTCGCTTGATCAGATCGGCCCGATGGCGCGTACCGTGGAGGATGTAGCGTTACTGCTGAGTATCATTGCTGGGCACGACCCGCACGACTCAACGTCGGCACCGAAAGACGTTCCCGACTACACCGACGGTATCAACGAAGGACCGCGAGGTATCAAGCTCGGTATTGCGAAAGAGTATTTCGGAGAAGGTCTGAGCCCGGAGTTCCGCGAACGTATTCAAGCGATTATTACCGCGCTTACAAAAGAAGGTGCCGAGGTAGTTGAGGTGTCGCTTCCACACATGGAGCATGCGATCGCGACGTACTATCTCATCGCCACATCCGAAGCGTCATCAAACCTCGCGCGGTATGATGGGGTGAAATACGGCTTCCGTGCGGAGAACCCACGCGATCTGCTCGACATGTACCAGCGTACGCGCTCGGAGGGCTTCGGTGCGGAGGTAAAACGCCGTATTCTGCTCGGTACATACGCGCTGAGTTCTGGTTACTACGACGCATACTACGGCAAGGCGCAGAAGGTGCGTACGCTCATCGCGAATGACTTCCGTTCGGCGTTCGAGCAGGTCGACGCGATTATCACTCCGACGACGCCGGCGCCGGCGTTTCGCATCGGCGAGATGATTAACGACCCGCTCGAGATGTACCTGCAAGACGTCTACACGGTGAGTGCGAATCTCGCCGCAATCCCGGGTATCTCGGTTCCCGCCGGTATGACCAGTGGAAATCTGCCGATTGGTATGCAGATACTCGGTCCGCAATTCGGCGAATCCATGGTGTTGCGCATCGCACGCGCTGTCGAGGTGCTTCGGTAACGTTTTCCGGCACAGGAGAATCACATGCCCCGCGTCGTCATCGGTTTGGAAATCCATATACAGCTCACGTCTACGAAAACGAAAATCTTCTGTCGCTGCCCGAATCAGTTCGGTGGTGAGCCCAACACACACGCGTGCCCAATCTGCCTTGGAATGCCTGGCACGCTGCCGGTGCTCAACGAAGACGTACTCGAGCGTTCGATGCGCTTCGCGTTCGCTGTCGGCGCGAATGTACCCGACGAATGCCGCTTCGCCCGGAAGAACTACTTCTACCCCGATCTGCCGAAGGGATATCAGGTCTCGCAGTTCGAGCAGTGCCTCGCGTACGATGGCTCAGTCGAAATTGACGTGAACGGGAAGAAGAAGCGTATTGGGCTCGATCGCATTCAGCTCGAAGAAGATGCCGGCAAACTGATTCACAGCGAAGACAGTGGCATCAACGACTCGCTTGTCGACATGAACCGGTGCAGCACTCCGCTCCTCGAAGTGATCAGCCTACCGCAACCGGGCAAACCGAATACGCAGAACGATCCGAGCCTCTACATGAGTTCGCCGGATGAGGCCATCGCCTACTGGATGAAGATGCGTCAGATCGCCCGCTATCTCGATATCTCCGAGTGTAACATGGAGCAGGGCAACATGCGGTGCGATGCCAACGTCTCGATCTGGGACGAAGAGCGCAACACATTCGGAGTGAAAACCGAGATAAAGAATCTCAATTCGTTCCGATTCGCACACCGCGCACTGACGCTCGAAATCGCACGACATCTCGAAGTCATCGAGTCCGGCGGACGTGTCAAACAGCAGACGATGCTCTTCGACCCCGCCACCGATCTCGTCGCACCGATGCGCTCCAAAGAGCAGGCGCACGACTACCGCTATTTCCCCGAGCCGGACCTCGTCCCTGTCGTCGTCACAGCGGATATGCGCGAGCGGTTCCAGTCAAATCTGCCCGAGCTCCCCGACGTTCGACGCGAACGATTCGTCACTGAGTACGCGCTTCCGGCAGACGCGGCCGACTTGCTCACCGCCGATCGGCCACTGGCCGATTACTACGAAGCGGTCGTCAACGCCGGATCGGATCCGCGAACCGCGGCGAACTGGGTCATGGGCGACGTCATGCGCGAGTTGAACCACCGCAAGCTCACAATCGCAGAGTTCCCAGTCTCTCCGACCGGGCTTACCGATCTCATCGCGTTGGTTACCAAGGGAACGATCAACGCGAATACCGGAAAAGACGTTTTTGCGAAGATGGTCGGCGAGGGGAAGTCAGCCACCGAGATCGTCAAAGAGGAGAAGCTGGAACAAATCTCAGACGAATCAAGTTTATCCGGTATCGTCGATGAAATCATCGCGGCTCAACCAGACGAAGCTGCTCGATATCGCGCCGGCGAGACAAAGTTGACCGGTTTCTTCGTCGGTCAGGTGATGAAAAAGACGCAAGGTCAGGCGAACCCGAAGCTCGTGAATCAGTTACTCAGGGAAAAGCTTGGATGACCCACTCTTGGAGCCGTTGGACGCCATACATCGCAGTCATCGCACTCTTGTTTGCGATGCCGCATGGTGCGTCCGCATTTGGCTCCGGGGATGATCGGGGTGTCGTCGGCTTCAAAAGTCTCCTGCTCTTCACCGGTGCGAGAACCGCAGCACTCGGTGGCGCCGGTGTCGCAATCCCGCGTGACCTTTCACAACTCGCCATTAACCCGGCATCAGTTGCCACTACCACCCGTCCCGTTGCCGCGTTCTCCGCAACGAATTACGTGCTCGATATTATCCCCGCCGGAGGAATCGTCTCGTATCCCACCTCCACCGGCGTCTGGTCAGTTGCGATGCACGGGATCACCTACGGCGACTTCCAGCGCGTCAATACCACCGCAGGCGAAGATGGCACGTTCGGAGCAAACGATTTCGCGCTCGACGTCGGCTACGCACGCTCGTTCGGTCACGGCATCTCCGGCGGTGCGTCGGTAGGATGGATTCACTCGTCGATCGACAGCTACAGCGCATCCGCGCTACTCTTCGGTATCGGCGTGCTGTGGGAGTTCAACGACAACGCAACGACGCTCGGGGCTTCAGCAACAAACGTCGGCACCGCGATTTCGTCGTATATCGGTGGAAACGACGGTATGAAGGATGAAGTCCCGACAATGCTTCGAGTCGGTGCAACCCACCGTCCGGAGCACTTCCCCGTCCCGTTGACGCTCATCACCGACGTAGAGCTACCTCGTGATGACGAAGCAACGCTGAATGTCGGCGCGGAAATCCGTCCGGTGGAGATGCTCACACTTCGTATCGGGTACGACGCACTCGTCCGCTACGTCTCGAGCGAGCATTCCGACAAAAGCGGCATTTCACTCGACGATCGCCACACATCGAATTTCGGCGGGATCGGCCTCAGATTCGGATTCGGCTTGAATTGGCGTGAGTACGGGCTCGACTACACGTACGCACCGGTCGGGCCATTCGGTAGCGTCCACCAGTTGACCGCACGCGTATCTTGGTAATACGGTCACGCGACACGGTTCCAAGGCGACGCGGTTCTCTCGTACGCGAGTAAAATCCATTCTCGTTGACCTCTCTTTACCGCATGGGTATCTTTAGAAGTTCTTAAACAGAACGCGAGAGTGGCGGAATTGGCAGACGCGTCAGACTTAGGATCTGGTGTCTCAAACGACGTGAGGGTTCGAGTCCCTCCTCTCGCACCAACCTGATCCGTACACGTTGCTGTTTACTGATACCCCACATCGTACGGTGGTGTCGTCCCGACGGGGTAATGCGCCCGTGTCGGCCCGTCCGCCCGTAACGGGCGCAAAGAAGGAAGGCTATGAAAGTCGACGTAACGGAAATCGGTCCGTGCCGCCGGAAGGTGACGGTCGAAATCGAACCGGAAATGATCGAAGAACGTATCAAGGATAAGGTGCGCGAGTACCGCCGTACACGCAGCATTCCCGGTTTCCGGCCGGGTCGCGCGACAGAAGGCATCATTCGTCAGCGTTTCGGGAAGGAAATCCGCTCGAGTGTTCTGCGTGATCTCATCCCCGACGCATGGACGGACGCGCTTCGTGAGAACAACCTCGTTCCCATGAGCCAGCCGGACATGGAGCCGATGGATCCGGAAGAAGGCGGCGGTTTGAAGATTGTCGGCAGTGTCGACATCCGCCCGCAAGTGGACATCGACGGTTACAGCGGCCTAAAAGCAAAGCGGACTGTTCGACCGGTAGCGGATGAAGATGTCGATCGGCAGCTCGAGATGATCCGTCAGCAGCGCGCAGACGAGGTTGCCGTCGAGCGCCCGGCGGCGAAGGGCGATATCGTCGTCGGAACAGTGCAAAAGGTCGATGAAAACGGTGTCGTCATCATTGGCGAGGAAGCGAAAGAGCGGCGCTGGGAACTCGGTGGCATCGGCTCACTCAGCCACGACCTCGACGAGCAGCTTATTGGAATCAACGCCGGTGAAACGCGGACGATCAGCTTCACCTACCGCGAAGATCTCTACGATGAGAATCGTGCAGGCAAACAGGATCGCGGAAACGTAACGATCAAAGAGATTTACGAGCGCGACGTTCCCGAACTGGACGACGAATTCGCGAAGGACCTCGGCGACTTCCAGACCGTCGACGACCTCCGCAAGGCGATACGCGAAGACCTCGAAGCGCGTTCGCGCGCCGCATCGAGTCGTGAAGTGCAAGCGCAACTTCGTGAGCAGATCGAAGGCAAGTACGATTTCGACGTGCCGGAATCGCTCGTTGAGCGCATGATTCACGGCATGTTCCACGAACACGAGCAGGCGAAAGAGCACGAAAAAGGCGAGGAGGGTGACGAGCACGAGCATAGCCACACCGAAGAAGGCACGGAAGAACATGACGCCGCGCTCGCCGCGTTTACTGAAGAACATCGTGAAGAAGCTCTGAAGCGTGTTCGCGCAATGCTCGCGCTCGACCTCATCGCCGAGAAAGAGAATCTCGAGGTTTCAGACGATCAGGTCCGCCAGCGTGTCGCCATGATGGCCGCGCAATACCGCATGGCACCCGATCAGATGATGCAGTATCTCTCGAACTCGGGTCGTCTCGGAAGTATACGCGCCGAGATGCTCGATCAGGCGGTGCTTCGGCTCCTTGAAGAGAAGGCAGACATCGAAGAGGTGGAAGCCGAACCGGAGAAGGACGAAGCAGCGTCGTAATAGGATCGATCTGATGACGAGATCGGTCGTTTGATATACAAGGAGACAACGATGAACTACGCTCCAATGGTCATACAGCGTGACGGACGAGGCGAGCGAGCAGTGGACATCTGGTCCATGCTCATGCAAAAGCGCATCGTCTTTCTCGGCACGCCGGTCACAGACGAGGTGGCAAACCTCGTGATCGCGCAGCTTCTCTATCTCGAGTCGGAAGACTCGAAGACCGAGATCAACATGTACATCAACTCGCCCGGCGGAAGCGTCACGGCGGGAATGGCAATCCACGACACGATGCGGCACATTCGCGCGCCTGTCAGCACGACATGCGTCGGTCTCGCGGCGTCCATGGGTGCGATTCTGCTCGCCGCCGGTGAGAAGGGAATGCGCCGTGCCTTGCCACACGCGAAGATCATGATTCACCAGCCGTGGGGTGGTTTCCAAGGGCAGGCGAGCGATATCGCGATTCAGGCCGAAGAGATCATCAAGACGAAGGAAAAGCTGAATCGCCTCCTCGCCGATTACTCCGGACGCACGATCGAGGAGATCGAACGCGACACGGACCGCGACAAATACATGAGCGCTATCGACGCACGCGATTACGGCCTCATCGACGAGGTCGCATCACAACAGACGTCGTAACGCATAACGTCTGATAGAATCCAGCGTGCCGTATGAGTCCGTCGGATATCAATTCGGCGGACTCATCGGTTACCAGAGCGGGCTACATGAACCTCGCACCAATGGTCATACAGCGTGACGGTCGCGGCGAGCGCGCGATAGACATCTGGTCGCTTCTCATGCAGAAGCGGATCGTGTTCATCGGCGAAGAGATCGACGATCTCGTCGCGAATCTCGTCATTGCCCAACTCCTCTATCTCGAGTCGGAAGATTCGAAGACAGAGATCAACATGTACATCAATTCGCCGGGCGGCAGCGTAACAGCCGGTATGGCGATTCACGATACCATGCGGCATATCCGCGCGCCCGTCAGCACGACATGCATCGGATTAGCCGCCTCCATGGGTGCGGTGCTCCTCGCGGCCGGTGAAAAGGGCATGCGCCGAGCACTTCCCAACGCCGAGATTCTCATCCATCAGCCATGGGGACATAGTGGCGGTCGCGCGACTGCGAGCGATATCGCGATTCAAGCGCGCGAAATCATCGCGACCAAGAACATGTTGAATGGCCTGCTCGTCGATTATACCGGTAGGACACTGGCGGAAATCGAGCGCGACACGGACCGCGACAAGTATTTCACCGCTGAAGAGGCGAGGGTGTACGGCCTTATTGACGAAGTCGCATCTCCAATGCCGCGTGAAGACCGGAAGTAAATCGCACGCACAACGGTTCATATCGTACCGAATTACACACACCGAGTGGCGAGTTGACCGCGAGCCCGTTGTGTTCGTATGGTAGACGTGAATACTCGCGCACGAACGATTATATCCGCGAGAAAACGGTCAACACGCGTCCGAATAGAGACGTATTCACAACGAACGAATCCGAGCGGTGTCTACGCGGCGCAACGCGCGTCGGTATTCGCAGTGTTGGTTCGAGGGAGTTTTCCTATCGTGGCGACCAAAAGACGCGACGAAGATATTCGATGCTCGTTTTGCAATAAAAGTGGCGATCAGGTCCGGCGCATGATCGCCGGTCCGAACGTGCACATCTGCGACGAATGTGTCGAGATGTGTAATGAGATTCTCACCGAAGATCTGCGGCAGAAACCCGATTACACCGAACAGCCGCTCCCCAAGCCCGCTGAGATTAAGAAGCACCTCGATGAATACGTAATCGGGCAGGATCGCGCGAAACGCACGCTGAGCGTTGCGGTGTACAATCACTACAAGCGCATCCGTACCGCGAAGAAAGACGACGAAGTTGAGCTCGATAAGAGCAATATTCTCCTGATCGGTCCGACTGGCACGGGAAAAACGCTTCTTGCGCAGACACTCTCCCGCACGTTGCAGGTGCCCTTCTGCATCGCCGACGCAACGGTGCTGACCGAAGCGGGGTATGTCGGTGAGGACGTCGAAAACATCCTGGTACGTCTCCTTCAGGCCGCCGACTACGACGTCGCGCGGGCACAGGTCGGCATTGTCTACATCGACGAGGTTGATAAGATCTCGCGGAAGTCGGCGAATCCATCGATAACACGCGATGTATCCGGCGAAGGCGTACAGCAGGCGTTGCTCAAAGTGCTCGAAGGAACTATCGCGAGCATCCCGCCGAAAGGCGGTCGCAAGCACCCAGAGCAGCCGCTCATCCAGATCGACACGCGGAATATCCTGTTCATTTGCGGCGGCGCCTTTGAGGGGCTCGAAACGATCGTTAAAGAGCGTATCGGCGAGAAGCACATCGGGTTCAACGTGCCGAAGGAGAAACGTATTCACGCCGAAGGTCAATCGGTGCTACACAACGCTGAGCCGGAAGACCTCCTCAAGTACGGGCTGATTCCGGAGCTCATCGGACGTCTGCCGGTTGTATCCGCGCTTGACGAGCTCGACGATACCGCGTTGCGACGGATTCTGACCGAGCCGAAGAACGCACTGGTGCGGCAGTATGAGCGCCTCATGGCGATGGAAGACGTCGAAATCAAGTTCGACGACAGCGCGATCAACTGGGTCGTCGAAGAGGCGCGAAAGCGTGGAAGTGGCGCGCGCGGCCTTCGCGCGGTGATGGAAACGGCGATGCTCGACGTGATGTACGACATCCCTTCGCACCACGGGTTGCGCGAAGTGCTTATGACACAAGATCCAGCAAATCACCGCCTCGAGGCGATCTACATTATGCAAGACGACCTCGAACGGAAAACCGCGTAGTCGATTCTTACGCACGAATACTGGATACACGAATGAATACGAAATCGACGGAATTCGTCATTGGTGTCGCGAATCCGTCGCAGCTCCCGCGAACCGCATATCCGGAAATCGCGTGGGCCGGTCGGTCGAATGTCGGCAAGTCATCGCTCATCAACCGACTCATTGCGCGGAAGAATCTCGCGCGCACGTCGAACACGCCGGGGAAAACGCGTCAGATCAACTTCTACCTGATCGGCAAATCGTGGTATCTTGTCGATCTTCCGGGATACGGTTTTGCGCGTGGTCCCGCGGCTGAACGTGAAGGTTGGCGCGAGTTGATCGAGCCGTATCTGGCACAACGTCGACAAATAGCCGGCGTAGCGGTGCTCGTGGACGCACGTGTTGGTGTTTCGCCACTTGACGAAATGATGTTTACGTGGCTCTCGGAACACGACCGTGCGTGGGCGATCATGTTGACAAAGATCGATCGCGTATCGGGCAACGATCGCGTGAAAACCGAACGAGCACTTCGCGAGATGCTTCCGGAGGGAGTGCCGGTGTTCTCCTGTTCGGCGAAAACCGGTCGTGGTATTGAAGCGGTACGAAGTTGGGTGGATAAACGAGTCGCGGAGCATTCAGAACACTCTGCCGGTCTCCTCGATTGGCAGATAAGCGCCCGGGACAACGCGGGCACTGGGAGGGATACGTGAAAAAAGTCCGTTTGTACACGCCCGGTCCGACCATGGTCCCAGAGCTCGTGTCGCTCGACATGGCTGCACCGATTATTCATCACCGCACGGACGAGTTCTCGGAGAT
>CAZWQW010000021.1:0-2027 GCA_964635955.1 uncultured bacterium | reverse complement strand
GCTCGCAAGCTTGGACTGGCGGTTTTTCCGCGTGTGCCAGCGAACATCCAGACAGTGATCTCATTGCCCCCGGAGCTTGATTACAAGAAGCTTTCGAAGGCGCTCTACGGGAAATTCGGCATGAAGGTCGCCGGTGGACAGGATGCGCTCACCGGGAAGATCATTCGTATCGCGCATTTCGGCTATATCGACGATGGCGACCTGATTGCAGCCGTCTCGTTCCTCGAGCGGGCGCTCGCGGAGCAGAACTGGAAGGTCGCCTCGGGTGAAGCTGTAGCGGCGGCACAGCAGGTGCTCGCACAAGGCTGAGGAATCCGGACACGATAGAAGGGCGAGATGGAAAAGGTACTCATTAGCGACAAAGTCCACGAGAACTGCAAGCGTATCCTCGAAGAGGCGGGTGTTGTCGTTGATTATCGATCTGGTCTGAAGGGAGACGAACTCCTTGCCGCGCTCGCCGGATGTTCTGGCCTTGTCGTCCGTTCTGCGACACAGGTAACCGCAGAAATCATCGAAGCGGGTCGTGATCTCAAGGTGATCGGTCGCGCCGGTGTTGGCGTCGACAACATCGATGTCGACGAAGCGACACGGCGCGGAATCGCTGTTATCAACACGCCCGAAGGCAATACGATCAGCGCTGCTGAGCAGGCGATCGCGCTCATGTTCGCTCTCGCACGTAACATCCCGCAGGCACACAACGCCATGAAGCACGGCGAGTGGAACCGAACCGCATTCATGGGCACCGAGATACGTGGCAAGACGCTCGGCGTGATTGGACTCGGGAAGATCGGGCGCGAAGTTGCGCGTCGGGCGCGCGGACTGAGCATGAATGTCATCTGCTACGACCCACTCGTCTCGTCGTCGGCAGCCGAATCCGTCGGTGCGCAGCTTGCGTCGCTGGAGACCGTGCTCGCGAAAGCTGACTACCTCACGCTGCACGTTCCGGATAACGAACGCACGCATCATATGATTAATGCGGAGGCGTTGGCACAAACGAAAAAAGGCGTGCGGATCATCAACTGCGCACGTGGCGGGATTATCGACGACGATGCGCTGCTCGCCGCACTCGATTCGGGTCACGTCGTCGGTGCCGCGCTCGATGTGTTCCATACTGAACCGCCAGACATGGATTCACCGCTTATCCAGCACGACCATGTCATCGTGACGCCACACCTCGGTGCGTCAACGACCGAGGCGCAGCAACTCGTCGCCGAGCAGATCGCCGAGCTCATCGCTGATGCACTGGTCAACGGGAACATCCGGAACGCGGTCAACATGTTTCCCGTGGACCGTGTGACGTATGAGCGAGCGACGCCGTATGTCGATCTCGCCGAGAAACTCGGCGCGTTGCAGGCGCAGATCATCGACGGGCATCCGGTAGCGCTTACCGTGGAGTACTACGGCGACGCGCTCGAGCATCCGACAGGCCTGCTCACGAGCGCGGTACTTATGGGGCTCATGCGCGAGCTCGAGTCGGGCACGGTGAATCTCGTCAACGCGCCAATGCTCGCACAGGAACGCGGGATCCGCGTCGACGAGCTGCGTACCACGGGACAGGAAGATTACAGCAGTCTTATTACCGTGAAGCTGACGTCCGAAACGGAGTCCGGTGAAGAGCAGACCCGTGCACTCGCGGGAAGCGTGTTCGGCGAAGACTCGGAACGCATCGTGCGTATCGATGGGTACACGTGCGATCTCATCCCCGAAGGACACGTGATTATCATCTGGAACAAGGATGTGCCGGGCGTGATCGGTGAGGTCGCGACCACGCTTGGCAAGCACCGTGTAAACATAGCGTTTGGGTCGTTCTCGCGCGAGCGTCCGGGCGGACGTGCTCTCACGACGTACATGCTCGACAGCGAGGTCGACGAAGCAACGCTCAAGCATCTCGACTCGCTTGATAACGTCTTGCGCGTCAAATACGCGCACCTTCGCTAATCGCGAAATTATACAACCTAAGAATACTTCGGGGGACGTGAGCGGTACTCATGTCCCCCGTATTCTCAGCCGAGACAACGGTCGATCTG
>CAZWQW010000020.1:31835-36587 GCA_964635955.1 uncultured bacterium | reverse complement strand
CACGGAGGTTGACCGCCATGAGCCGAAATCAGCAGTCGATGATCGACGACTTTCTCGCGCTGAATCGCATCGCGTTCATCGGTATCTCGCGCAATCCACGGGATTTCAGCCGACTACTCGACAAGGAACTCGTGAAGCGCGGATACGACGTCATTCCGGTAAATCCCCAGACAGACGAGATTGACGGGCGTCACTCGTTCGCCAGCATTTCCGAGATTGATCTCCCAGTCGAGGGGGCGCTCATCATGCTCCCGCCTGAACACACGGCCGAAGCGCTCGACGCGTGCGCGGATGCCGGTGTTGCGCGTGTTTGGATACATCGCGGCTGCGAGCCGCCGAACGGTCACGATGCGACGCGAAAGGGCAAGCTTGCGGTGGTTTCCGGCGAGTGCATGTTTATGTTCTTTCCAAACACCGGACTCATTCATCGAGTTCACCGGGCGATCGATCGATTCACCGGCCGCTATCCGATTTGATACGGGGGTGGCTCTATGCAACGCACGAAGCTTTTCTGCGTTACGGCTCTTGCCGTTGCGGTGTTTTTAATCAATTTGAGTGTATACGCATCACCTGACACGCGATATCAACCCACTTCGAATCCGTTATTTGGCGCGCACTGGGCGTTCACGCCTTCTACGCAACAACACGACGTCGGCGCGGATTCGACAATCGCGCTTCTACAAACCGGGTGGGACCGCTACGGAATTGGCGCTATGACGGACCACCATTCATACGGGTGGCGAAGCATCGTGTTCTGGACAATCGGTACGTCGGTCGAGAATCAGGTGTTTGATGCGCTCATGCCGCAATCGATTCGATGGTCGTACGACCCTTTCCAGCACAACTGGTTTCGGGCCGAAGCCTGGCGACGTGATCCAGCGATTCGCTATTACCTGATGCCGAATACTGCACGCGACCCTGTTCGAGGTCAGCCACAACGATCGACGCGTCGAATTGATTGATGCTGTAGACGCTTCCGGTGGACTTGCTAAGCAAGCGACTATGCCGTTCCCTTGATAGAGAGGAGGGACTCGACATGGTGAAGCGCCTCGCGTTTGCCCACTTACTTTCCTACGTGGTCGCAGCAGGCGCGGCTGTAGCCGCGTTCACAAGTGTCCTCGTACCGGATCTCCATAAAATGCCTGTGCATGTCCGCCCGCAGGTATATGGCACCGAATACGCCGTCCTTCTTGTCGGCGTACCGCTTCTACTGGTAACAACGGCGCTTTCAGCCCGCAGGCGAATCGGTGCCCGCGCACTCTGGTTCGGCGCACTCGCGTGGTTCCTCTCCACCTATGTATCGCTCACTGCAGGACTTGGTATCGGACCGCTGTTTCTCGTCCACGCGGTGCTTTTCTTTCTCTCATTGGCGACACTGGTAATCGCGTTCATATCCATCGATCTCGATTCGTTTCTTGAGGGTCTTCCGCGGGAATCGGCTCGAAAGGGGTTAATCGTTGGCTTCATCGTGATGATTGCGCTGATGGTGGCAGCATGGCGGATGAATCCGACGCACGCAGTGGAGCAGTGGACCGCTGTAGGATTATTCGGTATCGCGGTGTTTCTTTTGGCAGTTCGGAGTGCGTGGGCACCGATTATGAGCGGTATCGGCGCGGTGATGACAAGTCTGTTTGGTGCAAGTCAACTCGCGCGAATAGGATACCTATGCGTGAAAGGCGTTACGGTCGGAGAATCAACGACGTTACTTACCGTAGCGATGTTCTTCGTCGCGTCAGCCCTTGGATTAACACTCGCCCTCACGATGCGTTCCGTGCCCGACGAAGTAGATCCTGATGAGCGACAGAACAGCAGCGATTAGATCATCTCGGTGAGGATACCGTATACTTCCGGTCGTCGTTGTTTCAATATCGGACGAGCCGCGCGAATCCTCCGCAACTCGGCCATATCGATTTCCGCCGTAATCATCAGATCGCTGAGCTTCGGTTCCCCTTGTACGAGCATTTCGCCATTTGGCGAAATAACGTAAGCACCGCCTCCATGGGTGCTATGACCATTATACCCATACTGATTAGCGTATACTGCGTAAACCACGTTCGCTTTCGCATAAACGCTGTTGGATGCGGTGTCTGCAAGCACCTCGCGAATTACGTGTTTCTGTTTCGTAAGACCGAGTTTCTTTCCACGAGCCGACCGGGAGGCATGTGGTTGGAGGATGACCTCTGCACCTTTTAGCGCGAGTACGCGCCACGCTTCGAAAAAGTTCGAATCGAAGCAAATAAGTGTGCCGACGGTGCAAAACCCAAGATCGAACACCTCAAGACTGCGCCCCATACGGAACGTGAAATACTCGTCGCCCGATGCGTGAATCTTTCGTTGCACGCCGATCAACCCGTCCGGTCCCATGAGCCCCTGTGAGTTGTAGTACGCACCGTGAGCGTATTCGCAGAAGCCGTACGAAACGATAATATCGTTCTTCTTCGCAAGGTCGAGTATCGTGTCGTAAATGCGTCCGGATTTAGCGGGCTCGGCGAGTTCCGTAGCGGTTACATCGCCGAAATGCGCCGTGACGGAGAGCTCCGGAAACATCACGATACGCGCACCTGCCCTCGCAGCTTCCCGCGTGAAGCGCTCATGAAGCGCGAGGTTGTGTTCGAGATCGCCGCGAAGGGCGTTCATCTGAACGGCTGCGACGGTAAATGTTTCCATATAAACCTCTTTGCGCGTAACAGACTCGCGTTTCGCCAAAAACTCAATAGCGACCGTATTCGTGGACGGCATACCACATTGCGTTGATGTTATCGAGCGATACGCCAGGCGATAGGTTGTTCCCTTCGCGCAACATGAATCGACCGCCCTCTGTTATTCCGCTTCCGAGAATCTCTTTCACACGTTCCGTGACTTGATTTGGTGTCGCCGTTTCGAGGAAGGGCACGGACGGTCCGCCGAGGATTTCGACGTCGGGACCGAGTTCTTTGCGAAGCCACGTAAAATCGACAGGGAATCCTGTATCGAAGCTCCATACATTCAGTTCGTCCCGAATCGTACGGAAGTGGCGCGTAGCGTCGCCACATAGATGCATACTGTGCGGTCCCTCGCCGTAAAGCGCATTGAAGAAACGGCGATGATAAGGTAGGATGAGTTCCCGGAACATCGGTGTGCTGATAAGCTGCACTGAGTCGTCTGCAAGTCCACCCTGTTTCGGTTTCGGATCCTGACCAGTGCGCTCACGGTATGCTTTGATCCGCGTGATCGTTGTTTCCGTGACGAAGTCAAGCATCGCGTGCGCGTAATTCGGGTCGTCAAGCAGGTCAGTGAAAAACGCACCCGCTCCACGAAGGTTACAGCAGATTGTAAGCGGGCCATCGCTACCACCGGCCGGCGGATCGACGTGGACAATCGGTAGTCCGTCGTACTCGCGCCCTTCCTCCATTCTACGGAGCATGTGCTCGTAGAAATCCCACATTTTTGCGGCGGTGCCACTGGTGAACGGATCAGGTGCGCCGCGTTCGATGAGTTGCCACTTTCGATCATCGTCTGCAAGTAGCGGCGCCGAATCGGGTACCTGTCCGGGACGGTAGATGATCTCCGCACCATACCATCCGGCTTCGTAGACATTCTGCAGATCTATGTTGACGCGCCAACCGTCCTTCGGCCTTCCCATCGGTGCGTCTTGCGGGATATTCTCGCGAACCCATGCCTGATGCTCGACCTGACGCTCGATCATGATCTCGGGATCGGACGAGTACTCGGCGAACTCGATACCGCGGGGATTCGCCGGATGATTGAACATCGTAAATCGTGCGTTTATTCCGAAGATCAGCGGCACACGTACCGGTTCGCGTTTCCTGTATGCTGCCCAGACCGCTTCAACTTCGGCGTTATGACGGTCGTAGTCCACCACTGCTCGTTTAGACAGTATCCCATTTTGGTTCATATCGACTCCATGTGTATCACAGCTCTGTTCTCGGTGTACCGCTAATCGTGCAGGATTTGCAGGCCACGCGAACGGCTTCGTGCATCTCCGGCGCACGTATGCGTACAGAAAAAAACACCGGCGGAAATGCTTGCTTGATTCTACTATGGATAATACCACCGACGAGTAGGCGAAACACCCAGTTGTCGAATGAGTACCACGCTTCGGTACCGGACGCGGGTACGCATATTGCAAGATATACCGTTCGGACGTAAAGAGCACGTAGTGTATTTGGGGGTTGTCATGAGAACAGCGTCGGAAAAGACCAATGGGAATCCGAAACGAATCGTCGGGATCCTCTTCACAAGCTCGGGATTGCTTGTGCTTGTGTTGTATTTCCTCGGGCTCATTGGTCCATAGATCAACGAATACGCTCACTATTTACATAGATCGGCACGCGCATTCGAGGCGGTTATCTAACGCGATGAAGTATTCACCGCATTGGAAACCGCCTCGATTCGTTCTACCATCTTTGTGAATCGCTTCTCTATACACATCCTTCCGAAAGGTTCTATCGTGGTGAATGGTCTTCGTGTGGCACTTAGTGCCGTCGTTTACCTCACGATACTCGCTGTGACCGCGGATGCTCAAACCTATGGCGGTGCGAGTGAGCCCGAGCCACAACTTGGCATTGAAGTCATCAAAACCCGGTTTGACCGGGGCGAAACGCTACCAACCGGAGCGGCGTTTGTGTGGCTCGAATATCCGATTACTGACCGTCTGTGTCTTCGTGCAGATCTTCCCGTCGCGTACGGTGATTTTTCGACCGATTCCCTTGTTGGCGGAGAATCGACGATCGGCAATCCGTTTCTTGGCGC
>CAZWQW010000020.1:27671-31735 GCA_964635955.1 uncultured bacterium | reverse complement strand
ACCGTCACGACGATTATCGAAGATCGCTATGACGCGATCGTCGACTGGGGTGTGCAGGTCTGGGAGGGTGGCGACGTCAGATTCGGAGGCGCCATTATTGGGCGAACTGTTCTCACACAGAGCGGTACTCTGGCGGATCGGAGTAAAGCTCAGTTCGCGTTGATGGTGACTACCCGCATCCAATCGGTGTACCCCACGGTATATCTCCGAGTTCCGCTCGATGACGGGCTCGCCGAGTATGTTGACTTCATCATCGGAGCGAATATCGGCTGGGTATTCCGCTGAGAAAAACTACAGTTCGAACCTCCGAGTATTGGTACACTGTACGGCGTCTCGGTAACTTTTCTCGATCCTCGTTTCGTATCCGAACGAACTCCCAATATCGATCACCGTTGAAAGGCAGAGCATGCGCCGTATACACCTGTGCAACCACTTCCATTGTGACCCGATCTTCACTTGCCCACAAAGCGTTCATATCGCCGAATCGGTCGAACTTGCGCGGCAGTTCGTCGATGTTGTCGCGGAAGATCCAGAGTTCACTTGCATCCTGTCAGAAATCGATTACCTGCAAGGATGGTGGAATACCTATCCCGAATCCCGCACGGACTTCCTTCGTTTTCTGCGCGAAAACCGGATTGAGACTTCCGGCTCTTATAGCGAACCGAACGAAAACTCGGTCGGTGGCGAAGCGCTCCTCAGGAACATCGTGTACGGACAATGGTGGCTCGTCGACTACCTCGGCGGGTGTGGAAACGTGTACATGCCGTTCGACGTATTCGGTCACGTGCGGCAACTCCCGCAAATCCTGCATCGACTTGGGTTTATCGGCGCGACGTGGACCAAGGGAAGTCCCAAACACGGTCGCGGGAATCAGGAACTCGCGTGGTGGTTAGCCCCAGATGGTTCGCGATTGTTGAATCGCGTTGCGTCGTACGGTGGCGTGGATTGGGGCGCGCACGATCAACTTGACGGATTGGAACCACTCGCTGAGCGGGTACTCGCAAGCCGATTGCACGATCAGCCCGGTGGATCGCTACTGTTTCGCGGGTCGGACTTCGTATCGCCTCCCGGCTGGATTGTTGGGAACGTAGAGCGGATTCACGCGATGGGCTACGAAGTCTCGCAACCGTCGCGGTACTTCAACGCAGCGCTTGACGAGATCGCCCAGCGCGGTTTCGATCCGCCAGTCACCGGTCGCGAGATGAGCCTCTACCACGCCGGTACGGCGCTCAGTCGCGTGGAATTGAAGATCGGAACGCGTTTCGCAGAACAGACGGTGCTCGAAGCGGAGACCCTTTCAACAATCGCGACGCTCTTCGGTAAAGCTTATCCGGAAGCGAAGCTCGATCATGCGTGGCGACAGATACTGTTCAGCCAGCATCACGACTCGATCACTGGAACATCGAACGATCAGTCATACCTCGACCTGATGGCGCACCTTCGTGAAGCCCTTGCACTCGGTGTCGAATCACGTAACAACGCTGCAGACGCTCTTGTAAACCGTGTTAAGACCGACTCGCAAGACGGTGTTCCGGTTATTGCATTCAACAGCCTCAGTATTCCACGAACTGACGCCGTGAGCGTTGATGCGCCCGATACAGACGCGCAAGCGTGGGAAGTGGCTGACGAGACCGGTGCAGCGGTTCCTGCAGACACCATCGAGACGCCAGCCGGTCGCAGAGTGCGGTTCGTTGCGCATGATGTGCCGGGTGTCGGCCATCGCACGTATTGGCTACGCCCTGCCGATCAAAACAACGGTACGACCGACGAATCAGACGATCAGCCTATCGTCGTGGAAACCGAGCATGTTCGAGCAGTTTTCGATCCGTGGCGCGGCGGCGGGATTACGAGCCTCATTGAGAAATCGACCGGTCGCGACGTGATTCGCGCAGGATCGGACAATCCGCTTGGCGATCTTGTATGCCTGAAAGAGGGTCCCGGGCCGGAACCTTCGTGGGAATACCAGACGACGGGCGAACGTCTCTTCGGCAGCACCGCTCGTGCATCGGTTCGACACGAACGTACTCCGCTGGGATGGCGTGTCACGGTACGGCACGATTTCCCGGATACCGACGGTGTTGTACGCACGTACGAGTTCCTCGATGAAGCACCGCGTATCGACTGCACGGTCGCATTAATGAACTATTCGGGAAGCCGATTACTCGGGCGTGATCGGCAGAATCGCCGGGACGAGACGCTTGAGCAGCACCAGGCGACCGATCCGGAAAATCGCGACCTGTTTGGACTCCTATTTCCTGTCGGGATGACCGGTGTCGCGCCGCGCTGGTCTGATCGATTTGGCAGCCGGGTCATTCGACGGTCAACAAACTTTCTCGATTTCCGCACGCATCAAGATCGTATTGAATCTGGAAGCGGACTGTACAGTGCCGAGCAGTGGATTGCCGCGACGCCGGACGTTTCGATCGTTGTCGACGACAGCTCGCAAAGCCCGCGCGGAATGGCGCTTGGGATGGTTCGAGTCGTGCATCCGGACCTTCTGCACTTGCGCGCGGCGGCGGATCGTCTCATTGCATCACTCGCGAGCCGTGGTATAACTGCGACGCCGTATCTTGATACGGAAAGCCAGAGTGACGATCCACTTCAGACGGATCAGATCATCGCGATCGGTGGGCCAGACGAGAACGCATGGGTCGCCACTCGTACGGAATTCGCCGAGTCACACGCGGCTCGGTCGCTGTATGACGTCGCGCTGTTCGGTGAAGGCGGTAAGTCGGTGCCGGTACTGGTTGTGCGCGGCGGACGCGGCATCGCGCCTGATCGCGCCGCGATTGCCGAAATCGATCGGATTGTCGAAGAGCTGGCGTCGGATCGGATCTATATCCCTGCATCGGCAGTGCATTCCGACGCAATCGAACTGCTCTCGCCGCTTGGGTTTGCGGTGCTGAATCGTGGAACGATCGCGGCAAGCTGTGAGCCGGATGGATCGCTGTTTCTCGCGCTACATCACGCAGCCGGTTGGTGCGATTGGGCAACGCCGTTCTATCTCGGACATCCCTTCGTACCCGAGCGTAAGTCGAGCGTCTACCACTATGCGGTGATGCCGTTTGCAGGAACATGGGCAGATGCTCGGATTCCGGAGCACGCCGCGCAATACAACCGTCCGATGCCCACACTCCTCGCCGACAGGCACGACGGCGATTTAGCTCCAACACACCAATATATCGCAATCGATGCCGAAGGCTCACTTCTCAGCGCACTCAAGCCAACAGGGCATACCAGCGTCGCGCACGACGACGCGGTAATGACGGCCGGCCGCGGAACGGTAGTGCGTCTCTGGAACTGGGATCGTTCGTCGCGATGCGTCAGTGTCGGCGCGTGGACCGGATTGAACGCAGCGAGATCATGTGATCCTGCCGAACGCCCCGGTGCTGACATCGAACTTAGTGACGGTCGCGCCGAGTTTATACTGAGTGCGAACGCAATCGAGACGATCGAAATCACGCCTATTCTGATGGAGACCTGTGCCGTCGCGACAGAAAACGAAGCGCTCCCAAATCACGCCGTACACAGTCGTTGGTGGCTTGAGAACACCGGTGCGGCGCCGGTAGGGAACATGCCAGTTTCCGTTGCGTTACGCGGTGACGTGCTAACGGGCGAACTTGGCACGGTGCAGGTCGCGGTTACGAACAATAGAGCCTCCGAACGGTTTGTAGGTGAGGTGATTCTCACCGGTCCTGACGGATGGGCGATCGAACCCGCGATGATACCCGTTAACCTCGATCCGCTCGGCGGAACCGTGTTCGACGTGTTGGTCGAAGCGCCGCCGGATGCATCTGGACGACTCGTGGCGTCACTCGCAGACGGCGGTATGACGTATTTCGATATTTCGGAAATTGGCGAAGTGTCCGACCCTGTCGTATCCGTCGACATCGACCAGGCACAGATCACCGCGCGAGTGGAAAACTGCACCGCTGATCGAATGCATTTCGTTGCGACGCTGATCACGCCAATTGAAACATGGACCGAAGCGAACGCGATCGTCGACGGTACGGCGGATTGGCCAGTCGCGTTCCGTGACCGACGCTTCAGCCTCGATCCGGGCG
>CAZWQW010000020.1:9005-27571 GCA_964635955.1 uncultured bacterium | reverse complement strand
ACGACTCCGTCGACCGGATGCCAACCGTCGCCACTGGACGGAGTCGCGAAGTACTGGACGATTGATACGCTCGACGGAGTAGACGCGGTCGAATCGGCGGAGCTAAGCGTTGGAGTCGTTCCGGCGGAATTGGGTGTCGCGCGTTCGCCAAGTGCGGTACGGCTCGCGCATTGGAAGGGTGATCGGTGGGAATCTGCCCCGACAACGTTCGACGAGCGTACGTGGGAACTGCGCACATCCGTGACTCCTGAGGTACTCCGCGAGACGTCACACTGGACGATTGTCGGGGAGACCGATGTTGTATGGCGGACACGCGTCGGCGGGCGATTCTTCGAGTCAAATCCGTATGTCGGTGACATCGATGGTGACGGATCGCCGGAGATCGTTGTCGGAACCGCGGCGAACGAGGTCGTCTTGTTGGACGCGGATGGCGATATCCGTTGGCGGCGTCGATTCACCGGATGGATATGGCCATCACCACGTATCGGTTGCGCGGACATCGATCGCGACGGTCGCCACGAGATCGTTGTGTGCACACATGACCGCACAATCGTGCTGCTCGACGCGGATGGTCGCATTCGGTGGCGCAGAGATGATCAACCGTTTGCGAAGAAATCCGCGCCGGCGTTTGGCGATATAAACGGTGACGGGCGCGACGAAATCGTCGTATCGATCAACGAGCATGGCGTGTGGGCATGGAATGTTGACGGCGAGTCGCTGTGGCGCACGAAGCTCCATACCGCGCTCCTCAGTGCGCCGAACGTTGTTATCACCGACGATGGACCGGCGATTTTCGTGAGTGTGGCGGGGAAGCGTCTTGTTCGGCTTGATGGTAGCGGCAATATGGTATGGGAGCGCGTGTTCGCCGAAGGATCGGCGATGGCGCGATATGCCGCCAGCCCAGTTGTGACAACGGCGCTTCGAGATCGTCAGGAAGTGCTCTTTGCAGGACACGACGGTGTACTGCGACTGATAGATCCGGACGGCGAGCAGGTGTGGCAGGTGAACGTCGGTGGTCCGATAGTCAGCGCGCCAGTTGTCGTGTCTTCGAATGCTGATGGTCTGCAAGTTTTATGCGTGGGAAGCGATGGTCGTATGGTGTGGGTATCGCCAGATGGGACCTTGGTGCGCGAACACCATCTAAACGCGCCCGTACAGGGAGCGATCGTGTTCGCGGACGTCGATGGAGATGGAGTCGATGAAATCGTTGTTGGGACTTCGCGCACGTTGCACACGGTAGTGATGAAGCAGGACGGTACCGAGGTCGCTTGCGTTCCTTACGGTGCGATTTGGGAACATGCGGCCGCGGTCGAGTCGCTTGCCGATGACGCGCGTTCCGCTATTATCGTCGGATCCGCTGACGAGTATCTTGTCGCCACGGTACCGACGTTGAAGGCGCGGTAGAATACGAGCAAGTCAGAGCGTGTTTTTTTATTGACCTGTTTGCGGTAACACGGTATCGTTAACCGTAACACCGCAGTTCGTTATACGGAGGGCGCGAGCGAGTGGCGAAACGTATCCTGATCGTCGAGGATAGCGACGACATAGCGCTCGTAGTCAAAACAACGTTGACGATGCGGCAATACGAGGTCGCACGGGCATGTGACGGATTGGAAGCGCTCGAAATGGCGCGCGCCGGTTCGTGGGACCTTATTATACTTGATGTGATCATCCCGGAAATCGACGGCTTTGAAGTTTTGCGGCGTCTGAAGTCCGATCCGCAAACGAAGGCTATCAAGATCGCTCTTTTCACGGCGAATATGACCGAACGCGAGCGGCAATTGTCGGTCGACTACGGCGCAGACGGAGTGCTTGTCAAGCCGTTTGATCCTCGAAGGTTTGTCGAGGAGATTGGAGTTCTGGTTGCCGATGAGTGACCAATCTGTTGAACTCTGTGGCGTAACCGAACGCTCAAACGATCAATCGGTAAATGACCTGATCGATGTGGTTTCGAGGTATCTTCCGATTCTATCCCACGATGTGCGAACCCCGATGACCGCACTCAAAGGATCGATCAATCTCCTCTCCTCGGGTTTTGCCGGTCAACTCAGCGAGAAGCAACAGCGATTCGTGGACATTTGCGACCGAAACACGGATTTCGCCACACTGCTTGTGCAGGATGTTGTCGACCTGATCCGTCTCGAATTGGGCACCATGGAGCGGCGTATAACGGAGCTCGATGTGCTTGCGGAAGTCCGAGATTTTGTCGAGCAAACCGCGAAAATCACGTCGCTTCCCGTATCACTCGATTTGCCGAATAATCCGGTTCGTGTCGAAGCCGACCGTGGATGTCTCCGTCGAGTGATAAGCGCGCTTGTTCGGTTCACTCAGGGCTGGCCCGAAATCAAGACGGCGATGTTTCGCGTTCGTTCCGAACGGGATTACGTCGAACTTACCGCAGTCGCCGACCCGGTTAAAATCAATCCGCAGCAGCTCATCGATACGGTACCACGTGCTCGTCGGCAGGTTGAAGGACGCCTTGTCACTACCGGTCTCGAATTGCGTTTGCTCCACGCCGCAGCGATCTCTGGCGGTGCATGGTTCGGCGTGGAAGGCGGATTAGGGGGACCAAGCGCCGCGACGTTCAGATGGTCGCGGTCCGGCTGATTAGGTTACCTCCAACGAGATATCGAGTCCCCGTTCAGTAGCTATTCTTGTGAGTCGCGGTCTAATAACCAGATCAAACGTATCGCCTTTCCCCGGAAACAGTCGCACAGCGACTGTTCGCACATTGCGAATGAGTTGGCGCGCTTCTCCGACGCTCAGACGCGGCTGCTGCGCGATTACCGCAGCGGTTAGGTCGATTGCTATACGTAGCCTCCGCAATCGACGTGTCTCCTCCGCGAATGGATCGATCGGCTCGTGTAACGGTATATCGTGCATATCAGCATACTCCGGTTCAGTTGGCGACATGCACCGAATGTAGATATCCGACGGAGCATAACAAAGAAACGGCGTCCCGTTCGCACGTTTTCGAGCGAAACAGGACGCCGTTTTTCGTTCTCCGTTTACGATCTGATGATCAGTCCTTCGCCTGTAGCTTCTGCGCAGTAGCGATGGAGCCGATCTTCCGATCCTTCCCGATCTCATGATTGTAGATCGGATTGCCCTTACCGGTTTCCGCCATACGCTTTTCGAGCCACGCGTTCATGCGACGGCGCATTTCCTCGACGATGGTCGGTTCTGAGTCAGCGAGATTGTTCAGCTCGAGCGGATCAGCGACGAGGTTGTAGAGTTCCACCGGCGGCTTGTTGTGGAAGTCTGGCTCAAGTGACTCGAAGAACTTCCATTCAGTGGTGCGCCAGCCCTGCTTCTTCATCCATGTACATTCGGCGATGTAGAACTCCGAATAATTCGTGACCTTTTCGCCGTTGATCAGTGGCATGAGGCTTTGACCGTCGAACTCAACATCGAACTCGGAGTCCGCACCGATGAGTTCAAGAATCGTTGGGACGAGGTCGATGTGTTGGCAGTAGCCCGGCACGAATTCGCCGACGGGAAGCTTTCCCGGCCAGCGCATGATGAGTGGAACGGTCAAGGTCGGCTCATACAAGCCATGGTGATCGAAGTAACAGTCGTGCTCGTCGAGCGTCTCGCCGTGGTCGCCGTTGACGATAACCAATGTTTCGTCGGCGATTCCAAGCTCGTCGATGCGCGTGAGTATCTGCTGTATGGCGCCGTCCATATACGCGAGTTCGCCGTCGTACTGAGCCTTTACGTATTCAATGTCGGTGATTCCCGGCGGCATCCACGACTTGAAGAACTCGGCAAACGGGGCGAAATCGAATACCGGTTCCATGCTGGTGTTTTCGGGATCACACTCGTCACCAGAGTAGAACATGCGGTCGTATGGCTTCGGCGGCAGATACGGTGAGTGCGGATCCATGTGCCGAAGGAAAATGAAGAACGGTCGGTCGTCTTCGGCCATGCGGTTGAGTTCGGGAATCGTAACGTCGTTCAGATTGTTCGCTTTATACGCTGGGCGATCTTCCCACGAGAGCCATGCTTGGTAGTTGAGGTACTTGTCGAATCCACGGTAAAAACCACCGTCAAAGCCAACACAGAGGCTCTGGTATCCAAGCTTACCAAGCATTTCGGCAAGCCACGGCACGTAGTCTACTTGCTCACGATGATGCAAGGAGACGACCTGCGTGCTGATCACGTCGTGACCGGTGAGCATATGGGTGTATGCCGGTGTTGTCGGTACGATCGGGCTGAAGTAGTTCTCGAAGAGAACGCCTTGACTGGCGAGCTTATCGAGGTGCGGTGTAGTCTGCCGCTCGTAACCGTAGCAGCTCATCCGGTCGGCACGGATGCTGTCGATGCCGAAAAACAGGATGTTCGGTAGCTTTTTCTTGTCCGACATGGAACGTTCTCCTTGAGCGGGACATGCGAATTCGACTGAAGAGGTTTCTTAAGCGTCAAGTAAATGTCCGCACTGGACGTGTAAAAACCAATACTGCGAAGTGCGTATGGATACCCAGTACCCTTTGCCGCGACGTAGTGACGCGGTACCTTCGTCGCTGGTTAACTACTTCCACTCGACACCTCGGTTACCATGCCATCACTCATTCCCGTTTACCTCGAGCTCATCGCCGTTGCCGTGATGTGGTCGCACGCACCGGTACTTATCAAATACTGTCTTCGCTATATCGGTCCGTGGGACCTTGTGATTGTCCGTCACGTCCCCGCGACGCTCGTATTCCTCTTATTCTACGCGCTTTCACGACGACGAAGCAGCCTGGTAACCATGATCCGCGCGGACTGGTGGCGTTTCTTGATCGTCGGGTTTTTCGCGATCAGTGGTTACCACTTCACACTCAATACCGGTACGCAATACATCACTGCCGGTACAGCGGCGCTGATAATTGGCACGGTACCGGTCTTCACGTTTCTCATCGCCGCGGCTGTGCTTGGTGAGCGGACGACGTGGGTTCGTGCGACTGGAATCGTGTTGGCGTTCGCCGGATTGTATGTATGTGTGCGGTACGGTGGCGGACAATCACTCGGCGTGACATACCTTCTCGGAGCGCTCGTGACGTTGATCGCGCCGCTCTTCAGCGCATTATTCACGACGTTGAGTAGACCGCTTTCGCAACGGTACGGCGGACTCAACACTGCCGCTCTAACGATCATCTTTGGTACGCTGCCGCTGCTTGTAACCGTAACGCCGTCGATGGTTCGGCCGCTTCCGACGCTTCCCGGTTCATTCTGGGCAGCGCTTCTGTTTCTGAGCCTCGGATGCACTGCACTTGCGTACGTGTTCTGGGCACACGCACTCAAGCGCCTTGAGGCGACGAGAGTCGCGGTGTTTATCTACGCGATACCGCTTCTCGGCCTCATGTGGGGACGCATTTATCTTGGAGAGCGAATCACTGTCTGGCTCGTGTTTGGCGGTGTCATGATCGTGGCGGGGTTGGTGCTCACAAATCGCACTGCTTCGAGCCGCAACGGAAATGGAATTCCACGAATCGCGCCGACGGAGACGCCCTGAGAGAGCGAACGCTATACGCGCCGCTCTTCGACCATCAGTCGCCCACGAAGCTCTGCGCGGGCTTCGTTAAACAGCTTCACCATACGCTTTCGCGTTTCCTCGTCGTACACTGTCGCGATACTGTTCATGTACTCTGTCGTTCCGTCGACGAGCGTCAAGAAGTGCTCTGCGGCGGGACCATCGAACGGCCGTTGATCGCCGCACGTGACGTACACAGGCGATGTATGAGCGGCGAGGAGCGCGCCCGCGTGCCCTTGAAGACCGGTGCATCGTGCCGCAATCCACCCGCTCCGGTCGACGTTCACGCGATGAACGACGTCAAGGCGCGTCGCACCGGATTTCGCCACCTCTTTCGCGATGACTTTCCCATTCATGACGAGTTCGACTTATCCGACAGGTGCAAAGCTTTCAACGCTGACTCGCGCCTCTACCGTGCCGCCTTTCGAACTCATGACAATGTCGTCACCAATCTGTCGACCGTCTACGGTTAGGTCGATGAGTGGACCGCTTGTCGAGAACGTTCGACCTGCACGAATCGCGTCCGCCCAGCGGTCGTAGGTGAACTCTGTGTTCGAATCGAGCTTTGCGTAGGTACGCATCCATCCGATAGCGAATCCGGCGGACATCTTGTCGGTGCCGCCACATACTGCTACGCGATAGCCGAGGTTTAGGTAACGGTACCACTCTTGTGTGGGGAAGTCTTTTCCGACGATCTGCTGGATTTCGAGTGCGTCGACGAGCCCGAGGAGAATCGGGACCGGGTCTTCGCTGTATCCGCAGTAGGGGAAGTGCGGACGGATGACGACACCGCCCTTACGCTTGTTTTCCAGTGCCCATTCCGCGAGCGCACGAAAGTCGGGATCGCCAATATACGCTTCGGTTGGACCGCCGCCACACATCGGATAGACCGGCATACCACCTTTCGTGCCGAGCATCGACATGTGGCCGAGCATGTGATTACGGTTTTCCGTTCCGACGTAGACGATAGTGTCGTTCTCGACGACACCTACGCGTCCAGTGTAGTCGCCAACATTCGTGAACAGACGTCCCCATTGTGACGCGAGAAGATTCACGACGTTGACGCCCTCGGCGCGCGCTTCGAGCCACGCGGTCTGCGGACTGACGAAATGGACGTGGGTATCCGCAGTCACCCAGCCGCGACTTCGCCAATCTGTGAGTCGATTGATGCCGAGGTCGAGTCGATTATCGCCCGGTTTGACCGTTACACGTTGCCGAGTCGGTGCGTATTCATACCCCTTTGTCATTTCGATGTACAGGTCACCGACTGGCAGATCAACCGCGAATTCGCCGTCGACGTAAGCGAAATTGCGTCCACCGACCTGGACGTCAGCTCCATAGTCCTCGAACCAGTTCGTGTTGACCTGCTCGTGATGTCCGTACGGCGCCAGATAGCGACCGTGTTCGTCACTGAGGTGGATGCGAACGGGTGTCGGTTGTCCAGTAGTTTGATCGGTAACGCGGACTGTCATCCACTGATGACGCGTCCCTATTGCCTCGATCTTTACGCCTGTTGAGTCGACTTCGGAATCTCCGGACACAGTGTCGCCGACGCGTACAGCGTGTTCTGTATCGTCGTCGGGTAGTGTTACGCTGAGTGTCGCGTCCTCTGCGGCGACGACGTGGACAATGTCGTGAGGATCGCGTTCCGACTCGGGTGGCCCCCACGTGTTGTGGACACCGGTAAATCCCGATTCGAGCCACTGGTCGTCGCGCGATTCATGAACACGTTCGATGCGTTCGACGATGCCGAGATCAACGGTTGCGTCCTCGATTTTGGAGGTCAATCCGTTCGGTCTGACGACCCGAAAAGCTGTGCGAGGAAGCTGGCGAAGCGGGTTCGCAGCGCCGGTGTAGCGAGTAATTGCCGCGATAATAACTGGCGACTCTGTTTTCGCGCCGACATCGATCGTCCGAATCACCTTATCGGGATACGGGTTTTCCATTGCGAAATGCCAGATCGGTGTGACGCCAAACCGGAGCGCGTCACGAAGGCCGAACTGTACCTCGCCCCACGATTGGTCTGCTCGTGGTCGCATGGGGTCTTGCGCTATCCACGTACGAAACTCCTGACAGAGCCACGGTGGACCTGGACTTTCGGCGAAGTTGATTTCGAAGCGGCCGCGGATCGGGAGATGGTAATCAGAGTTGTCGTTGTAGCGTAACGTGTACTCACCGACGATCAGACCTTCACGCGGAGGGCCACCATTCGCCGTGGACATGTGAGACGGCATCTGTTCGTAGGCGTGCGCGATGCAGAGATAGGTCGCCGTGGCGTCGACTGAAATGGAGACTGGTTCGTCACGATCAGTTACTAACACGGCTCGGTATGGAGAGGTATCGTTGGCGAAACGAAACGGCACACCCCACGACGTGCCGTCTTCGACAGGAAGTGATGTTGCCCAGCGATCGCACGTTTTTCGCCACCATTCAAGATCGGCGGCGTCGATGGAAATGTTTCTGTCGGATTTTGTTTCGGTGGGGGTCCAGTTATAGACCGGTGAAAGATCGATCGGCGTGCAGATTACTCGTTCAGCGGACATGGTGAGATCTCCTCATCAGTACACCGGCCGTCTATCCGTTAGCGTTTCCCTTTTTCGAGTTGTCTCCACCGAGTTCGAAACGACTTGGACGCGGGAAGCGGAAAATCACGGTGATCGGTCCACCCACTAAATGGTGCGGGAAGTTTTCTCATCCAACCCTTACGCGACCGGAACCAGAGGGCATATCGCATGAGCTTCCCACCGATGGTATAAAGAATGGGATGTTTCATTCCGATTGCCCAGAATCGGAAACCGACGCGTTCGGACCGTGTATTCATCCTGGCTCGTACTTGGTCGTCTCGCATCTCGATGAGCATCTGCGGGATGTTGATCTTCACCGGGCACGCGTCGTAACACGCTCCGCAGAGCGACGACGCGTAAGGTAAGTCTTTGAACATCGCCGCACCGTCGTAGAGCGGTGTCAGCAGCGATCCGATGGGTCCGGGATACACGCTTCCGTACGCATGACCGCCAACGGTCCGATATACCGGGCACGTATTCAAACACGCTCCGCACCGAATACACCGTAATACCTCTCGATAACGCGATTCGAGTGCGGCGGTACGTCCGTTGTCAACGAGAACGACGTGGAGTTCACGTGCGCCGTCGCCTTCGTCTTGCCCGCGTGGACCGGTAACAAGGTTGGTATACACAGTGAGCGGTTGTCCCGTTGCGCTTCGAGCGAGGAGCTTGAGAAAGACCGGTAGATCGGCGAGCCTCGGTATCAGCTTCTCGATTCCCATCAACACAACGTGAATAGGCGGCCACGTCGTTGATAGGCGGCCATTCCCTTCGTTCGTAACCTGAACGATCGTGCCCGTGTCGGCGGCTGCGAAGTTTGCGCCGGTGATACCCATATCCGCCTTACAGAATTCCTCGCGCAAACGTTCACGTGCAACGGCGGCAAGCTCTTCGGGAACCGGCGGCAATTCCTTGTTGAATGCGCGATTGAACAACTCGGTGATCTGTTCTTTCGTCTTGTGAACGACAGGAACGACGATATGTGATGGGCGGTCGTCGGCTATTTGCAGGATATACTCGCCAAGGTCTGTCTCGATCACTTGGAATCCAGCGGAAAGAAGCGCCTTGTTCAGGTGCGTTTCTTCACTCACCATCGATTTCGACTTGACGATACGCTTAACGTCTCGTTCGTGCGCGATCTGCGTAATGATCGCGTTCGCATCTTCGGCAGTCGCCGCCCAATGGACGGTTCCTCCGGCAGCTTGGACCGCTTCGGAAAACCCAGCGAGATAGGTGTCAAGATGTTCAAGCACGTCGTCTTTGATCTGACGCGCTTTTTCGCGAACCAGCTCGCTTTCGGGAAGCTGCGCCATGATTTCTTGGCGGCCGATATCGAACTTGCCGGTGGCGCGGAGTAGTGCGGTCTTGAGTGTCTCATCGACGAGCGAGCGTTCGGCAGCTTCACCGAAATCCCACGCGCTTTTCCCGTTGGTATGTCCACTCTCTATCGTAGCGAGTTCTTTCACGGGCGGGTAACCTCCCCGGCGAGAATGCTCGCGAGATGAATGACTCGAACCGGTAGATTCCTTCGCTTGAGTGCACCGGCAATGTTCATGATGCATCCGGTATCGTTAACCACGACGGCGTCGGCGCCGGTCTGCAAAATGCAGTCGACTTTATCATTCACCATTGCGCCCGAAACGTCGGGTTGCTTCACCGCGAAGACGCCACCGAAGCCGCAGCATTGGTCTTTTCGCTCGAGCGGAATGTAGGTCACGCCATCAAGTTGTCTGATAAGGTTCTCGACTTCGTCGGTCATACCGAGGGCGCGTTGATGGCACGTGTAATGGTAGGTGAGCCGGCCGTCGAAACACGCATCTGGCTCGGTGACACCGAGCACTCTGACGAGGAACTCAATGAACTCGTACGAGCGATTCGCGAGATTGACTGCGCGCTCTTTGAGCTGCGGATCATCGGCGAAGAGAATGGGGAACTGCTCACGAACCATTGCGGTACACGATGCCGATGGAGATACGACGTACTCGGCGCCGTCGAACACGTCGAGCATACGACGCGCAACCCGTCGCGCGTCACCCCACGCTCCACTGTTGAATGCCGGTTGACCACAGCAGGTTTGATCGCGAGGGAAATCGAGCTCAACGCCGTGAGCGCGGAGTACGCGAACCATCGCGACACCGACATCCGGAGCGAACATATCGGCGAGGCATGTGACGAAAAGCGAAGCGCGCATCGTTTCCTTTCTCAGAACGGGAGGCAAACCACGTCGGCGACTGCGGTCGGAATGAACTTTTCAGGTCGTCGACGGGAAACGTCGCTTCGTGAAGATACCATAGAAAACTCGCACGCCGCAGGGGGTGTCCGCGAGGTGCGAGTTCTGTCTACCGAGTGTGCTATATGTGTGTAATATCGGGAGCGACCGCGTGGGTTTCGGACTATCTCCCTGCGATTAAATCAAATTGCGTTGATGATACGCACGATGCGTCCAAGCGACATCACGGCTCCGGCAGTCGCAGTACGCGGCGCATTCTTGGTGAGATCACCCGGCAATAGGTCAGTCCACTTATCATCGCGCAGAAGTAGACGGGCGATGAGCATCTCGCTCGACGGATCGCCGCGCTTTCCACCGATACGAACGAGAGCAATGTCGCCAGATTTCGCCTCTTCGCTCGGACTGACGACTACCATGTCGCCCTTCTTAAACACCGGTGCCATCCAGTCGTCTTCGATCTGAATGACAAAGGCGTCGGCGTCGTTCACGCCATCGAGAACGACGCAGCGAATACCCGAGACCTCGGTTGCGCTACCTGTCGGTAATTTGCCCTCGATAACCTCTGACCACGAGCGAATCGGCAGCGGACGGAGCTCGTTTTCATACTCTGGAGTAGGCTGTTCGCCGGCACGAGTGGTAAGGTAGTCATACTCAAGTGCCGACCGCTCACGCACGGCGTTCATCACAAAAGGATAGGTGTCTTCGAGGCCGAGAGATTCCGCGATCCGAATCGTTGTTTCGAGCGGTGGGAGTTTTTCTCCCGATTCGATCTGTGAGATGTAGGTGCCGGACGTAAGACCGACACGCAAGCCGAGTTCGCGCTGTGTCAAACCGCGGCGTTCTCTCTCACGCTGGAGGCGCTTACCGAATTTCATGGTGATTTCTCCTGTCTGGGGATTCTGGGCACGTCGAGAACCTCATTCGTAGGTCGGTCGGTACCGACATTGTGAATGAGTGCGCACCCGGAGCTACACCCGTACATGGCGCGTGGGGGAGGTCCGCATGAGTCCAGACCCGCAACATACCGTTATAGCTACCGGCGCTGCATACGAACACATAGTTGTATTAAACGTATGCCGATACTCCGGGTGAGTCAATACTATGTTTGATTACTCGATCTTTTTTCCCTGCGACTCACTGACTGTCGTGTTCCTCTTGCATATGGTGGCGATCACTCCGTACCATTGTAGCGGTGAGTCGACATTCGACCAGACGAGGCGTCACATGGTACTTCAGCAGTTGTTTACCGTGCATCCGCCGGACAAAGGTCCGTTCGACCCCCAATCGGTCGTTTCGAGTGAACCGAAGCGTATTATCGTGCGCGGTCAGCCGGTTGACGGCTGGATCGTGACTATCAAGTCGGACGAAGACCGGGTGCATCTCGCATACGAGAGCATCGACGACGGAGAATAAGAATGGCCAAACATGCGCGTGAACGCGAACGAGAGCTTCGTCGGCGTCAACGCCGTCGGAAAAAGCGGGTGAAGGCACGTATACGTGAGCAGATCGCTCAGGCAAACGAAGTTCGTGCGGAACGGCAGGTAGAGAAGCGTCGGCGGCGTACAACGAAAAAGTCTGATACCGCGGAAAAGAGCGCGACCGACGAAAAATAGCGAAACGATAGAGTTTCGCAGCGTATCGAATACCCAAGAAAGCGGTCGTCGCGATGTTCTTTCGCGGCGCCGCTTTTTTGTTCGAGAAAAAATGGGGGGGGGATTTTTCCGGTTCCCGTCTGTTGAATCGGATATGAGGAGGAGCCACCATGAGTACTCGGATACGCATCGGAGCGATACTCGGTGCACTGTTATTCATTACCAGCAGTGTCACCGCCGATTACCTCGAACTCATTCGGCACGTAAACCTCTGGGATGACAGTCCGGTACGAAGTTCGGACACCGCCGGACTGACGTATCACCCACCGAGCGGACGTCTCATCATCGTAGATTCTGAAATCAGCGAGTACGGCGACCACACAACGCCATCTGGCGAGTTGGTATTCGCCGGACACAACGTTTTCGTTGCATCGCTCGATCTCTCAATGCGAATTGCGGCCTATTTTGCTCCAGCGGATAGCGGTGTCAAGACGGAACCGGTCGGGATCGCGTATAACCCATCCGATGGGCACCTCTACGTTGTTGACGACGATAGAAAGCGCATCTTTCGATATCGGTACGACGACGAGGATCAGTTCGGACCGCCGATCGCGACGGTTGAGACAACAATCGACGGCCGCTACTCCGACCCCGAAGGCATCACGTGTGATCCGAAAACGGGTATTCTGTACGTCGCTTCGGGTTCCAAAGATGAACGTGTGTTGAAGTTCCGGTTCGATGAGGCGACGAACGCGTTTGAATACCTCGGCGAGTTTGGTGTATCCGAACGCATTAACGATCCTGAGGGAATCGCGATTGAACCAGCGTCGGGAAATATCTTTCTCGTTTCGCGTGATGGGATCGCCGAGTTTGGCATAGACGGTTCGTTTGTGCAGTTTTTCGACTTCTCATTCTTCAATCGACCCGATATCGCGAGCACGCTTCCCGGTGGCATGACCTTCGCCCCCTCTTCCGATCCGAACGATCCGCCGGACACGTGGTCGATGTACGTCTCCCATCGCGGAATCGACAACGGAAAATATCCACGCGTGAATACCCTCGACGGCGCGGTAAGTGAGATTCGTGTCGTCCGTGAACCGACGATAACGAACCCGCTTCGCGTCCCGGCGGACTATCCCACGATACAAAGCGCAATAGACGCCGCCTCTGACCGTGATACAATACTCGTCGCACCCGGATTGTACAACGAGTCAGTTCGGATCCACGGTAAGTCGATCGTTCTCGTATCCGAGCATTATCTTACGGGTGATATGGATGTGATCGACAACACCGTGATTTCCGGGTCCGATAGCGCTTTTGTAATGAGCATCGGCGGCGATATGGAGCAACGACCGGTGATTCACGGCTTTACGCTCCGAGAAGGGAGCGACGGGATCACCGCAACTGTACCGTTCGATTTGTTCCATTGCCACATCACGGAAACAGGCGATGGTATCGACTATGAAGGCGGCGGCGGCCTCGTGAGACACTGCCGATTCACGCAGAATCGTGACGACGGTATCGATCTCGATTACGCTGTCGCAGTGCGCATCGAACAGTGTGTTATCTCGAATAACGGTGATGACGGTATCGAAATTCGGTTGCAACCGTTTTCCATGGGACCAAATCCGTACGAAGGCGATACGCTGCATTCAGTAATTCGGTGCAATCTCATCGAGGGGAACGGTGAGGACGGCATTCAGTTTATCGGATACGACGAAGAGACCGCAAGAACGTTTCGAATCGAAGGTAACTTCATCATCGACAACGCGATGGCCGGTGTCGGCTGTATGGACGGACATAATACACGAGAGGATTATTCTGCCGCACCGTTGCTCGAATCGATTCTCGTGCGAAACAACACGTTTATCGGTAACGACTATCATCTGAGTGGTGGTGCGAATGTCCTCGGAGTAAACAATCTCTTCGTTGGCGCTGAAACGATCAGCGTGAAAAACGTTGTCGACAACTCGTCGTTGACCTACAATCTCTTCTGGGATAATCGAGCGGATGCTGTCGGGTCGAATATCGATACCGAGCGAACGCTCTATGTCGACCCACAACTGAGGTCAGACGCTCGTCCACGACGAAACAGCCCCGTCATCAATGCGGGCGTCGCGGATCTGGAGTGGCAGGGACGACGAATACGAATTCTTCCGGCGCAGGAGTACCGAGGTCCGGCACCCGATATCGGTGCGTGGCAGCGTTAGCCCGCCACCTACAGCGATTACGAAAGTCTGCGAGCTACTGCTCGATCGGCCATTCGTACCAGTGTCCAGAGCGGAATTGGACGAGGCATTCGTCATCGGTTCGGAATTGGACGGATTGCGCAGGGGTGATGTTTGGCACACGTTCTTCCGCGGTCAGAGCCATGCGTGCGTGTGCGAAGTAGTGCGCTATCTCGCTGAACGGCGGCCCATCTGATACGTCGACATCCCTGCGTCGGCCGGCGCGCACATAGTCTCTCAGTTTTAGTGCCGAGGCCGGCTCGCCGTCGATGAGGAAGTATTGCTCCGACATTGGATCGATGGTCATCCACATTTCGAGGTCGGGGAGCCACGCCTCGGCGAGCATATGCCCCTCACCCGCGCGACTCTGCAGTGGTACTTGCCTTCCACGGTAGCCCAAGCTCACCATTGTCCGAGCGATTATCGTCGCACGGTCATTGCATTGGAACGATCCGCCCGACTCCGCGTCTTCGAGCATTTCGTCGATATCGTAATCCATCTCGGCGTAGTCGCGTAACCTGTCATGCGGACCGTCCTTCGGCAGAACCTCGAAAACCCATTCAGCGACAGTCCGGAATCTCGCCGAATCGGTCGTTATCTCATCGAGTTCGTCAGGAAGCCCGGTTTCTTCAATGATTTTGACGATTTCGGGGTATCTGACCTCCTCGGTCGGAGTCGCGTTCGAGCAACCAAACACCGCAATTAGTACAACCACGAAAGATCCTACTACGGCGAACGTCGCGGATCCGAGGTCTGCACGCGGTCTGACTCTAATCATTCCGAACGTTCACCTCTGGCTAATGTCGGAGTGTTCCATCGAGGAAATCGATCGTGCGTTTCCACGCGAGCTTCGCCGCCGATTCATTGTAACGAGCGGCGTTCGTGTCGTTATGAAACGCGTGTTGCACTTCATCATACATGAAAAGCGTATATGGTTTATCTGCGGCGTTAAGAGCGTTTTCGTACGCCGGAACTGTAGCGTTGATTCGTGTGTCGTGTTCAGCGTAATGGAGGAGTAGATGAGCACGGATGTTGGGCACGCCTGCAAGGTCGGGTGAAGCACCGTAGAATACGACCGCTGCGTTGAGCTTTGGATCGGCAACGGCGAACCGGTTCGTCATACCGCCTCCCCAGCAGAATCCGACCGCGCCGACCTTGCCGTTGGATTCCTCCAGATTGGCGAGCCACACCCTCGCGGCCATCAGATCGCGTACAACCGTATCCGCATCCAACTGCGCGATGAGTTCACGTGCACGGTCTTCATCGGAGGGCGTACCACCAAGTGGCGAGAGTAGATCGACGGCGAGCGCGTTGAACCCAGCCATAGCGGCTCGTCGCGCAACGTCTTCGATGTGCGCGTTCAGCCCTCGGTTTTCGTGAATCACGATGACACCCGGCGCGTCGGAATCGACGTGTGGACGTGCGAGATAGGCTGTAAGCGGTCCCGACGCGACCTCGATTGTTACACGTCCAGCCGTAATACTGGGATCTTCGGGATCGACAGTCTGCGCGAGTGCGTAGTTGTTCTCGAGGAGACGAAGTAACTCATTCGCTGCTATCGTCCCACCTGCGAGTGTCGTGAGTCGCTTGATAAACCGTCGTCTGGGAAGCGGTGCGTGCGTGTACTCGTCGTAAAGGTTGATGATCGATTGATCCATCTTCAGACTCCAAATACCGGCGGTGGTATTTAGTGCTTAAGGGAAGATGGTCAGTTCAACGGGATTGAAACAACCCATATCGACAAAAAACGTCATTCAACGAGTTCGAGAAGGTCGGTCCGGGTCCTAATCTGCAACACATCCGCACCATCGGGTGTCGGTTCACCGTTTGGATTTACCCATATCGGTGTAATGCCGATGTCTCGAGCACCGATCACATCGCACGAGTAGCTGTCGCCCACGTGAACCGCGCGTTCCGGTTCGACGCCAAGAGCGTGGAGAGCTATGCGGAAAATGTGCGGATGGGGTTTACCGGCCTCAGCTTCGCGCGAAGGGAGGATGTGCGTGAAAAACTGGGTCATACCGAACCGATCGAACTGGCTGTAGAGCGTGGGAGCTTCCCAGTTGGAGATGACGCCGAGGTTGTAACCGCGCGCACGGAGTTCGCGAAGTACGTCGATCGTGTCGGGATAGATCGTGTTCGTGAAAAACTGTGTGGCGTACATCTCGTCGGCAAGATCGGCGGCTTCTTCGCCGAGAGCGTTTACGAGAAACTCGCGACAGAATGTGTACCAGTATCGATCGCGTAACCATGTACGGCCGCCGTTACGCACCCCGTAGGTCTTCGAGTAAGCTTCGGCGGCCTGCCAACCACGGTCGAACTCTGCGCGATCGATATCGATGCCGCGCTCTGCAAGGTAACGCGTGACGTCCCGGTACTTATCGTCTGTATCTGCGACGAGGGTGTGTCCGTAGTCGAAAAATATCGCGTCGGGTTGAAGTTTTCTCATATCCAAGAAACACCTCGGTAGTTTAAGTTTTCGGGTAGTGCGAATGTAACGTGGTCTATCAGACGAGATCGGCGATTGCGGTGACGACGCCGAGTACGAGTGTGGCGTATGCGAGAATCATGTAGCCATTACGAACGAGCGTGTGGTATCGCACGGTAAGCGTGCCCGAGTTTACGAGTCGCGTTGACCAAACGAGACCGATGATGGTGAATACAAGGAACACGGTCACCACCGACATGGCGTTTGATATGTGCGGCAATCCACTCACGGTCGCGGCGAGAAACATCGGGGACACGACAAATCCGGGTGACAGAATCGCGTGCTGGAGCGTAGCACCGAGCGTTCCAGAGTAGGAGCCGAATGGATCGTCTGCGGGGCGAGGACGTGGATTCGCGTTCATTTTGCTCGCAAGCTCTGCAAGCGAAGCAGTACGATCTTTGTCGTATGCGGAACTACGTCGCTGCCGCACGAAAAATACAATCGACATCGCGGCGACGAGTATTCCACCCCAGAATCCGATGCGGTTATCCGCAAAACCGAAGATACCGAGTGCGAATATCGTGGTAAGCAACCCGACCAAGCATGTGCCGATCGCTTGACCGGTTCTTCCGATGTAGAGCGCCGTGTTCGCATTCGAGCGACTCGTACGTGCGCTTATTCCAGCGCGGTAAAACGGCATCCACTGCTCGGGACGAATCGCGCTGAGAAAGCCGGCGATCGCGGCGACAATCGCGGCGAGAAGTACGGGAACCGTCATATGCACCTGATTGAGAGAATGCGGGATTCGTGGCGATCAATGAGAATGTAACGAACGCCCCGAGTGTGATATGTGTCAAGGACGCGCGAACTGAAAAACGGTTCGCGCCTGACTGGTACCGTTGCCCCGATTCGGATGCGCGCCTATCATCACGTACTCGTGTTATCAGTACGTCGATAACGCATGTGTCGACTCGTTACCACGGTTGCATCTGTAAAGGACGCCTGTCATGAAACTTGGTTGCAGCACACTCATCTACGGGTTGTGGAGTCAAGATGACGCACTGGCCGGTATTAAAATGGCCGGTTTCGATGCTCTCGAACTCTGTTCGACGGAAGGAATGGGGTTCCACCTCTGGCCGGAACGCACCAACGTGCCGGTGCTTCGTCGTAAGATCGCCGAAATGGGACTTATCGTCGAATCGATTGGCGCTGCGGGGAATAATCCGTTTGATGATAATCCGAATTCTCGTTTTCGTCAGCTCATGCGAGTCGGTGGTGAACTCGGTGCAAAAGCGATTACCGCTGGTTCCGGTGGGAGTTCTGGGAACGCCGAAGACATGAAGCGGTCGGCCGAAGGTTTCAACAAGCTCGTCAAAGACGCGAAAGAGAACGGTATTAAAGTCAGCATCAAACCGCACGTTGGCGCCGTGGTTCACAACTCGGATTCAGCACTCGAATTCATGCAGATGGTCGATGCGGAGTGGATTGGGTTGAACGTCGATCCATCGCACCTTTGGCGTGGTCAGCCGACGTGGGAAGCCGGCGAAGTGGCGATTCCGAAGCTCGCGAAGTATCTCGTGACAGCACGACTTCGTGACACGAAGGGCCATCAGCAGGGCATCGGACCGGTTGAGACACAGGTTCCCGGTGGTGGTGAGATGGACCTGCAGGCGTGTATGGAGGCCTACAAAAAGGTGCCCGGTCTCGAAATCGTCACGACAGAAATCGTCGGAACGGCTCATTGGCCGTTAGACAAGATTCAGAACGAAGTCGCGAAACCGACGCATGATTACCTGCGCAAGCTTGTGTAATACCATGGGCGTACCGATGAATTCCGTCGGTACGCCTTTTTTTCTTTTCCTTTCCTTGTAGGTCGCAATCCATGATACGTGTTGCTGTAACCGGACTATCCGTTAACGGTATGGAGCACGCCCGTTGGTTCGCGTCGCAACGCGATGTGGAATTGGTGGGCGTCCTCGATAACGACCGCGAGATTGCCGAAGCGTGCTCAA
>CAZWQW010000020.1:3772-8905 GCA_964635955.1 uncultured bacterium | reverse complement strand
ACCGCTCTTCATCAACGTAAACCTCTTTACGCGTACTGACGACAAGGATGATCCGGCCGGGTGTTTCCGGAGTCTTGGTATTCACGGGATGGATCTCGTGCGGACATTTGCAGGCGACGTGACACGTGTACAGTGCTTCGCAACGAAACCAGCGAATAGGCAGAATTGGTCAACAGCGCAGATCAATCTCCACTTCGCGGATAACAATACACCGGGACCTGTGGGCACCTTAACGCTTAGCGCCGACATGTCGCTGCGGCATCCGATCGGGCGCGTTGAAATGGCGGGTTCACGAGCACGCTTCACAATTGAGAATGTTTATGAAGAAGCAACGCTGTTTGTGCACGACGATGAAGAGAAGCGAGTCGTCACGAACTCCATATTCGGCGGCGTTCCACAGCTTCGGACCACGTATGGGCTTCGGCTCGCTGCAATCGTGAAGCAGATACAGACCGGTGACGCATCAGGTACCCACCTCGACGAGGTATTGAAATCCGCAGCGGTTATGGAGGCAGCGATCGATGCGGCGAACACGGGCAAGGTGATTGAGACTGCTCCCTATATGGAACGGTTCGGTGTCGTGGTGAACGCGGTAAGGGAGGCGGGACGATGATTCGCGCAGCGGTAATCGGGCTCGGCCCCATCGGGAACCGACATTCGGATATCTATCAGGCGGATGATCTCGCTGAACTCGTGGGTGTATGTGACTGGAATCCAGAACGTGCGAAAGCCAGTGGTGAGAGACTTGGTGTCCCTTGGTTTACGTCGGTCGATGACATGCTCACGAAAGTCAGCCCGGACCTCGTCAGCGTGGCTACCGGTGGCCATGAATACGGTAGTGAGCATGCGGTGCCGGCCATTCAGGCGATCGAGGCGGGCTGCCATGTGCTCTCCGAGAAACCGATCTCGAACGAACTCGAACCAGCGAGACGTATGGTCGAAGCGGCGCGTAAAAAGGGTGTCTGCTTCGCGGTAAACCTGAATCACCGATTCACACCGGCGGCAAGAATTGCGAAGCGCTGGATTTCCGAAGGCAGAGTCGGCGATCCGCTTTTCATGAATATGGCCATGTGGATTGGGAACCCACGCGAGAGCAGCCCGTGGTTCCATTTTAAGGCGCTCCATCCCCACACAATCGATATTCTACGGTACTTCTGTGGCGAGATCGAGGAATCACATGCGTTCGCGATCAAAGCGCCGGGCCGATCGATCTGGTCCACGGCCGAGTTTACGTTCCGATTCCGCAATGGATCAGTAGGTCATTTGACCGGCAGTTACGACATCATGCGCGGCCATCCCATGGAGCGCGCTGAAGTTGGCGGCACGAAGGCGCGTCTGCTGCTCGTCGATATGTTCAAGGAGTTGACACTGTACCCGCACGACTCGAGCGAGAAGACGGTCGTCACGAACCCGATTATCGACGGCATGGGCGACTTTACCGATACATTCATCAATCGGATTCACCATTATCTTGACGAACTCACGCGCGGCGTTCCACCGGACCAGATCGACGGACAGGCATCCGACGGACTCGCGGCGCAAGCGGTTATCGATGCGAATATCCGGAGTCTACGTTCCGGCAAGATTGAAAAGGTCGATCAGTCGTTCTGGACGGGAAACTACGAACGAATGGTTCCTGTGGACTGACGATGGATTGTAGGTACGGTCGATATTGGCTGCAACATCACGGTGCCGTACCTTCAGTAATCTGAAAAACGCGATACCATTACCACCACGAAATCGAAAGGAGTGCGCCGTGGCCCAAGGCTATGAGATGCACGTTATCAGTAACACCCACTGGGACCGCGAGTGGCTCTATAACTTCCAAGAGACTCGTATGTATCTCATGGAGTTCATGGACAAGCTGCTCGACATCCTCGAGACGGAGCCCGAATACGGC
Organism: uncultured bacterium; assembly: GCA_964635955.1. Taxonomy (GTDB): domain Bacteria; phylum Latescibacterota; class MWCZ01; order MWCZ01; family MWCZ01; genus CAZWQW01. The sequence goes on along the minus strand of CAZWQW010000020.1, from coordinate 7,005 downwards.
TCGTATCTCATGGACTCTCAGGTTATTCCCGTGGAAGACTACCTCGAAGCGCGTCCGGAGCGTCGGGAACAGCTCATCAAGTTCGTCAAAGCCGATCGAATCCAAATCGGTCCGTGGTATACACTTCCCGAAGAGTTCAACGTTAGCGGCGAATCGCTTGTGCGTAACCTCATTTGGGGTCACAAAAAGGCGATTGAATACGGTGGCGTTACCAAGACGGGGTATAGCCCGTTCAGTTATGGCCAGAACTCGCAGATGGCGCAGATTTACCGTGGCTTCGGTATCGATACGATCCTATTCTACCACGGAATCCAACCTGAAGAGACGAAGTCCGAGTTTATCCTCGAAGCGCCCGATGGTTCCTGGGTGTACGGGTCGCGTATGGGCTCGAACGCGCGGTACAACTACTACTTCCGTGTATGGCGTCCGGCCGTGTATGGCATGATTCTCGAGGAGCGCTCGTATTCGTGGACTTCGGGCATGGGAATGCCGTTCCACCTCGCTGGTCCGAAGCGCTTCATGAGCCATCACTTCCTGCTCGATGTGAAAAAAGAGATCGACGAGACGGACCTCAAAGCGGGTTTGGCGCAGCTCAAGTCGGATGAATTGAAGCACACACGGACGAATGTCCTCGCGTACATGCAGGGGCTCGATAGCACCGAACCCGATCGCCTCGAAGTGGATATCATACGGAAGTCGCGCGAACTTATCGAACCGGGTGATACCATCGTGCATTCGTCGCTCACGAAGTATCTCGAGCGGATGAAAGAAGCGGTCAAGGATATGGATCTGACGCGGCTCGTAGGCGAACGCCGCACACCGCGTCATCTGGGACACAAGGTACACCTCTACGGCGACGTGACATCGAGCCGTAGCCGCATGAAGCAGTGGAACACGAAGACGGAATACGCGCTACAGCGACTCGGGGAACCATTCTGCGTCGCCGCTAACACCCTGGGAATCGAGTACCCGCAACGTCTATTCGACATGGCGTGGAAGTCGCTGCTCCAGTGCCATCCACACGACTCGATCGCCGGTAGCGGCGTGGATCAGATCGAGAAGGATGTCATGAATCGTCTCGATCAGGCGAAGAACATCGCTGACGGATCGATGCGGCGCGCACTGGGCGACATACAGCTTCGCGTTGACAATAGCTCCGTCTCCGAACGTGAAATCGTGCTGACGGTATTCAATCCGTCGCCGTTCGCGCGGAGTGAAGCGATCACCGCGTATGTCGACCTTCCGGACGAATTGGATTACGAGTACTACCGGCTTTACGAGGCGAAGTCCGGTGAGCCCGTAGACTTCCAGGAAGGCAGCCGAGGTCGTGTCATGGCGGTCGTACGGCATCTTGGCGACGCGACGCTCAGCATGGACAGCGATCAGCTCAAGCTCGTGTTCTGGGCTAAAGATGTGCCGGCGATCGGATACAAGACATACGTGTTGCGGAAGGAAGAAGAGCCGCAGGGCACGCACGGCAACATCCTCGTTGGCCAACGAAAGCTCGAAAACGAGCGTCTCGCGGTCGAAGTTGCCTGCGATGGTACGCTGACAGTTACCGATAAGGCGACGGGAAACGTTTTCGCCGGTCTCAACGAGTTCGAAGACAGCGGTGAAGCGGGACACCCGTGGCGACATGTGAGCCCGGCATACGATGAAGTTATCAGCAGCGCCGGTGGTCCGCACATTGTGTCGGTTGTCGAGAGTGGACCGCTCGCAGCGGCGCTCAAGATCGAGCATCGGATGGACATTCCGATTCGCCTTGACGAAGGGCAATCGGATACCGTCCGCCGCCTCGATGCGAACGGCGACGCGGCCGGCCGATCCAAAGAACGCCGCACAATGGTGATCACGTCGACAATACGCCTGACGCGAGAAGCCCGCGCGGTTGAAGTGACGACGGAGTTCGAGAACTCCTGCACGGATCATCGTCTGCGTGTATCGTTCCCGACGCACCTTGCGAAGGCGACACACTCGATGGCCGAGACGCCGTTCGATGTAGTCGCCCGGGATATCGATCGCCCGGAAGGGAGCCCGTGGGCGCTCTCACCCAATCCGACACATCCGATGGGGCGCTTCGTGGACGTATCGGATGATACACACGGACTCGCCATCGTGAATGACGGACTCCGCGAGTACGAAGTGACCGACACGCCGGAACGCCGGTTGAAGATCACGCTCATGCGTGCGTTCCAGATCGAGTTGGCGACGGTGTCGTGGCGGTGGGAACGTCATCCGGAGATGCCGCTCAGCCAGTCGCCCGGCGCACATAGCTTCACGTACCGCATCATGCCGCACAGTGGATCATGGGCGGATGCACGGGTGTTCGCGGAAGTGGATCGGTTGAATCTGCCGTTGGAAGTCGCACAGACCTGCGCCCACGGTGGAGATCTGCCGCAGGAACTGTCGTTCTTCAGTGTAGGACCGATCGATCTCGTATTGAGCGGCATGAAGACGGCCGAAGACGGCAATGGCTACATCGTGCGGTGCTTCAACCCGACGGATACCGAGCGGAAGGGAACGCTGAGCGCGTGGAAGCCAATCGCGAAGGCGGAGCTTCTCCGACTCGACGAGACGAGTGAAGAGTCGCTCTCACCCAAGGGTAATACGGTCGAATTCGCGGCGAAGCCGAAGAAAATCATCACGTTGCGAGTGGTGTTGGAGAAGTAGCGTAATCCTACGGCGTGAGTACGAATATATGCGGAGGGCGGTCGACGGATTCTCGTTGGCCGCCGCAGGATACAAGGCGAACCAACATCCATGTAGGGAGTCTGCTCAATGGCGAAGAAGTTCAGAGGTAAGAAGGTTCGCGTCGGATTCATCGGTTCCGGCGGCATTGCGCGTCATCACATGGGTCTCCTCGCGAAGTTTGACGACGTGGAAATCGTCGCGGCTTCGGACGTGAGCGAACCAGCGCTCAAGATGGTCGAAGAGCAGTTCGGCATTAAGAAGACGTTCACCGATTACAAGGAAATGCTCAAGGACGTGAAGCTCGATGCCATCGATGTCTGCACGCCGAATTACCTCCACGCGCAGCCGAGTATCGACGCGCTGAATAAGGGTCTCACGGTTATCGTCGAAAAGCCGATGGCGATGAACGCGAAAGAAGCTCAGGCGATGGTCGATACGGCGAAAAAGAACGATCAACTTCTCGTGATCGGCTTCCAATACCGCTACAGCTCCGAAGCGCAGGCGATCAAGCGGTACATCGATGCGGGCGAGTTCGGCAAGGT
>CAZWQW010000020.1:0-3672 GCA_964635955.1 uncultured bacterium | reverse complement strand
TTCGCCGGTCACATGAAGGACGAGTGGTCGTCGGTGATCATGGGCGAGAAGGCCGGCGCTTCGGTGTATCCGATTGAGATATACAAGGACGAAGCGGGCCAGATGGTGAACACGACGCCTGCGTTCTTGCCGAAGACTGATGCGTTCGAATTGAAGCTGCGTAATTGGATCGACGCGTTCAAGTCGGGCAAGTATGAGCAGACGATGGCGCCCGGTGAACATGGCGTGATGGTCCAACAGATACTCGACGGAGTGTACCAGTCGGCGGAAAAGGGTAAGGAAGTCCGCTTCTCGTAAACGCAGCATCGAATCACCGAATGAGAAACCGGAGGTGGGAATACAATCCGCCTCCGGTTTTTTGTGTGGGTGGTTACTCAGGTGGTGTTGTGTCAGATAGATTCGTGAGATTCTTGTGAAATCCGATGTACGATCCACGAACGTAGATTATCGACTGTAAAGTCCGACTGACCATCAGCGATTTTGATCGCTACGTCAATAAGCTCGTCGTTCTCAGCGTTTAGGTGGATGCCGTTCGCTTCGAGCATGATGAGAAGGGTGCTGATCCTGGTACGTTTGTTTCCGTCGAAAAAGACGTGTCCTCGGATAACCGACCAAACGATTATTGAGACTTTGTCTATGATGGTGGGGTACGGATCAAAACCAATGAGTGGGTGTCGGACAGCGTCTAACACCCACTCAAGTCGGCTTTTTTGACACAACAGGAAATCGTCCGGCTGATCTTTCGTTATCCCGAGATGCAGTCGGTTGAGATTGACGATATTGGTGGTACTCGGCAGAATCACTACAAATCCGCCAGCCGTTTCCAGAGATTTCCGCGTTCGGCGATTACTTTCGTCGTGATTCCGTTCCACTCACGATCGTCGAATTGGCGGTTTATGTCCGATTTCTTGGACGATTTCGATTCTGACGATCGATCGTTGCCGCAGGTGTCTCCGGAAATGGTATACACATTCCAAGCTGGCGTGTTGGATGTTTCCTGTATTGGCTGTTTGTACGTTGTCGATCGTTTCATGAATACGCCTCTGAAGTGGGCAGCGCTGACGGTATCAACGCCACGCGGTGTCACTCGAATTACTTCATAGAGAATACGACGTTGTTCGCGGAGACTCAAGTTATTCGCGTTCTAACTTGCATTTTCGCCCTACGCTCGCAGTCGCGGGGCGAAGGTAATGCCTTCGCCTAACGAACCCGACGCGTTAGCGTCGGATTCGCCCATTGACCTACCAGACACCTTTCGGTACCTATGTACGGTTACGCGCCGATGCTAACCGGTGCCTTCGAAACACGATGTGTTTACTCCGCATTCGATACAAATCGACGTGACTCTTAACGAAAGGTGATTCCCATGAGCACTATCGCACGTGTTCACGCCCGGCAGATATTGGACTCCCGTGGCAACCCGACCGTCGAGGTCGATGTCCAACTCGAAAACGGTGAATTTGGACGCGCGGCGGTGCCGTCCGGAGCGTCGACGGGTGCGCACGAGGCACTCGAGCTTCGCGACGGTGGCGATGCGTTTGGCGGAAAGGCTGTAACGCAGGCTGTAAAGAACGTGAATGAGATCGTCGCACCGGAGCTCCTCGGTATGGACGCGACGGATCAGGTCGGCATCGACGAGATCATGCTTCAACTCGACGGCACGAAAGACAAGAGCAAGCTTGGCGCGAACGCGATTCTCGGTGTGTCGCTCGCCGTCGCGAAAGCTGCCGCCGAATACGCAGGTCTTCCGCTGTACCGGTATCTCGGCGGACCAGCCGCGCGCACGTTGCCCGTTCCGATGATGAATATCCTCAACGGTGGTCAGCACGCGGTGAACTCGACGGACCTGCAGGAGTTCATGGTGATGCCGGTTGGCGCTCCGACATTCAGCGAAGCGTTGCGTTGGGGTGCTGAGACGTACCACTCGCTCAAGAAGGTGCTCGGATCGAAGAAATACAGCGTGAACGTCGGTGACGAAGGTGGTTTTGCGCCGTCACTCGGCTCCAACGCCGAGGCGATCGAAGTCATTCTTGAGGCGATTGAGAAGGCCGGCTATCGTCCGGGCGAAGACATCATGATCGCGCTCGATCCGGCGTCGTCAGAGTTTTACAAGGACGGCAAGTACGTTCTCGAGAAGGAAGGGCGCACGCTCACGTCGGAAGAGATGGTTGAGTTCTATGTCGATTGGATCGCGAAGTATCCGATCATCTCCATCGAAGACGGTCTCTTCGAAGATGATTGGGACGGCTGGGAGACCTTTACCGACAAAGCCGGTAGCGATGTGCAGATTGTCGGCGATGACCTGTTTGTAACAAACGTCGAGCGACTGAGCCGTGGTATCGACGAAGGTGTCGCGAACTCGATTCTTGTGAAGCTAAACCAGATTGGTTCGCTTACCGAGACACTTGCGACGATTGAAATGGCGAAACGCGCCAGCTATACAGCCGTCGTCAGCCACCGGTCTGGTGAGACCGAGGATTCGACAATTGCCGATCTCGTCGTCGCGACAAACGCCGGTCAGATCAAGACCGGTGCACCCGCGCGGTCGGATCGTAATGCGAAGTACAATCAACTCCTCCGAATCGAAGAAGAGCTTGGCGATACGGCGGTCTACCCGGGTCGCGATGCGTTTTACAACATCGCGTAATATCGACGATTGCTATATCCATGGTACCGGGGAGGCCTATCAGGTCTCCCCGTCCCGTTTTCATCGGTTTCTCAAGGTGAAAGAACGACAGAGAGGAACGAGGTAAATCCAATGACTCGCATGTTTTGGAAACGCTCAACGCTTACATCGGTCGTTGTCGCCGCGTTTGCCGTTTTGGCTGCATGCGCTGGTCGAAATACGGACACGGTACATGCTCCGAATGCCGAAAAAACACCGAGCACGTTGCTATCTGGTATGCCTGAAGGCGCACCTGTATTCGGCGACGCGTGGCGTACCGATCCGGATGCATTCACGTTCGCGATTCTTGGTGACAAGACGGGCGGCGGACACGAAAACTGGCCAATACTCGATCGCGCGGTGGAAGAGATCAACCGGTTAAAGCCCGATTTTGTCATCATGGTCGGTGATCAGATTCAGGGGTACACGACCGATACGGACCAGATCGTTGCACAGTGGGACGAGTTCCGCTCGCACGTCGCGCCGCTCACGATGCCGTTCATGAGCGTTCTCGGCAACCACGACGTTGAACAACCTGAACAACTCGCGTGGTGGAAAGAGAATATCGGTCTGACATACTGGGATTTCGCGTACGGCGACTGCGCGTTCATCATGCTGAACACCGACGAAATGCCGGGCGAGGATGAAAAGCATCTTCTGTTCGGCGAGGAGCAGATTGCGTGGGCAGTCGACGCGCTAAAGCGTCACGAAGGTGCGTTGCATACGTTCGTATTTATGCACAAGCCGTCGTGGGATAGCGAGGAATGGGCACCGATCGAGGAGGCACTCGGAGATCGTCCGCGCACGGTAATCGGCGGACACTGGCACAATCTCGTGTACGAAAAGCGCAACGGTAATGATTACATCGTGCATGGCGCAACCGGTGCAGGACTGAATCCGAGCCCGGTGAAAGAGTTCGGTGAGTTTCACCATTACAGCATCGTCAATGTTCGCGATGGCGAAGTTGCAATCTCGATTCACGAGCCGGGTGCTGCTTGGGCGCCTTC
>CAZWQW010000019.1:32681-39309 GCA_964635955.1 uncultured bacterium | reverse complement strand
CCCGTGCCATCAATCACGACACCGCAGCCAAATCCGTGGAAGATACTTTGAATAAACGATACCGCGTTTCCGTCGCGATCAGCAACACAGAAATATGTCGTGTCATGTGACTCGAGCGGACCGGCTTCCGGATTGTCCGCGGCACATCGCAGATCGATTTCTCGGCGACGGCGAACTGCGAAGCCCTTCGAGAGTATCGTGTCGATCGGAATACGGGCGAACTTCGGATCGCCACTATACCGTCGCTTGTCGGCGAATGCGAGTTTCTTCGCTTCCACACTCGCGTGAACCGTATCAGCGCTCAACGCACCCCACTCAGCCAGATCGAATCCTTCGGTGATGTTGAGCTCTTCGACGAGGATATGCCCTTGTGAGACAAGGGGCTGCTCGTAGACCGTGTAACCGCGATAGTCGGTGGTAATCGGCGGACCAATCACCGTTTCGTGTGCGGCGAGATCGTCGACGGTTATATATCCATCATTCGCGGCGCAGAAGTCGGCGATTCGCTCGGCGATTTCTCCGCGATAAAACGCGTCGACACCTCCCTCGGCAATCTTCCGTAATGTGCGACCGAGTTCTGGATTCGACCACATATCGCCGGGGCCGGGTACCGTGCCGAACATACGCTGCGACGACGGGAAACGTTCAATACGCTGCTGAACACCGGCGATCGCTCGCGCAAGCTGCATGTTCGCTGGGAAACCTTCCTCTGCATACCGAATCGCTGGCGCAAACAACTCGGAAAGCTCCCACGTGCCCCAGCGTCCGTGCGCGGTCAACCAGCCATGCACCTGTCCCGGAACGCTTGCCGCGGCGAGACCGTCCGTCGGAATACCGTTCCGAAAACGATCGATTGTCGCCGACGCAGGCGCGACGCCGCTGCCATTGAGCGCGATCGTCTCACCGCTTTTTGCATCGTAGACGATCATGAACACGTCGCCACCGAGATTCGAGTTGTAAGGCTCGACGACATTCAAGACAGCTGCTGTAGCAAGAGCCGCATCGATGAACGTCCCACCCCGACGCAAGACGTCCACACCGGTTGACGTAGCGAGAGGGTGGGCAGACGACACCATCCCGTTTGCCGCCATCACCGCGCCGCGATGGACGGGATACGGACGGGGGAAGTTCCAGCCAAGGCTCTTACGATTCATTCGTGTTTCCGACCGTTTCGATTTCTCATTTCGTCTTCGAGACGCTTCAGCCGCACCGCTGTGGTATCAAGGAGCTTTCGACGATGCCTTTCGGTAACCGCCTGAATCCCCGGAAAGCGCTCGCACATCGCAACGCAAAGGTCAACACCTCCGAGGAAGTCTGAGAAGCTAATCTCCTCCGATTCGATGTGCCACGGACCCGATGGCCCGGTCGGTTTCATATTGTGGTAGTTTTGAAGAGGAATCGCGAGACCTGCGGTTCGGAAGCCAAACGCGTTCAGTGCCGTCGCCTCACAACTGCCGCCATCCATCAGTATCTGCTGATACTTGAAGTTTTGTTGCTCTTCCTTGAGTTCCGCGGCGATATCGCGTAGATAGAGGAGAAAGCCATTGTCAAACACGCTGCTTTTGTCACCCAAACGGACAACCGGCCCCAAACCCTGACTACCTCCCGGTATCGATTTACTCATTTCGATGCTCACGACAGGGAGTGACGTGGGAAGTCGACCACTCCGCGCGAGTCCGATCGCTCCCAGAAAACCAACCTCTTCGGCTCGAGTGAACACCGTCCACACATCGACATCGAGCGGTTTGTCGCCAAGCTCGTGGAGTAAACAGATCATCACACCGCATCCGGCGAGATCGTCGATCGCGCGGGCGCGTATTACACCGTTGGCGAACTCAACCGGTACGACATCCCACATTCCGAGCGCACCAACGGGTGGCAACCGATTACACGCAACAGTTACCGACCCCACGCGATTTGTCTCCGGATCGACGGTAGCCTCATCGATTATGCCTTCGTACTCGTCGTCGTTCGCGTAAAACCGAAGTCTCGCACCGGTGAAGTATTCGTGATGCACGCCGCCATGCCACGCGGCGATCACGCGATCGCCTCGGTGCTCGACCACCTCGCAACCCGGATGGTCCATGTGTGCCATGAATCCGATCCGCGGCGCAGAATGGCCACGAGCGGGACGTCGCACAATCACGTTTCCATATCGGTCGACGATGAATTGAACAGGTAAGCCTTCGAGTGCGGAAATCACGTGTTCGGCAACCGCGTCTTCGTGGTACGGGGCAGATGGGCGACTCAACAGCGGTTCGAGTAGTTCTCTCGCTCGTTTACGATCCAACGCGCGCATCTCCGGAAAAGAAACGTTTTCAACGTCGGTAGGTTGCTACGAACTTTTCAGTCGAGCGACGATGGTCCCACCGCCACCGTGTCGCTTCCCTTTCGCCCATCTCCACGACTCGATGTACTGTCGCTTGCCAACAGTATCGATCCATTGGGGGATCGCAAGACGCAATACTCCGACGCCGCCGGGTGAGTGTTTCCCTTTGCCGACAATGATGTAGACGAGTCCACCTCTGAGCGGTAATCCGTCAAGCAACGAAGAGAGGTAATCGATAGCACCTTCAACGGTATACTCATGCAAATCAATCTCGGCGACGGTTCGATTATTTTCGGGCGGCTTTTGGTCGCCCCCCGTCGGTTGCTCAAACTCGAACGGTTTGTGTTTTGCGTAGTCGTCTTCAGTAAATGACCGAACGGCGTTCTCAAACAGACGTTGCTGTTCTTCTTCTTCGCGTTTTTTGCGAGCCGTATCCGATTCAATCGATTTTCGAGGCCGTTCGATCTTACGCGGTCTCATTACGCATCCAATCAGTACTGGTCCGGATTTTCACCAAGGTCCAGAATAGCGCACGCAAGTATCGGCTCCAACCCCAGTTTGTGTGCTTTCTCGACAAGCGCATCACTCTCAGCACCGGGATTGACGTAAAGCTCCTTCGGCTTTTTCGAAGCGATACCGTCAAGTAGCTTCTCGCCGACCTGTGGAGGAACGTACATCGTAATCCGATCGATGTTCCCTTCTATGTCAGTCACAGATGGGTACGTCGTCAGCCCTTCGACGATTTTCTCCTTGGGATTCACCGGATACACGGTGTATCCCTGTCTGATATACGCGCGAACGGCCTTGTTCCCATATTTCGATCGGTCATTCGACGCACCGATGATCGCTACACTGGGCATCGCATACTCCTTCATTGCAGAGGGTGAAATCATGTGACCGGACGCACACTTCCGTGCCATATGTATAGGTTGTTACACCACGCTTCGGCAAGGGCAATCGGGCGTTTCGAGTGCGTTGACGCGAGAGCATATGGTAGTTGGCGACTTATCGCGGTATCGGTACGTTTACTCCACGTCACAGTCGGACGGCCCGCAATGACGCGCGCTTTCGAGGTCAATCTATGGACAATACTCTCTTAGTCATCCTACTTGCGTTGGCAATCGTCGTACTCGTTTTCTTTCGAACACGGAAAGGTGCCAAACCGCAGACGATCAATCGGCGCCAGTGGGATGAATACAAGCGACAGCAACAGGACGACGACGCACCGCGCCAACCCGAATACCGGTTAAAAGACCTCAATACAGGCGGACTGATCCACCTTTCGCTACCGAAAGGTCTCGAAGAAGACTATTCCGTCATCCGACGTGACCGCGTCGACCGGTACGACGAACAAATCGAGTACGACCTCATCCTTCGAGGGTCGGACCCGAACGTCATCACATCACTGAATTGGTGGACCGTCGGCGTCGAAACCCACGCATGGCTGCTTGAGAGCATCGATACAACACCCGAACGGCTCGGTTTCTCCGAAGTTGCGTTACGCGAATTGCTTACGAGTCGATCTGGCAATCTTACGTACCGAAACGACGAATACGAGCTCGAATTCGCCGGCACGTACGTCGCACTGGAAGGCGGCTTGCGACCGGGTAAAGAGTTCTATCGCTGGGATTTCCAAAACGACCGAAACACCCGTTCGATCGTGATCGAATTCCGCGAATGGGTTTCGCCAAACTACATTGTATACTCCGGCCGAGAGCTTTGGCTGCGAGACATCACCATTATCCAACCGCGAGCCGACGTTCCCCCGGGATCTTCTGCGGGTGAATAACTCTGAGCACGGAGAGTCGGACCTCGGATCAAGAGGAGTGAATCGAGAAATGACGAACGTAAAAACGAAAACCAGCGGGTCCGGTCAAGGCCATCTACTCGCTGAGAACGGGAAAACGACCTACGTAATCGTCGTGGCGGACGGAGCATCCGCCTCCACGAAGTACGCAACCGAAGAGCTCAAACGGTTTCTCGGTGAGATGTCCGGTGTCGAGTTCCCAGTAACAAATGATGCGAAACCCGTCGGTCCTGCCGAGATCGTTATCGGGGATAACGCTCATTCGAAAACGCTTATGCCGAAACTCTCGTTCGATAAACTCGGCAAAGAAGAGTTCGTCATCCGCAGCGTCGGTAAGCATTTACTTATCGCCGGTGGAGAGCCGCGCGGCACGCTGTACGGTGTCTACCAGCTTCTCGGCGATCTCGGCTGTCGGTGGTTTACTCGCGACGTTGCGCGCGTTCCAAAACGCGATAAACTTGTCGCACCATCATACGAATTCACAGCGGAACCAGCGCTCGAATACCGCGAACCGTTCTTCCGCGAGGCCTTCGACCCGCCATGGGCCGCAAGAAATCGCGTAAACTCATCTCACTCGGACCTCGCAAAGCAGTATGGCGGTAAGGTTCGGTACGGTAAGGGCGCATTTGTTCACACGTTCGACCCGCTCGTGCCGGTTGCGAAGTACTTCGCGACGCATCCTGAATACTACAGCCTGATCGACGGAAAACGGACCGATGACCATACGCAATTGTGCCTGACGAACCCCGATGTCCTCAAGCTCGTAATCGAAGGCGTACGAAAATGGATTCGTGAGGATCCAGAAGCGACGATCTTCAGCGTCAGCCAGAATGATTGGTACAACCCGTGTCAGTGCGACAACTGCCGCGCGATAGATGAACGCGAGGGAAGCCATTCAGGAACGATGCTCTGGTTTGTCAATCAGGTCGCCGACGCGATCGCTGATGAGTCGCCTCACGTCGCGATAGACACGCTGGCGTATCAATTCACCCGGAAACCGCCGAAGACCCTGCGTCCACGCCCGAACGTTATTGTTCGTCTGTGCAGTATCGAATGCTGCTTCGCCCATCCGCTGGAAAGTTGTCCGGAAAACGCTACGTTCGCCGACGACATCCGCGGCTGGAGCAAGATCTGCGACCGACTGTACGTGTGGGATTACGTCACGAACTTCCGCTCCTACCTTCTACCTTGGCCGAACTTCGGTGTTCTCGGACCGAACGTACGGTTCTACGCGAAGCACAACGTCGTCGGTCTGTTCGAACAGGGGAGCTATTCGTCCGGCGGTGGCGGAGAGCTCGCAGAACTTCGCGCCTATGTCCTCGCGAAGCTACTTTGGAATCCCGACACCGATCAACGCACCATCGAAAATGAGTTCATCGAAGGTGTTTATGGTAAAGCCGCAAAGCTCATTCGGCAGTATGTCGATCTCATTCACGAGCCAGTGAAAGATCCGAATGCTCACATGCACATCTTCTGCGACGTCGACAACCCGCATATCGTCGATGACGTGATAGCGCGAGGTGACGCGCTGCTTGACGAAGCCGAATCCGTAGCGGAATCGACCGAAGTGCTTGAACGTATCGAAAAAGCGCATCTACCAATCTGGTACGTGCGTATTCGGAAAATGGCGGACGATGATCCAGCTCGTAAACCGTTGCTCGATCGCTTCGTCGCAGTCGCGAAGCGCAACGGTATCGTTGAAATGGGTGAAGCGCGTCCGCTCGATAGGTGGGTCGAAACAGGCGCACGCGATCCGGTAACCAGATAGCCTGTTTTCGCGTCAACAAGAAGACGAACGGGGCGGACTTTTCTACCGCCCCGTTTCTCGTACGGCACGCGACGCGAATAATGGAAAGTCGTGGCGAACAACGGCGTTGATTCTGTACATTCGTTGTAATGACGCCAAGAGTGCGTTCACAACAGGAGACAGGAAGGTGGATAATGGCTGTTAAAATCGGATTCATCGGATGCGGCGGTATTGCATCGCGACACATTGAAGCGCTTCGAGGTTTACCGGAAGCCGAGCTTGTTGCGTTCGCGGATATCGCTGAAGAAAAGGCAAAACGTTTCGCGGAACTCACTGGAGGAAAAGCGTTTGCCGATTACATCGCCATGCTCGATCACGAGGAGCTGGACGCCGTCTATATTTGCATCCCTCCGCACTCGCACGGTGATCCGGAAAAAGCGTGTCTTTCGCGAAGGCTCCCGTTCTTCGTTGAAAAACCTCTCGCAGCGGATATGGAGACTGCAACGGACATCCTCGGTATGATCCACCGTCAACATGCCATAACCGCTGTGGGTTACCAAAACCGGTACCGTCGATCACTTCAACGTGGACGCGAACTTTTGCGTGGAGCAAAAGTGTCGAGTCTCGAAGCGCATTGGATCGGCGGGACGCCCGGTGCTCCGTGGTGGAGAAGAAAACAACAGTCCGGCGGTCAACTCGTCGAGCAGACGACGCATCTCATCGACGCAATCGTGTACCTCGTCGG
>CAZWQW010000019.1:13288-32581 GCA_964635955.1 uncultured bacterium | reverse complement strand
TGCGATTATGGCCAAGCGTTTCATGCCCACCAGATCACCATGGCGGCGAATCGTTCGCTCGAACTCGGCCAACCGGTCAAAGTCGGCGCGTAATCACCAAAGAAACGGTTCGCCATGTTGAATACGCTTCGTGATACCTTCCGCGATCCGCCGCGGGAATACGGGATGATTCCGTTCTGGTTCTGGAACGATGATCTCAACGACGCAGAGATCATTCGACAAATCAGAGAGTTCCACGCGAAAAACTTCGGCGGATTCATTCCGCACGCACGGATCGGACTTTCGCGTCGAGTTGGGTACCTCACCGACGAGTGGTTCCGGTACATACGTCTTGCAGTTGACGAAGCCGCGCGACTCGGCATGAAGGTCGTACTGTACGATGAAGGTTCGTACCCCTCCGGTTCTGCTTGCGGACAAGTTGTTCACGAACGGCCCGATCTCGCGGCGCGTTGCCTGATTACGACACAGAAAACCGTTACGGGTCCGCAACGTGGATACTGGCGACCGAGCACCGGTCGCGCTCTGAATGACCGCCTACTCTGTGTCGTACAAGCTCGCGAAGTCCGTGAAAATGCCGTTGACCCGGATACTCTCACAGTACTCGCCTCAGACGATCACGGAGTCAGGCCGTATTCGGTGCAGTCTGGCACGTGGCGACTGATTGCAGTGTGGGACGTGCAATCGGGCAGTTCGATCCGCGGTGTGCACGCGGAGGAAGAGGACGGACACGCGCTCGCTCCGGCGTTCGCCGATATCATGAACCCCGAAGCTGTCGACCTGTTTATCAGGCTCACGCATGACCGGTATTACGAACACCTTCGCGAATACTTCGGTACCACCGTCGTCGCGATGTTCACCGACGAGACAAATCCGCTGGGCCGAGGTGCGCGGCGCGGGCCGAATCCTAAGCCGTTCACACCAGCGTTGCTTGACGACCTCTCAACACAGTGGAACGACGACATCCTCCGTTGGTTACCCGCACTGTGGCTCGATTGCGGCGCGCCCGGCGAAGAGTTTCGTCGAGCCTACGATGCGACTGTATACGATCGTGTCAACGCGGTATTTTACGGAGCGCAGAGTCGATGGTGTGAGCAGCACGGAATCGCGCTGACTGGACATCCCGCCCAATCAGACGAAATGACGGTACTGCGGGCGTTTCATTGGCCGGGACAGGACATGGTCTGGCGCTACGTCGAACCGGACTCTCCAAGCGCTATTGAAGGGAACCATAGCACCGCATCGAAATCCGCTACAAGCGCGATGGTAATCGACGGTAAGAAACGCGCGACGATGGAAACGTTTGGCGCATACGGGTGGCACCTTACGCTCGACGAAGTGAAGTGGCTCCTCGATTGGCATCTCGTGCGAGGAAACAACGTCTTCTTCCCGCATGCGCTGTTCTACTCACTTCGCGACCGACGTGCCTTCGAAAGTGAACCAGATATCGGCATTCACAATGCCTGGTGGCCGCAATTCGGAATGATTGCCGATTACGCGCGACGAGTATCGTGGCTCATCTCGGATGGCAAACCGGTTTGCGACGTAGCGATCCTGAGTGACCCAAAAAGACTTGCATGGCGCGCCGCACGCGAACTCTATCGCGAACAGATCGATTTCCTCCACATCGATACGGCGGCGCTCGACAACGCGACCGTTGAGGACGGGCGCCTGAATATCGGAGACGGTTCGTTCAGCGCCGTCGTATGCGACCCGGTCGACATCGACACGGGACACCACGAGAAGCTCGAACAATTTGTATCGAAAGGCGGCTTACTTCTTACTGATTGGGACACTGAGCATCTCGTCGAGCACGTTGCGCACCACACCGGTCGCGATCTCGCGTGGAGTGGGCGTAAGCCATCGAACGCGTCGGATCTGCGTGTGCTTCACTATCGCAAAGAAGCGCACGACTTCTACTTCCTCACGAACGAAGGCCAAAAACCTATAGAAGGGACCGTTACCCTTCGTGCACTCGGCGCAGTAGAACTCTGGGATCCACAGACGGGCGACGCGGTGCCTTGGAGCGCAGCCGTGGCCCACAATCGAACAAAATGCCCCATTCGGCTCGACCGACGCGAATCGATCGTCCTCGCGATCGACCCATCTCAATCCCCATCCGAACCGATGTCCCAAAGATCGATTGCTGGAGACGTAATCGCAGATGTCGTCGGCGTCTGGCACGCTTCAACGCTGAACGGTGAAGCGGTGAATCTTCGGACGCCGGGTAACTGGGCTGAAGCGACGGGATGGGAAACGTTCACCGGAACGCTCTCGTTTGCTACAACATTCGTCTTCTCCGAACGCGAAAATAACGATCGCGTGTTCCTCGACCTCGGCGCAGTCGGGGATATTGCCGATGTGGATTTGAACGGCATCGCCGTCGGAGCGCGCGCGTGGTCGCCGTACGTTTTCGATGTGACCGATGCCTTGCGGAATGGTGTTAACCACATCACCGTTCGCGTCACAAACTCGATGGCAAACGAATACGACGGCGCTCAACGGCCTTCGGGACTTATCGGACCGGTAACGCTTCGAGGCGCGCGATGAACGACGTTGACACGCAATTTCGTCCCGTCGCAATCGTAACCGGAGCGTCGAGTGGGATCGGCAAAGCGTTCGCAGAGAAGCTCGCGAAAGGCGGCTACGATCTCGTACTTGTCGCCCGCGATCACGAGCGGTTGAGTGCGCTTGCTACGTTACTCCGCTCACGATGGGAGGTAAATGTCGAGGTCCATTGCGCTGATTTGTCAAACGAAGATGACGTTCGCGGACTCGAACGGAAGATACACCGAACGCGAAATCTTCGGATGCTCATCAACAACGCCGGATTCCTAACAAAAGGATTCTTCATCGAATCAGACGTTGAAGAGCAAGCCGCTATGGTTCGGCTGCATGACCTCGCACCTCTCCGCCTTACGTACGCCGCGTTACAGGTGATGAGTCGATCATCTACGCAGACCACCGTAATCTACCCGACGTCTGTTATAAACGTTTCGTCGGTCGCCGGGTACGGAACATCGGTCGGCAACATCACCTATAGCGCGACGAAGGCGTTTCTAACGAACTTTACGGTCGGACTCGCTGCTGAACTGCATGATACCGGTATTCACGTACAAGCGCTCTGCCCGGGATATACAAAGACAGAAATCCACGAGCGTGCGGGTCTCAAGCGCGGTATGAAGCGCGGTTGGTGGTGCACACCACGCGACGTTGTCGAAGCATCGCTTGAGGGACTCGTACTCGGTAAAACGATTGTTATCCCCGGTTTTCGCTATCGTTGTATTGTGTTCGCAAGCAGGTTTATCCCGTTGACCCTGCATGCTCGGTTGAAACGTTTCGCCGAGCGATTCCTTCGCAGTAAAGACAGTATCGATTAACTCGCGAGATCTGGTACAACCACCACGGTATTGCCAATCTCATCATAAATTCGGTATTTTGAAAGAATTACTACGTATACCCGCTATTTGACTGACAAATCATTGATAAATCCACGTCCCGAACACTGTCGAGCTTCGCGACAACGGACAATGTAACGACGCGAGCATCGCCCGATGCGGCAACACGGTCCTATGCGGGGACTCGCCGCGTGAATTCGAGCGTTGTGCCCGCGCACGAGCTGGAGGTTCATATGCCGACGAAAGACTCGATATCAATCGTCGACAACCGTACCGGGAAAACGTACGAACTGCCGATTTCGTATGGGACATACCCGAAATACGGCGCGTCGATACCCGCGATCGATCTCCGCAATATCAAAGACGGAGACGACGACTTCGGCCTGCTTAGCTACGATCCCGCGTTTCAGAACACCGCGTCAACAACGAGTTCGATCACGTTCATCGACGGAGAGAAGGGCGTTCTCGAGTACCGTGGGTATCCGATCGAACAGTTAGCCGAAAACACAAACTTCCTCGAATCCGCATACCTCATTCTACACGGCGAACTCCCTACCGCTGCCGAATATGAGGCGTGGGAAGATGAGATCAAGCGTGAATCGGTGCTCCATGAGAACATGAAGAAATTCATGGATGGATTCTGGCACGACGCGCACCCGATGGGAATATTCACATGCACTGTCGGCGCACTCTCGACATTTTATCCGGAATCGAAAAACATCGAGGACCGCGAAAACCGTGCACTGCAAATCCGTCGTCTCGTCGCCAAAGTGGCGCCTATCGCGGCGTATAGCTATCGTCACATGAACGGTTTGCCGTATGTGTATCCGGACCGATCGCTCTCGTACGTCGGGAACTTCCTCAACATGGTCTTCCGCTCACCCGATCTCCGTGGCAGTTACGAGCCGCAGCCGGTCATTGAGCGCGCGCTTGAGGTAATCTTCATCCTTCACGCAGACCACGAACAGAACTGCAGCACGACGACGATGCGAACGGTAGGAAGCTCCCTTCCCGATCCGTACATCGCGGTTTCCAGTGCTGCCGGCGCACTCTACGGCCCATTGCACGGCGGCGCAAACGAACGCGTACTGGAAATGCTCGAGGAGATCGGATCGGCGAACCGTGTGAAGGAGTACATCGAGAAGGCGAAGAACGGTGAATTCCGTCTCATGGGATTCGGGCACCGAGTGTATAAGAACTACGATCCGCGCGCACGTATCATCAAACAGATGGCGGACGAGGTGTTTAAGGTCACAGGGTCGAATCCGCAACTCGATATCGCACTGGAAATCGAACGTATTGCCCTTGAGGACGACTACTTCGTCGAGCGCAAGCTCTATCCGAACGTCGACTTCTACAGCGGGTTGATTCTTCAGGCGATTGGGATTCCAACGAGCTTCTTCACCGTGCTATTCGCCATGAGTCGTACCGTTGGGTGGCTCGCGCATTGGGTGGAAATGCTCGAAGACGCCGAGCAGAAGATCGCGCGTCCGCGGCAGGTGTACACCGGACCGAAGACTCGCGATTTCGTCCCGATGAATCAGCGGTAAAGCACTTTCCACACCGGCAAGTGGGATGCGACCGCGTGTCCCACTTGCTCCACTCTCTCCTCTCGCAGTGACCGTGTGATACCGTTCGCTGCATGGTATCTTCTACGATAACAAAACCACGATACCTCAAGCTTCCTGAGGAGCATCAACCATGTCCGATAAACACGCCTCGCCCTCCACTGTCATTACGCGCGAAGAGATCACGACACTCCCTACGTATCTTGTCGGACTGCCCGACCAAACACCGCCAATCGGCCGACTGTGGGGCTACTGGCGAATCTACCCGTATCCGATGCTCGACGAGCTCACTGATCAACGCGAGGATGTGGACTACCGCGCGCTGGTAATGGAGAACGAGTATCTCAAGCTAACCGTGCTTCCGGAAATCGGAGGACACCTCTACGCGTACGACAGAATCGCGAATCAAGACGTCTTCTACCGTCCGAGCGTGATTAAACCCGCCTTGATAGCTCTCCGTGGCGCCTGGATCGCCGGCGGAATCGAGTTCAACTTTCCGGTTAGCCACAATCCATTGACCTTTGCCCCCGTCGATAGCACCATGCGCGATAACCCCGACGGATCGGCGACCATCACGATCGGTGCGTATGAGCAACTCACGCGCATGCGCTGGTCCGTCGATATCACGCTGCGTCCGGGTGCCGCGCGCATCGACACGACGATCCGAGTGGAAAACCGCACCTCGCTTCCGCATCGGTACTACTTCTGGTCGAATAGCGCCGAACGAGTCACCGAGGGAACGCGATTCGTCTCGCCGGTTACGTCCGTGAATGGCTGGCAGGGAATCATGCGGTATCCCATTCATGAGGGCGAATACGTTCCCGCTTACCGAAATCATCACGTCGCTTGCGACCTCTTCTCGAGAAATGTGCGAGCGGATTTCTTCGGTTGCTACGACGACGACGCGAACGAAGGCATCGTAAACGTCGCCGACCATCATCAGGTGACGGGACGCAAATACTTCACGTGGGGGAACTCTCACGACGGACTCGTCTGGGAGCACTTCCTCAGCGATAGCGAAGGACCGTACATCGAGCTGCAATCCGGTCCATTCGAAACGCAGAGTGTCTTCCGACTCCTTGCGCCGCATCAGGTCAATCAATTGTCCGAGTGTTGGTACCCCGTACGGGGTATCGGCGGTTTCGAGTTCGCCAACGAAGATGTTGCCGTGAGTCTCGTAAAAACCGAACGCGGCAACACAATAGGCGTTCACAGTACTCGGCCTATCGTAGACGCGACCATTACCGCGGAGGTAAATGGATCGTCCGTTGGCAGTTGGGACACGGATCTCGCGCCGGACGAACCCGCGATACTCCAACTTGACTTGGACCCGGGAGAAGCACCGGTTCACGTGATCATCACGTCGCCTACCGATCATGTGATCGCTGATTGCGTCATACCATGGAAGGCTGAAGAAGACGATCTAACGGATCCGCCGCTTGTCGGTGAATCGGAAAAGGATACAGTTCACGGTCTTTACGCTCGTGGGATGCATGCCGAAGAACAGAATCTTCTTCCCGATGCTCGCGCACTTTACGAGCAGGCGATCGAACGTGATCCGCTTGCTGTCCTTCCCCTGACACGCCTCGGGATACTGCAAATCAAAGCCGGAGATTATGAGGAAGCGCTTACGTCGCTCGAACGAGCCGCACGCGTCGCATCGACCTCGGCCGAAATTCATTACTACCGAGGGGTCGCGCTCCGGAATCTACTCGACAGACGAAACGATGCGGAACACGCGTTCTGGCAGACTCGATTCGATCCCTACTACTTCGCACTCGGACGGTACCAGCTTGGCGAACTCGCTGCGGTACGCGACGATTTCGAATCCGCGCTCGGTCACTTCGTAACCGCGTCAGAGTCACTGGCGTCGGGTACGCCGGCGTGGACAGCTCGTGTCACGGCACTTCGCTGTCTTGACCGATACGAGGAAGCCGCATCATTGGTCGATCGGATACTCGAAAGCGACCGACTGAATCTCGTTGCCGCGTGCGAACGAGCACTGATAACGGAGTGTCGCAACGAAGCAGCAGACGAGGAATGGAACGAGCTCGATGCGCTCGTCCACAGCGAACCGCAGACACTTATCGAGCTTACCACGTACTATTCGGGACTCGGGCTCTGGCAAACCGCATTGAGGCTACTCGATCGAACGAGCGAGAAGAAAGTCGCGGCGCTGATCGAGTATCACCGCGCGCATCTCCTTGATAAACTCGGGGACACCGAGAAAGCTCTCGAAGCGAGTCGCCGTGCTCGGATTGCACCGGTCGATGCGGTGTTCCCGCACCGAAACGAGGAGATCACAATCCTTAGCGAGGCTATCGATGCGGATCCTACCGATGCGACCGCACCGTATCTACTCGGTACGCTCCTCTACGCCGTCGGAAGAACCAATGACGGGCGCGCGATGTGGCGCGAAGCGTCCCAACGCGGTTCGAACGAGGCATCGCTGTACTCGGTACTCGGCTGGGCGGCATGGAAACTCGATTCCGACCGAACTCAGGCACTTTCTCACTATCGGAAGGCGGCCGAACTCCGACCAACCGACTATCGCATTCACATCTCGATCGATCAGATCGAAGAGGAGCTTGGTACATCACCAGAGAAACGATTGGATTCACTCTTGGCGTTACCGGAATCGATTCGATCGACTGGACGGTTACCTCAGCGACTCGTTCAGCTATACACCGCAATCGGTCGATGGAGCGATGCTGAGCGGATCTTCTCGTCGCATTACTTCCGGCCGTGGGAAGGTGAACGAACGATGCGTGGAATCTATACGGATTTCTGCGTCGCTCACGGCGAAGCGCTTATGGACGAGCGACGCTGGGCAGATGCGAGGAAAGCGTTCGAGCGAGCCCTCGATTACCCCCTGAATATTGGCGTCGGAAAGCCATACCGCCCCACTGACTCGCCGTTCTATTACCGTGCGGGACTCGCTGCAAGCCCAGCGGGAGATAACGAAGTGGCACGTGATTACTGGCAACGAGGCGCGTCAGAAGAGCACAGCGATGCAGCGTTAGTGCCTCGAGTATATTCCGCACTCTGTCAGCAGCAACTTGGCGACGAAGCTTCAAGCACCGCGTTAGAAGAGATCAAGAAGATTCTACTGGAAAGACCTCGGCGTTCCGCTGATGAAGATGCGGCACTCGGCGTTGTGGAACAGACACTCGGACGAATTGAAGCTGCACGCGCGGCCTTCATCACGGCATTGGAGAAACAGCCCTACCACCTGCTCGCGAGTCGAGAACTCAAGCGATTAGGGTAGTGATGTGCGGCCTACTTTCGCGTCCAACGAAAGAGCGTCGCACCGACGACAAAAAACAGCGCGTCGGCAGCCCATGCACCGATTTCAGGTTGTATGCTTCCGGCGCGCCCCATCGCTTGGCCGGCTCGAACCACCACGAAAAACATGAATCCGATTAGCAGAGTCCACCCAACATACACGGCTTTCCCGCCGCGCCACGACCGAGCCGCAAGTGGGAATCCGAGCCACACCATCATGAAACTGGCCAGTGGAACCGCGATCTTCAAATGAAGATCGACGAGCCATCGCGACCCATCGCCACCGGCCTCACGTATGCGAGCGATAAAATCGCGCAACTCGAGAAACGCCATCTGCTCCGGATCTTTGTCTTCACGCGCAAGATCGGTCGGTCTAAGCGTCAACACCGGCAACCGCATCGTCACGTATTCATCGAGCGACTCCGAACCTTCCACGAGAACACGATCGACAGCGTTCGTCAGCAGCCAACCTTCGTTATCCCAAACCATTTCGCTCGCATCAATCCGGCGTCGCGTCGTGTTGCCGGCTATTTGTACAATCGTCACGTTCGAAGCGCGCTTGTGTTCGTGGTTGTAGTAGGAAGCGTAAAGTACGTATCCGCCGCGATCTTGCCGCGTAATGTGTCGAGAATGCTGTTGTGCCGTCCGGCTGCCACGGATATCGAGAATGTCTCGTCGAGCCTCATTCGCTCTGGGTACAACTAACTCGGCGAGCAGCATCGAAATGATCGATACCAGAAACGCGAGCCGGAGTAACGGCCACGCGATACGGTAGATACTGATTCCCGCCGCCTTGAGCGCGACAAGCTCGTTTGAAGAGCCCATCTCGCCGATCACAAACAGCGTAGAGAGCAACATACCAATCGGCAGTGTCAAGACAACGATATAGGGGATATAGTTGACGTAGTACCGTGCGATACTGGTGAATCCCAACGCGTCTCGAAGGAAGTCGTCAAGATGGTCGATGAGGTCGACAACAATATAGATAGCGATAAAGGATATGAGTGAGACGATCAATATACGGGTGAAGCGATTGACAACATATCGGTCGATCTGCGTTAGCACAGCCGCACCCTACGTTTGTATCGGCAGTAGAATCTCGATGATCATACCCTGATCGGGACCTGCAGAATGAGCGGTGACTTGGCCGCCGTGATAATCTTCGATGATTCGCTTCACGAACGTAAGCCCGAGTCCCCAGCCACGTTTTTTCGTGCTGAACCCCGGATTGAACAGTTTGCGAAGATCCTTCGCAGAAGCACCTTTCCCGTTGTCCTCAAACAAGATACGAATAGAACCGTTCATCCGTTCGGTGACGATGCGAATATACGGCGACCGCTCCGTACGTGATAGCGCATCGAGCGCGTTCTTTATCAGGTTCTCGAACGCCCATCCGAGGAGTTCACGATTGAGTGGGACCTCCTCGTCCGCGCGGTAGACACGCTCGATTGTCGCTTCCCGACCGAGTCTCGGAATACGCGTGCGGAAGTAGCTGACCGTTTCGTCGATCACCGACGTTACGGGCTCGCGATGCAACTCTGGCGGCGAACCGACTTGACTAAACCGTTGCGCGATTTTCTTTAACCGATCGATATCCGAACTCATCTCCTCGACAACAGAATAATCGTCATCACTCTTCGCTTTCGCCCGTTCTTCTTCGCGGAGTATCTCCAGCCATCCGGATAGACTCGAAAGCGGTGTGCCAAGTTGGTGTGCCGTCTCCTTCGCCATGCCGACCCAAAGCGCTTGCTGTTCGCCGGTCTTGATCTGCCAGAATCCCCAGAGCACGAGACTCGTGAACAGCAGTGTGATAAGTGCCGCGATCGTTGGCATGTAGGCAATCCGACGAAGGAACGCGCTTTCGGCAACGTGCACCGTCCAACGAAAATCTCTTCCGCCTTGTATTGGAATGACGACCTGTCGCGGAGGCATCACGCGATCGATGTCGTTCGCGATCTGCATAACCTCGCGAAGCGCCGCGGCAGAGCGTGCTGTATCAGGTACCGAAATCCCCTTCCACCACCGCGGGATTCCCTCCTCATCAGTCACGATCACGGCGACAGGCATTTCTTGGATCATGTCAAGCAGAACACCGAGTTCGGAACTGGTAACACTCGGATCGGTATACGCGCGGGGGAGGATCTTCTCAGCGTAGAGATTCGCTACGCGTTGAGCATCTGTTCTTAGCGTGCGGATAACAACAAACGTGTAGACAACAAACGCGGCAACTACGATGGCACCGATTGCGAACATTGTCGGACGCAGCCAAGAAGGACGCACCCATGTACTGTATCGAACAGTACGTCGCGCTCCGCCTTCGCGCGGTCCGATCATTTTGCCCCCTTACCCGCAACGACGACCCACGCTGTCCGTGCGAGAATCAACAGATCGAACCGGAGAGACATGTTCTCGATGTAGTAGAGATCGTATTTGAGCTTTTCGCGCACATCATCGATCGATGCGTCGTAAGCCAGCTTTGTCTGCGCCCATCCAGTTATTCCGGGTTTGACGTGTAGACGGCGTCGGTACAACGGGATTTCTTTCGCGAGTCGCTCGACGAAATACTGCCGTTCAGGACGTGGTCCGACAAGACTCATCTCGCCGCGTAACACGTTCCACAGCTGAGGAATCTCATCGAGTCGCGTTTTCCGAATGAATCGGCCAACCGGCGTGATCCGTGGATCGTTTTCCTGTGCCCACACCGGTCCCGAATGCTTCTCCGCATCCGGTATCATCGAGCGAAACTTGTGGAGCCGAAACTGATGCCCTTCAAACCCTACCCGTTCCTGCGAGTATACTACAGGGTGGCGATCCTGTAACCAAATCGCCGCAGCGACACCAATCCATATCGGCGCACCTGCGATCATCGTCACACTGGACGCGATTACGTCGATCAATCGCTTCGTACGCCGCTGCCAAATCACCATTGTGCTGGGAAACAACGGCATTAGTGGTGTGCCATAGAGCTGCCCGAGATTGCTCCGTCCGGTTACGACGTCATAGAGATCAGGCATCGTGCTGAACGACAGATGCATACCGTTACATCTGCCGACCGCATCCAAAACGTCGTCGTGCGAGAGTCTCGGCTCGGCAAACATCACCTCTGTCACACCGTATTCGGCGATTCGATCGGGAAGGTCACTGAACGAGCCAAGGATTTCTGTCGACGTGATGGGGCTTAGAACCGATTCGGACGATCGTATTTCGTCATTTCGCGAATTATCGCTATAAACGCGCGAAATCTCGTCTGTATCGATATTTGAATCGTCCGCGCGAAGAAACCCGACGACGTTGTATCCAAGACGCGGATTGCGATGCATTGAATCACGCAGACGGCGAGCCGAATTACCGGTTCCTACAACAATCGCGTTTCGCCGGCCGTGCCCGAGTTCAAAGAGCCGACGCTGCACACCACGCACCATAAGTCTTCCGAATCCGCTTAGCGCGATGAGTGTGACACCGTAACTGAGGATGACAATTCGCGTAAGCGCGAAAGGCCGCTCGGGGTTGAAGGTGATGAGGAAGAGGACAACGCCGCCGAACACAACGATCTTGATTAGCCAGACAAGTTCG
Organism: uncultured bacterium; assembly: GCA_964635955.1. Taxonomy (GTDB): domain Bacteria; phylum Latescibacterota; class MWCZ01; order MWCZ01; family MWCZ01; genus CAZWQW01. The sequence continues at coordinate 20,760 of CAZWQW010000019.1, read as the reverse complement.
TCAAATCGCGATTTACGACTCCAATTAGACTCGTATAATCCGACGTAAGCAAATAGACCGATCCAGCCTACAGCGAGAATCAACGCGGGCAGGATATATGCGAGCGGTGGGAAAACGATGGCTTCAAGTGTCGCCGTACGTCGAAACCAGAGTGCTACGTAGAGTGCTGCTGCCGAGGCTACGGCATCGATCAAGATGAGGAGTGTGAGTTCCTGCCAGCGACGCATACTTTGCAGCCTCGTTGGGTTTGATATCAGCGAGTTGTGCGCCACTCAGAAAGTGGCGCAAGTTCCCGTGCCGGTGGGACATCAACACCGATCTTCGCGAGGAGCCGGCGATAGACGCGATCGGTACCGAGCGCCATGGTCTCCGCGCGAAACGCCGGATCTACGACCGCCGGACCGCGCTCGCCCCACAGTAGCCGCAACTGCTCATCGTTAGCGATCTGTCGTATTGCGTCTACGAGTTCATCGTCGTTGTGCGGCTCAATCAATCGTCCGTTATGCCCATCGGTTATTACTTCCGGCGAGCCGTCGAGATTATAGCTGACCACCGGCTTTCGGCACGCCATCGCCTGTGGAATCACCCGGGCGAGTCCTTCTCGATCAGACGCGTGAACAAGCACATCGAGTGCGGATATCGCGACCGGCATGTCGGCTGGATCGATGAAACCAACGAACTTTACGTGATTCTGGAGGCCGAGACGCGTGACTTCGTCTTCCAGCGGTTCGACGAGTGGGCCGGTCCCGATGATGACCAGTCGCACATGCGGAGCTTCTCGCACAATCTTCGGCGCGAGTCGAATGAGCACATCCTGACCTTTGCCGGTATGAACACGACCAATGGTTCCCACCGCGACATCGGTATCGACCAATCCCCATTTGCGACGCATATCTTCGCGACCGGGTTCCGGGCTAAGAAACGCCTGGAGGTCCATCCCACTTCGCACGACCTCACACCAACCGGGTGAGCCGATCCCGTCTTCGATCAGGCGATCTACTACCGTCTGGGAGACAGACAGGGCGCCGTGTGTCCATTTTGCGGCGAGTCGTTCGAGCCAGATATAACCGCGTCGCGCGACTGCCGAGCTGTAATCGCCATATGGAAGCGCGTGGAATGTATGAACGACCGTCGATGTCTTGACGATTCGCGCCGCAAGCCTTCCGAGAATGCCACCCTTCGATCCGTGCGTGTGGACGATATCGTAGCCACCTCGTTTGATCGCCCGGTAAAGTTGAAAGAATGCCCGAATGTCAGAGACCGGGTGGATGTCTCGCCCAAGAGATGGGATGATCTCCACCGCGAGACCCGAATCCTCGGCCTGTCTGATCATGCTACCTTCGGCTGCGATTGCCGGACCTGCAAGTATCGTTACGTCGTATACGCCGAGCGCGCGCGAGCCGAGCGCTGTTAGAAACGTGTTCTCCGTTGCACCGCCACGACTAATCGTTGTGATCACGTGGGCGACACGAAGACGTTTCTCAGTTGCCATACAGTGTTTCCGAACGGAATCGAGTATTATCAGTTCGATTGGTGCGATCGCTGGTGCCACCAGTGAAGTACGAAGACGAGCCAGAGCCGCACCGTGTGATCAGCTTCGTGGTTCCGATGCTCGTTGTACAATTTGCGGACGCCGTTGATATCTACGACGCCGAGGTCACGCACCGACGAATCGCTAACGGTATCCCAGAAGATAGACGCCAAGCCACCAGTGAGCCACCGGCTGATCGGTACGACGAACCCCTGTTTCCCGCGTTTTAGAATTTCAGGAGGTAACAAGTCACGCACCGATTCAACGAGTACGTGTTTACGTCGGGTACGATTCAGTTTCCAGTGCGCGGGTAAACTCGCTGCGAACTCAATGACCTCTGGATCTGTGAACGGTTCCCGCACTTCGAGTGCGTGGTACATGCTCATGAGATCGATCTTTGCGAACATGTCGTTCGGGAGACAGAGATGCATGTCGCCGAACAACACGGCATTGAGATTGTCTACACCCGAACGATTATCGATCGCGGTCACAAGCTCACGACCACGTATGCCACGGTCTGAACGGCCTGTTAGTGTCGTTCGCGTTGATCCCGGACAGAGGTTCATCCAGTCGAAATGCCGGTCGATCGCCGTCGCCCCGCTTGACGCGAAGAAACGATTCATTCGCCGCACGTACTCGCCGAACCGCGACGTCTGCGTTTCCGGCAACGACTTCGCGATCGGTTCGATTACACCGCGACGGAGAACACTCGGTATACGGCGGTAGAGAGCAGCGAAATACTCGCCTTGGTATTTGCGATAACCAGCGAACGCCTCGTCGGCCGCATCTCCCGCCAGCGCAACAGCGACGTGTTCACGCGCATACTTCGAGACGAGGAAGGTCGGCAGCGCCGACGAATCTGCAAACGGTTGGTCGAGGTGATCGAGTACCGTCGGAACCACGTCGAGGATATCCTGTTCCGAGACGCGAAACTCGCGATGCTCGGTTCCGAACCGATTCGCGACAACACGAGCGTACCGTGTTTCGTCGTAGATCTTCTCGGTGAATCCGATCGAAAACGTTTTTACGGGCGATGAGGTGTGTTCGGACATGAGTCCGACGACGGTGCTGGAGTCGATGCCACCACTGAGAAACGCACCGAGCGGCACGTCGGAGATCATACGGCGCTTCACTGCGCGAGAAAGCCGCGCACGAAGCTCGTCCTTCGCCGCTTCGAAATCGGGCGGCGGTTCGAGACGGTGTTTAGCAAGGTCATACCACTGTCGAATGGACAGCATATTACCGTCCCATAGAGCATCATGGCCCGGCATGAGCATGCGAACATGCCGGTAGATAGTCCACGGCGCAGGAATGTATCCAAAGGTCAGGTAGAGATCGATCGCTTCGTCGTCGAGTTCGCGGGGAACGGCGGAATCCACGACCAACGCCTTCATCTCGCTCGCAAACACGAGTCGGTCAGCAAGAACCGCGTAATACAGCGGTTTGATGCCGTATCGATCTCTTGTTAGCACGATTTCGCTGGTCTGTCGATCGTAGATCGCGAGCGAGAACATACCGGTCAGGCGCGACCACGTTTCACGTCCATAATGGCGAAACGCGCGAAGAATCACCTCTGAGTCAGTCCGGCTGTGAAAATGTTCGCCGCGCTTTTCAAGATCGGTCCGAAGGTCGGCGAAGTTATACGTCTCGCCGTTGTATGTAATCCAGTAGCGGTCATCTTCAGTACCCATCGGCTGACGACCAGCACTCGACGTGTCGATAACGCTGAGTCGCCGATGCCCGAGACCGACCTTTCCATGCACAATCACGTCGGAATCGTCCGGGCCTCGATGGTGGAGAGATTCCGTGATCTTGCCGATGAGAGCCGCATCGACAGGAGCATCGCGCATGGCGACACCGGCGATACCGCACATCACGCGTGAGCCTTTCTCATGAGTATCTCCCTGTACAACGCAGCGGTCTGATCCGCAAGCCGCCGAATGTCAAACTCCGATTTGGCAACTTCAACCGCACGGTTTCCAAAAGCAGTGCGTAGATTCTCGTCGATTACGAGACGTGATATAGCGTCCGCCATAGCTTTCGGGTCGCGCGGCGGTACAAGAAACCCGGTTTCACCATCGCGAACGACTTCCGGACAACCACCAACGTCCGTTGCCACAACCGGCAAGCTCGCTGCAGCAGCTTCGATCAACGATATCGGAAGTCCCTCCCAATCAGACGGCAGGACGAATATATCGAACCGGTGAAGCCAATCGCGCACCGCATCGGAATCCACGGGACCTGTGAACGTAACAGCATCAGCCAAATCACGCTGTTCTGTGTATTCCTTGAGTACACCAAGTCTTTCACCGCCGCCGACGATAACGCCCGTCACCTCCGGATGATTGCGTCGAACCATCGCGAGCGCGTCGAGGAACACCTCGTGCGCCTTCGCGGGATGTAAACGTCCGACGGTGCCAATCACGAGATTCGTGGTTCGCTCGTGTCGGTCTTGGTGTGCATACGACGCAACGTCAATTGCGTTTCGGTGAAGAACTACCTTCTCGTGATCACACACGTTTTGTTCGCGTATCGTATCAAACACGCTTTCGCCGATCGCGATCACTCGGTCGGCAAGCAGCCGCGTAAGCACATCCTCTGCGACGAAATCCCACCGCCGACTTTTCGCGTCTCGTGTGTAATGCCGGGTCGTCACGACCGGGACGCGAGAAACCGCAGCCGCGAGTTTTCCGGCGATACCCGCGCGAACGAGATGCGTGTGAACGATATCAACCTTGCGTGCGCGAATCTCACGGACAAGGTGATTCACCGCGCCTACACTTGGTTTACCCTTACGACTCAGATCAACGAGGGTGACCCCCGCATCACGGAAGCGTTTCTCAAGATCGCCGCCGGGTAAGAGCGTCGCGACAATCGGTTCGACACCACTCTGTGGCAGGCTCGTGCAAAGCCGCAGTAATAACATTTCCGCGCCGCCGGTAACCAGCGAGTTTATTACATGCAGCGCGCGGATCACGAATATGCACCTCTGTTGTCGATAAAAACGCCATCAGCGGGGTCGATTCAACATCGTCTCGTACAGTGACACCGTACGTTCAACGAGTCGTTCAACCGTGTATTCCGATTCGACGAGCTTTCGTCCGGCAGTTCCCCATTGTCGCGCTTCAATTGGGTTATGGTACGCGTGAAGAAGGCCCGACGCCAGTCCATTTACGTCGCCCGGTGGCGCAATCCAACCGGTTCGACGATGATGCACCACCTCCGGTGTTCCGCCGACGGCTGTCGCGACAACCGGGCGCTCCATCGCCATGGCTTCGAGAATGACGTTTGACAAACCCTCTCGCCACGATGTCTGAACAACCGCGTCGCACATATTGTAGACCGCGCTGATGTTCCGTGTGTACGGATGATTGACAATCGCACCTTCCAACCCACGGTCTCGAACGGTTTGATCCCATGCCGCCGCGATGGGAATCTCCGGTCTAATCGGTGGTTGCGCAACTCGAAGCAATCGAGCGTTCGGTAACTGTCTATGCACGTGAGTAAACGCGTCGAGAAGGACGTCGAGTCCCTTTACCGGATCGAATCGGCCGACGTGTCCGATGACGAAGTGCTCGTCACCGATTCCCAGTTCCGCTCGCCGCGCACGACGTTCTTCGGTCGGTTCTCCGAGTGCCTGTTGAGCGCGCTCCAACGCGATGCCATTGGGAATCGTGCGAACAAGGTGTGGCGGCACGCGTTCGTGCTCAATGAGATACCGCGATACGGCTTGAGAGTTCCCGACAACCGCGTCGGTGACGCCAAGCAGCAGACGATCGACAACACGGTGCGCAATACCTTTCCAGCTATCGATCGAGCCTTCCTGCATAATCACGAGCGGTCGGTTGATGGGACGCAGCGCCACGCCAAGTCGCCCCCACGTATTTCCTGTGAAGAGCGACGTATGCACAATCGACGGCTGGTATTTGTCCAGCAGCCTACGCATCTGACCGAGACGCCCCGTATGCACGGGACCCCAGTCGCGAAGCACGTGGACATCGGCATATCGAGCGAAATCGTCGCACAATGCTCCGGCTTCCGTTCCGACAACCACGACTTTCCAGCGTGTCGGATCCAGATTTCTGACAATCGTGAGGATTTGTCGTTCTTGCCCGCCCGGTCCAATAACCCCAAGTGTGTAGAAGACCGTGTGCGCCGTCATTTTGACACCAAATTCGGCCGTCTGTATTCAAAACGCAGCGCTACGAACAACCAGACGAGCATTACAATACCGAGAATGGCGAAAAACCGCATGACGAATGAAACGGAACCCAGTGTGTACGCCCATATAGCTGCGCTGAGGGCAAGACCACTCAGTACAGCCGTTACTTCGTAGCGACGGACGACGGTGTAGCCGTACGCGGTAAGGAGATAGAGAATCGGAAAGAACTGGAGATGGTGCCGGACGTTGCCTCCGAGCTCGAGCACGGAATAGAGCAACGCGATAGAGCCTGCGACGGCCAATACGGGAAATGCCCGACGCCAGTCGGTTCGAATTGTATGAATCAAACCGATAACGAGAAACGGGAAGGTGAAGTACCGAAACAGTACATCGGGCACGAAAAACATATCGATACCACTCGTCTTCCATGGAAGTGGCGCTACAACGATATGTCCGAGCCCAATGGGGATGAACATGATAATATCTTGGATTGATGTGAGGTGCACGTCGGCGAGCGTGGAACCCTGCATCCGACCAGCGATGAGATTGAGGTGACCCCACACTATCATATCGACGAATGACGAACCTTCGCCGAGTTTTTCCGCAATTACGATGAGCTGTGTCGACGCGACGAATGCAACAAGCAACCCGATGACGATGCTCATAACGACGAGGATGCGGACACGTCCGGTTTTTCGGACTACAAAGAGCGCCAAGGCGATCGTTCCGATGACGAGTAGACCAATGTAACTCCGTACTTGCAGTAGCAACGCGATTCCGACCGAGAACCACACGGTACCGCGTGCGTTCCAACGTTCTGCAACGATATTTCCGCCGTACATCGCACACAGTAACGCAAAGATGATGATAGCCTCACGCATGTTCTGTGCATCAAGTTGTGCCATCGCGGTCGATAACCACACGAGCCAAGCACCGGCAAGTGCTATGCGCCCTTCCCATACCTGACGTCCGATTTTGTACGTAAGGACTCCGCATCCCGTCCCTATGATTATGTTCGATGCGATTACAAACGCTTCGCTCTTGACAATCGCCACATGAAGAGCAGTCCATACGTAGTAGAACATACCGGTTGCAGTGCCCAGAGCAGGGATCAACTCGACATCGAGCACGCGTTCGTTACTGTAGAGATCAGCGAGGCGAGATCCGAGATACCAGTACATTCGGTGATCGGGATAGATATGCGGCGAGTCGTAGACGACCCAGTAGATGATAAGTCGCGCGCCGAGTCCGACAAACATACCCGTTAAGAGCAAATAACGGTCTTCAGGACTTGCGACGCGGTGCGCCCAGGCGAATAGTATTACAGCACCGGAAATGATCCAGAGCGTCATAACGAACACGTCGATACCGATAGCGAACACTAATAGTGCTGCGAGCACCGTCAGACCGAGAATCATCGCTGTCGGATTCTTAATGAACCGAGTCGACATCACGATGCTCCTGACGAGAAACGATACCTCGCAACACAGTCCGCGAGGCAGCGAGCTCAGTTTTCCCGAGTATCAGAATCAGACCGCCCAACGCACCGAGCGTGAGTAGAGCTTTCCACGCGACGGCGATTGATCGAGCGTCCGTATGAACTTCAATCCACTGTCCGGCAAACGCGATTACCGTTAGTATCCCAATCATTCCGAGGATTTTACCGATATTGGTTTGAACGGGAAAATACCGTTGTCCCGCAGTAAAGTGCGCTGTCGCCGCCGCACCATGTCCAACGGCTGTCGCTATCACGGCGCCGAAAGCACCGTATTTCGGTAT
>CAZWQW010000019.1:0-13188 GCA_964635955.1 uncultured bacterium | reverse complement strand
GGCGTCCATGCCATCGCGCCTGCCATACCGACCATCATAAGCATGTAACTGAAGCGTACAGCAACCCCATAATATCCGACTTGTGCAGCACTTGCTGCGGCGATTAGAAAATAGCGCGGAGCGTAAATGAGCGCCCATGACGCAATATTCCCGGGTACCATCGGAAGAACAAAGCGAATACTTCGTTTCAAATACTCGAAGTCGGTCCGCTTTCGATAGACCGAAATAAGCCATCCGATGCTTATCAATATGCCGGCACAAAACGCAACTGTCTTGCCGATGAAGATCGCGTTTATTCCTGCGTCGAATACAACGAGCAACAGAGGCGTAGCAATGCAGAGCGCAGACTGAGTGACGAAAACGACTGAAAGGTAGCGAAGCGGCTCATGCCGCATCCGAAAAATCGTCGTGATATACTCAGATGTGAACTGCCCGATAACGGACGTGATAGCGATAATCCAGGCTGCTGGTTCCATCACCGTACCGCGAAACAACAACACGATTCCCGCGCCAATTCCGAGGTGAATCGCTCCACTACCCAGAAATGTCGCCGAATGAGTGGTGACGAGCGTTCCGCTGTCGAGGTCGTAATAGTAACGGGTCAGCGCCTGATGAAGATTCAGACCAACCGTCAGATAGAGTAGTCCGGTCGTCGCCGAAATGACGTCGGCATACCCGAATACGGAGGGGACAAGGTACCGGCCGATAAACGGAAGGACGACGAAGGCTGCAATCCCTTCGATCCCCCGTCCGATCCCGTAGATGATCGTTTCATTCGTTAGCCGGCGAAGATTCATAACGCACGTCGCTCAGGTGCGTCCGCCGGACTCGACAATTCTCCGACGATAGTCTGGCCATCGCTCAACAAACCATGCAACAAAAATCGCCCAGATAAATGCTATGATACCACTGACGAGCACGATGCGAGTTCGCGGCGGCCACGATTTCAGTTCGGGCGGGACGGCGATATCAACACGAGTGAGCGACGACACGTTTCGCGCTTCTTCGAGTTTCGCTACCTCGTATTGTTGGAAAAGGAGTTCCTGAATGATCGATTGAATCTTGATTTCACGTTCAAGGCGAGCGTATTCCAACGCTCGGACGGGAATATCCTGGAATGCGAGGAACGGATCGGTGGTGCCTCCGTGTGACTGAAGCAGCTTCCGACGTTCGCGCTCAGCCATATCGCGTTCGACACGAAGCTCGCGAACAGATACATGATTCGGGCCGAGGATCTCACGCGCCGCACCGATACGCATGTCCAAGGTTCGAATTTGGGCTTCTACCTGTGCGAGTTGATCTATCAGTGCGGCTACCTGATTCGGAAGCGACACGACTCCATACTGCTCGGAAAACTCGCGCGCGGCCTCTTCGGCCCGCGACAAGTCGCGAAGGTTCTGATCGACGCGTGTTTCCAGAAACCGACGCATCTGTCCTGCGTACTCGCGTTGTGCAATCACGTAGAGACTATCGGCAATATCGACGTACTCGTTGGCGATCTTCGCAGCGAGGACTCTGTCTTTGTCGGTAACATCGACACGGACGAGTCCCTCAGGTGATACCGACACATCAGTGGCGTTCGCGAGCGCTTTTCGCGCTTCGTCTCCGTATTCGAACTTGTAATACGTACGAAGATCGTACTTCTCGACGATCAGATCGCGTGCGACACGACTGTCGAGGAAGTTGACCAAGCGATCCATTGAGGTGCCACCACCGCGGCCGAGGATGGCGTTGATCGGATCGCGCAACATCGACGCAAGTCCACCCGATCCGTCCGGCGGCGGCATAAACGTTGCGCGCGCAGTAAACTGCGGCTTCGCGATGAGGAGCGCCACAATCGTGACGCTGACGATTATGCCAACTGTTCCGATGACAACCTTACGACGCCGCCACAGCAGGCCGGCGAGATTCACCAGATGACTGCTGTCATCGTAACCGTCGATACTGCGATTTTCTCGTTTCTCGTTCATCCGTCTCAACGTGTGGCAATAAGCAGGTAGACAGTGAGGACTTGCGTGGTTACTCCAATGACATCTTTCGCGAGCGCCCAGTAATCGATCGGCTCGCGTTGCGGTACGAAGACAATATCTCCGGCCTCGACGACGGTGTCACGATCCGGCTTAACCCAGACGCCCGTGCTCGTCTTGATCAGCCGAATTCCGCGTTTACGCGCGTGCCACGACAAGCCACCGGCTTGATCGATGTACTGCTGATACGACATCCCCGGTTCGTATTTCACCATACCGGGACGTTCCACTTGCCCGAGCACTTCAACACTCACCGGTTGCTGTTCGATTCGGATCACGTCGCCGCCACGCAAGATAACGTCGGCAGGTCCACCGGGTTCGGCGAGCGCAGCGGCGATATCCGTGTCGACGACGCCGAACATCTGGCGACTGCGCGTGCGGAAGTAGATGTACTCTTCGTCTTTCATCGACGCCTGCGGTACATCCACGAGCCGCTTGTACTCAAGATCAGGAATCTCTTCCGCTTCGAAATCGGCTCGAACAACGTAGGACGCACTCGGCGATGCTTCGGGAGTAAATCCGCCAGCGCGACGAATCACGTCGGATAACCGCGTTTCACCCGGTACAATCGTAAATGTCCCCGGTGATAACACCTCGCCGCGAACCTCGACGGTCTGACGTTCACGCCATGAGGTATTCGTTTTCACGAGAATCTGGTCGCCAGGTCGCACTGATTGATCAAGTGGTGTATTTAGAACGCGCGAAAGCTCAACCGTGCGCATGTTTGGCGACGTACCGCCACCCGGAAACGAGGTCCACTCGATCTCTCCGGTTGCGGCTTGCGAATCAACATTACCCGCGATCTGGAGAAGTCGGCTCAATGAATCGCCGGGGCGGTACTCGTATACACCGGGATCGCCCACGGCGCCCCATATCCCGACGGAGTCGCTTTTGACGGGAACACGAATCACATCACCCATTTCAGCCGCAGGATTCACCTCGATATCACCCGCCGTGAGAAAAAGTGCAAGATCAACGGGTGTAACGTCTCCGTTTGCGTGCCGTACATCGATTCGCCGCTGAGAGCCTTCGTCCTCTACGCCGCCTGCACGTTCGATGAGATCGCTGATCCGGTCTGCCGCAGTTGCCGTATATGTTCCCGGCTGCTTCACCCGTCCGGTGACGTGCACCCGGAACTTCCGAAGATCGAGTAAGGAAAGCGTCAGTCGCGCGTTCCCATACGATTCGGCAGCGACATCTTCGACATGACGTTCTGCCTCCTCGAGCGTCATGCCGGCAACAACAACCGGGCCAACCGATGGGATGATAAGTTGGCCTTCCGGCGTGACAACGACTCGTTCAAAGGTATTGATACTCCCCCAAATGCCGAACGAAACGACGTCACCTGGGCCGAGTCGGTATGTTGTTCTGTCGATGACGCGATCGAGTGGCTGTGTTGCGCCCTCGGTTGGTATCTCGGTCTCGCGCTTCAGCGGTGTGCGCTCTTCGGTCACCGCTTGAGGGCGAGTGCGACGCACCGTCGCTTCCTCATCTTCCGCTTCACGCGCACGGTACATGTCGGCGAGCGACCGAATATCACGCGTCTGCGCAGGTATCGACTCCGCCAATAGTCCACACACCACGACAAACGCCAACATCAAAGTGACAACGAACCGTTTTTCACCCACGTTACGATTTCCCCTTCGTACTCAGACCGTAATGTGATTCGTACCATCGCGCATATTCGCCGGTCTTGATCGGTCGCCACCACCATTCGTTCTCGCGGTACCATGACACTGTCGCTTCGAGAGCTTCTTCAAACGTGTAACGAAGCTTCCAACCAAGCGCTTGCAGTTTCTCCGAGCTTACCGAGTACCGTTGGTCGTGCCCGGGTCGATCTTTCACGTGGCGAACCAGCGACTCCGGTTTGTCCAACGCGGTGCAAATCGCCGATGCGAGTTGAAGTGTATTCACTTCGTTGCCCGCTCCAACGTTGTAAGCCTCACCCGGTTGACCGTAACGCAGTGCGAAATCGACTCCGCGACAATGGTCTTCGACATGCATGTAGTCTCGAACGGCGGTGCCCGGTCCGTATATCGGCAGTGATTGATCGTCGATCGCGTTTGTCACGAATAGCGGAACAACTTTTTCCGGATACTGATACGGTCCTATCGTGTTCGACCCCCGAGTGATAACAACCGGGATCCCGTATGTCACGAAGTAAGAGCGCGCGAGAAGCTCACCCGCTGCTTTACTCGCCGAATAAGGACTTCGGGGAAGCAACGTATCGCCTTCACGCGAATGCCCGGTCATAACCTCACCGTAGACTTCGTCTGTACTCACTTGCACAAAGCGCTTGATACCCGATTTCCGCGCAGCTTCGAGCAACGCATACGGTCCGTCGATATTCGTACGGAGAAAAACGTGCGGATCCACAATTGAACGATCCACGTGGCTTTCCGCAGCGAAATTGACGATCACATCAGCTCGTTCGACGAGCGGATTGACAACCTTCTCATCGGCGATATCACCGCGGACGAACTCGTAGCGCGTATCGCGTTCCACGTCGCGAAGGTTCGTAAGGTTCCCGGAATAGGTCAGTTTATCGAGATTGATGATCTTCGCGTCGGGATACGCCGAGAGCACATATCGGATATAATTCGACCCAATAAACCCGGCGCCGCCGGTAACGAGAATCGTCCAATTCATGTGCTGGAGCTCCCGTTCGTTACGGAGATAATGCCGGAACGTTCGGTTGGCGCGATAACAGTGACGCGAGGCCGCAGATTCGCTTTCGCGAGCGCTGTTCCGATCACGTTTGCAACCTGTTCGACATCGTTGTGACGCGGACTCAGATGCCCAAGAACGATGTGCGATACGCCGGCATCAGCAAGCTCAACAGCAAGGCTCGCTGCCTGTTCATTATCGAGATGCCCATGAGGACTCGAAATTCTTTGTTTCACTGCCCACGGATACTCGCCCCAACGGAGGCGATCCGGATCGTGGTTCGCTTCGATAAGCGCGAGATCGGTCGATGCGAGCTTGTTTCGCACTAAACTTGTTACGCGACCGAGATCGGTGGCGACGCCAATAGAACACCCATCGCATCGAATGACATACATCGCCGGATCAGCGACGTCGTGCGGTATCGAGAACGGCTCACAGGTGAACGGTCCGACGGTAAACGCGTACCCGTTCCTGATCTCGTTGAGTTGCTCTTCGCCGCGCCATTGCGATGTCAGCGCGTCGAGTGTTCCCGAGGTTCCGAATATCGGAACCGCGTACCGGCGGCTGAGCAGACCGGCTCCGCGGCAGTGATCCTGATGTTCGTGACTCAAGACGATGCCGCGTATCTCCCTGCTCGACCAACCTATTTCGTCGAGTCTATGTTCGATAGCGCGAGCACTCAGACCAGCGTCGATTAGGAGGATATCTTCGCCGTGCCGAACCGCGATGGAGTTACCCGAGCTACTACTCGCGAGGACGCATACGTCCACAGATCGTGTTGTATAAGGATTACTCTCAATCACTCAGTCGGCGCTCCAGTAACGGACGTAGCCTTTTGAGTGCCGTTGCACGATGACTCAACCGGTTTTTTATACCGGGGCCGAGTACACCGAACGACTGATCGTAGCCTTCCGGAACAAACACCGGATCGTAACCGAAACCGTTGTCTCCGGACGGTGCATGTGCTATACGACCTTCACATTGACCGTCTGCTTCGTCGAAGTCGGAATCATTCCAGTAGATCACGATTGACGCCCAGAACCGAGCGGTTCGTCGCTCATCGGTAACGTCCGTAAGACGCTCCAGCAACAACCGCACATTCTCGTCGTCACTCGCGTTCTCGCCCGCGAACCGAGCAGAGCGCACTCCCGGAGCACCATCGAGTGCGTCAACGATAAGTCCGCTATCATCCGCGAGCGTGGGCAGTCCACACCAACGAGCGATACCTCGTGCCTTGAGGATCGCGTTCTCGCGAAACGTGTCGCCGGTTTCGTCGATTTCCGGAGGCTTTCCGAGTGATTCGATCGGTACCCATTCGATCGGAAGATCGGAATAGAGTTCCACGATCTCGCGAATTTTCCCGTCGTTCCGCGTCGCAATTGCTACTCTGACTTTGCGCTGATTCATCGAAGCGGCTTATACCATGTGCGCGGGCTTCGGGAGATGGTTTATCTTCACGTCGAGAACCTTGAAAATCAACAGATTCGAAACGGCGTGACCGAACTCCAAACGAGCACGGTCAAGCTTCTGACCGGAATCGATATCTTCCTCAAGTTCCGCGGTGATCGAGACCAAATCGATTTTCGAGGGATCATTGCTCGGACCAAGTGCGGTAAAAATGCCTTTCGGATTCTCTTTCAGATTTTTGTACGTCTGATCCTGTCCGATGCGACCGAACCGGATTATCTGCTTCTCATCCTGCTTCTCGATCACGGCGAGTTGGGTGAATACGGCAACCGCAGGTGTCCCATCGAGTGATGCCGTACCGAGAGTCTGACCGAACGCACCGGTGTTGAACAGCTCTTCTTCCGGACGTTCTTCACCTGTTTCGCGGTTCTCGATGGCAGCGAGATACTCTTTGTACATTGCGTTGATCTGTGTACGATAGACCTGTAGCGCAAGTTTCGGATCGTAATCTTCGAGCGTTTTCCGACTCATCTGTTTGATGTCACGCTCGTCCAAAAGGGAATCGCGTGCGGCGGAGTATGTCGCCTGATCGATTCTGCGGATCAGTTCCTGTTTCGACACGCCTACTTCAAGTGCGCGATGAAACAGAGCGTTGTGAATCTCGTTCAGATCCTTTGTCGAATCCGTGCTCGCAACGAGTTCATCTAAGCGCCCGTGATCGATCGCTACGAAAATGTCACGCCTTTCCATGTGTCCTCCCACTTCCGTCCCCCCACCGGGGAGCGATTCCTACGCGTTGCCGCAGTGAACCGTTGCGTGAAACACCGTAATTAATATTCAACTTTCCATGATCATTACATGACGAGTGAGATCGGATTCGTAAAAACGTCGGCGAGCGCGGCCATCCACTTTGCCGCTGTAACTCCATCCGCCACCCGGTGATCTACGGTGAGTGTTCCCGTCATTACCGTTCCGATGGCAACGGAATCGCCTCGAACGACCGGTTGCTTCGCAACCGTGCCTACTGCAAGAATGGCCGCATCTGGTGCGTTAAGAATCGCCTGGAACTCGTCAATCCCGAACATCCCCAAATTGGATAGGGTAAACGTACTTCCCTGAACATCGTCAGCCAATAGGGCGCCACGCTTCGCGCGTTCCGTCTTTTCTTTGAGGCTCTCGGCGATCTCTCCCAGCGATTTATTCTGACATGACCGTATGACTGGCACGACAACACCGTCGTCGAGCCCGACCGCTACGCCGATATTCACATCAGACAATCGATCGATACCCATGGCACCGTACCGCGCGTTGAGTACCGGTTCACGCGTGGACGCAAGCGCCGCCGCCTTCACAAGTATCTCGGTGTAGCCAATCGGAAAAGCGTCTCCGTGAGCATGCCGCACTTGCCGCAGAAACTCGACAACGTGATCCATATCGAATCGGCGCGTGACCGTGAAGGTCGGCACATTCCTGTGTGTATCGACAAGCCGATCTATCATGATCCGACGGTTTCTACTGATCGAAATCCGTGATGTTTCAGGTTGCGGATCTTCTGCCTTCGAACCGCCCATTTCGGCTACCGCTTCAACATCGCGACGAACAATGCGACCGTCGGGACCGGTTCCAGACACGTTCGCGAGATCGATACCCGACTCGCGCGCGATTTTCCGCGCGACGGGTGACGCCTTCACGCGTTCGGATGGTGGTTCTTCGGTAACAACCGCGTTTGATGCAGCTTCTTGCCGTGGTACTGGTATCTCTTCGCCGACGCTACCGATTATCGCCACGATATCACCACATGCGATTTCGGCGTTTTCATCGAAACGCCATGAGAGCAGTATCCCGTCTTCCGGCGCCTCAAGCTCCATTACCGCTTTGTCGGTTTCGATCTCTGCGATGGCGTCTCCCACGCGAACCGATTCGCCTTCCGCGACGACTTTCCGACTAAGAACGCCGTCGGTCATCGTGTCGGTCATCTGCGGGAGTTCGACGAAGGTAGCCATTTTTGTCTCTACAGTCCGAGTGCCGGTGCCGCACGTTGTAGCGCGTGGAGTACCCGGTCGATATGCTCATCGAGAGCGACTCCAAGTTCTTCGGCACCCTTCAATATATCGTCACGGTTCACCGATCGCGCGAAATCTTTGCGCTTCATCTTCTTCTTGATCGATGATACGGTAACCTGTTCGAGTTTACGATCCGGCTGTACCAGTGCCGTTGCGACGACCAATCCACACAGTTCGTCGACCGCGAAGAGTGTTTTCATGAGAACCGTTTCGCGCG
This sequence comes from uncultured bacterium, assembly GCA_964635955.1. Lineage (GTDB taxonomy): Bacteria > Latescibacterota > MWCZ01 > MWCZ01 > MWCZ01 > CAZWQW01. The sequence continues at coordinate 4,807 of CAZWQW010000019.1, read as the reverse complement.
GTACTCCCGAGTAATCCGCGTGACTCATGATCGTTCGGACGATTTCTTCATCGACGCCTTGCCGGCGTAACTCGTCGGCGCCGCGGAATGGATGGACGTCTTCCGATGGGTAGCGCTCGTAATCGAAGTCGTGTAGCAATCCGATTACGCCCCACATATCCGAGTCTTCACCGAAATGCTCGGCATACTCTCGCATTGCCGCTTCGACCGCAAGCGCGTGACCACGTAAACCCGGTGTCGACGTCCATTCGCAGAGCAGACCCCACGCTTCTTCACGGGTCGGAATCCGTCCCGAGACACTCATGGGAGTAGCCTTTCCGGTTTGACGCGTGCCCACGAACGATGACATCGAAATGCTTCGGCGTATCGGACACCGCACTGAAGGCCACGAAAGCGCGCGACTACGGTCATATTGTCAACAACATCGATTCCGTCATGTTCACGTAACCAAACGACCTGGCTTTCGTGACATTCGAGCATACGGCGTTTTGTGTCGAAGAACTCGGTTATGTCGACGTATTCCTCTGGTGTCGATTGGATGCCCATTAACGTGTCCATGTAATATACCGGTGGGACAACCGGATACATTTCGCCTACGACACCCTCGTAGTGAGGTAAGGTAGCGACGAAACTCGCTTTCAGGACAAGATGCGCGACATCGGAGTGGTCGGCCATGTAGTCGTTCGGATCGTGCGTAATGATGAGCGTCGGTCGCACTTCGCGGATGATTTCGGCGAGTCGTCCGACCGACTCTTCCGATTCGACGACGTGGAGATCGCTGAATCCAAGTGTCGTGTGTGCTGCTCCGACGATATCGACAGCATTCTGCGCTTCCTGCCATCGCATTGGTGCGAGTTTTTCGGGTGGAATCTCCATGTGTCCGAGATCGCCAGTACAGACGTGGCACAGAGTCACCTCGTCACCGCGTGCGCGAAACTTCGCCACGGTGCCACCACACAGTATCTCCATGTCATCCGGGTGTGCTGTCACCACCAGTATTCTGGCGGGTTCACTCATACAATTATCTTTCTCGCGATCGATTTGGGACGCCGCTCTCACTGAACGAGCGGAAGCGCTATCGGCCGACCTTCTTTCGCAGCTTGTTCTACCGCGAAACATATTTCGTGCGTTTTCGCTGCGTCATCGAGATTCGCGTGTGATTCCCGACCTTCTTCGATGCACGACACGAAATGATCGATCTCGTTCCGGAACGGATGATGGGTCACGTCACCGGAATCCGGCAGAATCGTCGGGATGGTTGCGAAGTGAGTTTGTCCCGGTAGAAGTGTTTTCGAGAATACCTTGTTGTCGCGAATCGAGCCCTCTGTTCCCATCAGCGTTATCGGGAACGTATAGGGGTGCATACACTCGATCGTCGACGCGACCTTAGCGATCATACCGTCAGCGTATTTCATAATCGCAACAATCGTCGGATCGTATTCGTACCCACCAGTGTAGTATTTCGTATTTCCGCTGTTTGTGGAGTAAGCTTGCACCTCGACAGGTTCCTTGCCGACGAACCACCGCAGGGCATCAATGGCGTGAACACCGGCTGACAGTAGCGAACTACCGCCATCGGCTTTCGTGCGGTTCCACGGATACTGACCGTACCACGGGCCTATGCCGTGCTGATAGTCTATCTCAGCGTAGAAGAGCTTGCCGATTGCGTCCTTTGCCAAAAGGCTTTTAATAACATCGAATAGCGGATTCCATCTGAGCACGAAACTTACAACCGTGCGGACCTTAGCATCACGCACTGCGCTCTGCATCCGACGCATTTCGCCGAGCGAAAGCGCCACCGGCTTCTCAATCACGAGGTGACAACCGGCTTCCGCCGCCACTATCGCGTTTTCTACATGTGCCGACGGTGGGGTGCAGATTGATACAATGTCGAGGTCCGCTTCATGAAGCATGCGCGCGGTATCGGTATACACTTCCGCTGATATGCCATGCGCTTCCATTTGCGCACGCGCCGTTTCGGGTCGGCGGACGGAAAACGCTGCGACTTCCGTTTTCGGGTTGTTTGCGTACGCACGGATATGCTCGCCGGCTACCCATCCTGCCCCGATGATTCCGACTCGATACATGGTTTCGTCCTCCTCGACCGATTGCGAATACGGTCACACTCTTGGCGTCGAAAACTCGCCACCGATAGGCTTTGATGCCCGTAAAACCGTCAAATCTCCGTTGTGTCAAAGTATAGTGCTATTACGGCGTTGTGCCAATACGATCCGGAACACAACGAGTGTACACTTAGAAACCGTGAATCGACCTGAAGATGAGTAGTCACGCTGAAGGAAGGTACTACGATATGTCAGATTGGAGACTCAACCGGCTACCTTGGGGTGGAAAACTTGCGGTAAGCGCTTTCCTCGTCGCGATCGGAGTCGGCTATCTTTTCGCGGTTGCCCAACTGCGCCATTCTCACGGATCGCTCACGTACAGCCAAGTAGTACGCGACTACTACGGTCGGCCTTCAGCGCGAGAGAGTATCGATCTTTATTGGGCGAATGTGCGCTCCGGACTCACGTCCCTTTGGAGGAACGGCGATCGCGACGCGACCGATGGATTAGCACAGTATAGCGATCTGCTCGGTCGCGCAACCTCGTTGGATCATCTTCGAGATCTCATCGACGATCTGCACGAAACCGAACTCATGGTGAAACTGGGCATACCGTCGGTCGCGCAAATCGTTTCACTTGGCCACACGCACACATTTGGCCACGCGGCATTCTTCATGCCGATCTGTGCATTGGTTCTCTTCGTGAGTCTGCCGTGGAGTATTAAAGGAATCGTTGCGACAATACCGTTACTCGGGGTGATCTTTGATTACCCCGCGGTCTATCTTACCCGCGTCGCTGCGCCGGAATTCGCCGGTGTTGTGATCGCAGCCGGCTTGCTCATGGGGATTGGGTACGTCGTGTGCTTCGCAATCTTGGCGGTTGAAATGTGGGTGCTCCCGTTTACCCGAGGTAAACGCGGTCGATCCGTTGACTGATATGTATCTGCCTATTTCTTCGATGGAGGTGTGGCGTCGGCTTCGTCATCGGAACCAAAGCCAACTCCGAACATGCGATCCAGGAGCTTCCTTGAGTGTCGACGTATTGCGAGAAGCGTCGTGGTATCGGAGATACCGGGTATTGTGGCGATACGCTGTGTGACGGCTTCGGCGAGCGCTTCCGAGTCCTTCTCGTTGAGAATCGCAACGACGTCAAACTCGCCCGTCGTAGTATATAGCTCGCGGACGTCCTCCATATCAGCGAGTGCCTCGGTAACTCCGTGTACGTGTTTCAATTCGCATTTGATCAACATAATGGCTGAGATCATCGTATCCTCCGGTCGTCTTCCGCGTATCGACTCTTTCGAGAATGTACCGCTGGCGGTGCGCGCTCACAATATGTTGACCTTTTTGAGTGACTCGCTGACCGGAAGCACGAGATTCAAAACAATGCGCCACTTGAACACTGTCATATTCGGCCGTACCTTCGGAACGATCCCAGATCATACCCTTGAAGAACGGATACGTTTTTTGCGTCGAACCGACGTGATCGCGTAGGAGGAAATATGGAACATCGTACGCTTGGCCGAACGGGTCTACTGGTGAGCGAGATCGGGTTCGGCGCGTTGGAAATCGGACGCGATTGGGGCATTCCTGTTGGTGATGACTTCGGCCGTCCTGATGAAGCAGAAGCGATTCGAGCGCTCAACGCTGCTCTTGATGCCGGAATCACGTTCATCGACACCGCGCCCGCGTACGAGTTGAGCGAGGAACGTATCGGTAGAGCGATCAGTCATCGGCGGAACGAGTTTATACTCGCGACGAAAGTCGGCGAACGAAAGAACGATGGCGAGCAATCGCTTTACGACTACTCGGCTAAAGCAACTACGGCGTTCATCGAGCAAAGCCTGAAGCGGATGAAAACCGATGTTCTCGATCTGGTGCAGATCCACAGCGCACCGATCGAAGTCATACGAAAAGGCGAGACACTGGGCGCGCTCGTAAAAGCACAGGAGCAGGGGAAAATCCGTTTTATCGGGATGACAGGTAGCGTCGAAGCCGCAATCGAAGCGGTGAACGACGGCTTATACGACACGGTGCAAGTCTCCTACAACATCGTGTATCGCGACCCCGAGAAGAAGCTCCTTCCGCTCTGTCGTGAACGGAACATTGGGGTAATCATCAAGGACGGGCTCGGAGCCGGTCGATTGACCGCAAAGGCGAAAGCGCTACCTGATGATCGACGCGACGACCGATTACGTGCCGAACGTCTCGAAAAAGCGTTTGTCGAAGGAAGTTGGCATCCGGCGAAGCTCATTCCGGCGAAATCGTTGGCCGAGCTTGCGTTGCGATGGCTACTTGCGAATCGAGCGGTAACGACCGTGATTGCGGGCTCGCGCAAAATCGACCACATCACGAAAAACGTCTGTGCATCCGATGGGAGATATCTCACGCCCGACCAAGTCGGTGAGATAAACCGCGTGGCGGACGCCAAGAAATAGTATGGTGGCTCGAGACGGCGAACATTCATCGATCGTGCGTACTCTACTCCGGTGCCGGTATTTCTGGTTACCGAGCGCGCTGTTCGTTGTTCTCGTTGGAAACGCGCTCTACCACGATTGGCCTTCGGATTTCTGGGAACACGCCGCAACGATTCGCGCGCTCGCCGAGAATCCAAGCGAACCGATGCATCCAATGTACGATGTATCGCAATCCCATCACTTGTTCACGCCGTATTCTGTCGCGCTCGCTTGCGTTGTTCGAACCACGAATGTATCTCCGATCGATTTACTCGCACTTGTCGGCCCG
>CAZWQW010000018.1:30782-43022 GCA_964635955.1 uncultured bacterium | reverse complement strand
GGGCCAATTCCATCCCGCGTCTCCGACCCCAGACTCTTACTTCGCGTCTTCGCGCCTTCGCGTGAGATAGTTATCCTCCGGGTACCCGAAATAGCCACCATCCAGAAGCGCCTGACGCAACCGATACATCGTATAACTATAAGAAAACCATATCATAAAGGTATATATCAAGTCATCTTCCCCTGCGCTTGGGTCATAGTATGTCACGCGCGATATTCTTTCCGCGGCTATGCCGAGAACGTTTTTTGCCCCGGCGTGTGCTGCGCAGCCGTACGACGGTGTACAAACGGTCGTGCGGCGTGTTTGACCATGCTGCGTTCACAAGACGCCGCATCTTTCGGCATTACGATGAAGGGACATCCCATGCGTAAAAAGAGCCTATCGTTTCTCAAGGCGATTCTTGCGGCGCCGAGTCCGTCAGGGTATGAGCAGCCGGTGCAACGCATTTTCCGTGAGTACGTCGGCGAATTCGCCGACGACGTGAAGACTGATCTCCACGGCAACGTGATCGCCGCGATCAACCCCTCCGGCAGTCCGCGCATCATGTTTGCCGGGCACTGCGACGAGCTCGGGTTCCAGATCACCTATATCAACGACAGCGGTTTCCTCCATTTCAAGGCGATTGGCGGTCACGACGTCGCCATCATTCCCGGACGTCGCGTTCAGATTCATACGAAGAACGGAGTCGTCAAGGGTGTGATTGGTAAGCGCGCGATACACCTCATGTCCGACGAAGAACGGAATAAGCCGAAGGTCGAGATCGAGAGCTTTTGGATCGACATCGCGGTGAAAGACCGCGACGAAGCACTCGGTCTCGTAGCAATCGGCGATGCAGTCACCTACGATCTGAGCTTCGACGAGATGCGCAACGGTATCGTGACATCTCGCGCGTTCGACGATAAAGCAGGCGCCTTCGTTGTCGCCGAAACACTTCGCATTCTCGCGGAGAATCGTGACAAGCTCAAAGCCGCGGTATTCGGTGTGAGCACCGTCCAGGAAGAAATCGGCTTACGTGGCGCAACTACCGCCGCGTTCGGAGTCGATCCGCAGGTTGGTGTTGCGGTCGACGTCACACACGCTACGGATTCACCGGACATGGACAAGCGAAAAGCCGGAGAAGTCAAGCTCGGTGGTGGTCCGGTGATTACCCGTGGCGCGAACATCAACCCGGTCGTCTTCGATCGCCTCGTTCAAGCGGCGTCGACGAAAACCGATGGCGGCGAAGACCCATCATATCAGATCGACGCGGCACCACGAGGGACGGGTACCGACGCGAACGCAATTCAACTCACTCGCGCGGGTGTGGCGGCGGGGCTCGTGAGTATCCCGTTGCGCTATATGCACACAGCGGTTGAAATGGTTGCGCTCGCCGATCTTGAGAGTTCGGCGCAACTTCTCGCGACCTTCGCGCAGGCTGTCGAACCGGACACGAGTTTCATACCAGCATGAAAATGCCGACTCTCACACGCAATTGGTGATCTACGGGGGTCGCGACGCGTTATCGTGACCCCCGCGTTTGTTCAATACCCACCACGGAGGGATCGAGATGCCCGACACGCTCACGTGGGGACTCCTGAGTACCGCGCGCATTACTGCCAAGATAATACCCGCAATCCAATCGTCGCCGGCGTGTACGCTCATGGCGATTGCCAGCCGCGACTCTGCGAAAGCGCAAGCCTTTGCCACCGACTATGGAATACCTCGCGCATACGGTAGTTACGAAGAACTGATTGCAGATCCGAAGATCGATTGTATCTATAATCCGCTTCCGAACTCGATGCACGCCGATTGGACGATCCGCGCCGTTGAAGCAGGCAAGCACGTACTCGTCGAGAAGCCGTTTACCATGGATGTGGAAGAAGCGGACGATGTATTCGAGACTGCAAGATTCCATCGCCGTATCGTCATGGAAGCGTTTATGTATCGGTTCCATCCGCAGTGGGAACGCGTACGTCAGCTTATCGACAGCGGCGATATCGGTGAGCTAAAATTCATTCGGGCACAGATGGGCGGACACATGAACCGCCTCGACGACATCCGCATGATGCCCGATATGGGTGGCGGCGCACTGATGGACATCGGTTGTTATTGCTTGAACGCCTGCCGCATGGTTACCGGACGTGAACCGGAATGGGTGTCAGCGACGGCGAACTACGAGAACGGCGTTGATGTCATGTTTGCGGCGCTCATGCGCTTTCCCGGCAACGTGCTTGCCCAGTTCAACTGTGGATTCCGTAGTAATCCGCACAACGATGTAGACATCATCGGAACAGACGCGTCGATTCGCGTCGCGCGTCCATGGGGTCCCGACCCGGATGAATCCGTTACGTTGATTATCAACCGAAACAATCAGATGGAGACGATGTCCATTGCGCCTACGGACGAGTACGAAGTGCAAGTACGGAGCTTCTGCGACGCAGTGCGCGATGATTCGCCGTTGAAATGGGGTTGCGAAGATGCCGTTGCACAAATGAGAGTGATCGACGGACTTCGTGAAAGCGCGCGACTGAACAAACCGATCGGTCTCGACTGGTAACATGTTGCATGGCGGGGTGTTTTACCTCGCCAAATGCTGCTTTACACTGGAATCGAAGAGTGATACCCGCGTCACCGATTGAATACATCGACCGTTTATCGAGGATTCGACATGAACGCTCCCGAGACGAAACAGCGCGTATTCGACCCGATGGATTACCTTCGCGACCTTTACGACGAGATCGAACCGGTCTACTCGTACCGCGCTCGAACACCTGAAGAACACGCCGAATGGGCGATACAGTGGCGCGCGAAGCTCATCGAACTTCTTGGCGGATTTCCAGTGCAGCGGGTACCGCTCGATCCCGAGATTGTAGAAACGGTCGAGTTCGACGACTACGTGCGCGAGCGAGTTATTTTCAACTCTCGAGCGAACATGAGTATTCCTGCCTATCTACTCATGCCCAAAGAGCGTAACGGAAAGATCCCGGGTATCGTCTGTCTACCCGGACACGGTCCGGGGAAGAACACTATTGTTGGCTATACCGACGACGGTATGCCTCGCGGCGACATAGGCGGATACCAGAACGATTTCGCGATTCAAGCGGCACGCAGGGGGTACGCGGCACTTGCGATCGAGCAGGCGGCATTCGGCGAACGAAACGGACAACAGCCGAAGCAGGACGGGTGTCACGTTCCAACTGTGAACGCGCTCATGCTCGGCCTGACGATGATCGGTATCCGTGTGTGGGACGCTCGTCGCGCACTCGACTATCTTGTGTCGCGCAGAGAGGTAGACGCCGACCGGATCGGTGTGATGGGGATTTCCGGTGGCGGTACAACGACGCTGTTCAGCGCGGCCGTAGAACCTCGTTTCCGTGCGGCTTTTGTCAGTGGTTTCCTCTGCACATTCCGCGACAGTATCATGGCGATGCCGCATTGTGTTGACAACTTCGTGCCGGGCATTGTCCGCTGGGGCGAGATGTATGATGTCGCGGCACTGATCGCTCCGAGACCACTCTTCGCCGAAAGCGGAACCAACGACGGCATCTTCCCGGTCGACGCGGCGCGTTTCGCCGTCGACCGTGCACGACGCGCGTGGGACGTTCTCGGCGTGCCCGAGCAAATCGGACACGAAGTGTTCGAAGGAGTGCATCAGTTCCATGGCGTCGGTGGTTTTGCGTTCTTCGAGAAGTGGCTTAAGAACGGGTAGAATCGGGTTGTCTGCGTCGGAATGGAAACCTTGTTCGAGAAGATTCACCGGTTCGTTTGACGTGGGCATTCAACGTACTACACGGCGTCGGAGGTTCGAATGACCGAAACAGTCATCCACCTCGAGAACGAACTCGTACGGTTCGGATTCGATCGCGCGACCGGATGTATTTCCGAACTGTATGATAAACGCACACAACGAACGCATCTCACGCGACAAGACGGCGCCCGCCTTTTTCGCATCGTGTGTCCGAGCGAGAAATGGGCGACGCGGTACGCAGATGCGCAGGACTGTGATCCCCCGGAGATCGAGGTCAGCAACACCGCGCTTCGACTCCATTACTCTCACGTGAGAACGCTCACCGGAAACATCGACATCGATGTCGCCGTCGACGTCGTTCTACCACACGGAGATTCGGAGGCGCGGTTTCGCCTCGAGCTCGTAAATAACAGTACCGACCTCATCCACGAGGTAAGATTCCCGTGGATCGGAGGTTGGGAACGCTACGGTGGACTCGGCGCGGATCGCGCGCTCGCCGGATGCAGGCCGCTCGACCCGCATCCAACGGCCGACCGTGTGCTTTCGTTTAACATTGGCGGAGCGAACAGGCGCAGCTTTCACGGTATGGAAATAGTCATGGTGCCGATGTTCGATCTCTCCGGACCCGATGCAGGTATATCGTACGTATGCTACCACCGCGAGCCGATTCTCGGCGGATTTGTCACGGAGAACCTCGAAAGCGGTCCCGTCGGGAACAACTACGCTTTCTCATGGGTATCGATTCCGTTTGTACGTCCCGGTGAGTCCTGGAGATCGCCGGAGACTGGAATCAGTCTGCACGACGGAAACTGGCGGGTCACAGCGGACCGTTACCGCGACGCGATCGCCGAATGGTGGCAGGCACCGCCCGCTCCCGACCATCTTGCGACCACGATCGGTTGTCAGGTATTCATGCCGCGAACGTTCACCGGAAAGCCGAACTTCCGATTCCGGGATATCTCGAAGGTCGCCGAGATCGGGTTGAAATATGGCGTAACGGACCTGAGCGTGTGGGATCCGATTGCGGCATTGTACGCTCGCCCGGACGACGGCACGTTCTGGGAGCAGTATGATCCCGATGAGCCGATCAGCGATCTGCGTCAGAGCCTCGAGGAAGCGCGTCGACAGGGAGCGAATGTATCGACGTTAGTGAATTACCGCTTAATTCGAACGAACTCGTCCATCTATCGAGAAATCGGCGATGCTGTCGTTCAACGTGGACTTCACGGCACACCGCTTCCCGAGGATTGGTCGCATTTGAGCGATTACCACGCATCGGTAAATACAAAGTACCTTTCGCGAGATTCCCGTCCCGTCTGCCAGCGGTCGCCTACGTTTCGAAAAATGGCGAGGGAAACGACCGACCTCACAATGAGTCTTGGTTTTACGTCTCTCTTCATCGACCAGACGTTCGATCTGAATCCCTGTTTCGCAACCGATCACGGGCACAAATCACCTTCCGATACCCCTGCGGCGGTAATCGAGTGGGTTGCGGAAGAAGCAGCGCGCGTGCGCGCGCTGAACAAAGACGCTTATGTTATCGGGGAAAATCTCGATGTGTTCGTGGCTCAGCACATCAATGTTAGCTGGGTTTGGATGTGGGCGGCTCTTGCGCCGGAAGTGATGCGCTATGTTCTCCCGGAGACGGTCATGTGCTGGATCGTCGATCGGCAACCGGAAGTCGCGAATCTCGCGTTTGCATTCGGAAGCTACATGGCGTTCACCACGAACGAACTCACCGGTACACTTGACGACTACCCTGAGTTCGCCGAACATATCAAGCGGTTGGCCACTCTTCGACAACGTACGGAGGCGTTCGTCGCGCGCGGTCGATTCCGACACACCATCGGCCTCGAAACCGATCATTCGCCCGCGTTTGTGTACGAGTCGGACGCCGGGCTTGCGGTGGTATTCGCCGAGACAAAGGGTACCGACGTCACGACGCAGGTAACATTGGATACGTCGTTTTATGATGGCAAATTCCGTCCAAATGGTTCGGTGATTCGATCACGTGGGAGTGACGTCCGGATAGGCGCGGCGCGCTCGGATGGAATCATTACCGCGCAGATCGAGCTTGCACCGCTTGAGGTCGCCGTTTGGATGTTGGACCGCGTCTGAGTGCGCAAGCGCGGTGTATCGTTGTCGTCATGCATTCCGTCTGGGGGCATACAAGTTCAAGATCGTGTATCGCGCGATGAACGTCTCGCGTCGGAGGTATCAGCGCCATGACGGTTTCTCAATGGGGGCGCGTTCTCGTAGACGAGATCGAGCGCGCCGAGGTGCCCTCCGGCGAATTGTGGATTTGGCCGCTCGGTGGGCCGTCACTGTGTGTCCGTTCATCCGAAGCGACGGTGTACATCGACCCGTACACCGGTTCGCCGAATTCGGGACCGTGGCTGCGGCTTGTCGCCGTACCGTTTGATCCGGCCGACCTCCGCCATGCCGACGCGGTTTTCTCGACACATGACCATGACGATCATTGCCACGAAGCGACGCTGCGACCCGTAATCGATAACACGACCGCGACACTCATCGGACCCGCGTCGAGCGCTCGGAAGATGTTGGGGTTTGGCTTTCCGAAAGATCGTATTGTATCCGCTGAGGACGGCGATACGTGGACCTTCGGCGACATGACCGTTCGCGCAGCCGAGATTCTCGATCACAGCGATCCCACATCTCTCGGCTACGTGATTACTGTGCCGAATGGACCCGTGTTCTTTGACGCCGGGGACTCGATGTACGGCGCACATTTCGCGAAAATCGGCGTATCGGTGCGTGAATCGGAGGGCCGGTCGATAGATGCGGCAGCGCTCAGCATAGCGGACCTCGCCGCCGGTCGGAAAATCTACATGTCATCAACCGATCTCATTCAAGCCGCGCGCGATCTCGGTGTGCGTATACTTATTCCAAAGCATTGGGACCTGTGGCGAAACGTTCGGCTTGACCCGTGGGAAGTGGTAGTCGAGGCACAACGACATAACGCGCCGTTTCGTGTCCACATTCCACGACTTGGCGAAGTTATCAAAATCGAAGCGAAGTAACGTTCTCTATTCAACGCACGACGGGATCTACGAAGTCCCGTCGACACGCAAGAAACGAGGTGAAGAATGGCACGTCTGCTCGCGCTTATCGCGTGTATCATGGTATCTTCAGCCGTTGCACAGGTCGGTATTGGTGGGAACGCGCCGCATTTCACGTTATCGGATGTGAACGGAGCTGAGTTTTCTACCGAAACGTCTCGTACAGAGCCGCTTGTCGTGATTTTTACAAACAAAGACCTCGGCGATGAAAGCATGGCATGGCGGGATAGCCTACTGGCACGAAGCGCTAACACAAAGATTGTGACGGTGCTTGATCTCGACGATGTGCCACGTATGCTTCGCAGCGTCGCACGGAGACGGATTGCCGAGAAGGGCTCGGTTGCCGTACTCGATTGGGACGGAAAAGTATCCAAAGCGTGGCGCGGTGCAGACCGTTCACAAATCGTCGTGATGGTCGTCGGACCAGGAAACACGGTCGCACGATCAGCTATCGGGAATCTATCGCCTGAGAACCTCGACGTGATCGACGGACAAGTCCGTAGTATGTCCGGTGCTACGGGTCAATAACCGAAAAACCGTACGTTCATCTCGCGAGACACCTCTTATCATCCGCGCGGTCGATGAATCACCGTCGGCCGCGCGCGTGTTTTCCTGTACGCGGAGATTCTCAATGAAAACCGATGTGGCCGACTCCATCGTTAACGTTCGTTCCCGTGCAGCGATCGCGCCGCGCCGACCGCTTCTGATCGCCCATCGCGGCGGCGTACTCGCTCCACACGCACCGGAAAACAGCCTCGCCGCGATTCGTCTCGCGGCAGAGCATCGCTACGATATGGTCGAACTCGATGTGCGCGAGGCGGCCGACGGTGTCCCAGTGCTCTATCACGACGGGTCAATGGAGCGACATACTGGCTTGCCGGGTCGTGTCGAGGATTATACGAGCGATCAGCTTCGTCATACCGTTTACCTCGCGAGCAAAGAACGGGTGATTACTTTGGAACAAGCGTTCGAAGCGTGCCGCAAACTCAGACTCGGTGTTATGTTTGATGTGAAAGCTCCCGGCGATACCTATTCCGACGACTTCTTCAATCGAATCAATAACCTGATCGACGCGTACGGTTTGGAAAACTCGTGTGTCGTAATCAACGGTAACGATCGTATCCAGGAAGGTCTCCGTAATCGAGCACGCCTTCGTATCGAAGACGACCTGTTCGAACGTATCCAGTCCGGCGAATCTGTCGATCTGAGTGGTTACTTCTGGTTCGCGATGCGTAAAGATCTCCCCGACGATTCGGTCAAGCGCATGCAGGATCTCGGTGCACTGGTCATCCCGGCGATGAACACCTTCCGGTACCCGGCTCACGCGTCTATGGAAATGGCGCGCCGCGACGTGCAGGATTGTCTCGCACTCGGAGTAGATGGCTTTCAGATTGATTCGGTCTATACCGAGTTTTTCACAGAAGGAATCCGTGAACGGTACGGGTACACGAACTGATCGACTACTGAACAGCAGACTGAAACACCGCATTCATACTTGCGAAAGGGGTACTCATGCTCGATAGAATCCTCAGCTGGCCGGTATTCGTCTGGGATCTGATCGCCGGACCCGATTCGTCGACGCGAACGCTCGTGTTGGTGATCGTTACGTCGCTTGTCCTTTGGATCGGATATAAGCTGAGTCGTCGCGCGCTCAAGAAATACATGCAGATTCGTGCGCTAAAGGAGGAGAATGTCGAGAATTTCCTCTTCTTCTGGCGTTACTTCTGGATGGCGGGATCGATCGTTTTGATCGCTGTCAGTTTCAGTGGTTCGATAGCGGGAGTTGGGATATCCGCGGCATTCCTCGGCATGATTCTCGGCTGGTCGCTGCAAGCGCCGGTTACCGGTATCGCCGCATGGCTCATGATCATCCTCAAGCGACCGTTCAAGATCGGCGACCGGGTGATTATCAACGGCATCACGGGCGACGTCACCGATATCAATCTCACTCACATCCTGCTAAATCAGGTCGGTGGCACTATCGGTGGCGAGGAAAAATCGGGGCGCGGCGTTCTCATCCCCAACGCGACGCTTTTCTCGCAGGTCATCTATAACTACACCGTCGAAGCGAAATACCTCCTCGATGAGGTGCCGGTGCAAGTTACGTTCGAATCAGATATTGACGAAGCGGAACGGATCTGTACCGAAGCGGCGCGAACGGTAACAAAGGAAATCATCGAAGAGACGGGCGTTGAACCGTTCATCCGTATGGAGTTTACCGATTGGGGACTCCGCATCCGTGTCCGTTTCAAGACCATCGCAACCGACCGACAGCGAATCACCAGCGAAATCACACGACATATCCTTGAGGAATTCAAAAAGAATCCGAAAGTCGAGTTCCGGTACCCGCTACAGGAAATCCGTTATCGGCCAAAGGAGCATTTGTCTCAGATCACGCACCAACAGAAAGAATTCGCCGCGCAGTTCGAGGATTCCGGCGACTAAGGCGTACGGTAGCATCTTACTGAATGGAGAGATTCGTGACCACCGCAAGTCGACCTGAACATCTGCGTTCAAATCCTGATTTCATTGTGTTCTTGCCGAACCCAAACGATCCATCGGAGCACGAAAACCAGCACTTCAATGTCGTCGTGACTCCGGAAGGCACATTCCTCGCCTTTTGGACGCAGGGATCGCGTGAGAGCGACCCCGACCAGCGCACGGTCATGAGTCGCTCGACAGACCGCGGAAGGACGTGGTCACCGTACGTCGTCATCGATGGTCCCACACCCGATGACGATCCGGGTGTGGGTTTGGCAAGTTGGGAGTTCCCGATTATCGCACCGGGTGTCCTTCCCGATGGTGGCACGCGCATCTGGTGTTTCTACACGAAAAACATCGGTATCCAAGATGTGCGCACTGCCGATACCGGCGTCATGCGTGCTCGTTGGTCGGACGACGACGGTCTGACGTGGAGTGAGCAGACACACGACTTCCCGATTCCGAAAACGGCGATCGCGCACCCAGATCCGAAGGTTCCGTCCACGTGGATCGTTTACCAAACGCCACGCCCGACGCCGGAAGGCGCCATACTCGCGCCATTTACTCACTGGGCGAGTCGTGCCTACGATACCGAAACGCACATGCTCATGCTCACTTCCGAGTCGTGGTTCTTCCGATTCGAAAACATCCTCACCGAGTCCGACCCGGACCGCATCGAGATGACACTCTGGCCTCGAACACCCGACGGGCGGTACGACCATGGGATCCGCGTTCTATCGCCTGAGCGACCCGGAATCAGCGTGTGTCAGGAACCGACAGTATGCACGCTTTCCAACGGACGTCTCGTCTGCGTGATGCGCACGTATACTGGAGAGATCTGGTTTTCCACCTCGGATGACGACGGGCGGACGTGGAGCGAAGCGGATGTACTGCGGCAGGAACCCGGCGGCGCACCGTTATTGAATCCGGTTGCACCGTGCCCAATGTACCCGCTTTCGGACGGCAGATTCCTTCTCGTCTTCTACAACAACGACGGGACGGCAAACGGTGGAAATGGCCCGGCAGACGGAAAGAAGAATCGTACACCGGCATGGTACACCGTGGGCGTCGAAACCGACGACGCGCATCAGCCAATTCGGTTCGGAGAGCCACGGGTATTGCTGAGCAACGATTGCGTTGTGGCGGGACCGTCGGGTCGTACGGAGATTGCGTCGTACCCGAGTTTCTTTGAGTACGACGGAACGCGGTATTTCTGGTACCCGGATCGGAAGCATTTCCTGCTCGGTAAAATTATCACCGACGAAATGCTCGACGCCGTTACGCCGCGCTGATCACTCGTATCGAAGCGCCTCAATCGGATCGAGTCGAGCCGCACGAAGCGCGGGATACAGTCCGAAGAACACCCCGACGCAAAGCGAGAATGCGACGGCGAGTATGATCGACTCCATGGTAACGACAGCGTTCCAGTTCGCCTGATTCGCAAGAGTATACGCGGCACCGGCTCCAAGTGCGATTCCGATCAGACCGCCAAGAGCGCACAGCACAATCGCTTCGAGGAGAAACTGCAGCAGAATTGTACCGCGTTTCGCCCCAATAGCTTTACGGATACCGATCTCGCGCGTGCGCTCAGTGACGGACACGAGCATGATATTCATGATCCCGATACCACCGACGACGAGGCTCACTGCGGCGATACTGGCGAGGAGGATACTGAACGTACGCGCCGTTTCGTTGCGCACATCCGCCAGTTCCCGGTCGTTTCGGATGTGAAAGTCATTTGGCGACGCTGAAGGGAGTCTGTGCGAGCGACGGATCGTTCGTTCGATCTGTTCGGCGAGCGGAACGAGCTTATCTTCCGACGTCGCAACAATGTTCAATCGGTTAATCCGATCCGTACCCATCAGGCGGAACTGTGCAGTGGAAAGCGGAATGAAGATCGCCTCGTCTGGTCTCGGATTGCTTACGGCTCCCGTCGGTTCAAGAATCCCCACAACAACGAACGTCGTCTTGCCGATGCGAATCTCCTCGCCAACAAGCGAAGTCCCCGCGTCGAGATCGTCTGCTGCGTCCGCACCAAGCACGGCTACGAGCCGCCGATGTTCATCCTCCGCAGGAGTGAACCACCTCCCAGTGCGAAGTGTCATGCTGTAGAGGCGACCGTAATCGGGAAGCGTTCCGTTAACTGGGATACTCGCGTTTCGATTACGCCACGAAACCTGAAAGCGGCTGTACATCTCCGGCACGAGCATATCGATGTAGCGCGCGTCATCTCGAATCGCGGCGACGACATCCACCGTGATCGGAACGCGGGTATTCGCGCCGCGGAATGCACGGACGCCGCCCCAGACGGTGAGTCGGTTTAGCCCCCACGATGCGATTCGTTCTTCGACGTCTCGACGTGCACCTTCACCAACCGATAGCATCGTTATAACCGCTGCAACGGCGATGACGACGCCTAACGTCGCGAGAAACGCACGACCGCTGTTGGCGAAAATTGCGTGTAGAGCGATCCTCAGCGTTTCGACAGTGCGCAGAAGCTGCTCTCGTTCCGGCGGTGTGGTAATCTGAACGCTTGTAGTATATCGTGTTAGCGGCGCGGTTACTCGTATCGAAGCGCCTCAATCGGATCGAGTCGAGCCGCACGAAGCGCGGGATACAGTCCGAAGAACACCCCGACGCAAAGCGAGAATGCGACGGCGAGTATGATCGACTCCATGGTAACGACAGCGTTCCAGTTCGCCTGATTCGCAAGAGTATACGCGGCACCGGCTCCAAGTGCGATTCCGATCAGGCCGCCAAGCGCGCACAGTACAATCGCTTCGAGGAGAAACTGGAGCAGAATTGTATCGCGTTTCGCCCCAATAGCTTTACGAATACCGATCTCTCGCGTTCGCTCAGTCACGGACACGAGCATGATATTCATGATCCCGATACCGCCGACGACGAGGCTCACTGCGGCGATACTCGCAAGTAGCATACTGAACGTTTGCG
>CAZWQW010000018.1:29074-30682 GCA_964635955.1 uncultured bacterium | reverse complement strand
CCGACGACGAGGCTCACTGCGGCGATACTCGCAAGTAGCATACTGAACGTTTGCGCCGTTTGCTCAAATGTTTGAGCGAGGTCCAATCGATTGAAGATTCGGAAATCGTTTTGATCAGATGGACGAAGTTTGTGTTCGCTGCGGATAATACGTTCGATCTCTTCCGCTGCGTCAATAACTCGGTTTTCCGAGACGGCTTGTACAGATACCTGCACCGAACGTACCGCTGAAAGCCTTGCGTTCACCGTTGTCAGCGGAACGAACACTGCGGGGGGATCGCCGCGCATGCCCCCAACGGTAACGTTGATGATTCCAATAACCTGAAACGAGGCACCTTTGATGCGGATGTAATCGCCGATAATCGCTTCCGTGGCACCTAAATCTTCGAGATTCGACTGGTTCAGTACGGCCACCAGTCGGATACTGCTGAGCTCACCCTCGTTGAAAATTCGTCCCGATACAACCGTCGCGGAGTTCATCGAGAAGTATTCGGGAACCGACGCCACCACGCGAAGTTCGGCGTTCGTATTCCGGTATTTGACCTGATAGTTGCTACCCGTTTCCGGAACGACGGCGCTGGCAAACGTCATCCGCTCGCGGAGTGCCCACGCGTCATCCAGCGTAATCGGCGAATACGCGCGCGTACCTCCCGGAGTGATGCGCTGACCGCCCCATACATTGAGTCGATCGAGACCCATCGAGACGATCTGCTGTTCGATGGAAAGGCGCGCGCCTTGTCCCACCGCCATCATTGTGATGACGGCGCCGACGCCGATGATGATGCCGAGCATTGTCAGCATTGCACGGACTTTGTTCGCACGAAGCGCAGCGAGCGCGATACGAATTGTTTCGTAGAAAAGCACCGTGTTACCTGCTCAAGCCGGGTAGACCACTTCGTGCTTGCATACGGTCGCGGAATTCCTGGAACTGCTGTGCGATAAGTGGCGACGGAGGTATGACGACCGTATCGCCTTCGTGAAGGCCACCGAGTACCTCGGTCACTTCCCAGTTTTGGATACCCATCTGTATCACGACGGGTCGGTACTTGAGTGAATCAGCGACAAAAACAACCGCTCGATTCATGTCCACCGCGGGTCGGTTGTTTCTCGACACACGCCCACCTGACGAACCACTGGGCGGGCGTCCACCGGGACCGCCACCCATGCCAAGTCCGAGTCCCATACCACTTCCCGGCGGGGGAAGAGCGTCTTCGCCGAATACGCGCTTCGTCGTATCGACACCAGCCGCGCTTGCGAGTAACGACCGAATGGTATCCGGATCGATATTCAGCATTGGCGCGATGGAAAACGCTTGCTGCGTGGTTTTCACTGCGTCATTCGTAAGTGCGAGAACGTTTGTGCGACGGTCGATATGGATATCGACACTCGCGTTCATACTCGGTAAGAGTAATCGCTCATCGTTGTCGATTTCTACGATCACCGGGAAGAAGGTAATGTCCCGTTCAACGATTCCCTGCGGTTCAACCTTCAGGATCTGACCGCGAAACACACGGTTCTGTATCGCGTCAACACGAACCGTAACATCTTGTCCGGGTTTTATTTTACCGATATCTGTCTCGTCAATAAGCGAGCGAATCTGGACGCGGGA
>CAZWQW010000018.1:17324-28974 GCA_964635955.1 uncultured bacterium | reverse complement strand
GCGAGGAGCGCGCCCCGCTTCACGGTATCTCCGGTCTCGACGGGCAGATTGAGAATCTCTCCCGACGCTTTCGATTTGATCTCGATAACGCGAATCGGCTCGATCGTACCCGTCGCGGATACCTCGACGACTACATCCTGTCGCTTTACAACGGCGGCCAACAGATCTTTCCGCGTGTTGTTCGCCATGTCGCCATTTCCATCGCAACCCGTAACCACGCCGATCGAGAGGATACCCGCAAACGCGAGTACGACTGTCCGCATTACCGAAGTCCTTCGGTTCGCTTTACGCTGAGTGATCGTTGAATTCATGGCAATCTCAGTGTTTCCCATTTCCGTCATCGGATTCGATTTGCCCATCACGCATAGCAATATGCCGACGCGCGTGCGCAGCGATATCGGGTTCGTGCGTAACCAAAATGATCGTTTGTCCTTCATCATGAAGACGATCGAAAAGACCGAGTATCTCGTCGCCGGTCGCCGTGTCGAGGTTACCAGTCGGTTCGTCGGCGAGAAGTATGCTCGGTCGAACAACGAGTGCGCGCGCAACGGCTACACGCTGACGTTGTCCGCCGGAAAGCTCGTTTGGACGGTGGTTTTTCCGCTCTGCGAGCCCGACGAGTTCAAGCGCCTCTTCTGCGCGACGGCGACGTTCTCGCGCACCAACGCGCGCGTAGATCAGCGGGAGTTCGACATTGTGGAGTGCGTTCGCTCGGGCAAGGAGATTGAACGTCTGGAAAACAAAACCGATACGCCGATTCCGGATCTCCGCGAGCTGACGATCGGACATTCGCCCCACGTCTTCGCCCGCCAGCAGGTATCGGCCCTCCGTCGGCGTGTCGAGACAACCGAGGAGATGCATGAGTGTTGATTTACCCGAACCCGACGGGCCGGTCAGCGCAACATACTCGCCTTCTGCAATCGAGAGATCAACGCCGCGTAAGGCGCGCACGTCCGTATCGCCCATGCGATAGGTTTTCCGAAGATTCTCCGCTCGTATCAACATCGATCCGATCATCGTAAGGCCTACACGTCGCGTTTCGTGCTAAACACACCTCTTAGTGGCAGACCTCTTATATCCACGAAATGTTGCAGGCGACGCTATTCTATGAAACGTTTCGAGCGGCTCGATTCGTATGCCGCGTCGATGATTTTCAACACGGCGCCAGCGTCAGAAGCGGATATAATCGGATCGGCGTCACCAGCGACAGCGTCGGCGAATCGATCAAGGAACGAAAGTCCCCACGCGCTGCCGTATGCTTGCGGAATACTGTGGTGTCGGTAGAAAATCGTGCGGTATGGGGCTCCGGCGTAATCCTGATGGTTCGTCTGAAGCTCGAGTGGCACCTTATCATCCTCGCCGGGAAAGATTCGTATCCACCCAAGTTCGCCCCAGACGGTGATCTGCGACTGGTACGCACCGCCTTCCGGTAATCCATTCATGTAGTACCCGAAGTTCGCCGTTCCAATCGCTCCGTTGTCGAGTCGAAGCGTAAGCGCCGCTGCATCTTCCACGTTCAGTGGCAACCCACTTATCACGTCGGTAATCGCGCCGACAGAGACAACTTCGCGGCCGGTAATCCACCGGAGCAAATCGAGGTAATGGCAACCGAGCCAGATGAGGTATCCGCCGCCAGCGAGATCCGGATCGAACGTCCAATTATGTTGCGGATCGCGTAACCTCGCCTGCGAAGCAATCGATTGCACATAGAATCCATACAGCTTGCCAATTACGCCTTCCGCAATCAATCGTTTCGCATCTAAAACACTCGGGCGCATACGATTGAGATACGCCATGCCGAGATGTAGTCCGTGCTCACGCGCGTACTCTTCCAGCGGACGAAACTCCGCGTAGTTCCGAGCCGCGGTTTTCTCCGCGAACACGTGGTTCCCCGATTCGAGAACACGACGCACAACGCCGTTTGCCGCGCGATTGTCAAGCGATACGATCACGAACGCGTACGGCCCGCTCTCGAGGCACGCGTCGACATCGGTATACGTCGCTTCCAGCCTGTTCGCAAGTGACTTCCGCGCATCGCCAAACATCTTCCCGCCGGCGAGATCGCACACGGATACCCGCGCAACTCGTCGCATGAGAGGTAGCGTCTGCAGATAGTTCGATTGATGCGGTGTGCCTGCTTTCCCAATAAATGCGACTTGCATCGTATTCCCCTCGTTTGAATTCACGCGATTCCACACACATCGACGATGTTATCGAAGAGCCGACGAGAGAACGTGCGGAAGTCGTGTGCGGTATCGTGTGCCTGCGCGATGATTCGGTCGCCCGCGCCTTTGGGAAGCTCTCGCTCGACTTCCTTCGTGTGCAGTCGAACACACTCGGTAATAATCTCCGGTGTCATCTCGACGTGGAACTGAAACGCATAGGTCCGATCAGCATACCGAAACGCTTGATGCGCGCACCGCGTCGACGACGCAAGAAGCGTCGCGCCATCCGGCTTGGTAAACGTATCGCCATGCCATTGGAACACGGGGAAAAGTGTCGGCAATCCGCGAAATACCGGGTCTCTCTGTCCGTTCGACGTGAGCGATACCGCATCCCACCCGATTTCCTTAACCGGATTCCTCGTTACTGATGCGCCGAGCGCACGCGCGATTAGCTGCGCACCAAGGCACACGCCGATCACCGGTTTTCGATCATCGATCGCTCTGCGGATGTACGCCTTTTCCTGCACGAGCCACGGATACCGATCGTGTTGATCGACATTCATCGGGCCGCCAAGAATCAGTAGCGCGTCGAAGGAGGTAGCGTCGGGGAGTTCGTCACCGTCGCTAATTCTGAAACGCTGCGTTGGGATTCCGCACTCAGTGAAGAACTCGCCCCAGAACCCCGGTCCTTCACATTCGATGTGTGTGAGAATCGCTACGCGACGCCGAATGCTCATCGGACAGCTCTGCGAACGGCGGCTACGATGTCGGCCACTTGCGGGATTGCAGCGGTCTCCAGCGTTGCCGATGCTGCAATTACGACGTCCGCACCAGCAACGCGTTCGATCGGCGCGTCGAGCCAGTCGAACGCTATCTCTTGTACTGTCGCGGCGATCTCAGCGCCGACTCCCCCTGTTCGCGTTCCTTCCTCAACAATAACAAGTCGGTTCGTCTTCTTAATCGATTCGATTACCGCGTTACGGTCCCACGGGAGAAGCGTTCGCAAGTCGATCACTTCGCATTCAATCCCGCCGCGAGCGAGTTCTTCCGCGGCGTCCAGTGACCGGAATAGCTGACGCGAAAACGAGACGATCGTTGCGTCCGCGCCAGACCGTCGAACGACCGCCTCACCAATCGGCACGGTAAACGGCTCTTCGGGGCATGGGCCGGTCTCTGTATAGATCGCCTTATGCTCGATAAACACCACGGGATTATCGTCGCGAATTGCCGAAATAAGGAGGCCCTTGCTGTCGTATGGCGTCGCCGGCATAACCACTTTCAGACCGGGGCAATGCACGAGCCACGCTTCGAGGCTGTTCGAGTGCTGTCCGCCGAGTGAACGTCCCGCGCCTCCTTGCGTACGGAGAACCATGGGTACGCTCGCCTTACCGCCGAACATGTACCGGATTTTCGCCATCTGGTTGTAGATCTGATCCATGGCGATGCCAATGAAATCGATATACATGAGCTCACATACCGGTCGCATACCCGTCATCGCCGCGCCGATTCCCGCCCCGACTATCGCTGCCTCGCTAATGGCGGTATCGCGAACCCGTTCCTCGCCGAACTGCTCAAGCAATCCCTGCGTAACGCCGTACGCGCCTCCGTAGATCGCGATGTCCTCGCCCATGCAGAAGACACGTTCATCGCGCTCCATTTCCTGCCGGAGCGCTTCGTTCAGCGCCTCGCGAACGGTAGTCGTGCGGATTTCGGCGGATGTGTCGGTCATATAGACATTCCTGTTGCAAGATCGGAAGACTGATCGAGGTAACGTGTTCACAGATGAAAGGTCACGCGGCGAGCCGCGCGAATCAACGGCTGCGATCGACACGTATGCACCACAGACGACGAAACGGTTACTCCACCGTTCGACGGAGCAACCGCTTCATTGCATCATATCGCGATCGGTGCATCTACGCCATCACCGGTTCGCCGTATACTTCCGGGTTGCCGAGTTCGATGAGATTGTCCTGCATGTCGAGACCGAGCCACATATGACGCGGTTCCGGCGACGTAAACGACGCCTTACCGGCTTGCACCGTGTAACCTTCACCGCGTTTCCACGTGATTGTTATATCTACGTCTCCACGCCACACGTACGGGCCGAACTTGACGTAGTCCCACTCCTCATACGGCAGCGCAAACGGCCATATTTCGATGATATCATCCGCACGTGGAATCAGACCGATAACGTACTGAAGCATGAGATCGAGCACGATTGCAGCCTGACTGCAGAACATGTGCCGCGACATATTCGGCTCACCCGTCAGCGAGTTGTAGGAATATGCCGACGACGGACCGTTCGCACCTACCATCTCCATCGTCTTCCAGATGATCTCGCGCGCTTTGTCAGTGTACCCGTATCGCACCAACCCCTGCACCGTCGTCCAGACGCCGCTCGTCAGTAGCACGTCGCCGCCGTACGTAATGTGTGACGGGTCGAGATCGGGCGTGTCCATGGCGACCGACGGTACCGGCCACGGCGAACCGAACTTCGCTGGATCGTTGAGCGATGCAAGCATACGTTCTGCACGGTCGTTCGGCACGACTCCTGCCAATAAAGCGCTCGTCGCCGCGACACTGAGAACACCGGTACGTTCGTGAGTTTGGGAATCGATGTCCTGATACCAACCCGCTTCCTCATCCCACATGTGCTCGTTGATCGCGCTAATCGTCTTTTCGCGACGTCTACGCATCCGTTTCGCGAGTTTCTCGTCGCCGAAGAGATCCGCGGCTCGAGCGATGTCTTCGCGCAGCATGCAGAGTTGCGAGTTGATGTCGATGAGTTCCAACGGTCGGGAGAAGTGCAGGAGCGACTCGCTGCCTTTTTTATATCCGTTTATTGCGGTGCGCCAGCGAAGCGAATAGTCGTACTCGTCCACCATTCCCGCGTAGTTCACCAGACCGTCGCCGTCCATATCGTGACCGGTTATCGTCTTCTCGTAGTCGACGAGGTCGCTGAGATGGTCTTTGAGCCACCGTTCATCGCCCGTGCGACGGAATACTTCCCACACGCCATGGACTCCGAGCGGCGTCGTATGCGGCATGATGAACGCCCAGTCGAACTGTCGCGCGGTCGCAGGCAACGATACGCCACCCTTGAACGCATTATTCACTGCGGGAAGATACTCGTACACGTCACGGAAGTGTCGAGGTTTGCGCAATCGGTGCAACGACGACCCGATATTCAACGCGCCACCGTTTTCGTGAATCAACTCGATGCCGGCTTCGGCCCATGTCATGTCGTTCAGCCAACGTTCGGCAATGGCGTTCATCGGTGTATTCCACGACCATTGCCACACCGCGCCGGTTTTCCACGGGCAGGTGTACGGACGGACGAACGGCTCATACGGAATATCGTACAGATTGATCTTGTGACTTGCCATGAAGTAGTGATACAGACGCTCAACCCATTCTGGTCCGCCACTGAATCCAGGCACCATATGCTTGAAATACCAGTCCCATTGCTCGCGCGCGGCGCCGAGTAAATCGTTGGCCATATTTTCTGTGCCGAACTTACTGATCTGCGCGATCATTGACTCGAGACGCCGCTCGACCGCTGCTTGGTCGTAGCCAAACATGAGGACGAGGAGCACGCCGTCTGCGGGCAGAGGAGCTGTGAAGTTCAGACAGCCGGGAGTTGCGCCGGTCGCCCACGAGGTCAGGTCCGACCCGAGCCACACCCAGCCATTCGCAACACCATCGTCGTGCAGGCACACGTGCGCGCTGCCATGGGTTCTCCATGTGGCGTTTACCGTGCGTTCAACCGTTGCATTCCACCGAATCGAGAGATCCTCGGTCGCGCCTTCCGGCTTGATCCAGAAGATCACCATATCGTCGTATGACGCGATAGTTTCTCGAATCGTTACATCGTCGGTACTGAACGACCGCTCGATGTGGGAGGGTAGCCAGCGCAATTCAGGCTCGCGAAACGCGATCGGTTCGCCACCGCGCAACACCTTTGCGCTCGGACCGATCATCGCGTGAAGCGACTCCTCCATGATTCGTCCGACATCGTAACGGTCGGCATCAAGATGGGGAGCGCGTGGCACTGGATAGAAGCTAATCTTTTCGGCACCAATGGTATCGGGCGCTACCCAAAGACTCAGTTGGTTATCGGAAAGAAAGCGAACGTCGGAAAGACGAATCAGTTCAGCCCACGGGGACTCTACACGTGGCAGATCGGTTGCCCACTGCCACCGCGGTCGTGGGTACAGTGCTGGGCGACGTGGCATGTTCTCCTACTCCGTCGGAATAAAGGCGGATGTCACGAGTAAGAGGTCCGTTGTCCAGTACCGGCTGTATTCACCGGATCGGCGCGACGCCGGCTCGGCGGAGGATCCGCCGCAAGGTTGCCGCCGGCGCTCTCATACTGACCGGTCGCCATTTGGGAGCAACCGATCTCAGTACAAGAGAATGTCAAGAATTGCTCCCCCAGTCAATGGTATGCGTGACAGGAGACAAGACTTTCGATTCTCTACCGGCGTGTCTATCTTTTCCTACGTTTCTCGTGTAACAACGACACCGTAGTACTGAGTGTTTCGGCGCGGTAAACGACTGATTCTCCAATCCGATCCGTCATCCGGAGATACCGTGAACAGACGTACACGCGATACCATCGATGGTTATCTTTTCGCATCTCCGTGGATTATCGGTTTCATCGCGTTTACGCTTGGACCGATGCTGTTTGCTGTGTTTCTCAGTCTCGCGAAATGGGATGCGCAGACATCGCTGATAGATGTCGAATTCGTCGGATTGCAGCATTACAAAACGATCTTTACAAACGATCGCGTGTTCTGGACATCTCTCTACAACACTGCGTTCTACACCGTTTTCGCCGTCCCGCTCCGTATCTTCGGTGCACTCATCCTCGCGATGATTCTCAATCAGCAGATACGCGGGGTGTCCATCTTCCGCACGCTCTTCTACCTACCGAGTGTTGTCAGCGGCGCGGCGACGGCGATTCTCTGGTGGTGGGTGTTCAATCCGTATTTCGGTGCGCTAAACAGCCTACTCGCACCGATTCTCAGTATCTTCGGCGCACAGCCGCCAGGTTGGTTGGAGGATCCCAACTGGTCAAAGCCCGCGCTCATTCTCATGACCGCGTGGGGACTCGGCGCGCCGATGCTCATCTTTCTCGCCGGACTCCAGGGCGTACCCCGTCACCTATATGAAGCCGCCGAGCTCGATGGTGCCGGCCGGCTGCGAAAGTTCTGGAATGTCACCATTCCGATGATTACACCGACGATCTTATTCAATCTCGTCATGGCGATTATCGGGTCGTTTCAGGTTTTCATGATGGCGTTCATCATGTCCGAGGGAAACCGCGGCGGTCCGGACGATAGCACGCTGTTCTACGTTTTGTATCTCTATCGCAAGGCGTTTATCGATTTCGAGATGGGGTACGCGTCCGCACTCGCGTGGATTCTATTCGTCATCATTCTCTTCTTCACGCTCCTCGTACTGCGTTCATCGGCAGTGTGGGTCTACTACGAAGGAGAGCGCAAGAAATGATGCGACGAAGCTCCACTGCGACGAAGATTGCGAAAAAAACGTGGACGTATCTATTCCTGATCCTGTCGTCGATCCTGTTTTCCGCGCCGTTCCTGCTAACCGTATCGAACTCGCTGAAAGACCTGCGCGAGAGCTACGCGTTCCCGATTGTTTGGATTCCGGAAGACCCGCAGTGGATCAACTACATCAAGGTCTTCGAACTGCTTCCGTTTGCGCATTTCATTTGGAACACCGTGGTGGTAACGGTTGCATCACTTACAGGGCTACTTTTGAGTGCGGCTATCGTCGCCTACGCGTTCGCGCGGCTCGATTGGAAGGGACGCGATATCTGGTTCATCGTCCTGCTCAGCACCCTGATGCTCCCCCACCAAGTAACCATGATACCGACGTTCCTGATGTTCAAATGGTTGGGATGGATCGATACCTATAAACCGCTCGTCGTACCGCTGTGGTTGGGCAAAAACGTCTTCAGCATATTCCTACTGCGACAGTTCTTCAAAACGATTCCGGTTGATCTCGAAGACGCAGCGCTTATCGACGGCTGCAACAAGTTCCAGATTTTCTACCGAATCATGCTGCCGCTCGCGAAGCCCGCACTCGCGACAATTGCCGTACTCTCGTTCATCGCCGTATGGAACGACTTTTTCGATCCGCTGATCTACCTCCAGAGCTATGAGAAGTTCACCATCTCGCTCGGGATCAACATGTTCAAAGACACGCAGTCGCAATTCCCGCACTACCTTATGGCGGCGACGGTGGTATCGCTGATTCCGGTGGTGATAATCTTCTTCGCCGCGCAGAAGTACTTCGTTGAGGGGATTGTGTTGACCGGTCAGAAGAATTGATCGAAGAGCGCACTAAAGTGCGGACCCAAATTACCGTAACAGCGTAATCCGTCGTACCGCAATCATTCCGGGTTGATCGTACGCGTCCGCCAAACGAAGGCGCGCAATATACACACCTGTCGATACGGGTCTTCCTCGCATATCACGCCCGTCCCACGTGATCACGCCGCTCGGCGACGCCTGATAACGTTCTGTCCGAATTGTCTGCCCGAGGGTGTTTAGAATACTGAGTTGAACCCATTCGCTCGGCCGTACATTAGCGATATTGTACTCAATCGATACCGTCGGGTTCGCAGGATTCGGGAATGGATTACCGACCACGAACCGCTCCGGATGTGCGCCAACATTATGCACGGCATTCGGATCGCCGAGGAGTAAACGAAACTCGGCCGGCGTCATCGGAATCGTTACATCGACTTCGCGAACCATAGTCGTTCCGTCGACGTATCCGCGAAGTGTGTAGTTTCCCGGTTCCAAATTATCGAAAAGAAACCATCCGTCCGTGTTGGAAACGTACGCGGATCCGACCTGCTCATCTGCACCATCGAAGAGCCGAACATATGCGTTGTACACAGGAGGTTTTCCAGACAACGGATCGACAGCCCGACCATAAATCGCGGAATCTGCGCAATACGCCTTCCACGCATCGACGATGCCCCAGCCAAAAACGGTATCCGGCGACGTGGCTTGTGTGCCGCTTAATCGCATTGCCGTGCGAATAGCGTGTGGATCCCAGTCTGGATGCGCTTCGAGCAACAGCGCCGCTACTCCCGCAATAAGCGGCGTGGCGAAGCTCGTTCCGTTGGGCGTAGCATACCCGTATGATGTGCCGTTTTTCCCTGATGTAGCCGTCACTGTTGTAACCGCAACTGCACGTGCGGAGATATCAGGTTTGATACGACCGTCCGCTGTCGGACCAAGTGAACTACACGAATACGACGTCCCGGTCGACGAAACGCCGCCAACGGTAATCACCGAGTCTCCGTCACCCGGGAGCAAGATCTTCCCGCCGTTCCATAGTGCCAGACTCTGTGAGTAACACCGCTCGTTCCCTGCTGCGACGACGACTGTCACGCCTTTACCTGCTGCTTTGTCCGCAGCATTCGTAATCATCGCTGTATTGCCGTCTGCCTCGCTCCAGTCGTGGTTTGGGCCCAGAGCCGCGTCGAACCAGTTGTACCCGAGGCTGCTCGATACGATATCCACACCGAGTGTATCGACGAAATACTCCAGTCCTCGGACCCAGTAGTCTTCTTCAATCCGGCTCTCGATACTCGCAATCTCGGTGCGACCGAGTGCGACCGACGCACCATATGCCGTCCCGATGAGCGAACCCGGCGCATACGATACGGCACAGCTGAGGACTTGGGTACCGTGATCGGCCGATGTCTGGCTATCCGTAACATCGGTGTCGTTTTCGGCGAAATCATACCGGTACACGATGTCGAGAGGATGGTCTGGATGATGAAAGGCAGGATGGTCGTCGATGAAGCTGAATCCGCTATCGAGAAACCCGATCAGCACACCATCGCCGGTGATGCCGATGTCGTGGAGAAGGTGCGCGTTGAGTTGCGTCACTTGCCCCTGCGATCCGCCGTAGTCGAGCGTCGTCGCGCGCGTCGGACGGGGTAACGGTGTATCGCTAACATCGGAGGGCGGTTCGTCCGGGCGGATGTACGTTCCGACTGGTCGCATCTCACGCACGAACGGCAGCGCCCGTATTCGGTCGCGCGCACTCTCATCTGCGAAAACGCTCACGCCGTTGAACCACTGTGTTACGACGCTGATCGGCGCGATCTCGTGTACCGCATCGATATACTCTGCCGACACCCGTCCTTCGAACTCCGGTGACGAACTCGAACCGTTATCAGCGAAAAACACCCACCACTTCGATGGTGTCTCATTCGCCCCGGTAGCTGTCGTCGATGCGATACAGAAAGCGAGTAGCAGAATCGCGGCGCATGTTCGAATCAATACAGTCATACCGACAATACCGGATTACCGAGATGTCGAAGCGCGGAAGTCAACAACTTCTACACCGTCGGGTGCGCGGAATGAGAACGCGGTGTCTGGCATCGAAGCGTTGAGTTGCACGTCGCGAAGAGCGTAGACGGTCGTGTCTTCGTTTACGCTGACATACGTGACCTTTCGCGCCATCCACGAATCCGCGTCGACCCATACTCTGGCAGACGTTATTCCAAGTGTGCCGTCTTTCGGTAGTACGTCAAGTACGTGCACTTTTTTCCCGTCCAGTCGCTGTTCGCCGACGTATGTCACCTGATCTTCGTCGGGGAACTGAAGGAGGAAGTTATCTGGTCGAAGAGGCATCGTCGCCGGATCGTAGTCGTTAAGAATCACCTGCCGCGTTGCGGGCGAATAGCTCCACACGGTCCGACCATCGGTAACGACGGTTTGAACTTCGGTCTGGACGCGGAACTTGTTCGGTTTGGCCATGAGGAATCGCCCGGTCATCTGCTGTTCTGAGCCGGCGAGTTTCCAGATGAACGTCTGATCGAAGTCGGCTTGGAACGAGTTAACACGGTCGTACGCACGTCGCACTCGACGCAGCACATCCTGTCCGTCGAGCGCAGTAGCGATGCTCGACGTTCCGACTGAAAGTGCGAGGACGAGGATCAGCAAACGTTTCATCTATCGGCCCTTTGTGGTAGATGGCTCAGCGCTGGGTAATCAACAACACCTGTAGATACGTGCAATTCGCGTACCGACCGAAAAGTCCGGAGACACCAATGAGATGCACGGGAAGGCACTCGGTTCCCCGATTAGTTCGTGATCATGAGTGGGAAGCGCAATAGTTCAGAGGATGTCTTCGCCGGCTTCGCCGGTACGGATGCGGATCGCGTCTTCTACCGGGAGCACAAAGATCTTTCCGTCGCCGACTTGCCCAGTCCGTCCCGCTTCCATGACCGTATTAATAGCCGCTTCGACGTCTTCGTCGCGCACGACGAGATCTATACGTATTTTCGGGAGAAAATCCACCTGGTACTCGCTACCACGGTAGAATTCGGCATGACCACGCTGTCGTCCAAAGCCGCGAACCTCGCTGACCGACATACCGCGGATATTAATCTCCGTCAGCGCTTCCTTGACCTGATCGAGCTTAAACGG